>NZ_BAAAUX010000020.1:51761-138644 GCF_039534165.1 Saccharopolyspora taberi | reverse complement strand
TCAACGACAAGCTGAACGAGCTCAGCGAGAACGTCAAGAGCTCCGGTCAGGACTACGCGCAGCGCGAGGAGGAGCAGGCCGCGGAGATCTCCAAGATCGAGGGCCTGCTGGGCTGACGCCTGGTTTTCGCAAACCTGTCCGACTTCTTTGATCCACAAGACTTGAGGGGATTGCAACAATGGAAATCAAGGTTGACTTCGGTCAGCTGAGCCAGGCCGCCGACGACCTGGGCCAGGCTTCGACCAAGATCGAGAACGAGCTCAACGAGCTGGAGAACATGCTCAAGCCGCTGGTCTCCACCTGGGAGGGTCAGGCGCAGGAGGCCTACCGCCAGGCTCAGGACGAGTGGGACAAGGCCGCCCAGAACATGAAGGAGATCGCGGCCAAGATGGGCATCGCGGTCGGCCAGGCCAACGAGTCCTACCAGCAGGGCGAGCAGCGCAACGCCGCCCGCTTCGGTGGCTGAGCGAACGGCATCGCCGAAACCGGCTCCGGGTGCGCCCGGGGCCGGTTTCTCCTTCGGTGGGGTGCGCGTTCGGGCGCCGCTGCCACCGGCTATCCTGGATCGGTCGATGACGCAGGTCAGCGGCTTCGGAACGGTTATCCCGGACCCGTTTTGACCGAGCCATCGGCCACCCAGTACCCTCATTATTTGTTGTGCGGTGCGCGACTGCAGTGCCCGGCCGATCAACGGTCCGGCGGCATTGAAGGCGGCGCCGGTTCCCGGCGGAGCGAGGCAAGTTCGCCCTGGGGGGAACCGACCCGGCGCGATTCCGACGGGATCCCCCGTGGGAAACACGGGGTCCGCACCGAGATTCCGACGCGAACGACGACGAGGTAGACCCGTGCGCACGTACAGCCCGAAGGCCGGCGAGGTGACCCGCGCCTGGCATGTGATCGACGCCGAGGACGTGGTGCTCGGCCGGCTGGCTACCCAGGCCGCGCTGCTGCTGCGCGGCAAGCACAAGCCGACCTACGCTCCGCACGTCGACACCGGCGACTTCGTCGTCGTCGTCAACGCCGAGAAGGTGGCGCTGACCGGTAACAAGCGGGACCAGGCGTTCCACTACCGGCACAGCGGTTACCCCGGCGGTCTGCGGAAGCAGTCCTTCGGGGAGGTGCTGGAAAAGCACCCCGAGCGGCTGCTCGAGAAGGCGATCAAGGGCATGCTGCCGAAGAACAAGCTCGGCCGGGCCATGGGCAAGAAGCTCAAGGTCTACGCCGGTTCCGAGCACCCGCACCAGGCCCAGAACCCGCAGCCGTTCGAGATCAACGCGAAGGTCGAGAAGTGACTGACGAACTTCAGGAAGAGCAAGTGACCACCGAGGCTCCTGAGGCTCCGGCCGCCAAGGTCCCGGCTGTCGACGAGGCCCCGGAAGCCCAGGACATCGCGCCGGTCCCGGCCGGTCGTCCGGTCCAGACGGTCGGCCGCCGCAAGGAGGCCGTGGTCCGCGTCCGGCTGGTGCCGGGCAACGGCGGCTTCAAGCTCAACGGCAAGAGCCTGGAGCAGTACTTCCCGAACAAGGTCCACCAGCAGCTCATCAAGGAGCCCCTGGTGACCGTCGAGCGGGTCGAGAACTTCGACGTGTCCGCCACCCTGCGCGGCGGCGGCCCGTCCGGTCAGGCCGGTGCCCTGCGCATGGCCATCGCCCGCGCGCTCGTCGAGCTCGACGCCGACGACCGCCCGGCGCTGAAGAAGGCCGGCATGCTCACCCGCGACGCGCGGGAGAAGGAGCGCAAGAAGTACGGCCTCAAGAAGGCCCGCAAGGCTCCGCAGTACAGCAAGCGCTGACCGAAAGAGCACTACACAATCTGCGGGAGCAGTCGTTCGTCCTGGGGGCGAGTGGCTGCTCCCGCAGTTGTTTGCACTGGTATCACCGGTGGTGTGACATCTACCCGGCACCTCTTCGCGCCACTGTTCCGACAGGAGGAACCGCTGCCCATGTCCCGGTTGTTCGGCACTGACGGAGTACGAGGGCTGGCCAACGCCGATCTGACGCCGGAGCTGGCGCTGTCGCTGGCGGCAGCGGCGGCGCGGGTGCTCTACGACCGGGACGACTCGCGGCGCCGGGTGGCGCTGGTGGGCCGCGACCCGCGGGCCAGCGGCGAGATGCTGGAGGCCGCGGTCACCGCGGGCCTGACCGCGGCGGGCGCGGACGTCCTGCGGGTCGGTGTGCTGCCCACACCCGCGGTCGCGCACCTGGTCTCGGTGCTGGGCGCGGACCTGGGCGTGATGATCTCCGCCTCGCACAACCCGATGCCGGACAACGGGATCAAGCTGTTCGCCGCGGGCGGGCACAAGCTGCCGGACGCCGTCGAGGACGAGATCGCCGCCCGGCTCGACGAAACCGTGGAGCGGCCGACCGGCGCCGCGATCGGCCGGGTCCGCGAGGTGCCCGACGCCGCGCAGCGCTACCTCGACCACCTGCTGAGCGCGACGCCGGAGCCGCTCGACGGCCTGCGCGTGGTGGTCGACTGCGCCAACGGCGCCGCCGCCACCGTCGCCCCCGACGCCTACCGGCGGGCGGGCGCGGAGGTGGTCGCGCTGCACGCCTCCCCGGACGGCCTCAACATCAACGACGGCGCGGGCTCGACGCACCTGGACGGGCTGCAGGCCGCCGTCGTCGCGCACGGCGCGGACCTGGGCATCGCGCACGACGGCGACGCCGACCGCTGCCTGGCCGTGGACGCCGCTGGCCAGGTCGTGGACGGCGACCAGATCATGGCCGTCCTGGCGCTGGGGATGAAGGAGGCCGGCGAGCTCCGGGACGACACCCTGGTCGCGACGGTGATGAGCAACCTCGGCCTGCACCTGGCGATGCGCGAGCACGGCATCAAGCTGCGGACCACCGCCGTCGGCGACCGGTACGTGCTTGAGGAGCTGCGGTCCGGTGGCCTTTCGCTGGGCGGCGAGCAGTCCGGGCACGTGGTGCTGCCCGATCACGCCACCACCGGCGACGGCCTGCTCACGGCGCTGCGCCTGATGGCGCGGGTCGTCGAGACCGGCAAACCGCTGGCCGAGCTGGCGGCCACGATGTCCCGGCTGCCGCAGACCCTGGTCAACGTCCGGGTGGCGGACAAGGCGACCGCGGTCACCGCGCCGGAGGTCCTGCAGGCGGTGTCGGCGGCCGAGGCGGAGCTCGGCGACGCGGGCCGCGTGCTGCTGCGGCCGTCCGGGACCGAGCAGCTGGTGCGGGTGATGGTCGAGGCGCGCAGCGAGGAGACGGCCCAGCAGGTGGCCGGGCGTTTGGCCGAACTTGTTGCCGCGATCCGGTGATTTTTGTGATCTAGGTCTCCGCTTTCGGTGAAAAACGTGAGACCCTGCTCACATGGGTGCCATCGCTGTCGCCATCTCAGTCGGTCTCATCGCGGTCGGACTGGTCGCCGCCATCATCATCTTGTCCGCGCTGGTGCTGTTCGGCCTCAAGGCCGTCAACGCCGCGCACGAGGGCGGGTCGTGGATGTCCAACCGCCTCCAGCGCCGGCGTTCCGAGGGGGCGTGATGCGCGGCGGCCGGGCGGGCGGCGACTTCCTGATCGTCTTCCTGCTCCCGCTGGTCATGATGGCCTTGGCTGTCCTGGTGGTCCTGGTCTTCACCAAGGTCTACCCGTTCTGAGCTGCGGCGCTCTGCCTGACATTTCGGCTCGCGGGCTTATCGTCAGTGCCTCCACCTGCGATCATGTGGGGCATGGCTGTATTCGCGTTGTTGGTCGTTCTGGTGCTGCTCCTGCTCGTGGGGGGCGGCGTCACTGTTGGGATCCTGCTGGCCAGGCGTGGCCGGACGAACACGCAGGCGTACCCGACCCAGGGCATGGGCCACCCGCAGCAGGGCTTCCAGCAGCCGTACCCGCCGCAGCCGATGCCGCAGCAGTACCCGCCGTCGCAGGGCTTCCAGCAGCCGCCCTTCCCGCAGCAGTAGCGCTTGCCCTGAGGGGGAAGCCTTCGCTAGTGCAAGCAGATGAGTCGAACGCGCTCGTTCGGCCGGTCCGATCTGACAGGATCGGGAACGAAACACGACTTGGGACCGTCATAGCCGCAGATCGGCCGTGTGCGCAACGGCCCGGAGGCCGACGGTGAGGGGAGATTCGCGGTGACAGGGATCGGTGCCAATACCGGTGAACTCGCATCCGCCGCGACATCCATCAAAGGATGCTCGGATGCGATCGGGGAGCTGAAGAAGGGGATCGAGAGCTCGCAGGTCCGCGAGGGAGATTTCGGTCGTGAGCACAAGGACCCCGGCAAGCTCTATTTCGACGGCCTGAAGAAGCTGGCGAAGGCGATCGAGAAGAACGCCCAGGTCACCGACGACTACGCGAACAAGCTGAACTCCGCCGCCCGCGGGTACGAGTGGGATGACGCCGAGAACGCCAAGACCGTGCAGCAGTCGGGTGGTGGGCAGTGAGCGACAACTACCCCGACTACCCGTCCTGGGCGGACGTCAAGAAGGTCCTCGACGACCCGAACGTTCCTGAAGCGCAGAAGACCGATCTGATCCGGAATCTCCGCGAAGAGTCGAACATCATGACTCACAAGGAGTACCGGCGGGTCCAGGACGCCGAGGGCGACGGCGACCCGATGGAGGCGAGCGACAAGGTCAGGGAGGAGCTGACCAAGTACGAGGAAAAGTACAAGGTCAATTACGACAAGACCTACGGTTCCTCGGAAGAGACCGATCTCAAGGGCTCCTACGACGCCGCGAAGAAGACCAGTGACGCCGAGGGCGGTTATGACAAGGCCGTCAAGGACAACAAGGGCGCGCTGGAGGACCTGAAGCGGAAGGCGACCGACGGAAACGCCGGTGTCAGCAACTCCAACGAGATCCTCGACAAGGGACAGCCCGCCCTCCAGTACTTCGCGAACTTCTCCCCGATCTACAAGGACGTTCCCGGGCATCTCAAGCAGCCGCCGAAGGGCGACACCTCGAAAGAAGAGGTGGAGAGGCGCTACAACGAGCAGCGCGACATCAACTTCGCGAACTTCCAGACCGACATCGAAGAGCTGAACAACGCCGCGAAGACCCAGCGCGACCAGAGCAAGGCGATGGCCGACAAGATGGGCGCCGCGTGGAACGGCTGGAGCGGCGGTGCCTCGCAGGCGTCGCAGAAGGCGTTCGCGGACATGAACGCCGGTGCCTCGAAGGTCGGTGACTACCTCAGCGACACCGCGCAGATCGCCGGGCAGGCGATCCACCAGGTTTCCGAGCACTGCAACAACAAGGCGTCGAAGGTCCTGGACGCGATCCAGGACGTCAGCACGGTCGACGGCAAGAGCAGCGACCAGGTCCGCAAGATCGTCGACGTCGCCACCAACAACTTCGACGACACCAAGCTCAAAGAGGTCTGCGGCTACTTCGGGATCGAGGTCAACGACTCCTGCGGTGAGAACGACCGGTTCAAGACGGAGGTCTCGAACAAGGCCCAGGAGTGGATCGGCTCCGTCTTCTCGAAGAACTTCCAGGAGAAGTACAACAGCTTCGTCGGCATCTGCGACGAGACCAAGAAGGCCGTCGACCAGGCGTGGAAGGTGCTGACCGACCACCTCGCCAAGGTCGAGGAGGACCCGTTCAAGAACCCCGGCGGCAATGACGGCCAGCAGGGCGGTAACCAGAAGCCCGGCGGCGGTGGCCAGCAGGGCGGCGGTGGCCAGGGCGCCGGCGGTGGCGGCGCAGGTGCCGGTGGTGGCGGTGGCGCCGGAGCGGGCGGCGGCGCGGGTGCCGGAGGCGCAGGTGCTGGTGGTGGCGGTGTCGGTCCCGGTGGGACCGGCGGCGTTGGGATGGACGACATGCCGAAGCCCGGTGAGACACCGGGAATGCCGAAACCGGGCGAGACGCCCGGAATGCCCGCACCCGGCGAGATGCCGCCGTCCGGCGGGGCCGGTGGCGCAGGCGGTGCTCAGCCGGAGAAGGTCACGCTCGGCGAGGGCAAGGACGCCGTCAGCATCCAGCAGCCCGGTCCGAACGGGACTGTCCCGGTCGAGGTGATTGGCGAGGACGGCAAGCCGAAGACCTACAACGTGCAGTTCCCGCCCGAGGGTGGCGGTGCTCCGGGGATGCCGGGTGGTGCGCAGCCCGGGGTTCCGCCGCAGGTGGGTGGAATGCCGGGTGGTGCGCAGCCGGGAGTTCCGCCACAGGTGGGCGGTATGCCGGGTGGTGCGCAGCCGGGAGTTCCGCCGCAGGTGGGTGGAATGCCCGGTGGTGCGCAGCCCGGAGTCCCGCCGCAGGTCGGAGGCATGCCCGGCGCTGAAGGTGGTCAGGGCGCGGGCATTCCGGTGCAGCCGGGTGAGGACGGCAAGGCCGTCATCCAGGACGGCGGGCGCACGATCACGCTGGAGCGCACGCCCGAGGGTGAGATCAAGGTCTCCGTCGACAACGGTTCCGGGCAGCCTCCGCTGAACCAGACCGTCGACTTCGGCGACGACCAGCCCGGCGGCGGTGCCGGGCAGGCGGAGTCGATGATCGGCAGGGCTCCGGCCGGCTTCGCCCCCGACCCGGGCTTCGGCCAGCCGGACCCCGGCGGAGCGGGCGGCGGCTCCGGACCGATGCCGCCTGCCGACGCCGGTGTCGGCGCCGCGCCGGGTTACGACGGAGGTGCGCCTCCGTTCGGGACCGGTGGCGCGAGCGCGATGCCCACTGTGGACAGTCCCGCGGGTGTCGGATCGTTCGCCGGTGGCGGCGTGGGCGTGCCCGCGATGGACGCGGGTGCTGGCTCTGCCGGGTTCGGTGGTGGTTCGGCGTTCGGCGGCGTGGGTGCGCCTGCGGCGGATGCGGGTGGTGGTTCGGCCGGGTTCGGTGGTGGCTCGGCGTTCGGCGGCGCTTCGGCGGTCAGTGGCCCGAGCGCCCCTGGCGGGTTCGATCCGTCCGCGCCCGCACCGACGGCACCGCAGTCGGCAGGCACCAACATGTTCAGCAACTTCGACGACGGCGGGCACAAGTCGTTCGGCAGCACCTCGGGGCAGCTGTTCGGCGGCCCGGCGCCGGACCAGCCGGGCGGTCCTCAGCAGCCCGGAGGACCCCAGCACGCGGGTGGTCCGCAGCCGCCGGGTGCTCCGCAGGGACACGGTGGTCCGCAGACCCCGTTCGGTCCGCCGATGCAGCCTCCGGGCCAGGCCGGTGCCACCGGCATGGCGTCCATGGGTGACGCGGCGGCGGGCAGCGCGCAGGGCGCGACCGGGCTGGCGTCGATGGGCGACGGCGGCGGTGCTCCCGGCGGCGGTCAGGGCGGTGGCTCCGCCGCGGGTGCCGGGATGATGGGCGGCGGCATGATGGGCGGCATGGGCGGTGGCGCCGGCGGTCAGCAGGGCGGTGACCAGGAGCGCCAGAACTCCAGCCCGTGGCGCACCCAGGGCCAGTTGTTCGACGACGGCATCGACCCGTCGAACGTGCGGTTCCGCTCCGTTCTCGGCGAAGACAAGAGTCGGTGATTGTGAATGGCTGAAACCAGCGAGGCGGTGGCCGCGGCGCGCCGCCGGTTCGAGGAGATCCGGGCCACCGCGCTGGCCCGGACCGAGGCGAACGTGCAGTCGGCTCTCGACGCGGACAAGCGCGCTGCCGAGGCGAACAAGGACTTCACCGAGAAGGTCCAGAAGATCGAGAAGCGGGTCCGGGAACGGATCGCCGAGCGCGAGGCCGCGGCCAACCCCAAGCGGGGGGCCGAGGAGATCAAGGTCGGTGGCGAGGACGACGAGCTGGAGACGCCGCAGGACGACGTCGCCGCCGAGTTCAACGACCTGATCGAGAACTATCCGATCAGCAAGCCCGCCGATCCCGCTCCGGCCGCGCCCGAGCCCGCTCCGCAGCCGACCGCTCCGGCGGGCTACGGCCGGTCCGCGGGCTGGCAGTCCCAGCCGCCGGTTCCCGCGCCCGCTCCGGCGCCCGAGCCGCAGGCACCGGCGCCGGACTCGCGCTGGCAGGTGCAGGCCGGGCGGTTCGGCCGCCGCAACCAGCAGCAGTCGCAGCCCCCGGCCGCGGCGCCCGCTCCGCAGCCCAAGCCCGCGGCCAGGAAGGAACCGCCGCGCAGGCGGGCGATCGAGGACGACGACGACTACGAGAACCAGGACTGGCTGAGGTGACCGAAGGGGTGGGGTCCGCCGGACCCCACCCCGACGTCACAGGTCAGCGGACGCTGCGCCGGAGCGCGGGCAGCAGCCCCAGCACCAGCGGGACCAGACCCGCGATGAGCATGAAGATCGTGATCTCCCGGATCACGTCGAAGACGTGCTCGGCCGACATGAGCTGCGGGGCCAGCGCCATCGTGTAGATGATGCTGCCGATCCAGTCCAGCAGGAAGCCGACCACCATCAGCGCACCGCCCAGCCACGAGAACCGGACGCCCGCGGGCTTCTTCCGGAACAGCCACACGGCACCGAGGACGAGCACCACGCCGGCGCCGAACATGGCCAGCTTGGAGGTCGTCTCGATCAGCTGGGAGGGCACGTGCAGGTACTCCGTGTCGCCCCAGTCGTCGAACTCGATCATCAGCAGCATCGCGCCCGCGATCAGCAGGAACACCGCGACCGCGGCGTCGACGATCGCGGTCGCCAGCACCAGGCCGGGGTTCGGCTTGCCGGGCGGCGGGCCGTAGGGCTGCTGCGGTGGCGGCCCGAACTGCTGCGGCTGCTGCGGGTATCCGGCCGGGGGCTGGGGCGCGTACCCGGGCTGCTGCTGGAACCCAGGCTGTTGCTGGAACCCGGGCTGCTGCAGGTATCCCGGCTGCCCTGGTTGGCCCGGCTGCCCCGGTTGGCCGGGCTGCGGTGGCGGATAACCCTGCGGTGGCTGTTGGCCGTACGGCGGCTGCGGCGAGCTCATGGGCCCGATTCTCTCCGACGCGGCAAGCGGCGCGGACGGTTCCCGTCGACTTGGTCGTTGTGAACCTCGGCCGGTGATCGTTGGCCTATCCTCGGCGCTGGTGCCGGTGACGGGGAGGAAGAGCCGATGACGCAGGGATATCCGCAGGGTGGCTGGGCTCCGCCGCCGGCGGGCTGGCAGCCGGGGCCGGCGAGGGCTTCCCGGGGGCCGTTGCTCGCCGTGGGGATCGCGGCCGCGGTGGCAGGATTCCTGCACCTGCTGATCGGGGCGACATGGACCTTCAACTTCGCGCTGGTCAGGTACCTGCCGCTCTACTCGATCTACTACTTCGGCATGCAGTTCCTGGCGATCCTGGTGGGTCTGGTGGGCATCGCGGGCGGTGTGCTGCTGCTGGCGCGGCTCGGCTGGGCCCGGTTCCTGGTCGCGGGTGCGGGTGCGCTGGCGGCGCTGGACGTCCTGGCGATGCTGACGAGCGGTGTTGGCGCGGTGGCGGTCCCGATGCTGTTCTACGTGCTGGTCTGGGTGGCGGTGTGCGTTGTGGCGTTCCTGCCGCCGGTCGGGAAGGCGCTCACGCCCGCCGGTGCCGCGCCGTCGGGGCCGCAGCAGTGGCAGCCGCAGCCGCCGGGGTTCCCGCAGCCGGGACCGCAGCAGTTCGCGCAGGGCCAGCAGTTCCCGCCGCAGAACCCGCCTCAGCAGTTCCCACAGCAGGGGCCGCCTCAGCAGGGACCTCCGCCGCAGTTCCCGGAGCAGGGCCCGCCGCCGCAGTTCCCGCCGCGCTAGGCGTCACGCCCGGACGAGACCGCCGCGGGTGAGCGACTGGTCGATGGCGGTGCCCGAAACGTCCGCGTTGAGCAGGGCTTCGCCGCGCTTGTCGCCGGTCAGGGTGCGCAGCAGGAACGCGGTAAGCAGGGCCTTGGCCAGGCGCTGGGTGCCGTACTCGGACCTGCCGTGCAGCACGAGCTCGGTCCAGTGCCTGCCCTCGGTGAAGCCCAGGTGGCTGGCCTTCTTGACCGTCCGCAGCTGGACCGGGCCGCCCCAGGCCCGCGCGATCGGTTCGGCGTTGGCGACCGGCGGGGTCAGCAGGTCCTTGCCGCCGGTGAGGTGCAGGCCGGGCACGTGCACCTGCTGCGCGGCGTCCAGCGCCGACGGCCTGGTCTCGGCCACGGCGAGGGTGGCCACGGCGCGGATCCGCTCGTCCTCGGCCGCCGCGAGGACCGCGCAGCCGCCGCCCATCGCGTGCCCGGCGACCGCGAGCTTGCTCGCGTCGACGCTGATCTCGCCCTCTCCGAGCCGGACGTTGACGCAGACGTCGAGCGCCGTGCGCAGGTCGGTGGTGAACGCGCTGTGGGAGGCCAGCACGCCGCGCTGGGTGCCGGGAGCCGCCACGACGATGCCCCAGGACGCGAGGTGGCGGAACAGGCCCAGGTAGCGGCGGGGCGGCTGCAGCCAGCCGTGGCCGAACGCGATCGCGGGCAGGCCGAGGCCGCTGCGGGGGGTGCAGACGATTCCCGGGAGCCCGACGAGCGAGAGGTCGCCGTGCAGCACGTCGTGCGGGCCGCGCCGGGAGAGTTCTTCGAGTGCCTTCTTGGCAGTCCGCGCCATGGTCAGCAACGGTAGCGGACTCGGGCGAATTCGCGCGGTAGCTACCGGTCCTGCCGAGGTATGGACCATTAGCGGTGGTTACGCTGCCTCGCGTGTGCGGCATCGTGGGTTACGTAGGACATCGTCAGGCGCTGGGCGTCGTGCTCGACGGGCTCCGGCGGCTGGAGTACCGCGGCTACGACTCGGCTGGCGTGGCGCTGCTGGACGGAGCGGGCGGCCTCGCCGTGGAGCGCAAGGCAGGCGCCCTGGCGAACCTGGAGGCCAGGCTCGCCGAGGTCGACGGCGCCCGGTTCGCGGGCACCGCGGGCATGGGGCACACCAGATGGGCCACGCACGGCGCGCCGACCGACCGCAACGCGCACCCGCATCGGGACGCGGCGGGCGGGGTCGCGGTGGTGCACAACGGCATCATCGAGAACTTCGCCGAGCTGCGGGCCGGGCTGGAGGCCGCCGGTGTCGAGATGAGCAGCGACACCGACACCGAGACGACGGCGCACCTGGTCGCCGCCGCGTACGCCGAGGGCGAGACCGCCGGTGACCTGGCCGCGAGCGTGCGCTCGGTGGTCCGGCGGCTGGAGGGCGCGTTCACCCTGGTCGTCACGCACGCCGACGACCCGGACCGGATCGTCGCCGCGCGGCGCAACTCGCCGCTGGTGGTCGGCGTCGGCGAGGGCGAGACGTTCCTGGCCTCCGACGTGGCGGCGTTCATCGAGCACACCCGCGACGCGGTCGAGCTCGGCCAGGACCAGGTCGTCACGATCACCCGCGACGGCTACGAGGTGACCGACTTCTCCGGCGAGGTCGTGCCCGCCCGCCCGTTCACCGTCGACTGGGACCTGTCGGCCGCCGAGAAGGGCGGCCACGACTACTTCATGCTCAAGGAGATCGAGGAGCAGCCGGAGGCGCTGGAGAACACCCTGCGCGGGCACTTCCACGACGGCGGCATCGTCCTCGACGAGCAGCGGCTGACCGAGCAGGACCTGCGCGACATCGACAAGGTCTTCGTCGTCGCCTGCGGCACCGCCTACCACTCCGGGCTGCTGGCCAAGTACGCCATCGAGCACTGGTGCCGGATCCCGGTCGAGGTCGAGCTGGCCAGCGAGTTCCGCTACCGCGACCCGGTGCTGGGCCGCGACACCCTGGTGGTGGCGATCTCGCAGTCCGGCGAGACCGCCGACACGCTGGAGGCGGTGCGGCACGCGCGCACCCAGCGGGCGCGGGTGCTGGCGATCTGCAACACCAACGGTGCCCAGATCCCGCGCGAGTCCGACGCGGTGCTCTACACCCACGCCGGACCGGAGATCGGGGTCGCGGCGACCAAGACCTTCCTGGCCCAGATCGCGGCGAACTACCTGGTCGGGCTGGCCCTGGCGCAGGCGCGCGGCACGAAGTACTCCGACGAGGTCGCCCGCGAGTTCGGCGCGCTGGCGGCGATGCCGGACGCGGTGCGCAAGACGCTCGGCACGGTCGGCCAGATGCGGGCGCTGGGCAAGGAGCTCGCGGACTCCAAGGCGGTGCTGTTCCTGGGACGCCACGTCGGCTACCCGGTGGCGCTGGAGGGCGCGCTCAAGCTCAAGGAGCTCGCGTACATGCACGCCGAGGGCTTCGCGGCCGGTGAGCTCAAGCACGGCCCGATCGCGCTGATCGAGGACGGCCTGCCGGTGGTGATCGTCATGCCGTCGGCGAAGGGCCGCGCGCTGCTGCACTCGAAGATGCTGTCCAACATCCGCGAGATCCAGGCGCGCGGGGCGCGCACGATCGTCATCGCCGAGGAGGGCGACGAGACGGTCCGGCCGTTCGCCGACGAGCTCGTCGAGATCCCGGCCGTGCCGACGCTGCTCCAGCCGCTCGTGTCGACCGTGCCGATGCAGGTGCTGGCGGCCGAGATCGCCCGCGCCCGCGGCTACGACGTGGACAAGCCAAGGAACCTGGCCAAGTCCGTAACGGTGGAGTGAAAATCGGCCATCATCCTCAAGCGGCGCCAGCCGCTTAGCCCACCAAAGCAACCGGCACCGCCGCCTGAGGTTCCGCCAAGCGACCTACTACGCAAGGTGAGGACCACCGCAGACCAAGGAGAAGCCGTGCTGGGAGTTTGGACACCGGACCAGATCCGCGCTGCCGAGCAGCGGCTGTTCGCCAGGGTGCCCGAGCCGCAGGTGATGCGCCGCGCCGCCTACGCGGTCGCGGTGCGCACCGCCGCCGTGCTCGCCGACTGCACCGGGGTCGTCGCAGGCCGGCACGTGACGCTGCTGGTCGGGGCCGGGAACAACGGCGGTGACGCGCTGTGGGCCGGGGCCTTCCTGCGCAGGCGCGGCGTCGGCGTGACGGCCGTGCTGCTCGTGCCGGACAAGGCGCACCCCGCGGGCCTCGCCGCGCTGCGCAGGGCCGGAGGCCGCGCGGTGGTGGCCGAAGGCCCCAGCGCCGACACCGCCGGGATCGGCGCGGAGGCCGCGGACGCGGTCGAGCGGGCCGACGTCGTCGTCGACGGGATCGTCGGGCTGTCCGGGCGCGGCCCGCTGCGGCCGGTGGCCGCCGAGCTGGTGCGGCGGGTGGCCGTGCCGGTCGTGGCGGTCGACCTGCCCAGCGGCGTCGACCCGGTCACCGGCGCGGTCGACGGCCCCGCGGTCGACGCGGACGTGACCGTGACCTTCGGCGGCCGCAAGCCGTGCCACGTGCTCGGGGCCGGGCTGGTGCGCTCCGGCGAGGTCGAGGTGGTCGACATCGGGCTCGACCTCGACGACCCCGAGCTGCACCTGCTGGAGGCCGACGAGATCGGCGCGGCATGGCCCGTCCCGGTGGCGGCCGACGACAAGTACACCCAGGGCGTCGTCGGCATCGCGGCCGGTTCGGCGGCCTACCCCGGGGCGGCGGTGCTGGCCTCCGGCGCCGCGGTGCAGGCGACCTCGGGCATGGTGCGCTACGCCGGTCCGGCGGCCGACGTCGTGCGGTCGCACTGGCCGGAGGTCGTGGCCACCGGATCGGTCCCGGATGCCGGGCGGGTCCAGGCGTGGGCGGTCGGACCCGGGATCGGGACCGGCAGCAGCGGCCGGGAGGTCCTGCGGCACGTGCTCGACTCCGGCCGCCCGGTGTGCGCGGACGCGGACTCGATCACCCTGCTCGCCGAGGACCCGACCATCTGGGACGCCCGCGACCCCGACGCACCGCTGGTGCTCACCCCGCACGCGGGCGAGTTCGCCCGGCTCGCCGGGGATCCCGGGCCGGACCGGGTCGCCGCCGCGCGCGAGGCCGCGGCCCGCTTCGACGCGTTCGTCCTGCTCAAGGGCAACACCACGATCGTCGCCGCCCCGGACGGCCGGGTGCTGGTCAACGCCGCTCCGCACGCCTGGCCCGCCACCGCGGGCTCCGGTGACGTCCTCACCGGCCTGCTCGGCGCCCTGCTCGCCGCCGGCGTCGAGCCCTGGCTCGCCTGCGGCTACGCCGCGCACGTGCACGCCCTCGCCGCCGAGCTCGCCGCCTCCGGCGACGACGGCGCGGGCGCGCCGATCGGCGCCTCGGCGCTGCTCGCGTCCGTCCCGGACGCGATCCGCGCCGTCCGCGCCCTGGCGTAACCCGCCGGGTACCGAAACGGTGCAGCTCGGCGGGTGTGCGACGATGTCGATGCCATGAGTGACCAGCCTGCGCGCCGCGCCGACCTGCGCATCGACCTCGGCGCGATCCGCCACAACGTCGAGGTGCTGTCGCAGCGGGCCGACGGCGCGCGGACGATGGTGATCGTCAAGTCCGACGGCTACGGCCACGGCGCGCCTGCCGTGGCGCGCGCCGCGCTGTCGGCGGGCGCCGACAGCATCGGCGCCGCTTCGCTCCAGGAGGCGCTGCAACTGCGCGCGGCGGGCATCGACGCTCCGCTGCTGTGCTGGCTCTACTCCCGGGACGACGACTTCGGGCCCGCGCTGGACGCCGGCATCGAGCTGTCGGCGTCCTCGAAGGCCGTGCTGCACCGGATCGCAGGCACCGCCGCCGAGCGCGGGGTCGTGGCGCGGGTGCACCTCAAGATCGACACCGGGCTGTGCCGCAGCGGCTGCCCCGCCGACCTGTGGCCGGAGCTGGTCGAGGAGGCCGCGAAGCTGCGAGCTGACGGCCAGGTCGAGGTGGTCGCGGTGTGGTCGCACCTGGCCTGCGCCGACGAGCTGGACCACCCCTCGATCGACCAGCAGGCGGCCCGCTTCCAGCGCGCGTACGAGCAGGCGCGCGCGGTCGGGCTGGACCCGATCCGGCACCTCGCGAACTCGGCCGCCGTGCTCACCCGGCCCGACCTGCACTTCGAGCTGGTGCGGCCGGGGATCGCGGTCTACGGCCTGGATCCGGTGCCGCAGCACGGGGATCACGGGCTGGTGCCCGCGATGACGTTCCGCTCGTCGGTGGCGCTGACCAAGCGGGTCGTGGCCGGGGAGAGCGTGTCGTACGGGCACAGCTGGACCGCCGACCGCCCGGTCAACCTCGCGCTGGTGCCGGTCGGTTACGCCGACGGCGTGCCGCGCACGCTGTCCGGCCGGATGTCGGTGTGGCTGGGCGGCAGGCGGCGGCCGGTGGTCGGCCGGGTGTGCATGGACCAGCTGGTCGTGCTCTGCGACGACGACGAGGTGGCCGAGGGCGACGAGGTCGTGCTGTTCGGGCCCGGCGACCGGGGCGAGCCGACCGCGGCGGAGTGGGCCGACGAGATCGGCACCATCCACTACGAGATCGTGACCGGCATGTACCGGCCGCGGGTGACCAGGACCGTGGTCGGGGAGGCGTCATGAGCGACACTTCCTTTCCGCTCATGGTCGCCGACCGGGTGCGGGTGTCCCGAGAGATCGCCCGGGTGCGGGTGTCCGGTAAGACACAGGAGCAGCCGTGAGGCCGGTCTGGCAGGCGCTGGCCTGGACGACAGGTGTGCTCGGCGCGGCGGTGACCGGTGCCGCCGTCGGGATCGCCGCGCACGGTTCGCGGATCACCTCGCAGCGCAAGGCCCCCGACCCCTACGCCGACGAACCGCTCGGCGGGCTCAAGCCGGACCGGCAGTCCACTGTGGCCGCAGACGACGGCGTTCCGCTGGTGGTGGAGGAGATCCGGCCGGCCGACGGCGGTCACGCCGACCTGACCGTGGTGCTGGTGCACGGGTACACGCTCGACACCCGCTGCTGGCACTTCCAGCGCCGCGACCTGCCGAAGCTGGTGCACCCGCGGGTGCGGCTGGTGCAGTACGACCAGCGCAGCCACGGCCGGTCCGGGCACTCGACCAAGAAGCACAGCACCATCGAGCAGCTGGGCCGGGACCTCGACGCGGTGCTGCGCGCGACCGCGAGCCGGGGGCCGATCGCGCTGGTCGGCCACTCGATGGGCGGCATGGCGATCATGGCGCTGGCCGAGCAGCAGCCGGAGCTGTTCCGCGAGCGGGTCCGCGCGGTGGCGCTGATCGGGACGTCGGCGGGCGAGGTCGGCGCGTCCGGGCTGCCGAAGCCGTGGCTGTCCAAGCACAACCCGCTGACCCGCGGGCTGGCCCTGCTCGCCGGGTTCCAGCCCGGGTTGGTGGAGCGCGCGCGGCGGACCGGCGGCCAGGTGACCTGGAGCATCATCCGCGGGCTGGCGTTCGGCGACCGCAGGGTGCCACCGTCGCTGGTGGACCTGATGGACGAGATGATCGGCGCGACGACCGTCGAGGTGGTCACCGACTTCCTGGAGACGATCGGCTCGCACGACCGCAGGGCGGCGCTGGCCGGTCTGCGGCACTGCGAGGTGCTGGTGCTCGGCGGTGACGCCGACCGGCTCACCCCGTTCTCGCACGCCGAGGTGATCGCCGCCGAGCTGCCCGACGCCGAGCTGGTGCGGGTCGAGGGTGCCGGGCACATGGTGATGATGGAGAACCACGAGCTGGTCACGGCGCGGTTGGGCGAGCTGATCCGCCGGACGGCGGCGAAGGACGAGGTGACCGGGAGTTGACCGTGGAGCTGGCGCGCGAACCGGACACGCTGGAGTTCGGCGAGCGGCTCGGGGCCGGGCTGCGGGCCGGGGACCTGGTGCTGCTGGCCGGGCCGCTGGGCGCGGGCAAGACCGTGCTGGCGCGGGGCATCGCGGCGGGCATGGGGGTGACCGGGCAGGTCACCTCGCCGACGTTCGTGATCGCGCGGGTGCACCGCCCGGCAGCGGGTGGGGGCCCGGCCCTGGTGCACGTCGACGCCTACCGGCTGACCGGCCTGGACGAGATCGACGACCTGGACCTGGACACCGACCTCACCGACGCCGCAGTGGTGGTGGAGTGGGGAGAGGGAGTGGCCGAGCACCTGTCGGACGAGTACCTGGTGCTGCGGATCACCCGGCGGGACGACGACGTCCGCGAGATCACCTTCGAACCGCACGGCGAGCGCTGGCAGCGCTGGGTCGCCGCGCAGCCGGCGCTCGGGTGACCGACTTCCTGGCCCGCCTGCCGGGCGAGTTCGTGCTCGCCGTGGTGGCGGTGTGGATGCTGGTCGAGTCGGGGCTGCTGGTGGGCGTGTTCCTGCCGGGGTCGACGACGGTGCTGGCCCTGGGCTTCCTGGCCGGACGCGGGGTAGTCGACGTGCCGCTGGCGGCAGTGGTGATAGGGGCGGTGTCGGCACTGGGGTGCCAGTACGGATACCTCCGCGGCCGATCGAGCAGCTGGGTGCGAGCCCGCGTGGGCGAGGAGCGGATGCGCCGCCTGGAGTCCTCTTTGGATAGCCGAGGCGGTGCCGCGGTAGCGGTGTCGCAGTGCGTCGGCGTGGTGCGAACCCTGGTCCCCCGCCTGGCGGCCGGCGCCGGGGTGTCGCACCTGCGCTTCACGCTGTGCAACGTCCCGGTCGCGTTCGCGTGGTCGAGCGCCTTGGTGTTCCTCGGCGCATGGTCCGGCGCGGCTTACCAACGGGTCGAGACGGTCGTCGGTTTCCTGGGCCTGCCACTGCTGATCGCGGTCGGGGTCGCGGTGCTCATCGTGCGCTGGCTGCGCCGCCGCGCCGCAGCGCGGAGCTAGCCAACGCGGCCAGCAAATGCCCCTACCTACAAGGGCGGGGTTTGGTTCTCATCCCGTCGACCTGGCGCCAGCCCGATCAGGCCGTGTCAAGGGGGCACAACCAAGCAAAACCGCAGCGGAACAACGAACGGCCCCCTTGACGCGGTCTGATAGCCCTCCGTGGAGGTCGACGGGATGAGAACCACCCCAACCGAACCGCAGCGGACCGCGGAGACTCATCCCGGAGACCTGCCGGGGGTCTGGGGGCGGCGAGCGCCCCAGAAAGCCCCACGAAACCGCAGCCGAACCGGCAAAGCCGCTTCGGTCCCGGAGACCTGCCGGGGGTCCGGGGCCGGCGAGGACCCCAGAAACCACCCGCCCAAAAGACCCGAACCGGCAAAGCCGCTTCGGCCCCCTACCCCTCGGAAGCCAACCGAGCCAACCGCCGAGCGGTAGGCCACCGAACGTGAGAAACCCACCCGAACTTCTCGAAGACCCAGATCACCCGAGCGCTGACGTCGATCTGACCGCGCTTGACGCCGTGCCGCGCGCAGGTCGGGTCGGCGTGGTGCAGGTTGTGCCAGGACTCGCCCATGCTCAGCAGCGCCAGCGGCCAGAAGTTCGCGGCCTTGTCGCGGCTGCGGAACGGGCGCTCGCCGATCAGGTGGCAGATCGAGTTCACCGACCACGTGACGTGGTGCAGGAACGCGACCCGCACCAGGCCCGCCCAGAAGAACGCGGTCAGCGCGCCCCACCAGGTCCCGGTGATCAGCCAGCCCGTCACGGCGGGAAGCAGGAGCGTGACCGCCGTCAGCGGGCCGAACAGCCGGTGCACGATCCGGATGTCGCGGTCGGCCAGCAGGTCGGGGGCGAAGCGCTGCTGGTTGGTCAGGTCGCGGTCGAAGATCCAGCCCATGTGCGCGTGCCAGAAGCCCCGGACCAGCGCGGCCGGGGAGGTGCCGAACGCCCACGGCGAGTGCGGGTCGCCCTCCCGGTCGGCGAAGGCGTGGTGGCGGCGGTGGTCGGACACCCAGTGCAGGATCGGGCCCTGCACCGCCAGGCTGCCCGCGACCGCGAGCGTGATCCGCAGCCACCGCTTGGCGCGGAACGCGCCGTGGGTGAAGTAGCGGTGGAACCCGACCGTCACGCCCAGGATCGTGACCACGTACCAGCCCGCGGCCATGGCGAGGTCCCACCAGTTCAGGCCCCAGCCCCACGCCAGCGGCACCGCCGCGACCAGGGCGAGGAACGGGACCAGGATGAACACGTAGACCGACAGGTGCGGGGCCAGCGCCCGACGGCCGGCCATCAGCGGTTTGGTTTCGGAGACAGGAGTGCCCATCGCAGCGCTGACCTCGACTCTTCGGCGGGAAGTGGTGCCGTGCTCGATCAACGAAACCGGCATTTCGTGCGGGGCACAACGAACCTGCCCTCAAGAGCGGGTGAACTCACCGAACCGGACCCCCGCCAAATGGCGGGGACGTCGGCTGGGCGAGCGTCAGAGGCGGCTGCTCACGCCGAGACGCTGAGTTCGCTGGACAGCTCCCTGGCCAGGCGCTGCATGAGCGGGATGACCTCGTCCGTGGTGATCCGGGTCATCCGGCCCTCCGGGCCGCTGATCGAGATGCCCGCGCCCGCGGGGGCGCCCGGGACGGCGACCGCGTAGCAGCGGACGCCGACCTCCTGCTCGCCGTCGTCCACGGCGTAGCCGTCCTGGCGGATGCGGGCCAGTTCGTCGTGCATCGCTCCGATCGTGGTGATGGTGCGCTCGGTCTGCGGGCGCATCCCCGCCCTGGTCAGCATCTGGGTCACCGCGTCGGCTGGCATGTTCGCCATCACCGCCTTGCCCACCGCCGTGGCGTGCGCGTCGACCCGGCGGCCGACCTCGGTGAACATCCGCATCGAGTGCTGCGAGGGCACCTGGGCGACGTAGACGATCTGCTCGCCGTCGAGGACCGCCATGTTCGACGTCTCGCCCGTCTTCTCCGTCAGCTCCGCCAGGTACGGCCTGGCCCAGGCGCCCAGGGCGCGGCTCGCCGTCTCGCCGAGGCGGATCAGCCGCGGACCGAGCGCGTAGCGGCGGGACGGCTGCTGTCTGGCGTAGCCCGCGCCGACCAGGGTCCGCATGATGCGGTGGATCGTCGGCAGCGGCAGTCCCGACGACTCGGCGAGGTCGGACAGCGCAACCTCACCCCCGGCGTCGGCCATCAGTTCCAGCAGCTCGAAGGTGCGCTCGACGGACTGCACACCTCCGCTGGCCCGGCGCGGTCCGGTCATCGCACACGTTTCCTCTCCACTCGGGCTGCCCGACGAGTCTAGTCCGCCGATGGTGCGACAGCTCATGTTGCTTCGAACGCCATGCGGAAACTAACATCCACGATGCAGAAAACATAACGGGCGTACCGCTAGACAGCGAGTCAGCGCGCCGTACAGGTGCGAGGGCGCGCTCCTAGCGGCAAGGTGAGTTTTCAAGCCACCATCTGCGAACCCGGCACTCAGAAAGAGGTGGACCTTCCATGTCCCAAACGACGGCAGCGGGCGTCCAGGTGCTCGGAGGCTCGGTCGAGCGCGGCGACGAGATCCTCACCAAGGAGGCTCTCGAGTTCGTCGCCGGTCTGCAGCGAGCCTTCGGCGCCCGCCGCGACGAGCTGCTGGAACGCCGCAAGCAGCGCCGTGCCGAGGCCGCCCGCAACGGCCGCCTCGACTTCCTGGAGGAGACCCGCGAGATCCGCGAGGGCGACTGGAAGGTCGCCGAGCCGCCCGCGGGCATCCGCGACCGCCGCGTCGAGATCACCGGGCCGACCGACCGCAAGATGGCGATCAACGCGCTGAACTCCGGCGCGCGGATCTGGCTGGCCGACCTGGAGGACGCCAACACCCCGCACTGGGACAACGTCGTCTCCGGCCAGGTCAACCTCTACGACGTCATCCGCAAGCAGATCGAGCTGAGCATCCCGGGCGGCAAGGAGTACAAGCTGCGCGACGACGTGCAGCACGCCGTGCCGCTGGTCCGCCCGCGCGGCTGGCACTTCGACGAGAAGCACGTGCTGGTCGACGGCAAGCCGGTGGTCGCCGCGCTGCTGGACTTCGGCCTCTACTTCTTCCACAACGCCAAGGAATCCATCGAGCGGGGCACCGGGCCGTTCTTCTACCTGCCCAAGATGGAAAGCCACCTCGAAGCCCGCCTGTGGAACGACGTGTTCACCAAGGCCCAGGCCGACCTCGGCGTCCCGCACGGCTCGATCCGCGCCACCGTGCTGATCGAGACCTTCCCGGCCGCGTTCGAGATGGAGGAGATCCTCTACGAGCTGCGCGACCACTCCGCGGGTCTCAACGCCGGTCGCTGGGACTACCTGTTCAGCGTCATCAAGACCTTCCGCGACTCCGACAAGTACGTGCTGCCGGACCGCAACGCCGTCACCATGACCGCGCCCTTCATGCGCGCCTACACCGAGCTGCTGGTGCGCACCTGCCACAAGCGCGGCGCGTTCGCCATCGGCGGCATGGCCGCGTTCATCCCGAACAAGCGGGACCCCGAGGCCAACGAGAAGGCCATGCAGAAGGTGCACGACGACAAGAAGCGCGAGGCCGGTGACGGCTTCGACGGCTCCTGGGTCGCCCACCCCGGCCTGGTCGAGATCTGCTTCGAGGAGTTCGACGCGGTCCTGGGCGAGAACCCGAACCAGATCTCCCGCGTCCGCGAGGACGTCGCGGTGACCGCCGACCAGCTGCTCGACGTCGCCTCGACCCCCGGCGACAAGACCGTCGAGGGCCTGCGGGCCGCGGTCGACGTCGGCGTCCGCTACATCGTGTCCTGGCTGGGCGGCAACGGCGCGGCGGCGATCCACAACCTGATGGAGGACGCCGCGACCGCCGAGATCTCCCGGTCGCAGATCTGGCAGTGGCTGCACAACGGCGTCGTGCTGGCCGGTGGCGAGAAGGTCACCAAGGACCTGGTCAGGGAGGTCCTGGCCGACACCGAGAAGCAGCTGCGCGCCGAGGAGGGCTTCCCGGTCGACGACCTCGGCCGGGCGGTCGAGCTGTTCGAGCAGGTCGCGGTGGCCGACGAGTTCGTCGACTTCCTGACGCTGCCCGCCTACGAGCAGATCGACTGAGCATGCCGGTGCGGGCACCCGCGCCGAGCCAGTGATCGTGAGCGGTGATGCCGTCCCAGGGCGGCATCACCGCTCACGGGCCTTTTGGAGATGCCCGATTCCTTGAAGATGGGAGTGCAAGTGGCCAGAACGTCGTTGGAATCCGCCGAGGTCCGGCAACGGCTCGCGCGGCTGTCCGCTGTGGACGAACACGTCGCCGCCGTCTACCCGGGAGCGCGGGACGTGCGGCAGCCGGTGCACACCTGCTACGTCCCCGCGGGCAAGGTCGACGCCGGGACGGTCCGCGGGTGGGCGGCCGACGCGCTGGAGGTCTTCGACCGGCACGCGGCGACCGCCGACGCGCTGGCCGGAATCCTCGGCCTGGACGCCGAACTCGCCGCTGCGGTGCATCCTCGGGTGCGCGCCAAGCTGCAGGACGCCCCGGTCGAGGACCTGCGCATCGACTTCGAGGACGGCTACGGACGCCCCGGGGACGAGACCGAGGACGCCGACGCCGAGCGCACCGCGGGCATCATCGCCGAATGGCTGCGCGACGGGACCGAGCCTGCGAACTTCGGCCTGCGGGTGAAGTCGTTCGACACCCCGGAGCTGCGGGCGCGCTCGGTCCGCACGCTCGACGTGTTCCTGACCGCGCTGCTGGAGCAGTGGGGCAGCCTGCCGGACGGGTTCCTGCTGACCTTCCCGAAGGTCGTCGACGTCCGCCAGGTCGAGGTGTTCGTCGAGGTGCTGGAGCTGCTGGAGCAGCAGCTGGGCCTGCGGGAGCGCGCGCTGCGCTTCGAGATCCAGGTGGAGACCACGCAGTCCATCGTGGACTCCGACGGCAGGTTCGCGCTGCCGCGCTTCATCCGGGCGGGCGCCGGCCGGGTCACCGGGCTGCACTTCGGCACCTACGACTACACGGCGGGCTGCGGCCTGACCGCCGCCCACCAGCACCTGGCGCACCGGGCCTGCGACTTCGCCCGGCACGCGATGCAGGTCTCGGCGGCGGGCACCGGGGTCTTCCTGTCCGACGGCTCGACCAACATCCTGCCCGTCGGCGACCAGCTCGAACTCGGCTGGCGCACGCACTACTCGCTGGTGCGGCGCTCGCTGGAGCACGGCTTCCACCAGAGCTGGGACCTGCACCCCGCGCAGCTGGTCACCCGCTACGCGGCGGTGTTCGCGGCCTTCCGCGAGACCGCCCCGGCCGAGGCCAAGCGGCTGTCCGACTACGTGTCGGCCAGCGGCGGTGCGGTGGCCGACGAGCCCGCGACCGCGCGAGCGCTGGCCGCGTCCTTCGTGCGCGCGCTGGACAACGGCGGCACCGACGCCGAGGAGGCGCAGCGGATGACCGGCCTGTCCGAGGCCGAGATCCGCAAGCTCGGCAGGCTGTAGGGCCTTGACGGGCGCCCGGTTCCCGGCACCGGGCTGCCTCGAAACCCCCGGCGGCGGATCCCGGCAGCCGCTACCGTCGCGACAGCTGCCGACGAACGAGGGGGTCGCAGATGACCGAGAAGGACAAGCCGCGCAAGGACGTCGTCGACCTGCTGTCCGACCTCGGCGCCAACCAGGTGCAGGGCACCCCGGTGCGCCAGGGCGACACGACGCTGGTCCCGGTGATGCACGTCCGCGAGGGCTGGGGTTTCGGCCGGGCCAAGGGGGACGACGGCGGTGGCGCCGGTCTGGACGCGCGCCCGGTCGGGGCGTGGTCGATCAACGGCAAGGGCGAGGTGAACTGGCATCCCGCCGTCAACGTCAACCGCGTCGTGCTGGGCGGGCAGCTGGCGCTCGCGGCGGCTCTGGCCGCCCTCGCCTTCGCCCTGCGGCGGCGGAGGTGAGCGCCGCCGCGTCGCGCGCACTCAGGCGGTCTTGTCCAGCCTGAACTGCCAGACGTCCAGGTAGCCGGAGCGGAACCCGGCCTCGCTGTAGGCGAGGTAGAACTCCCACATCCGGCGGAAGTTCCGGCTGAAGCCGAGGGCTTCGACGTCCGGCCAGCGCCGCAGGAAGCGGTTCCGCCAGTGCCGGAGCGTCCGGGCGTAGTCGGCGCCGAACGAGCGGCTTTCCGACATCGCCAGCCCGGTCCGCTCGCGCACGTTGTCGGTGATCGACCGGACCGACGGGATGATCCCGCCGGGGAAGATGTAGCGGTGGATCCAGGTGTAGGTGTGCTGGGTGGCCACCATCCGGTCGTGCGGCATGGTGATCGCCTGGATCGCCGCCCGGCCGCCGGGCAGCAGCAGCCGGTCCAGCGCCTGGAAGTACTCCGGCCAGTACTCGGCTCCCACCGCCTCGATCATCTCGACGCTGACCACCGCGTCGTAACCGCCCGCGGCGTCGCGGTAGTCGCGCAGCTGCACGTCGACGCGGCCGGACAGCCCCGCGTCGGCGATGCGCCGGCGCGCCATCGACGCCTGCTCCGCCGACAGCGTCAGGCTCGTGACGCGCGCGCCCCGCTCCGCGGCGCGCAGCGCCAGAGCGCCCCAGCCGGTGCCGATCTCCAGCAGCCGGGTTCCGGCTCCCACCCCGGCGAGGTCGAGGATCCGGTCGATCTTGTTGCGCTGGGCGTCCGCGAGGTCGTCGCTGCCGGGCCGGAACAGTGCCGACGAGTACGTCATCGTCTCGTCGAGGAAGGTCGCGAACACCTCGTTCGACAGGTCGTAGTGGTGGCTGATGTTGCGGCGGGCGCCTTCCGGCGTGTTGCGCTCGACGGCGGGTCGCCGCCGCTCGACCCAGCGGCGCAGGGGTTGCAGCGAGCGCGGCACCAGCCGGGTGATCCGCTCGGCGAACGGGGTCAGCAGCGCGGCCGGATCGGGGCTGGTCCACTCGCCGCTCATGTACGCCTCGCCCAGCCCCAGCTTGGCGTCCGCCCCGAGGCGGTGGAAGAACGCGGCCGGGTCGGGCACCCGCATCAGCGGTGCGTCCGGCCCGCCCGCGCCGAGCCGTTCGCCGCCCGCCAGGGCGACCCGGATCGGCAGTTCGGCGACGACGTTGCGGAACAGCGCCTCCGCGAAGCGGGCGCGCACGGGCGCGTGCGGGGGCGGCCCGACCCTGTCCCACTGCGGTGCGGTGGCAGGGCGTTCGATGCAGGTGGTCATCGGATTCCCTCCTGGTGCTGGTGCGGACGCCGGGGGACGATCGGAACTCGGCGCAGCCACACGGCGATCCCGTGCCAGCGGATCAGCGCGGCGATCCGCTGCGGCACGAACGGCCTGCGCAGCAGCATCCGCAGCAGCTCGCGCGGCGTCGCGGGACGCCGGTGGCCGGTCATGGCCGCGCTGAACAGCGGACGTTCGCCGTCGAGCAGGCGCACCAGCACCCGCAGGCGTTCCCCGGGCGGCTCGAAGCGCATCTCGTACCGGCCGTGCAGCGGGAGGAACGGCGAGACGTAGAACTGCTTGTCGGCCTCGGCACCGCCGGAGGCGTCCGGGTGGAGCAGATAGCAGTGCCGCTCGCCGTAGGTGTTGTGGACTTCGGCCAGCACGCAGGCGAGTTCGCCGTCGGGGCGGTGGCACCAGTACACGGTGAGCGGGTTGAACACGTACCCGAGCACACGGGCGTGCGCGAGCATCAGCACCCGCCCGCCGCGCAGGTCGACGCCCCTGGTCTCCAGCCAGCGGTCGACGTTCTCCCGGATCGTCCGGTGCGGCGAACCGAGGTGGTCGCGCGGGTCGAAGCGCGCGAACGGCCGCAGCCACCAGGGCAGGTGCGGGAGGTGGTCGAGGTCGACGAGCCAGGTGTAGGCGCGGTGCCGGAAGGACTTGGAAATGTCGACATGTCGCTTGTGGCCCACTACGACGTCGTAGAGCGCCGGAGCTCGCACCGTCACCACCTCGCCCCGAAGGCGGCAGCCGCCCGCGCTCCCGCCGCGCAACCGTCCTCGTGGAATCCCCAGCCGTGGTAGGCCCCGGCGAACTGGACCCGGTCGTCCCCGATCTCGCCCAGCCTGCGCTGGGCGGCGAGCGCGTCCGGGGTGTAGATCGGGTGCCGGTAGCGCATCCGCGCGAGCGTCCGGTGCTCGGGCGCGGAACCGTTGAGCGTCACCAGGTAGTTGACGGGTTCGGCCAGCCGCATCAGGCGGTTCATGTCGTAGCTGACCCGGACCCGCCCGGAATCCGAGCCGCAGGACGGTTTCAGGTAGTTCCACGAGGCCCGCGCCCCGGCAGCGCGGGGCAGCGGTGACGGATCGGTGTGCAGCACGGTCTCGTTCTCCGAGTAGTGGAACGCGCCGAGCACTTCCTGTTGCGCCGCAGTCGGTTCTGCCAGCAGCGCGAGCGCCTGATCAGCATGGCAGGCCAGCACGACCCGGTCCACCTCGTGCACGGTGTCGGCGTCATCGCGCACCTCGACCCCGCCGGAAGTCCGGCGCACCGAGCGGACCGGCGTACCCGTGTGCACTGTGGACAGTCGTGCCGCGATGCGCCGCACGTACTCCCGGGAGCCGCCGACGACCGTCCGCCACACCGGAGATCCGCGCAGCGACAGCATTCCGTGGTGCCGCAGGAACTCGAACAGGTAGCGCGCCGGGTACCGGCCGCTGGTCCGGCGGTCCGCCGACCACACGGCGGAGACGACGGGCAGCGCGAAGTGGTCGACGAAGTAGGCGGAAAACCGTCCTGCGGCGAGGAAATCCGCGAGGGTCAGGTCGTCCCGCGCGGGTCGGTCCAGCAGCCGGTTCGCCAACCGGTGGAACCGGGGCACCTGCGCGAGCATCGCCAGGTAGGCGGGACGGGCGAGGTTGCCGCGCTGCGCGAAGAGCCCGCCGAGGCGCTTGGCGCCCGCGTACTCCAGCCCGCAGCCCTGGCATCGCACGCTCATCGACATCTCGGTTTCCCGGGTGCGCACGCCGAGTTCGCCGAACAACCGCAGCAACTTCGGGTAGGTGCGGTCGTTGTGCACGATGAACCCGCTGTCCACGTTGATCAGGCGTCCGTCAGGGGTGCGCACGTCGTGGGTGTGCGCGTGGCCGCCGAGCCGGTCGTCCGCCTCGAACAGCACCACCTCGTGGTCGCGTTGCAGCAGATGTGCCGCTGTCAGGCCGGAAACACCGCCGCCGACCACGGCCACCCGCGTCATCGGCGTTCCTCCTCGGCCACCAGGTCCGCGACGAACCGGTGGACCAACCGGTCCCAGGTGCGACGGTGGCGCAGCATCGCGTGACCGGATCCGCGCACGACTTCCAGGCGCGCGCCCGCGCGGTCGGCGTAGTCGGCCGACGCGGCGGGCGAGGTGATCCGGTCGTTGTCGCCGTGGACGATGAGCACGGCCCGGCCCGCGAGCTGGTCGACCGGGTCGTCGGCTTCGGTCCACGGCGCCAGCGCGCACACCCCGGCGACCCCGTCCGCGTCGGCGACCCGCAGCGCGACCCGGCCGCCGAGGGAGTGCCCGACCACGACGATCCGGGCACCGGGATGCCTGCGAGCCGCTTCCGCCAGCGCCCACCGCGCGTCGGCCACCGGATGCAGGTCGGGCGCGTTCCAGCCGCGGAACCTGTTGCGCAGCAACCACACCTCGCTGCCGGTCCGGCGGCGGACGCCCCGGGCGATCGGGAGCATCCGCTGGTAGGCGAGGTGGTGCGTGCGGGCCGGTTCGCTGCTGGTGATCCTGCCGCCGTGCAGGACCAGGACGAGCGTCCGGGCGCCGCTTCCGGGCATGATCCGGAGCGCGGGCTCGGCCGACCCGCTCGTGGAAAAGCGCATACCCGTCCTCCGCGTCTGGCTCGGATCACGAACTGGACGAAAGCGGCACGATTGTTATCACCGTACGACGGGAAAGCCCGCCAGGGGAGAAAAAGCCGGTGTGGCCCGGACGAGATATGACACAGATCAACTTCTCCATGGGCCCCAGTGGCAGTGGATGATTCGCGCTGATATTACGATCCCCTGCTCACGAATCCGCGCGCCCCCGCACGAATGCGCAGAAGCGGCGGACGGCAGGCGGCTGGTGCTGCCCCGCGATGACGGCCGCGCCGACCGGGCGCCGGGCCCCGGGATCGTCGAGCCGGAGGTAGCGCAACCGCTGCGCACCGTCCCCGTCGCGCGGCGCGGGCACGATCGCGACCCCGAGCCCGTGGCCGACCAGCCCCCGGACGGTCGCCAGCTCGGTGCTCTCCAGCGCCAGCGTCGGCCGGAAACCGGCCTGCTGCCACAGTTCCTCGGCGACCTGGCGCAGCCCGAACTCCGGCCGCATCGCGATGAAGTCCTCGTCGGCGGCCTCGGCCAGCGAGATCCGCTCCCGGCAGGCCAGCGGGTGGTCGACGGAGGTGGCCAGGCACACCTCCTGCTGGTCGATCTCGGTCCACAGCACGTCGTCGGCGTCCGGGCGCGGGCTGGTGAGGATGACGTCCACCCGGCCGCTGCGCAGGTCCTCCAGGATGACGTCGGCCGCGCCGCCGGTCAGCACGAACCGCACGCCCGGCGCCTGGCCGCGGTAGCCGCGGAGCAGTTCGGGCACCAGCCAGGCGCCGAGCGAGTACAGGTATGACAGCGAGACCGTCCCGCGGTCCGGGTCGATCAGCGTGGCGATGCGCTCCTCCGCCGAGTTCAGCTCGCCGAGGGCGCGGTGCGCGTGCGCGCGCAGGACCTCGCCGTACCGGTTGAGGCGCAGCCCGTGCGGGGTCCGGTCGAACAGCCGGGTTCCCAGCCGGCGTTCGAGCCGGGCCATCGCACGGGACAGCGTCGGTTGCGTGATGTGCAGGCGCTCCGCGGCGGCCGTCATGTGCTCGGCGTCGGCCAGGACCACGAACCACTGCAACGCACGCAGGTTCATACCCGCATTATCGGCGTGAACCCGCAGATCATTTCGAGGTGCTGGACAGGCTCGGGTAGTCCCGGACCGGGTCCTGCGGCGTGCGCTGGAAGTAGCCGACGCCCAGCAGCGTGGCGAAGAATCCCAGCACCAGCCCCGCGATCGCCCCGGCGGAGGGGATCTGGCCTGCCACCGGCCACGCCATCAGCGCGGCGGCGGCGGGAACCAGGCAGAACACCGTGCTGGTGCGCGCGGCCCCGGCCCGTGCGACCGAGTGCAGGATGAAGCTGGTCCCCGCGATCGAGTTGACCACGACCAGCCAGAGCACCACCAGCGCGGCGGTGGACCAGTCGGTCACCGTGCCGCGTTCGAGGACCGCCAGCACGACCAGCGGCGGCACCGCCGTCGACAGCTGCACCGCGCTCGCCGCCCGCAGGTCGACCCCGGCGCAGAACCGCTGCTGGTACACCGCGCTCCCGGCCAGCCCCAGCAGGCCGATCAGCGTCAGCAAGCTGCCCGCGTCCAGGGTGCCCGCGGCGATCAGCCTGCCGGCGAGCGCGATCACGACGGCCGCGATGCCGAGGCACAGCCCGAGCACCCGGGGCCACCGGAAGCGCTCGCCGAGGAGTCCAGCCGTCAACGCCGCGGTCACGACGGGGTGGAGTCCGAAGACCAGCGCGGAGACCGCCGCCGGAACCCCCGCCGCGAGTCCGGCGTAGAGACCGGCGAAGTGCACGCACTGGCCGAGAATTCCCACCACCATGCAGTGAACGAGCAACCGCCCCTTCGGCCACCGCGCGTGCGTGGCCACAGCGATGGCCGCCAGGATGGCGGCGGCCACCGCGATGCGCACGGCGGTGAGCAGGAACGGCGAAGCCGCGGCCACCCCCAGCGAACCGACCGGATATCCGGATGCCGAGGCGAAGACCACCCCCGCCGCCAGACCGATGGGCAGGGTTCCCCCCATTTTCGCGGTCGTGGCCGGTTTCGCGGTGGTGGCCGCGGATCCGTATCGCTGCTTCACTCGTCGCCCCCAGTGCAAGATCAGTCGACCATGGCCAGCATGGCCTCGTACGGAGTGGCGCCCCCGGACGAGGACGCCTCGGTGCAGCGCTGGATCAGGTGGCGGACCACCTTGCGCACCACTTCGTGCGCCAGCGGCTTGTTGAACAGCTCGCCCGGCCACGCCTGGCGGGAGAACCACTCCAGGCGCGAGGTGAGCGCGCCGCCGAGCGTGAGGACCTGGCCGGGCAGCGCCAGGACGTCGCGCGCGGCCACGTCGCGCATCAGCGCGATCCCGGCGTCACCGGCGGGCACCGAGTGGTTGTGCGCCAGCAGCAGGAGGGTGCCCGGGCGCAGCGCGGACAGGTCGGCGTTCTCCAGCTCGTTGCCCCAGGTGTTGGCGATGAGCGCGCCGCCGCGGCCGAGGAATTCGTTGGTGAACGTGCCCTCCCGCGCGGGCAGGACCGGGTAGCCGCCGGTGGTGGTCTGCGATTCCGGGTAGACGATGTCGGCGACCGCGACGTCGCCGTAACGCGCGTTCTTCAGGTATTCGAAGAACTCGCTGCCCATCGCTCCCTCGGAACCGGCCAGCGACATCGGTCCCTTCAGATCGGGTTTGAGGGCCTCGAACGCGGCGATGACGCCGGTGGTTGAAAACGACGATTTCCCGCCGCAACCGCCGCTGGCGCGGCTGATCCCGAGTACGTGCTCGGTGTACTGGAACAGCGTGTCGGCGAGTCCGGCGAAACGTCCGAAATCGGGCGTGAGTTTGACGGATCCGTTCTTGCTGTTGAGCAGTTCACCGATACCCGCGAAGATCGGGTCGATGGTGCGGGCGAAATCCGCGTGGGTCGGATCCGAGAGGATCCGGGCGGTCCGTTCGTCGCGCGGGCGGATGACGCACCGGCCGCCCCCGATCCGGCTGGCCAGGAATCCCGGCGGCAGCTGCGGGGAGAACTCGTCGAGGACCCCGTCCTCCACGGCGGAGTTGATGAGGTGGTTCTTGAGCTGGCTCTCGTTCACTGCGAGGCGGGTGAGGATCGCGACGGTGTCCTCGTCGCTGGTGTCCCAGGAAACCGTTCGAGTGCCGCCGTAGGCGTAGTCGGTGCCGTCCTGGCCGTCCCAGGCGATCCAGGCGTCGGCCTCGTCGAGCTCGATCTTGCTCCAGTTGGCGGAATTCGATCCGGTATCAGCATTACCGCGCACGGGAAATCCTCCTAATGCGGTGCGGAATTCGGCTGAACGCGTGCGAAGCGGATGGTTCGTGACGATTCCTGAACTGTGCGTAATGCGGCGCCGCGCGTTCTGCGGCCCCGTCCGGACGTCGACCCTTGTGGCCTACTGCTGACAGCTTGCCGAGTTCCGGTGGGTTTCGTAAAATTACTTATTTGCCTATTCCTCATGTCGCGGGCGTATAAGTACAGTTCAGCCGTCGCGGCCCGGGGTGATCTGGGAAAATCCGCTACTTTCCGGCGAGCTGCGGAAGCACGAGCACCGCCCAGCTCGCGAGCGGTGCGGCGACGACCATCGCGGCGCCCCAGAGCAGGAGCGCGCGGTAGGTCGCGGCCCGTTGCGCTTCGGGAACCGTGGCGACGACCAGCGCGCCGTTGGTGGAGAAGGGACTCGCGTCGACGACGGAAGCGGACACGCACAGCGCGGCGAGCAGCAACCCGGGGTGGACGTCACCGCCGACCAGCAGCGGGACGGAAAGCGGGACGAGGGCGCCGAGGATTCCCGTGGTGGAGGCGAACGCCGAGACCACCGCCCCGATGAGGCAGACGACGAGAGCGGCCAGCACCGGGGAACCGATGGCCTCGACACCGTTGCTGAGCTCCCGGATCACGCCGATCCGCTCCAGCACGGCGACGTAGGTGACGATGCCGCACGCGAGCAGGACGATCGGCCAGGCGATCTGCTTGGCCGCGTCCTGCGCGGTCGCGGGGAAGAGCAGGGCCAGCACGACCGAGGCGGTCAGCGCCACCAGGCCCGCGTCGGCTTTCAGGAACGTGACCGCGGCGATCAGCAGGAGAATTCCGGTCAGCGTCAGCACTTGCTCCGCGGTCGGCCTGGTTCGCGGCGCCAGGGCGGGCGCGGATCCGGTGGCGCCGACGCCGTGCTTGCGGAAGACGGCCACGGTGACGAGCGCGATAAGGAAGTTGAAGCCGAGCACGGTGAACAGCAGCGAGGCCGCGTCGATCCGCGCCCCGGAGCGCTCGGCGGTCCGCAGCGCGATGCCGCCGAGAACTCCCAGCGGGGAGAAGCTGCCCGCCGCCGCGCCGTTGACCGCCATCAGCCCGGCCAGCAGCGGACTCGTCCCGTGCCGCACCGCGAACGCGATCCCGACGGGCGCGACGATGGCCACCGCGGCAGGCGAGGCGGCGCCGATCCCGGCCAGCACCGCCGAGGCGGCGAACATGATCCAGGGGACCAGCGCCCTGTTGCCCCGCACCGCGGCCACGGCCAGCCGGAGGATCCAGTCGACCGACCCGTTGTTGTGGGCGAAGCCGAACAGGTACGTGACGCCGACCAGGATGACGAGCAGGTCCACCGGGAAACCGGCGAAGATGTCCTCCGGCTGCGCCTCGCTGACGGCGGTGAGCAGGAAGGCCGCCACCAGCGCGACCGCGCCCATGTTCACCGGGCGCAGCGATCCGGCGAGGAAGATGACGAGCAGTCCGGCGAGGGCCGTGAGCAGCATGCGGTGAGCCTCCTCTTGGTGGCCCCCGACGGTTTTGGGTTTTGGGGTGGTCTTGGGGGAGCGTAGTGGGGGGTTGGCGGTTCGGCTGCGGTTTCGTGGGGCTTTCTGGGGCGCTCGCCGCCCCCAGACCCCCGGCAGGTCTCCGGGATGAGTCTCCGCTGTCCGGCTGCGGTTCGGTTGGGGTGGTTCTCATCCCGTCGACCTCCACGGAGGGCTATCAGACCGCGTCAAGGGGGCGGTTTCGTTGTTGTCTTGCGGTTTTGCTCGGTGGTGCCCCCTTGACACGGTCTGATCGGGCTTTGCCAGGTCGACGGGATGAGAACCAAACCCCTCCCTTGTGGGTGGAGACTTCCCGCCCTTGTGGGTGGGGAGTTCTTTGGCTGGGCCGTGTTGAGCGGAACCAGCGTTCCTCGCTACGTCTCGCGGAGCCAGCGCAAGATCGGCTCGGTGTGCTCGCCCAGGGCGGGGACCGGCCGCATGTCCGGAGTTCCGTCGGCGAACGTGACCGGTGGCAGCAGGGCCTGGATCTCGCCGGCCGGGGTGCGTACCGGGCGCCAGCGGTGGCGGGCGGCGAGCTGTGGGTGCTCCGCGAACTCCGCCACGGTGCGTTGGCGGGCGTACGCGATACCGGCTTCCTCCAACCGTTCCACTACTTCCTCGGATGACAGGGTCGCGAAGACCTTCGCGATCGCGGTGTCGAGTTCGGCTCGGTTCGCCACGCGTTCGGCGTTGCCCGCGAACCGCGGATCCGTTGTGAGGGCGGGGAGTTCTAGCACCACCTCGCAGAACCTGGACCACTCCCGCTCGTTCTGCAGGCCGAGGTTGATGATGCGGCCGTCGGCGGCCGGGAACGGGCCGTACGGGGCGATCGTGGCGTGGCTGGCGCCTGCTCGTTTCGGTGGAGTACCGCCGTAGACCGTGTACAGCAACGGGTATCCCATCCATTCGCCAAGTGCTTCCAGCATGGAGATCTCCAGTGCGCTGCCCTGTCCGGTCTGCTCCCTGTGCAGCAACGCGGTCAGAATCCCGGTGTAGGCGTAGGTTCCGGTCGCGGCGTCCGCGATCGACATGCCGACCTTGGACGGGGTTTCCTCGGTCCCGGTGATGGACACGAGCCCCGTCTCGCACTGGATGAGCAGGTCGTACGCCTTCCGGTCGGAATACGGTCCTCCCGCTCCGTACCCCGAGATGTCGCAGGTGATCAGTTCCGGTCGGGTCTCGCGCAGTTCCGCGCTGACGCCGAGGCGTTCCGCCGCTCCGGGTGCGAGGTTCTGCACGACTACGTCCGCGCGGGCCACCAGCTGGTGCAGGATTTCCCTTCCCGCAGGCGTCTTCACGTCGAGCTCGATGCTCTCCTTCCCGCGGTTGAGCCAGACGAAGTGGCTGGCCATCCCCCGGACCGTCGTGTCGTACGACCGCGCGAGATCACCGGTGCCGGGCCGTTCGACCTTGATCACCCGCGCGCCGAGGTCGGCCAGCTGCCGGGTCGCGAACGGGGCCGCCACCGCCTGCTCCAGCGAGACCACGACGACTCCTGCCAGGGCACCGGCCGCCACACTGACATCCGGCTCAGGATTGGGAAAATCCCTGTCACACATGACGACATGGTGTGGAGACCGGTGGCACCGAGTCCAATGACCGATCATTGCGAATCCGATGCGCATGGCGCATGATCGGGATGTGGAGCTGCGCGAGCTGGAGTGGTTCGTGGCGCTGGCCGAGACCGAGCAGGTGACCCAGACGGCCGAGCGGCTGCACATCGCCCAACCCACCTTGTCGCGGGCCATCGGCAGGCTGGAGAACCACTTCGGCGTCCACCTCTTCGACCGCTCCGGCAAGCGGTTGCGGCTCAACCGCTACGGGGAGGTCGTGCGCGCGCACGCGATCCGGGTGCTCGGCGAGGTGGAGGCGGCCCAGCAGCGGATCGCCTCCATGATCGACCCGCAGTGCGGCGTGGTGTCGCTGGCCTTCGTGACCTCCTACGGATCCTGGCTGGTCCCCCGGCTGGTGCAGGAGTACCGGCAGGGCACGCCGGGCGTGCAGTTCCTGCTGGAGGGCGGCCCGGCCGACACCGTGGTCGACCTGCTCCGCAACGAGTCGGTGGACGCCGCGTTCTGCAGCCCGCAACCGCGCGACGAGGACATCCACTGGCACCCGATCGCCAAGGAGTCGCTGCGCCTGGCCGTCCACGACCAGCACCCGCTGGCGCAGGTCAAGAAGATCGAGATGGCCGAGCTCGCGGGCGAGGTCTTCGTCGCGCTGCGCCCGGAGTTCGGGCTCCGCCAGATCGCCGACGCGCTGTGCTCCGAGGCCGGGTTCACCCCCACCGTCGCGATGGAGGCCACCGAGATCCCCACGCTGTGGGGCCTGGTCGGCGCCGGATCCGGGATCGCGGTGCTGCCCGCGACCCCGCGCGGAGCGCTCACCAAGGGCACCAAGCAGCTGGTCATCAGCGACTCCGGTGCCGTGCGGACCGCGGGGTTCGCCACGCTGCTGCGCCGCAGGCAGTCGCCGCCCGTGCACCGGTTCATCGAGTTCGTGCACAACCACCCGCTGATCCACCGCTGAGTCGCCCGGCGTAGTCCGAACGGCCCCGTTCGCGGCGCTCCCCGGGGCGGTGTCATTCCGTTCGCACATCGTTCTAATGTGGACTCGCTCTGACCGATTGCTGGAAGTCACCGGACGTGCTCGGCACACTGCGGTCATGACCAGTGAGCCCAAGCACTACACACCCGGCTGGACGGGCCGCTATTTCGAGGACTTCACCGTCGGTGAGGTGTACCGCCACCCGCTCGGCCGCACGATCACGCGGACCGACAACATCTGGACCACGCTGATCACGCAGAACTCCTCGCCGATCCACTTCGACGCGCATTACGCCGAGCAGACGGAGTTCGGCAGGCCGCTGGTCGACTCGACGTTCACGCTCGCGCTGGTCACCGGTCAGTCGGTCGTCGACCTCTCACAGCACGTGCTGGCGAACCTGGGCTGGGACAAGGTCCGGCTGCCGCACCCGGTGTTCGAGGGCGACACCATCTACTCCGAGTCCGAGGTGCTCTCGACCCGGGAGTCGCGTTCGCGGCCCGAGGTCGGGGTCGTGCGGGTGCGCACCGTCGGGTTCAACCAGCGATCCGAGATCGTCATCGTCTTCGAGCGCACGATGCTGATCTACAAGTCGGGCTGCGGGCCGGACTTCACCGGGGTCTCGCCCGTGTGGGACGAGGCGGCCCGGAAGGCCCTGCAGTCGTGAGGCGCCCACAGGGCTGGGGGTGGTGCTCCGGGCCGGAGCGAGGGCTCCGGCCCGGAGCCCGGATCAGACCCCGGCCTCGCGGAGCAGGATGTCGACCGCGGCGTCGTTGCGGGTGGTCTCCCGTCCGATGACCTCGTCATCGGGGTAGAACCCGTCGATCCCGCCGCTGGACGGGAACATCTCGAAGGTGAACGAGAAGATCTTGTGCTTGCCCCACATCCAGTCGGTGGTGCTGCCGTCGGTGATGTAGAGGTCGCTTGACTGCTGCGGGGTGTAGCCGTTGGTCTGCGCCATCTCCCGGCCGACGCGGACAAACCGGTCGTACTCCTGCTGCGTCATGCCCGTGGTCGCGCCGTCGTAGGTGTAGCCGAACGGCCACAGGACCAGCTCGGAGTAGGTGTGCCAGTCGATGTGCGCCCTGATCTGCTGCCTGCCGCCGACCACGCGGGAGTCGACCCACCTGGCCAGCGCGCCGGCCTCCGGTGCGGAGAACGGCGCGGTCCCGCGATAGGTCTCGGCGCTCGGGTTGCCGCTGGAACCGCCGCAGCAGCCCCACTTGTAGTCCCAGTTCCGGTTGGTGTCGGTGCCGGTGTTCTGCCGGTTCTTCCGCCAGCCCCGGTACTGCCCGGACTGGACGTCGTAGATGGAGCCGTCGGGGTTGGTGACGGGCACGACCCAGATCTCGCGGCTGTCGACGATCTCCTTGATGGCGGGGTCGTTGGCGTATCCGTCGGTGAAGCGGTTGACGATCCGCAGGCACATCTCGGTGGTGAGGTGTTCGCGGGCGTGCTGGTTGCAGTTGAACAGGACCTCGGGCTCGTCCTCGTCCTGCGCGACGTTGTCGCTGATCTTCAGCAGCGGGATCTCGCGGCCCTCGAACGACTTGCCGACGCTGGACTTCGCGGCGATGCCGCCGTGGTCGGCGACGGCCTTGTCGAGCTCGGCCTTCATCTCGTCGAAGTTGTGGAAGCCCTGGTCCTGCGGTGGGAAGTCGCGAACCCCGGCATCGGGACCCGCGTTGATCCGGGCCAACGCGGCGGCCACGGTCTCCTGCTGACGGGGCTTCAACCCGGCGGCGCGGAGCTTTTCCGCCTGCTCGGGGGTCGCTTCGACGGTGGCGACACCTGCCTCGTCGACGGACAGCACCAGCGCGCCGGTGCGGTTGATCTCGGTCCGGCTGCGGCTGTCGGTGTCCGGCACCGAGTAGACCTCCGGTTCCGGCTGCGGCGTCGACGTGGCCTGCGCCGCGGGGAGCAGGGCCAGGCAGGCTGCGGCGGCCACGGCCACCGCGGTACCTCGTGAACTGAACATCGGGATCTCCGATCGATCAGATGAGATGACCCGCAGAGACTTGCGCAGGTGCCGAACCGCCCACAACCGGCGAAAGTGTCAGAAGTGACTGCCGGGGTGTCCTGCCCCACAGCGCTTGACTTGAAGCAATGTCGAAGTTTTACGTTCCTGCCACCTGGGGCTTTCCGGCCCCGCGAACCAGGAACGAGGTCTGATATGGATGCCGGCAGTGCTCCCAGGGCTGGCAGGAAGGAGTGGATCGGCCTCGCCGTGCTCGCGCTCCCGACGCTGCTCCTCTCGATCGACATGAGCGTGCTGTTCCTCGCGACGCCGCAGCTGAGCGAGGATCTGCGCCCCTCGGGCGCGCAGCTGCTGTGGATCAGTGACATCTACGGCTTCCTGATCGCCGGCTTCCTGATCACCATGGGAAATCTCGGCGACCGGATCGGCAGGCGGAAGCTGCTGCTGATCGGCGCGTCCGCCTTCGCCGCGGCCTCCGCGGTCGCCGCGTTCGCCAACAGCGCGGAGATGCTGATCGCGGCCCGCGCGGTGCTCGGCATCGCGGGCGCGACCCTGATGCCGTCGACGATGTCGTTGATCCGCAACATGTTCCTCGATCCGAGGCAGCGGACCGCGGCGATCAGCGCGTGGATGACGTCGTTCACCGTCGGCATGATCGCGGGCCCGCTGGTCGGCGGCCTGCTGCTCGCGTCGTTCTGGTGGGGTTCGGTGTTCCTGCTGAACATCCCGGTGATGGTGCTGCTGCTGGTGCTCGGCCCGCTGCTGCTCCCGGAGTACAAGGAGGGGACGAGCCGCGGGCTCGACCTCGCCAGCGTCGCGCTGTCGCTGGCCGCCGCGCTGCTCACGATCTACGGCGTCAAGGAGATCGCGACCGTGGGCCCGGACCTGGTCCCGGCGCTGTCGGTGGTCGTCGGGCTCGCCCTCGCGGTCGCGTTCGTGCGCAGGCAGCGGCGGCTGGCCGATCCGCTGCTCGACCTGGCGCTGTTCGCCGAGCGGAAGTTCAGCGCCTCCCTCGGCACGCTGATGCTGGTGGTGATCGTGGGCCCGGGGCTGGGCCTGTACGTGGGCCAGTACCTCCAGCTGGTGCTGGGCCAGACCCCGCTGGAAGCCGGGCTGTGGTCGGCGGTGCCCACCTTCGCGGTGCTGATCGGTTTCGGCCTGTCGCCGGTGATCGCGCGCTGGATCCGGCCCGGATACCTGATGGGAGCCGGTGCCGCGGTCTCGGTGGTCGGGCTGCTGCTGCTCACGCAGGTCGGCGGGGCGGGCGACCTGGCCCTGGCGATCACCGGGCAGACGGTGTTCTTCGTCGGATCCGCGCCGCTGGCGGTCCTGGGCACGGACATGATCGTCGGCTCGGCCCCGCCGGAGCGCTCGGGCGCGGCGTCCGCGCTGTCGGAGACGGCGCAGGAGTTCGGCGGTGCGCTGGGACTCGCGGTGTTCGGCAGCATCGGCGCCGCGGTCTACCGGGCGAACCTGGTGGTGCCGGAGGGCGTGCCGCCGGAGGCGGGCGAAGCCGTCCGGGACACCCTCGGCGGAGCGGCCGACGCGGCCGGGCAGCTGCCCGCGCCGGTCGCGGCCGAGGTGCTGGACAGCGCGCGGAGCGCGTTCACCGACGGGCTGAACGCGGTCGGCTGGTTCGGCGCGGGGATCACCGCCGTGGCCGCGGTGCTGGCGGCGGTGCTGCTGCGCAACGTGCGGCCCGATCGGGCGGAGGAGCCCGCTCCGGAGCCGGAGGCGGTGTCGGAGCTGGTGTCGGCGTCGGAGGCGGAGCCGGTGTCGGAGGCGGAGCCGGCGTCGTGACCAGGCCGGTCTGGCCCGCGGTGACCGGGCTTGTGGCTCGGTTGCCCCGACACGCCGCGGCGTGTCGGGGTGGCCGACGCACCGGGGTGTGTTGGGTTGGTTGACGCGCGGGGGTGTGTTGGGTTGGTTGACGCGCCGGGGTGTGTTGGGGTGGTTGACGCGCGGGGGTGTGTCGGGGTGGTTGACGCGCCGGGGTGTGTTGGGGTGGTTGACGCGCCGGGGTGTGTCGGGGTGGTTGACGCGCCGGGGCGGGTTGGCGTGGTCGACGCGCCGGAGCGTGTCGAGGTGTCCGACGCACGGGGGCGAGTTGGGGCGGCCGACACGCCGAGGCGAGTTGGTTCCGGCATCGGCGCTCGGCGCTCGGCGTGGCCGGTTCTCCCGCCCGCGCCGCTGCCCGCCCGCCGCCGGTCCGCCCGGCACCGCCCGGCGTCCGCCCGGCGTCAGCCCGCGGTGACCGGGTCGATCCCGGACCACGACGTCAGAGCCTCCGACACCTCCTGCACCGACGGCCGCGCCGCCGGATCGGAAGCCAGGCACGCGTCAACGGTCCGCGACAGCGCCGCGGGCAGCCGCCGGTGCCTGCGCAGCGGAGCCGGGGACGACTCGGCCTGCGGGTACCGGCGGCTGCCGTCGCTGCGCCGCTCGCGGTGCGAGACCTCGGCCCACGGCGTGGTACCGGACAGCGTCTCGTACAGCGTGATCCCCAGCCCCCAGACGTCGGCCGCCGGAGTCATCTCGTCCCCGCGCGCCTGCTCCGGCGACAGGTAGTCGAAGGTGCCGCCGGAGCTGCGGTCGCCGATCCGGCAGACCAGGCTCAGGTCGAGCAGCACCGCCCGGCCACCCACCTCGACCACGTTGGACGGCTTGACGTCCAGGTGCACCCAGCCCTGCCGGTGCAGGTAGCCCAGCACCGAGCAGAGCTGGATGCCCAGCACCGCGGCGTCGACCGGCCGCAGCCTGCCGTGCTGCTCGATCAGGAACCCGAGGGTGTGGCCCGGAAGCGTCTCGGTGACCACGGCCGGGCGGACCGGTTCGTTGGTCAGCACCGTCTCGTAGCCGCGCACCAGGTACGGGTGCGTCAGCGTGGTCAGCAGCAGACCCTCGTTGCGCAGCCACCCGGTCCCGGTCTCGTCCTCGGCGCGCTCCGGGCGGAGGGTCTTGCCGACGCACCGGCAGGACCGCTCCTCGCTCCACAGGTCGTAGACGTCGAGCCTGCTTCCCCGGCGGAGGTGCTCGACGACGCGGTACCCGGCCGCCAGCTGTTCGCCGGGAGCCAGCGGCTCGCCGGGCGGCCCCCAGTCGTTCTCCTGTTCGCCGTAGTAGTAACTCAGCGAATCGACCAGCACCGGCGGCCTTTCTGCTCGGGCTCCACGGAGGTCGTCAGCTGTGGCTGCGACGGCGGTAGTGCCGCCGGTGGTCGCTGCTGCTGTGCCTGCGACGGCGGTGGTCGCTGCTGCTGTGGCGACGGCGCCGGTGGTCGCTGCTGCTTCCCCGGCGGCGGTGGTCGCTGCTGCTGTGCGAACCGTGCACGTGCTTGGCGGGCGATAAGTGCTTGAAGAACTTGCCGAAGCTCATCGGGCTCTCTCCTCGTCTCGGCGTCTGTTGGGGAACCAACGGCGGGCGCGGGGTCAGTAGTTCCCGTGGTGATCATTCTCCCGGTTTCCGGTGGTCAGGTCGAGACATTTCGGACATGTTGCTGTGATCTTGACGCCACCCGGCGGCCGGGGTGTCGCGGCGGCGGGCTGCTCCAGCCGGGTGGAACCGGCCGCGGTCGATTGTCGGCAGGTGCCGACGGCGGTTGCATGAGGACGTCGACCCGCACAACCGAAAAGGTATGGACGTGGCGCATCGCCTTCGAGCTTCATCGATCGCGGAGACCACGAGGTGTTCGGCCCAGCCGTTGATGTTCGCCGGCGGCGTGGCGGCCTTCGCCATCGCGGCCGCAGCGCTCTACGCCGAGCTCCTGGTCCTGCACGCGGAATCCCTCACGTTGCCCAAGATCGCGGAGTACGGCCTGAACGTGCTCGCGATGCTCCCGTTCGTCGCCGCGGTCGTGGTGCTGGGGACTCCGGTGGCGCTGGTCGTGGACCGCCTGTGCGACAGGCTGGAACTGGGCCCGCGGGGGACGTTGCTGGGTTTCGCCGTGCTGGGCGTTTTCTCCGGGCTGGCGATGTGGGGGTTGTTCGGGCAGACCGTGCTGTTCGCGGTACCGGCGATGCTGGCCCCGCCGTTCGCGCGCGTGGTCGCCTGGCCGCTGGCGAGGCACCGGCGCCTGCTCGTTGGAACGGCCCTCGTGTGCATCGGCCTGGTGGCGACCACGGTGGTCATGTGGGTGATCGCGCTCAGAAGTCCCAGTTGATGTCGCGGTATCGGCGCTTCGCCGCAGCATCGGTGCACTGTGGACAGTGATCGGTGATCGACCGGGAAGCCGGTTCTCTGCCGATGATGGTCGGGAACGGCACCCGGAACCACACCTCGCACAGCGACGGGATCCAGTCGCCCGCCGGAGCCGCCCCGGGCCGGATGTCGGTGGCATGGCGCACTTTCTCGCCGATACCGGCGATCCAGAAGACCATGGGCGGCTCGGGACGGATCGGGTGCGGCCACATGACGTCCTACTTTCGGCTCAACCGCAGGGGGAATTGCTGACACGCGGGAAAGTAGGCGGATAGCTTCCGTTTCAGCGAACTTGGGACGGGCCAGGTCAGGTGGCCATCAGGCGACTTCTTGTCCCAGGGCTGGCACGTGCAGTCGGGTGAAAGCCGAGGTTGGGCCTTGAAGCGTCCTCTGAAGCCGCGGCAAATAGGGATCGGCGTGCAACTCCGGAAGCTGCGAGAGAAGAGCGGGATGACCACCCGTTCGGTCGCATCGGCGCTGGGACTGTCGGCTTCGACGGTGAATCGGACCGAACTGGGGAGCCGCGTTCCGGACCGGGACGAGATGAGCGCGTTGTGCGCGCTGTACGGCGTGACCGGCGAGGCGAAGCGGGAGCTGATCGAGCTTGTGGGGGAGGTAGGTGACGCCTCTGCCTGGGTGGGAAGCGGTCGAGTCGCAGACATCACGGGGAGTGTGATGGCGCTTGAGCGTGAGGCAGTCTCGATCACCCAGGCGTCGGTTGCCCTCATTCCAGGGCTGACCCAAACCGCCGAGTACACCCGCGCGGTTCTGGAAAACAGCTGTTCTCCAGATGTGGTCGAGCGCATCGTGACGAGGAGACTGGGACGGCAGGCCCTTCTGTCCCGGCCGAACGCACCCGCGGTGACGATGTTCATCGAGGAGGGTGCGCTCCACCGGAGCTTCGGCAAGCCCGGAGTACTGCGCGAGCAGCTGGAGAAACTGCTCGCGGTACAGCGAAGGGAACACGTCAGTGTCCGGGTGACTCCCTTCGACGCGAGCGGGAGCCCCGGCATCGGTGGTCCGTTCGTGATCTACGAGTTCGCGGACGGGAGTCGGCAGGTCTTCGTCGAATCGTCCCGGCTGTGCATCTTCATCGGGGAGCCGTCCGAAATAGCGCCGCTCGTGAAGATCGCCGAGATGCTGGACACTTGTGCCTTGGACGAGCAAGGGTCCAGCGCGCTGATCCGCAAGATCGCTGAAGGGCTTGCCAGTGACTGAACGGGCGGCCACTTCATGGTCTCGGCCGAGCAGTGGCAGTCCTTCCTGTCCGGGCTGAAGTCCGGCCGCTTCGACCGCTGAACCCCTAGAAGACCCAGGTCGCCAGGGCCAGTCCGACGGCGAGGACGAGCAGTCCCACGCCGACCGGCACCAGCGGGCTCCGCCTGCGAGCCGTGGCGGGTCGAAGGAGCTTCTGGGGCGGCTCCAGCCACGGGCCCGGCGGCTGCGACTGCGACTGCGGCGGCTGCGGCCTCGGCGCTGCGCCGCCCTGCACCGCGCTCCCCGGCGGCGGGCTCCCCGGTACCGCGCTCCCCGGCGGCGGGGAGCTGGGAGGCGGGCCGCCCATTGGCGTGTCGTCGGCCGGGTCGTAGCTCGATTGCTGGTCGTAGGTCGCCGGTTGGTCGTAGCTCGGCTGCTGGCCGTATCCCGCTGACTGCCCGTATCCCGGCTGCTGGCCGTACTCGGCCGGTTGCCCGTATCCCGCCGGTTGGCCGTAGCCCGGATCCTTGCCCCAGGCCGGTTGACCGGGCGGCAGCGCCCCTGTAGGCGGCGACCAGCCGACGTGCCGAATCTCCAAGCGCGGAAGGGGAATGGTGGGCTCGTCCTGGACCGGCGGCAGCGGTGGAAAGAGCGGCCGCGCGACGGGCGGTTGCGGTGGCACCGTCGCCCGTCGCTGCAACCGCAGGCCGTAGACGGTCAGGACCAACCCCACGAGCCCGATGCACGCCGACAGCACCGAGCCGAGCTTGTCCAGGACTTCGAGCACGTGATCAGAGTGCCAGCACCGGCATCCGAGCCGCACCGGGTTCGGCGGGCCGGGACCGGCGGATGGCAGAGTCAACCCCGCACCCGAGGCCGCGACGACAGGAGCAACCGATGGCGCCGCCGACCCGAACCCCGCCGGAGAAGTGGATCGCGGCGGGACTCCAGGCGCTCGCCTCGGGCGGCCCGGACGCGGTGCGGGTCGAGCCGCTGGCGAAGGCGGTCGGCGCCACCAGGGGCAGCTTCTACTGGCACTTCACCGACCGCGGCGCCTTCCTCGACGCGCTGCTCGACGCCTGGGAGCGGATGGCCATCGACGAGGTGATCGAGCAGGTGGAGGACGAGTGCGCGGATCCCCGGGCCAAGGTGCGGCTGGCCGGGATCCTGACCTTCTCCGACGACCTGGTCCCGATCGACCTCGCCGTCCGCGACTGGGCGCGCCGCGATCCGGCCGTCGCCGAACGCCTCCGGCGGGTCGACAACCGCCGGATCGACTACGCGCGCTCGCAGTTCCGCACCTTCTGCCCGGACGAGGACGACGTCGAGGCCCGCAGCCTGATCGCCTTCTCGCTGGCGATCTCGAAGAACCTCATCGCCGCCGACCACGGCACCCGCACCCGCGCCGAGGTCCTTGACCTGGCCTCCCGGCGGCTCCTGGACTAGGCCCGGACCGGCTGGATCCGGGCGCGCAGGAGGCAGAACTCGTTGCCCTCCGGGTCGGCCAGGACGTGCCAGCTCTCGTCGCCGGTCTGGCCGACGTCGGCGGGCCTGGCGCCCAGCGCGAGCAGCCGCTCCAGCTCGGCGTCCTGGTCGCGGTCGGTGGCGCTGACGTCGATGTGCAGCCGCAGGTTCCCGTTCCGCGGTTCGCTGCTGGGACTGAGGACGAGGGTGGGCAGCGGGCCGCCGAAGCCGGTGCCGGGCGGTCCGATCTCGATGCTTCCGTCATCTTCCCGGTCGAGCTCGACGTAGCCGAGAACCTCGCTCCAGAACGCGGCCAGCCGCTCGGGATCGGCGGCGTCGAGGATCAGTTCACTGATGCGGCATGCCATCTGGCCACACTAGAGGAACCTCCAGGCTGCGCACGGGTTTGCTGGGTTCCGCCTGTGGTGCGGGGAACGGCGGTGCGGAGGCCCGCCGCTGCAACCGTGGGCTTTTTCTTCGCAGGTCAGTGACGTTCGCCGTGTCCCCGTGCCGGCCACAGGTACACGCGCCACTCCTCGGCTGCCTGCACCTCGCCGGAGGCCGGGCCGTCCGACCGCCAGATGCGCACCTCGGCCCTGCCCGTGAAGGGCGGTGCGAACGGGCCGATGGGAAGCATGTCCGTGGTCGCAGTCGTCACCTGCTGCCCGGAAATCTCAAGTTCCCCGCGGGTCGCTCCGCCGAGATCGGCGTCTTCGGGCCGTGCATCGAAGAAGTACAGCGAGACGAGCGCCGATTCCCCTTCGTCGCATTGGCTGAAGAACGCGATACCGGCCTCGGTGCACACCGCATCGAGGCCGGGATTGTCGACCGGGATGGCGTAGTGCGGATTCGACGGCCAGTCGCCGAAGTAGAAGTGTCCGAACTCCACGGGCACGACCCTGTGCTGTTCGTGAACCGCCTCGCTCGCCATGGCCGTTTTATACAGGTGTGCGGCGCCTTTCGGCAAGGCGCCGCACACCGGCGAGGTGGAAGCCTCAGTCGATCACTTCGACCCAGAAGGCGTCACCGTGCACCACGTGCTCCGTGTTGTAGAAATTGTTCAGCGCGCGACCAGCCGCGCGGTTGTCCTCGCGATGGATGGCGCGGGACGAGTACGACCACTTGCTGTCGATACCCATCTGTTCGTTGTAGGCCGCACCCTCATGCGTCGACCGGAAAGGGTACTCGTCGCAGTCCCTTTTGTATTCGGGGTGGTTGTTCGGATAATCTTCACCCCAGTGCAGTTTGCAGTTCGCCACGGCGATGGCGTTGTTGCGGTCGTACCACACTTGGTCGTGCCCGGAGTACAGGCGCGTGAGGGGCTTCTCCGACCGCAGGCTGCCGGGGATCTCCTTGCCGTTGATGCCGGGCTTGGTCAGGGACATGTCGCCGGACTGCGCGTCGGCGAGGTGCTGGGTGAACTGCGGGAAGTCCGTCCTCTTGTACTCGAGGATCGGCTGGATGCCGGTGTACAGGCAGGAACCGCCGCCGAGGTAGGCGGCCTGGTCGCAGCGGACGATGAAGTCCTCGCCCAGGAGTCCGGCCGGGAGGTGGCGATGGCTGATCTTCGGGGCGAGAGCGAAGAAGTTCTGCTCGTCCGGGTCGATCCCCTCCGCGGTGCGGTCCATGAAGCGGAACGTGGGCGAGACCATCGGGACCAGCTCGCGGAGCTCACCCAGGCTCGGCTCCCAGGAGAAGGCGTGGTGGTTGTCCCACTCGCACGCCGGTCCGTCGTTGGGAAGGCATTCGACGGAGAACTTCACCCGCTCGTTGGGCGGGGGAACGGCTCCGGTCGTGGCGGGCCTGTCGGTGGCGAGCTGGAAAATCATCTCGCGTTCGCCGATGCCGCCCTTTCCGATCGACCCGTTCCCGACCATGATGACCCGGAACGACTGCGATCCCAGCTCCTGGCAGGGATTCGTAGAGCAGTCCAGGAAGGGCACGACCACCGTGTACTGCTGGCACATCGCCAGGCGGTTCTTGTACTGCGTGACCGGCACATCGGGATGGGTGTCGAAATAAGCCCGGCACTCGTCGAGGGTGGCGGGAGCGGGTTGGTTGAAAGCCAGTGGTGAGAACTCCCCGGACCGGTCCTCCGCCCGCACCGAGTACAGCTGCTTCGGCTCCGATTCCGCGCGCCGCTTCAGCTCTTCCTGCGTGCCGGTCGAGGAGGTGCCCCAAGATCGGGGCGCACTGCCATCCGCCCACCTGGGCGGGTGGACGATTCCGGATCCCCCGTTGTCGTCCGGAACTGCCGCGCCGGACGTTTCGCCGGCCAATAACAGCATCCCGGAAAGCAGGATGCTCAGCGCCCTGGTTTTCTTTTTCAATTGGACCCCAGAATTGATGAACAGACAGACGATCTCAATCGTTGCCGACGGCGGCGGGAATAGATACCGGCCATCCGAATGAATCTCGTGTCACAGCATTGAAATCGCCGAAACGGGGACCTGCAGGGTCGGGCGTGGCAGAATGCGCCCCGGCTGCGGCTGCGGCTGCGGCTGCGGCTGCGGCTGCGGCTGCGGCTGCGGCTGCGGCTGCGGCTACCCGAGCCGGGGCCGGAGCCCGTCCCACCCCAGCTCCGCGACCCACACCCCGCGAGGTCCGCCGGGCTCGCCGAGGTCGCCGTGGAAGACGATCCGGCTCCCGTCCGCCACGACGTCCTGGCCGCCGGGGTCGGTCACGCCGACGGTGTCGCGGCTGAGGAACGCGCCTTCGGCCTTGGTGTACGGGCCGGTCAGGCTCGTCGAGGTCGCGTAGTTGCAGAAGTACTTCCCGCTGTTGAACCACTGGGCCGAGTAGAACAGCACGTACCCCTCGGGCCTGCGGATCAGCACCGGGGCTTCGACGATCCCGTTCTCCTCCGGGCGGTCCGCGCGCACCAGGACGGTTTCCTCCCCGGTCTGGGTCAGGCCGTCCGTGGCGAGCGGGCGCAGGCGGATCGTCGGCGTGTCCAGGCCGTCCCGGTACAGCAGGTACCTGCGGCCGTCTTCGTCGACGAAGCTCGCCGGATCGATGATCTCGCCGCGTTCCGGGCCCGCGATCAGCGGTTCCGCGCCGACCGGGGTGAACGGTCCGCCGGGCTGCTCGCACAGGGCGGCCCCGATGGACTGCCTGCGGTTCTTGCCGTGGAAGGCGCTGTAGTACAGCAGGAAAGTGCCGTCCGGGCGGCGGCTGACGTCGGGCGCCCAGACGTTCGAGCTGCCCGCGTCGTTCTTCCCCACCCAGCCCGGCAGCCGTGGCAGCGCGTCCGCCCGCTGCTGCCACGGCCCCGCCAGCCGTGCGGCCGTCGCGACCTGGACGTGGTGGTCGGGAGAGTTCGTCGCGTAGGCGTGGAAAACGCCGTTGTGCTCCAGGATGTCGGGATCGGGAAAGTTCCGGTCGATGACCTGCACGGCCATGTGTTGCCACCCCCAGGCGCGGTTGTCGCTTCCAGGGTGTCGAGGACTTCTCCCGCCCCGCAGGGTTTTCCCGCGACTTCCCACTAACGGCCTAGGAGCCGCTGGCAACTCCTTGGGATGGCTGAGTGCCGCGCGCGAGTTCGGCCGACCTGTAACGGATTCGGCCCGCATCGAACCCGTACTCGTCGAACGCCGCATCATCCGGAAGCGGCCCATCGATCGAAAGGTGCTGCGATGATCGACCCCCTGCTTCTGCTGGTCCTGGGTGCGATCCTGCCCGGCGCGACCTGTCTGGCCGCCGCAGCCGCCGAGGTGTGGATGCTGCGAGCCCGCGCCCGACTGGCCGCAGCAGCGGCAGGATTGCCGGCCGGGGCCGAGCTGCAGGGCCGTTGGAGGGACGGCACTATGTGGCGCATCCGCGTCCGAGGCACCGCGACTCTCCGGGAGGCCAACGGTGACCGTTGACGAACTCACCCACGACTGGCTGGTCTGGCAAAAGAAGCTGCGAGGTTTCGCCGAGCGGCAACTTCGGTTCTACGACGTTCCTTCCGGTCGGCTCGACGCCGACGACGTGGTCCAGCACACCTGGCTGGCACTGCGCACCGCGAAGGATCCGATCAGGCATGCGGACCGGTATGCCTACCAGGTCATCAAGTCCGTGGTCCGCAAGGCCGCGAGCGAAGGCCGCAGGTTCGCCCTTCCCTCCCCGACCGCCGATGTTCCGGAAGAGCCGGCGGAAGCGCACGAGCTCGCGCGGGAACAGGTGTGGAACTCGCCGGTGGAGCACGAAGTGCTGCGACTGGAACGGTTGGCCAAGATCTCCGACATCAAGGAGGTGCTGACCCTCCCGCAGCGGACCGCTGTGGAGGGGACGGTGGAACACGGGTTGTCCCGAGCCGAGGTCGCCGCCCGGATGAAGGTGGGCGTCGGGACGGTGTCGGCTCATCGCGACCGCGGGCTGCGCAAGCTCAAATCGCACGCGCAGTTCGCCGGGCTCGTAGCCCTGTTCACGCTGGCCGGCTTCTTCTCAGGCAGCGTTCTGCTGTTCGTGCTTGTGCGCATGGTGCTGGAGAGCGGCTATGGCGGCATGGCCGTGGTGGTCGTTGCGGGCGGTGGATACGGTCTTGCCACCCTCCACGTCCTGTACAGGTTGATACAGCAGATCAAGGCTGCCACTGCCCGGGCGGAGATCATGGCGTTCCTGGTCTGCGCGATGCTTGCCGGCACGTGGGCGATCTGGTGGTTCGGTCTTGCTGCCGACGGGCTGAGCATGGGCAAGGGTCTGTTCATGGCAGTCGTGGCGATGATCATCGGCGGCTTGTTGCTGAGCCCGGCCCTGACCAAGAACTGGGGGGAAATCGCGATCGAGACCCGCTGAGAAGAAGGACAGCGCAAAGGGCGGGTGCCCGGGGGAGGCACCCGCCCTTCTTGCGCGCCCTGCGGCGTCAGCGCGTCGACTCGGTCGACTTCGCCTGTTCCGAGGCTCGGGGTGCCGGTACCGCTTCGTCGGGGGTCCGGCCCTCGGAGGCGACCGCCGGGGACTCTTCCGCGGAGAGCTTGCCACGTGTTCCGTTGAACAGCAGGTTGAGCAGCAGCGCGGCGATGCAGCCGGTGCTGATGCCGGAGTCGAGCACGGTCCGCAGGGCGGCCGGGAAGTGCTCGTAGAACTGCGGCGCGATGACCGGGACCATGCCGACCGCCAGCGATCCCGCCAGGACCAGCGCGTTCATCGGGTCGCCCAGACCGGCCTTGCTCAGCGTCTTCATGCCGCTGGCCGCCACCGAGCCGAACAGCACCAGCGCCGCGCCGCCGAGCACCGGCAGCGGCACCAGCGAGACGACCGCGCCGAGCACCGGGAACAGGCCCAGGAACACCAGCACCCCGCCGCCGACCGCGACCACGAACCGGCTCTTGATACCGGTCAGCGCGACCAGGCCGATGTTCTGCGCGAAGGCGCTGCACGTGAAACCGCCGAAGACAGCGCTCACCGCGCTGCCCGCGCCGTCGGCGCGCAGGCCGGCCGCGATGACCTTCTCGTCCGCGTGCCGGTCCACGATCTCGCCGAGCGCGATCATGTCCGCGGTGCTCTCCATCATCGCCACCAGCATCACGATGCAGATCGACAGCGTGGCCGTCAGGTCGAACACCGGCGTTCCCAGCTGGAACGGCGTGGGCACGTTGAACAGCGGCGCCTGGGAGAACGTGGTGGTGTCGACCATCCCCAGCGGCCAGGCGATCAGGGTGCCCGCGAGCAGTCCGATCAGCAGCGCGATCCGCTGGAGGAAGCCCTTCAGGAAGCGGTTGAACAGCAGGACCAGCACCATGGTCCCGGCCCCGAGCGCGATCTTGGGCATCGCCGCGTAGTCCGGTGCCTCGGGGTTCTGACCGGCGATCCACTTGATGCCCACCGGCATCAGCGAGAGCCCGATCAGCGTGATCACGGTCCCGTTGACCAGCGGCGGGAAGAACCGGACGAGCCGGGAGAAGTAGGGGGCGGCCAGGAACGCCAGCACACCGGCGATCAGCACCGAGCCGTAGATGACCGGCAGCGCGTTCTGCGTCTGCTGCTGGGCGACGATGGCCAGGATCGGGGCCACCGAACCGAAGGTGACACCGTTGACGAAGGGCATCCGGGCGCCGATCCGCCACACGCCGAGCGACTGCAGCAGGGTCGCCAGGCCCGCGGTCAGCAGGCTCGCCCCGATCAGCAGGGTCAGCTGGACCGGCGGCAGCCCGAGGGCCTGTCCGACGATCATGGGCGGAGCCACCACGCCCGCGTACATCGCGGCTACGTGCTGGATGCCGGCGAAGAGCATCTTTCCGGGTGCCAGTATCTCGTCCACGGGATGCACGTCGGCTCTTCCGTTGCGGGAACCGCGGTTGCGGCGGACTTTGAAGAGGGCCATCGGGAACTCCTGGGCCGCTGGGGGGAAATCAGATCACGTCACTATCAATGCCGGGTAGTGGATGTATTTCCTTGCGTATACGAGGAAATGAGACAGTGTTGCCATTGTGGAAACGGGTTGTCGACGTGGAAACGTGGTTGTCGACGTGGAAACGGGCTGTCTCCGGGCTGGGACTTCGTCGCGGCCGAGGTCCCGGGGGCCGCGGGTGCGGCCCCCGGGGCGGCGATCAGAACTCGGGCAGCGAGTACCAGGCCTGCGGCGCCGGGTCGACGTCGTCGCGCAGCACCGTGCCCTCGATGAGGCCGTAGGGCCGGTCGGCGGCGAAGAAGACCTCGTTGTTGTTCTCCAGGTCGCAGTAGCTCAGGTCGACCAGGAAGTGGTGCTTGTTCGGCAGCGAAAGCCGGACCTCGGCGACCTCCGGGTGCGCTTCGAGCACCTGCTTGCCCATCTCGTACAGGCTCTGCTGGAGCGCGAGGCTGTGCGTGGTGGCGAACGCCTCCAGCATGGTGGCCCGGATCGACTCGAAGCTCTTGCCGAAGTCCAGGTCCGTGCTCAGGTAGCGCCAGCGCGCGGTCACCGCGGTGGCCAGGATCCGGTCGTTGGTCTCGGCCAGCGTCGTGTACTTGTCCTTGGGGTAGCCCCAGAACTCCGAGCCGGTCGACTTCAGCACGATCAGGTCCTTCAGGCCCGACACCACGTGCGCCCGGTCGCCGTCGACGGTGACCGCGGTGGTGCGCTTCTCGTCGGTGGAGCGGGCGAAGGAGTGGTCGTGGCCGGCGCCGCCGACCGGGATGCGCTCCCAGGAGTACTCGTCGATCAGGACGCGGGCCCCGGTGATGCCGTGGGCGGTGTCGACGAAGTGCCGCCCCAGCCGCAGCGCGAACTCCTCGATCTCACCGATCGGCGCCTCCTTGGCGAAGGCGTAGACGGTGTTCTTCTGCGTGTCGGTCGGCAGGCAGTTGCTGTTGTCGCCGGTGTAGTGCACGGCGTCGAGGTCGCCGCGCAGCGAGGTGCTGACGTTGAGGTCCTTGATGGTGTGGCGCGGCGTGTCCTTGTTGACCGAGACGATGCGCACCTCGGCCTTGCCGTACTGGTTCGGGCCCATGGCGATGCCCATGCGTGATCAGCTCCCTCGATACGTGGAATAGGCGAACGGGCTCAGCAGCACCGGCACGTGGTAGTGCTGCGCGGGATCGGTGATCCGGAAGGTGATCTGCACCTGCGGATAGAAGGACTCGATGCCCAGTCGGTCGAAGTAGTCCCCGGTGCCGAAGGTCAGCCGGTAGTCGCCGGCTTCCAGCTGCTCCGGTCCCAGCTCCTTGACCCGGCCGTCGGCGTCGGTCACCGCTTCGGCCAGGGAAGTCCATTCGGTGGTGCCAATGCTCGACCCCGCAAGCGAGTCTTCGGTGCCAATGCTCGACCCCGCAAGCGAGTCTTCGGCTGCTTCCAGCCGTACCGAGACGCCGGACGCGGGCCTGCCCTGCGCCGCGTCGAGCACGTGGGTGGTGACGTGACTCGTCATCCCTCGATCACCTTCGCCAATCTCAGCCGTGCGATCTTGCGGAGTTCGTCGGCGACGATCCGCAGTTCGGTCTCCGGGTCGTTGCCGAGCCGGGAGCGCAGGATCTCCAGCAGTTCCGCGCCGCTGCGACCGGTGGCGCAGACCAGGTAGACGTGCCCGAACCGGCGCTCGTACTCGGCGTTGCCCTCGCGCAGCGCTTCGCGCAGCTCGGCGTCCTCGCTCACACCCGCCTGCTCGCTGCGCGACCAGGACGAGGAGGTGTCCTCGCCCTCCGCGCGCTCGCCGATGCGGGGGTGGGCGGCCAGCGCGGAGTCGATCTCCTCGCGGGTCAGGTTCCGCGCGGCGGCGTCGGCGAGGTCGTAGACCTCGGTGGTGGTGGCGAACGGGCGGCCGTCGGCGACCTCGTCCGCCCAGCGGCGGACGTCGAGGCAGGCGAGCAGCTGGTCCAGGAGTTCCGGTCGCGGCAGGGCGTTCAGCCGCCGCGGCTCGGCCCCGTTCCCGGCCGGTGAAGGTGCTGGCATTGGATTCCCCACGAGAGAGACGCTGGCTCGCGGCGCGGTCGCTCCCGGCGGCGGACGCCGAAGTCCGAACATGCCGGTCAGGGTGTGTGGCCTGGGCCGCAAGCTTTGGTGAACGAGAAGCTACGACCGCCCGACCAGCGATGTCAACACTTTGTTGAAATTCCGGTTGCCGGAACTGTGCAATCCGCACAAGTGCGGCGTGCGGGGCTACTTACCGGTTTGCTCGCGGTTGAGGTAGTTGTAGACCGTGAAGCGGCTGACGCCGAGCGCCTTGGCCACCGCTTCCACCGACTTGCGCAGCGTGAACGCGCCGCGCTCCTCCAGCAGCCGGACCGCGCGCTGCTTCTCCGGGCGCGGCAGGTCGGGCAGGCGGGCGCCGAGCTCGGACTCGACCTGCCCGATCATCCGGTCCAGCGCGCTGGTCAGCTCCTCGCCGGGCAGCCGGACGGCGACGGCGGGCACGCCCTCCCAGTACAGGACGACGTCGCCGGGTTCCCGCTGCTCGGCGGGAACGGCGGTGGCGCCGATCTGCTCCAGCAGCGGGGTGATCGCGGTGGCGAGCGGATGCACGGCCCTAGGACTCCTCAACAGGGGCACCGTCGACGGTGACTTGCAGGGTGATTCGGTGCGCACCGGAGTCGAGCGCGGTCTCCAGCACCGCGGCCAGCGCGGGCAGCAGGACCTCGCGGTCGCCGGTGATCGAGGTTCCCAGCGGGCCGAAGTCGGGCTCCAGCCCGGCCTCCAGCAACCGGTCGCGGGCGGCGAGCGCGTGGGCGGGCGGGTCGCCCTCGCCCTCGAACGGTTCGGTGGTGAACTCAGCTCGCAAGATCATCCTTCGGCCTCCGGGTGCACGATAGGCACGGTAGCCCGCCGCGCGCCGGGTTCGGCGGCCCTGTCGGGAACTGCCCGGACCTCGCGGCGGGTCTGGAAATGGAGTTCCACCATACGGACTCCTCCGCGCTGATGCGGCGAGTCGATCGCGCCGCCCGCCGGTCCCGCCGCGACCTGCCGCTTCCCCGTTGATCGAGGTCTTCAACAAATCGTTGACCGATTGCCCGCCGCTCGCTAGTCTATCGCTGTACGAAACAAAGCTTCCGTATCGCGAAATAACTAGGGAGGTGCCCGTGGATCTCAAGTACGCCGTCAACGCCTCGATCCTCTTCACCGAGCTCGACGTCCTGGAGCGTCCCGCGGCGGCCAAGGCCGCCGGATTCGACGCGGTGGAGTACTGGTGGCCGTTCCCGGCCGCCGTGCCCTCCGACGCCGAGGTCGACCGCTTCGTCTCCGCCGTCAACGACGCGGGCGTCTCGCTGATCGGGCTGAACTTCTTCGCCGGGGACATGCCGGCCGGCGACCGCGGCGTGCTGTCCGACCCGGTCCGGGCGGGCGAGTTCGCCGACAACATCGACGTCGTCGCGGCCATCGCCGAGCGGACCGGGTGCCGGGCCTTCAACGCCCTGTACGGCAACCGCCTCGACGGGGTCGACCCCGCCAGGCAGGACGAGGTCGCGACCGAGAACCTGATCCGCGCGGCCAAGGCCATCGGCCGCATCGGCGGCACCGTGCTCATCGAGCCGGTCAGCGGCATGCCCGCGTACCCGCTGAAGACCGCGGTGGACGCGCTCGGCGTCATCGACCGCGTGCACAACGAGGGCGGCGTGGACAACCTGCGCCTGCTGTTCGATCTCTACCACCTGACGGTCAACGGCGACGACCTCGATGCGGTGCTCGACCGCCACAGCGGCGTCATCGGGCACGTCCAGATCGCCGACGCCCCTGGCCGCAACGAGCCCGGCACCGGCGAGATCGACTTCGACCACTACCTCGGCCGGGTCCGCGCCGCGGGCTACGACGGCTACGTCGCCCTGGAGTACAAGCCCAGCGGCGCCAGCGCCGACAGCTTCGGCTGGATCAAGCGCTGACCAGCAGAGTTGACGGACTCGTCCGAAGAACCTCGACAGAACTTCCAAGACCGCAATCGAGTCCCCAGAGAACAACGGAGGACGGACATGACCACGATCGGATTCGTCGGACTGGGCATCATGGGCAGCCCGATGGCCGCGAACCTGGTGAAGGCGGGCTACGACGTCGTCGGCACCAACCTCACCCAGGACAAGATCGACCTGCTGGTGCAGCAGGGCGGACGGGGCGCGGCCGACATCGCGGGAGCGGTCAAGGACGCCGACGTCGTCATCACGATGCTGCCCGACTCGCCGGACGTCGACGCGGCCGTGCTCGGCGAGGGCGGCGTGTTCGAGCACATCCGCGCGGGCGCGCTGTTCATCGACTGCAGCAGCATCCGGCCGGACACCTCGGTGAAGGTCGCCGAGGCCGGTGCCGCCAAGGGCGTGAAGGTCGTCGACGCGCCGGTCAGCGGCGGTGAGCCGAAGGCGATCGACGGCACGCTGTCGCTGATGGTCGGCGGCGAGGCCGACGCCTTCGAGGCGGCGAAGCCGATCCTGGAGGCCGTGGGCACCACGATCGTGCACGTCGGCCCGGCCGGTTCCGGGCAGACCGTGAAGATCGCCAACCAGCTCATCGTGGCGGGCAACATCGGCCTGGTGGCCGAGGCGCTGATCTTCCTGGAGGCGCACGGCGTCGACACCGAGGCGGGCCTGCGCGCCCTCGGCGGCGGCCTCGCGGGCAGCACCGTGCTCGACGCCAAGGGCGACAAGATGCGCAACCGCGAGTTCTCCCCGGGCTTCCGCATCGAGCTGCACAACAAGGACCTCGGCAACCTCGAAGCCGCCGCCCGCAACGCCGGGCTCGCGCTGCCGATCGGCGCGCTGGTCACCCAGCTGATCGCCGCGGCCAATGCCCAGGGCGACGGCAGGCTCGACCACTCCGGCCTGTTCAAGCAGATCGCGCAGCTCAGCGGTCGCGAGTGACCACGCGGCGCCGGGCCGCCTCGTCCACACACACTCGGCCCGGCGCCGCCTTCCTCGACCTGCCGACCGCGCGGAACCGGGGGAGAAGAACTTCAGAGGCAGCGAGCAGGCGGTCACAGCCGCCAAGCATCAGAGCCGCCCGCTCGCGCCACAGATCGATGCGGCCAGCACCCGGGAGCCGGGGCGTCCGCACCCGAAAGGTGTATACACCATGCCCAAAGTCCCTGTCATGCAGGCAGTCGTCGACGTCCTGGAGTCCGAAGGCGTCGACATCGCGTTCGGCTGCCCCGGCGCCGCGATCCTCCCGCTGTACGCGGCGATGGAGCACCGCGACATCAAGCACCTGATCGTCCGCCACGAAGAGGGCGCGACCCACATGGCCGACGGCTGGGCGCGCACCAACGGCAAGGTCGGGGTCGCCATCGGCACCTCCGGCCCGGCGGGCACCAACATGGTCACCGGTCTCTACACCGCCCAGGCCGACTCCATCCCGATGATCTGCATCACCGGCCAGGCCGTCTCCAGCAAGCTGCACCAGGAGGCGTTCCAGGCCGTCGACATCGTCGAGATCGCCAAGCCGGTCACCAAGTGGGCGGTGCAGGTCAAGGAGGCCGCCCAGGCGCCGTGGATCTTCCGCGAGGCGTTCCGGATCGCCAGGTCCGGGCGTCCCGGCCCGGTGCTGATCGACCTGCCGCTGGACGTGCAGAAGCAGGAGATCGAGTGGGATCCCTCGATCGACGCCCCGCTGCCGGTCCCCGCCGTCGAGCCGCACCAGCCGCGGGTGGACAGGGCGCTCGACCTGCTGCTGGAGGCCGACAAGCCGCTGATCCTCGCCGGTGGCGGCGTGATCCTCGGCGAGGCCCACGAGAAGCTGCGCGAGCTCGCCGAACTGCTCGGAGTCCCGGTGCAGACCACGCTGATGGGCAAGGGCTCGTTCCCGGAGGACCACGAGCTGTTCGCGGGCATGACCGGGATCCAGACCAGCCAGCGCTACGGCAACCAGTCGTTCATGGAGTCCGACCTGGTGCTCGCGCTCGGCGCCCGCTTCGGCGACCGGCACACCGGTGCGCTCGACGTCTACCGCGGTGACCGCAAGTTCATCCACGTCGACATCGAGCCGACGCAGCTCGGCAAGGTCTTCGGGCCGGACCTGGGCATCGTCTCCGACACCGGGCTGTTCCTCGACGCGCTGCTGGAGACCGCGCGCCGCCGCAAGGCGTCGAAGGACTTCTCGTCCTGGGTCGCCAGGGTCGTCGAGCTCAAGCGCACCCTGACCCGCCCGGACGACTACGACACCGTGCCGATCAAGGCGCCGCGGGTGTTCCGGGAGATCAACGCGCTGTTCGACCCCGACACCTACTTCGTCACCGCGATCGGGCTCTACCAGATCTGGTCCGGCCAGTTCCAGACCGCGCACAAGCCGCGGCACTACCAGGTCTGCGGCCAGGCCGGGCCGCTCGGCTGGGAGATCCCGGCCGCCATCGGCGTGAAGTCGGCCAAGCCGGAGGCCGAGGTCGCCGCGGTGGTCGGCGACTACGGCTTCCAGTTCCTGGTCGAGGAGCTCGCGGTCGCGGCGCAGTACAACGTGCCGTTCGTGATCATCATGCTGAACAACGAGTACCTGGGCCTGATCCGCCAGGCCGAGAACGACGCGTTCGGCATGAAGACCGAGGTCGACATCCACTACGACGACTTCGGCACGGACAACGTCAAGGTCATGGAGGCCTACGGCTGTTCAGGCCGCCGGGTGATCAACCCGGCCGACCTCGCCGACACCATCGAGTGGGCGCGCAAAGAGGCCGTCGCGACCAGCCGTCCGGTGCTGGTCGAGGTGATGATCGAGCGGGAGGCCAACACCCCGCGCGGCATCCGGATCGACGCCATGATCGAGCCGGAAGAGGTCCCGAACCTCTGACGGAGCTTCCGGGCTCGGGCGGAGTCCGGAGCGGGTCGCTCGTCGGGATGCGCGGTGGTGTCCCGGCGAGCGGCCCTACCCCCAAGCGGAGGGATCGGCTGGAATGAGCCGGTACCTCTTGGTGTCCCCCGCCGACCTACGTGCCGGGCGTACGAGGCGGGGGACACTCCTGTAATCGCCGATGTGGAGTGTGCTGTGCCTGGACACGTGCTGATCGCGCCGGACAAGTTCAAGGGCTCGCTGACGGCTCCGGGAGTAGCCGAGGCGGTGGCCGACGGCTTGCGGCGGGTGGACCCCGGTCTGCCGGTCCGGATGGCGCCCGTCGCCGACGGCGGGGACGGCACCGTGCAGGCGGCGCTGGCCAGCGGCTACCGGCGGGTGCCGGTGCGGGTCGGCGGGCCGGTCGGGGAACCGGTCGACGCCGAGATCGCCGTCGACGGCGACACTGCGGTGGTGGAGCTGGCCGCGGCGTCCGGGCTGGCGCTGCTGGACCCGGCCGCGCTGGCGCCGCTGACCGCGACCAGCGCCGGAACCGGCGAGCTGATCCGGGCGGCGCTCGACGAGGGCGCCCGCACCATCGTCCTGGGGGTCGGTGGATCGGCCTGCACCGACGGGGGAGCCGGGATGCTGACCGCGCTGGGCGCGCGGCTGCTGGCCGCCGACGGAACGGAGCTGGCGCCCGGCGGCGGGGCCCTGGCCGACCTGGACCTGGTGGACTTCGCAGGCCTGGACCCGCGGGTGACCGAGGCGGAGATCATCCTGGCGTCCGATGTGGACAACCCGCTGCTCGGCCCGAAGGGCGCGGCGCACGTCTACGGCCCGCAGAAGGGCGCGGACCCGGAGCAGGTGGAGCTGCTGGACGCGGCGCTCGCGAGGTGGGCGCGAGCGGTGTCCAGCGGCGATGTCGCGGACCGGCCCGGGGCAGGGGCCGCGGGCGGCGTCGGCTACGCGGCGATGGCGGTGCTGGGCGCGCGCCGCCGAGCGGGCACCGACGTCGTGCTCGACCTGGTCGGCTTCGACCGGCTGCTCCAAGGCGCCCGCCTGGTCATCACCGGCGAGGGCTCGCTCGACGAGCAGACCCTGCACGGCAAGGCACCGGCGGGCGTGGCGTCGCGGGCGGTGGCGGCGGGGGTGCCGGTGGTGGCTGTCGCGGGCCGCTGCCAGCTGTCGCCGGACCGGCTGCGCGCGGCGGGCTTCGCCGCCGCGTACGCGCTGGCCGACATCGAGCCGGACATCGAGCGCAGCATGCGCGAGGGCGCCGCGCTGCTCGGCGACTTGGGCGAGCGGGTGGCCGCGGAGTGGTTGTAGGGGGTGGGTTCGGGGTTGGGGTTTGTTGGTTTGGGGTCCGTTGCGTAGGTGGTTTCTGGGGTCCTCGCCGGCCCCAGACCCCTGGCAGGTCTCCGGGATGAGTCTTCGTTGTCCGGCTGCGGTTCGGTTGGGGTGGTTCTCATCCCGTCGACCTCCACGGAGGGCTATCAGACCGCGTCAAGGGGGCCGTTTTGCTTGGGCGCTGCGGTTTTGCTTTGTGTGCCCCCTTGACACGGTCTGATCGGGCTGGCGCCAGGTCGACGGGATGAGAACCAAACCCCGCCCTTGTGCGGGGAGACTTCAACCCCGCCCTCGTAGGTGAGACTTGCCCCGCCGTCCCGCAGCCCTTGACTCCGCTGAGAACTTGCCGATAATTCCAGATATCGGCAAGTATACTTCATATCGCGGAATAAATCGGGCCTTGACCTGACGCTCCGCTGAGTTCAACATTCTGTTGAAGCAATGGAGAGGGAGGTAACCGCGTTGGCCGCACCAGCCACCGGGTCACCGGCATTCGACGTCGTCTTCCGCGCGCGCAGGCTCATCGGGCCGCACGGCGAGGGCTCCGCAACCGTCGGGGTCCGCGACGGCCGCATCGCCGCCGTCGAGTCCTACGACACCCCGCTCGACGGGGCGGAGGTCGTCGAGCTGGCCGACGACGAGGTCCTGCTGCCCGGGCTGGTCGACAGCCACGTGCACGTCAACGATCCCGGCCGCGCCGAGTGGGAGGGCTTCGACACCGCTACTCGGGCCGCCGCCGCGGGCGGCATCACCACGATCGTCGACATGCCGCTCAACAGCCTGCCGCCGACCATCGACACCGGTGCGCTGGAGGTCAAGCGCAAGTCCGCGACCGGCCGGGTGCACGTCGACGTCGGGTTCTGGGGCGGCGCGGTGCACGGCAACCTCACCGAGCTGCGCGGTCTGCACGAGGCCGGCGTGTTCGGGTTCAAGTGCTTCCTGCTGCACTCCGGCGTGGACGAGTTCCCGCCGCTGGCCCCCGACGAGCTCGACGCCGCCCTGCGCAACCTCGCCGAGCACGACGCGCTGATGATCGTGCACGCCGAGGACTCCGACGCCATCGAGCACGCGCCCGCCCCGCACGGCGAGGCGTACTCCGACTTCCTCGCCTCCCGCCCGCGCGGCGCGGAGAACTTCGCCATCGCGCAGGTCATCGAGCTTGCCCGCCGCATCGGCGCGCGGGTGCACATCCTGCACCTGTCCTCTTCGGACGCGCTGCCGATGATCGCCTCCGCGCGGGCCGACGGGGTGCGGGTGACCGTGGAGACCTGCCCGCACTACCTGAACTTCGCCGCCGAGGAGATCCCGGACGGCGCCACCCAGTTCAAGGCGTGCCCGCCGATCCGGGAGGCGCGCAACCGGGAACTGCTCTGGAAGGGCCTGGCCGACGGGATCATCGACTGCGTGGTCAGCGACCACTCGCCCTGCACCGCCGACCTCAAGCGGTTCGACATCGGTGACTTCGGCGTCGCCTGGGGCGGGGTGTCCAGCCTCCAGCTCGGTCTCTCGGCGGTGTGGACGCAGGCGCGGGTCCGCGGCTACGCGCTCTCCGACGTGGTGCGCTGGATGGCCCGCCGCCCCGCCGAGATCGCCGGGCTGCGCCGCAAGGGCGCGATCTCGGTCGGCCACGACGCCGACCTGTGCGTCTTCGCGCCCGACGACGCCTTCGTCGTCGACGTCGCCAAGCTCGCGCACCGCAACCCGGTCTCGCCGTACCACGGCAGGCCGCTGTCCGGGGTGGTGCGCGGCACCTGGCTGCGCGGCACCCGGATCGCCGGGACCGGCGCCGACGACTCCCCGCTGGGTCAGCTGCTGACCAGGGGTGATGCCTGACCTCGCCGGTTTCCTGCGACCGGCGGTGCGGGGCCGTGCGCTCTTTCGGAGCGGCACGGCCCCTTCGCATGTACGTCCACAGTGGATCGCCCTGCGGAACCGGCGTCCCGCTGCGATCATCACGGCCTGTCGGGTTGTCGTCGTCCCGGGGAGCGCCATGGCCGTCACGCTGATCCACTGCTTCGACGTCCCCACCGGGCGGGAGGACGAGTTCCTGGAGGCGTGGCAGGCGCTGGCCGCCGAGCTCGTCGGCTGCCTGGGCTCCCGGCTCTACCGCCGCAGCGCCGAGGACGTCGGGATCTTCGCGTTCATCGGCGTCGAGGAATGGGAGAGCAAGGACGAGTGGCGCGCCGCCACCGAGCGCGAGCAGTACCGCGCGAAGCTGCCCGCGATGCGCGACTTCATCGGCTACCGCGGCCTGTACGAGCTGATCCAGGAGGAGGCCGCGGGCGCTTGAACCGGCCGCGCGGCGGCGGTTTCGGCGGGTTCGCTTGAGGTCGCTGGGCGGGTTGTCGGTGGTCGGCTGGCCTGTGCGGCGGCGGTTCAGGCGGGTCGCCGGGGATCCCCGGCTGGGTAGTCGGTGGTCGACCGGCCGCGCGGCGGCCGTTCCGGCGGGTACGTCCGAGGTAACCGGCCGGGTTGTCGGTGGTCGGCTGGTCTGCGTGGCGGCGGGTTCGGTGGTTCGTCCGAGGTCGCTGGGCGGGGCGTCGGTTGTCACCGGGCTGCGCGGCGGCGGTTCCGGTGGGTCGTCCGAGGTCACTGGCTGGGTCGTCGGTGGTCGGCTGGCCTGCGCGGATGCGGTTCTGGCGGTTCGCCCGAGGTCACCGGCCGGGGCGTCGGTGGTCCACCGGTCTGCGCGACGGCGATCCCGCCAGCTCACCGGGAATCCCCGGTCGGGTCGTCGGTGGTCGACCGGCCGCGTGACGGCGGTCCCGCCAGGTCCGCCCGAGGTCACCGACCTGCGCGACGACGATCCCACCGGCTCACCGCAACGCCCCGCCGGCTCTGTCGGGGGCCGCCCCTACGGTCGGCCGACATGAGTGGCGAAGCGCACGTGCTGGCCTACCGGCGGTCGTCGGTCCTCGACGCGCGCGGGCTCGGCCTGGAGACGGCCGGGGGTACCGCGCTGGCCGGCCCCGCGGACAATCCCCGGTTCTTCACCGGATTCCTGACCGACGCCGCGCCCGCGGCCTGCGGTCTGCAAGCGGTCGCGAGAGTGGCCAGGTCCCGCTATCCGGAGCTGACCGGCGTGGCCGCGTACCGCGATCCGGTGGTCACCTGCAACGGCGACCGGCTCCGCTTCGAGTCCTTCTCCCGCTGCGGCGGGGTGTACGCGCGGCTGGACGTGCTCTCCGGCGGGCTCGACGGCGAGGTCCACGACCGGGGGACGACCAATGTGGACATCAACGAGCCGCTGCGCCGGATGCTGGCGCGGGTCGGCGGACGCGATCCGCTGCACCTGGCGGTCGGACCCGACGACCTGACCGCGACCACCCTGGACGGGTCCGTGGTCGAGAAGAAGGTGGAACTGCCGCAGCGGTGGCTGCGCGGTTTCGCCGAGGTGCAGGTGATCACCGCCGGGTTCGAACCGCGCGCCGAGCTGGCCGCCCCGGAGGCCGCGCGGCTGCTGCGGTCGCTGTCGGCGAGCCGGGTGCACTGGGCGGTGCCCGCCGGGAAGTCGTTGCGGCTGACCGGAAGTCCGGTCCCCGGCGCGGTCTGCCTGGCCGGGCCGAACCGGCTGGAGGCGCTGGCGCCGCTGCTGCGGTTCGCCCGCGCGGTGCGGGTGTACGGGCCGGTGGTCGGGCGCGGCGCCAAGCCGTGCGCGAGCGCGTGGGAGGTCGAACTGCCCGGCATGCGCCTGGTCCTGGCGCTCTCGCCGGAGACCCGGCGCGGGTTCTCGGGCGAGGGCGCGGTGCTCGACGCGCTCGCCGGCGACGAGGTCGAGTCCGACGCGGACCTGGTCGGGGCACTGCTGGAGTTCGAGCCGAGGATCGAGGTCGACCTGCTCGCGGAGCGCGCCGGGCTCGGCCACCACCGCGTCCGCGCCGCGCTGACCCAGCTCGGCACGGCGGGCCGGGTCGGCTACGACCTCGCCGAAGCCACCTACTTCCACCGCGAGCTGCCCTACGACGCCGCGGCCGTCGACCTGATGAATCCCCGCCTGCGCAACGCGAAGTCGTTGGTAGCGCAGGGCGCGGTCCGGTTGGACGGCGACACCGCGACGGTCGTCGTCGGCGACCGCACGCACCGCGTGCACCCGGGCGGGTGCACCTGCGAGTGGTGGCGGGACCACGGCGGTAGCCGGGGCAAGTGCAAGCACGTGCTCGCGGTCGACATCGTCCGGAACAGGGGAGAGCAATGACCGACTGGCAGAAGCTGCGGGAACTGATCGAAGGAAACGACCCCGAAGCGGTCAAAGCAGCGGTGCTGGACCTGGATCCCGACCAGCGGCGCGCGCTCGCGAAGCCGTTGACGGACTACGAGCGCGAACTGCGCCGCGAGGGCAGGCGGTGGCTGAAGGGCCCCGCGCTCTCGATCGCGGGTGCGGCGGTGCTGTCCGCGGCGACGTTGGGACCGTGGCTCTCGCGGGACTCGGTCGCCAGCGTGCCGCGCAGACCCGAGGCCTACCGGTCGCCGCACGAGCGCACGCCCGAGGAGTGGCGGGAGTTCCACCGGGCGCCCTCGATCGCCGACCACGTCCTGGAGGTGCTGCGGGCGCGGGACGTGCCGTGGCTGCCCGATCTGGCCTTCCGGCTCGCCGAGCGGATGCGGCCGCGGAACCCGGTTTACTCGCAGAACGGCCACGACATGGCGTGGCTGGTCACCGAACTGGCCGGGGACGAGCTGCCGACCTCCGACGGCTACGTGTTCCACGCGGCGGTCTGGTGGTTGCGCCGGGGGACCAAGGGCATCGCGCGGGCGGTCCGCGAGGACCCGCGGATGCTCCCGCTGATCCCGCGGCTGTTCGAAGTGGACAACGCGGCACGCCAGTTCGGCGAGTCCTGGCCGGACGCGCTGGGCGAGCTGGCGGACGAGGGCGTGGTCGACCGCGCGCTGCTGCTCGACGGCTGCCTCGCGCGGCTCCAGCGCGGCGGTACCCAGAGCGCGCTCGCGGGCCTGGCGCGGCTGCACGCCCGCCTCGCGCCGAACCTCGACGAGGTCGCCCCGCGCGCGGCCGATTACGCCGCGCTGGTCCCGGATTCGCCGTCCCCGATCGCGACCGTCGCGCTGGAACAGCTGCGCGCGCTCGACGACGAAGGGCGACTCGACCCGGACATCGTGGTCGACGTCAGCCGGGCGGTGTTCGTCCGCCGCGAGAAGAAGCTGATCCGCGCGCAGCTGTCCTGGCTGGACAAGGTGGTCGAGCGCGCGCCGGACGCGGTTGCGGCGGTCGCCCCCGCGTTCGGCCACGACGCCCACGACGTGCAGGAGCGAGCGGTGAAACTCGTGCTCAAGCACGGTGTCACCGCCTCCGCGCGGGACGAGCTCTCCAGCGCCGCGACGGCGCTCGCGCCGGACCTGCGCGAGCGGCTGGCGGGTGTCCTCGGTGCCGTCGACGCCGAGCCGGAACCGCTGTTCGAGCTGTCCGCCGCTCCCCGCGCGGCGATGCCGCCGCCGCTGGCAAGCGCCGACGAGGTGGCCTCGGTCCAGGCCGGGTTGCTGCGCAACTTCTGGGAGCAGGTCGACGTCGTCGAGGTCGAACGGGTCCTGGCCGGTCTCGTCGAGTTCGCCTGGTCCGACCGGGACGCGCTGCGCGCGGCGTTCGCGAACAGCCGGATCGAACCGGGACTGCCGACCTGGGACGCCGAACGGCGCTGGCACTCGCCCTCGGAGCTCGGGGAGATCGTCGCGATCGTCGGCGGGGTGCTGGACGAGTGCCGGGGCGGCCTCGCCGACCCCGTCCCGGAACTGCCCGGCGACCGGGAATGGCGGTCGCTGCTGACCGAGCACGTCAACCGGCTGACGCTGTGGATGGAACGGCTGCACGAGATCTCCCTCGGCGTCGTCCACGCGCCGCGCCCGTTCCTGCTGGCCACCCCCACCGAGACCGGCGGCCTGATCGCCCCCGAGGTGCTGGCCGACCGGCTGGAGGAGGCCGCGCGGCAGGGCTTCTCGCCGTGGCCGTTCGACTTCACCCAGGCGTTGCTGCGGCTGCCCCGGACCGCCGATCCGGCGACCGTCGACCGCATGCGCGGCCTGGGCGACGCGGGCGCGCGGGCCGCGGAGTGGATCGACCAGGGCGGGCTGGGCGAGCTGCGGACGAAGCGCGTCGTGAGCCAGGTGCGCGTCTACAGCTACCGGCCGAACCCGACCTACCAGGACAGGACCCGCGTCGAGGTGGAGTACCCGGACTCGCCGGTGCGGCTCGGCAACATCGCGATCGACCACGAGTACTGGCGCGGTTGCTGGCCGAGCGTCCTGCCCGCCCACCGCGACGTGATCGCTGCGGAGCTGGTGCCCGCGCTCGAAGGGGACGGCAAGCGGATGGGACCGCTGCTGCCGCTGCTGGCCGAGGGGTACGGCCCGATCGGCGACGGGATGAACACGGCCCTCGCCCTCGGTCTCGGCATGGCCGAAGCGGACGACCGCGCCCACGCGGTCGACGCGCTGATCACGCTCGCCGGGCGCGGTGAGTTCGACGGGCCCGGGCTGGGAGAGGCGGTCGGCCACCTGGTGTCCCGGGACGAGCTGGTGCTGTCCCGCGTGGTCGCCGCGCTGGGCGACGCCGCCCGCTCCGGTGTTCCGGTGTGGTCGGCGGTGTCCGCCGCGCTGTCGGCCTTGCTGCCGCACGACGGCGAACGCCCGCGCTCCGGGCTGGCCGACCTGATCGCCCTCGGCGTCGACACCTGCGAGGTCGGCGAACCGGTCCCGGGTCTCGCCGAGGTCGCCGGGCGGAAGGGGTCGAGCCGGTTCGTCAAGGAGGCCCGGCGGCTGCACGCCCGCCTCGCGGGGTAGCCGACGCCCGTTACTAGCGCTGACCAGCGCTGACGTACGCTGGGTAATCGTGCTCGTCATCGCGCTGGACACTTCGACGCCCGCCGTCACCGCCGGCCTGGTCGCGGTGGCCGACGGCCACGCCCGCCCGCTCGCCGAGCGCGTCACGGTCAACCCCCGTGCGCACGGCGAACTGCTGATGCCGCACCTGACCGACGTCATGGCCGAGGCGGGCCGCGAGCTGTCCGAGGTCGACGCCGTCGTGGTCGGCGCCGGTCCGGGCCCGTTCACCGGCCTGCGCGTCGGCATGGTCACCGCCGCCTCGCTCGGCCACGCGCTCGACGTCCCGGTGCACCCGGTCTGCGGCCTCGACGCCATCGCCGCGCAGGCCGCGACCGGCGCTCCGCTGCTGGTCGCCACCGACGCCCGGCGCAAGGAGGTCTACTGGGCCGCCTACGCCGCTGACGGCTCCCGCACGACCGGGCCGCGGGTGCAGCGCCCGGCCGAGGTCCCGACCGACGGCATCGCCGCGGCGGCCGGGGAGATGGCCGGGCTGTTCGGCCTGGAGGTCGTCGGCATCGCCCACCCGAGCCCGGTCGGCCTCGTCACCGCCGCCGACCTCGGCGCGCCGCCGCAGCCGCTGGTGCCGCTGTACCTGCGGCGCCCGGACGCCCAGGCACCCGGGCCGCGGAAGCAGGTGGCGCGATGAGCGGGACGGTGCAGGCGGTGCGGGTCGCGAAGCTGCGGCGCGGCGATCTGCGCCGCTGCGCGGAACTGGAGCAGATCCTGTTCTCCGGCGACGACCCGTGGTCGAAGGCCGCCTTCGCCGCCGAGCTCGACCGCGGCCACTACTACGTCGGCGCCTACGACGCGGACGAGAACCTGCTCGGCTACGCCGGGCTCGCGGTCGTCGGCCGCCCGCCGGAGGCCGAGGCGGAGGTGCACACCATCGGCGTCGACCCGGCGCACCAGCGCCGGGGCATCGGCCGCGCGCTGCTGCTGGCGCTGCTCGGCCGCGCCGACCAGTTCCGGGCGACCACGTTCCTGGAGGTGCGCACCGACAACGACGCCGCCATCGCGCTGTACCGGGAGCACGGCTTCGAGATCGTCGGGCTGCGCAAGCGCTACTACCAGCCGTCCGGGGCGGACGCGCACACCATGCGCAGGCCACCCCGGTCCACTGTGGAGGAATGAGGATGACCGACCGGATCGTGCTCGGCATCGAGAGCTCCTGCGACGAGACCGGCGCGGGGCTGGTCCGGCTGCGCGGGGACGGCACCGTCGAGCTGCTGGCCGACGCGGTCGCCTCCAGCGTCGACCAGCACGCCCGCTTCGGCGGCGTGGTGCCCGAGATCGCCAGCCGCGCGCACCTGGAGGCGATGGCCCCGACCGTGCGGCGCGCCTTCGCCGACGCCGGGCTGGCGCTGTCGGACGTGGACGCGGTCGCGGTCACCGCCGGGCCCGGCCTGGCCGGGGCGCTGATGGTCGGGGTCGCCGCGGCCAAGGCGTACGCGTCCGCGCTCGGCGTGCCGCTCTACGGCGTGAACCACCTCGGCGGGCACGTCGCGGTGGACACCCTGGAGCACGGGCCGCTGCCGCAGCGCTGCCTGGCGATGCTGGTCTCCGGCGGGCACACCCAGCTGCTGCTGGTCGAGGGCATCGCTGACAAGATCACCCAGATCGGCTCGACGATCGACGACGCCGCGGGCGAGGCGTACGACAAGGTCGCCCGGGTGCTCGACCTGCCCTACCCGGGCGGTCCGCCGATCGACAAGCAGGCCAAGCAGGGCGATCCGCACGCGATCAGCTTCCCGCGCGGGCTCACCGGGCCCCGCGACGCGAAGTTCGACTTCTCGTTCTCCGGGCTGAAGACCGCGGTCGCCCGGTGGGTCGAGCAGGAGCAGCGCGCGGGCCGGGAGATCCCGGTGGCCGACGTGTGCGCGTCGTTCCAGGAGGCGGTCGCCGACGTGCTCACGGCCAAGGCCGTGCGCGCCGCGCGCGAGTACGACGTCGACACCCTGGTGATCTCCGGCGGGGTCGCGGCGAACTCCCGGCTCTCGGCCCTGGCCGCCGAGCGCTGCGCGGAGGCGGGCATCGCGCTGCGGGTGCCGCGCCCGCGCCTGTGCACCGACAACGGCGCGATGATCGCCGCCCTCGGCGCGCACGTGCTGGCGTCCGGGGCGGCGCCCTCGCCGCTGGACCTGGCCGCGAACCCGGGCCTGCCGGTGGACACCATCGTCGTCCACTGAGCGTCGGTTCCGGGTGATCCCGGAGGCGATCTCGTCGGCGAACCCTGATCCGCGCGCGCTCGACCGGCAATAGCTTCGGCGGCGAAGTCGTTGCCACCGAAGGGAATCGAGCACATGCGCCGAATCGGATCCGCCGTCGCGGCCGTCGCCCTGACCGGACTGCTGGCCGCCCCGGCCCACGCCGTCGTCGGCGGCGACCCGGCCGACACCGCCGACCACCCGTGGATGGTCGCGCTCGGCAGCGGGGAACTCCACCCGGACCGGCCGTCGGGGCAGTTCTGCGGCGCAACGCTGGTCGCCCCGACCAAGGTCGTCACCGCCGCGCACTGCGTGGACGACAAGCGACCGGACCAGATCACCGCCATCGGCGGTCGCCCGGACATCCGCACGCAGGACGGGACCGAGCGCCGCGTCACCAGGATCTGGAACGCCCCGTCGGAGCCGCCGCCACCACCGCCGCCGGGCGAACTCCCGACGCTGCGCGGCGGGGACATCGCCGTGCTGACGCTCGACGCGCCGATGCCCTACCCGACGCTGCCGATCGCCACCGAGGCCGACGCCGACGTCTACCGCCCGGGAACTCCCGGCCGGATCCTGGGGTGGGGGATATACCAGGAGGAAGGGCTGCTCGGCCCGTCGCCGGTGCTCCAGCAGGCGCAGATCCCGATGCTGGAGTTCCGGGCGTGCGACGAGGCGTCGAGGAACCACCCCGCGTTGCCGACGAAACTGGATCCCAGGCACTACGTCTGCGGCGGGTACGAACAGGGCGGGGTGGCCGCGTGCGGTGGTGACAGCGGGGGCCCGCTCGTCATCGACGGCAGGCTTGCCGGGGTGTTCGGCCCGATCCTGTCGCGGGGCGGCACGGTCTGCGAGGACGCCTACAGCGGCTACAACCGGGTGGCCACCTACGCGGGCGAAATCCTGGCGGAGGTCAACACCTGATCCCGGCCACAGGGCCCGGACCTCGCCCGCTGCTCCGGAACCCCACCGGCTCAGCGCGAAAGCCAGAACGCCTTGACGGTCGCCGGCACCTCGCGCCGCGCTCCGCGTGCGGAAACCCGTCGGAGGCCGTCGGCCGCCGCGTCGTGCCCGACGCCGCAGGCGTCGATGCCGTAGCGGCGGAACAGCGCGATGGACCGCCGGAGGTGGAACGCGGTGGTCACGACCGTGACCGAGCGCAGGCCGAAGCACCCGGCGGCGGCCCGCGCCGAACTCCAGGTGTCCACACCGGACTCGTCGAGCAGCACGTCCTCCGGCGCGACGCCGTGCGCCACGAGGTAGTCGCGCATGACCACCGGCTCGCTGTACCCGCGCGAGTGCGGGCTGCCGCTGACGATGACCCGGCGGGCCCGCTCCGCGCGCAGCAGTTCGAGCGCGATGTCGAGGCGGCCCTGCAGGATCCGGCTGGGCTTGCCGTCGGAGCGGACCCCGGCGCCGAGCACCAGCGCCACCTCGTTCACCGGCACGTCCCGGACCGTCCTGATCCGGCCCGCGCTGCGCCATCTCGCCCACAGCTCGGGCAGCGCCACGACCAGCACACCCAGCCCGACGATCAACCACAGCCCCTGCACGCGATCAAGTGTGCCGTGCGGGCCGGACCGGGACCTCAGCGCACCCGCATCGGCTCCTCGGAGCCCCGCCGGGCCCGCGGGACCATCGGCTCCACCAGCGCCTCCACCAGGTCGACCGCCTCGGAGGCCCGGTCGACCACGTGGCACAGGTCGGTGCGGCGGACGAAACCGCGCTCGGCCATGCCCTCCACCAGCGCGAGGAACGGATCCCAGTCGCCGGCCACGTCGATCAGCACCAGCGGACCGACGTCCAGCCCCAGCGCGGCCATCGACAGCACCTCGACCACCTCGTCGACCGTGCCGTACCCGCCGGGCAGGGCGATGAACGCGTCCGCGCCGTCGATCATCCGCCGCTTGCGGTCGAGCAGGTCCCGGGTGAGCACCAGCTCCTGGCTCGGCAGCTCGTCGCTCATCTCCCTCGACCGCAGGAACTCCGGGATCACGCCGAGGATCCGACCGCCTTCGGCGGCGACACCGCGGGCGACCGCACCCATCACGCCGATCCCGCCCGCGCCGTAGACCAGGCGGTGACCGCGGACGCCGAGCATCCGCCCGAGCTCGTGGCCGATGTCGAGGTAGTCCGGGGAGTTCCCCTTCGACGCGCCGCAGAAGACCCCGACCGACAGCTTCGCCATTTCTCTCCTCACCAGATCACCGGGAGCCGCTCCGGCACCCGCTTGATGAACCAGCTCCGCCAGACCAGCGTTTCCGAGGGAACGGCCAGCCGGACTCCCGGCAGCCGCTCCAGCAGCGCGGACAGCGCGACCTCGGCGTGCGCGCGGGCGAGCCCCGACGCGGGGCAGAAGTGCCGTCCGTGGCCGAAGGCGAGGTGCGGGTTCGGCTCGCGGCCCAGGTCGATCCGCTCCGGGTCCGGGAACACCGACGGGTCGTGGTTGGCGCCCTCCACAAGCAGCAGCACGAGGTCGCCCTGGCTGATCAGGACGTCGCCGAGCCGCACGTCCTCGGTGGCGATCCGGGGCAGGCCGTCGCCGATGGACAGCGTCCAGCGCAGCAGTTCCTCCACCGCCTGCCCCATCCGGGACGGGCGCTCGCGCAGTTCCCCGACCAGCTCCGGGCGTTGCAGCAGCAGGAGGATCGCGTGCAGCAGGAACGCCGTGGTGCTGACCGCGCCACCCGCGAACAGCCCCGCCACCATCGTCGCCAGCTGCTCCTCGGTCAGCCCGTGGGTGGTGCGGAGCTCGGAGAACCGGCCGAGAAGTCCGGTGGTCCGGCCCGACCGCAGCAGGCCGAGGACGTACTCGTGGTCCTTGTTCCAGGCGGCCAGGGCACCTTCGTACGGCACCGGGCTGGTCACGAATCCCATGTCCACGCTCGAAGCCCACTGCCGCCAGTCCTCGCCGGGCAGGCCGAGCAGGTCGCAGAGCAGCAGCATCGAGTACGGCTCGGCGTACCGGTGGTGCAGATCCACCGGCGGCCCTTCCCGGAGGATGTCGTCGAGCAGCTCGTCGGCCGGATGGCTTTCATTACCGCGGTCCGCAGCCCGGCGTTGTCGACGTTGCCCATGTTGCTGACGACCTCCGGCGGGATCGTCAGCGCGTACTGGCGGGGCACCCCGGGCGCCGAGGTCTGGCCCTGGCTGAACCGTTCGTCTCCCATCACCTGCTTGCACAGCTCGTAGCTGGAAACGAGCCAGGCGGGATCACCCGTCATCGTCCGCACCCGCGCGACGGGCTCGTGCTCGCGCAGGTGCTCGCACTCGGGAGGCACCACATCGCCACGCCGGGAGAACGGGAAGTCCAGTACGGTGCGGGACGCCGTCATGACCTGAGATTCCTTTCTGCCGTGGTGTTCTCGATTCGCGGACCGGGGATCGGACCGAGCGGGCGGACCACGAGGTAGCCCTGGTGATCGACGGCCCGCAGACCCTCGCGCCGGGAGAACAGCACCCGGGCCAGCGGCACCGCCGAGTGGTAGCAGGAGACCGACGAGCCGACGCCGAGGATGCGCGGGGCGTCCACGAAGAACGGCAGCTCGGCGAGCAGGTAGTCCGTGCCCGCCCGGAGTTGTTCCGGAGTGGGCCTGCCGGAAATCTTTCCGTCGAGGAAGTAGTCCACCATCAGTTCGCAGGCTTCCCGGATCTCGTCATCCGTTCTCAGGGATTCCCTGACCGTTTCGCGCAGCTCCCGGTAAACGGGGGAAGTGCAGAATTCGGAAAGCGCGCTCACCCGGAATCGGGTGCTCGTCGAACCCAGCGCCTCCACTGCCCGGCGTATTCGCCTGCGAACTCCTTCGAGTTCTTTCCGCGCTTTTCTGGTGGCGTGTTCGCGGTCGTAGCCGATCGTGCCGAGAACGGTGGCCAGATGCAGATCGGCGTACACCACGTCCACCGCGGTGAAGGAGCGGGCGGCCCAGGCGGCCAGCGAGGTCAGGCGATCGGTGCTGAAATAGCCGTTGCCCGGGCTGACCCCGATGAGCGCGTGCTCTCCGCGCTCCCAGATCCGCCTGCACCGGGCGGTCAGCGGAAGGGCCTCGAATTCACTCCTAATGGCCGAGACAGCGGAATCGACCACGGTCTCCCTCTCTTAGCGCATATCCGGAAAATGACCGACCTCGCCAGGATGGCAGAGTCGCGGAGGGCTCGCGAGGTGAGGGAATCGGAATACCCGGGCGGGGGTCACCGGCAATTCGGCGGACCCCGGACAGAGTGAATTTTGTAGCACTGGTCGGCAGTCGGACGATCGGATTTCTAACATCGCGCCGGGCAGATCGACGCGATCGCCGGAAACAAGAGGAGGATTCAATGACCGAGACCGACGTTCAGTACACCGAGCACCCGCCGGACTCGCGGGCGCTGGCCGAGTACGCCGACAGCCTCGCCCCGGGTTACGAGGCCATGGTCGGCGAAACGCCCGACCAGGTCCGCGCGGGGGAGCGGCTGATCGAGCAGCTCCCGGCGGGCTCGCGGGTGCTCGACATCGGTGCGGGCACCGGCAGGCCCACCGCCGAGCAGCTGGTCGCCGCGGGGATGGAGGTGGTGGGCATAGACATCTCCAGCGGGATGCTCGACATCGCCCGGCGGCAGGTCCCGGCCGCGGAGTTCCGGCAGCTGGACGTCCTCGACCTCGACGAGGTCGATCTCGGCGGGTTCGACGCCGCGGTCGCGTTCTTCAGCCTGCTGGCGCTGCCAGCCGACTACTTCCGGGACGCGCTGCGCAAGATCCACCGGCAGCTCCTGCCGGGCGCGCGGCTCGTGCTCGGCATGAACGAGCACCACGACAACAACCTGGTCGAGCGCTTCGGCCGGAAGTACACCCCGACGGTCTGCACGTTCGGGACGCTTGACCGCGACGCGCGCGCCGCGGGCTTCGTGGTCGACGCGATCGTGCACGAGCGGGTCGAACCGCTGCCGCACCTCTTCCTGCACGCGCACCGCTGAGCGGAGGGGGCGCCGCGCAGCGCCCCCTCCACGCGGTCACACCGGGTTCAGCTTCGGGTTGCCGTCCTCGACGACGAAGCTCTTGGCCGTCTCGGCCGCCGCTCCCGGCTCGGAGACCTTGGACAGCACGCGGTAGTCGGCGCGCAGCTCGGTCTCGGTGAACTTGGTGCGGATGTAGCCGCGCCGGTTCGCGTAGAACTTCACGTGCGGGTTCTCGTCGAGCACGTCCTGGTTGCCGTCGTCGCTGCCGTCCCCGCCGCTGGTGATCGAGGTGGTGACGAACTCGGTCCCGACCGCAGGGGAGTCGGCGTCGTCGTGGGTCCGCTTGATCTCGGCGGCCCAGTGCCGGTGCACGTCACCGGTGAGCACCACGCCGTTGCGGACCTTGCTGTCGGCCATCGCGCCGGCGATCCGGTCGCGGTTGGCGACGTAGCCGTCCCAGGCGTCCATGTTGTAGCCCTCCTCGGCGCCCGGGGTCAGGTCGATCTTGGAGAAGAACACCTGCTGCCCAAGCACGTCCCAGCGCGCGGAGGTGCTGCCGAACCCGTCGATGATCCACTTCTCCTGCTCGGCACCGGTCAGCGAGCGGTTCGGGTCCTCGCGGTCGTCGCAGCCGGACTGCACGCCGTCGCCGCACGCCTGGTCGCTGCGGTACTGGCGGGTGTCGAGCATGTGGAAGTTGGCCAGCCCGCCCCACTGGTAGCGGCGGTACAGCTGGGTGTCGATGCCGTTGGGCTTGGAACCGCTGCGCAGCGGCATGTTCTCGTAGTACGCCTGCATCGCGGCCTTGCGGCGGTCGAGGAAACCGTCGTCGGGCTTCTCCGGGGTCTCGTCGGCCCAGTTGTTCTCGATCTCGTGGTCGTCCCACACGACCAGCCAGGGCGCGACCGAGTGCGCGAGCTGGAGGTCCGGGTCGGTCTTGTACTGGCCGTGCCGCTGCCGGTAGTTGGCCAGGGTGCGGGTCTCCGGGCCGAGCACCTTGCGGACGTCCTCCTCCTTGGCGGCGTACTCGTACTGGTAGTCGCCGAGGTGCAGGATCAGGCCGGGCTCGTCCTCGGCCATCCGCTTGTACGCGGTGAAGTGGCCCTCGCCGAAGTGCGCGCAGGAGGCGAAGCACATGGTCAGCTCGCCCATCGTGCCCGGCGCCGGGGCGGTCCGGGTGCGCCCGACCGGGGAGATGGCTCCTTCGGCGCGGAACCGGTAGAAGTACTCCGCGCCCGGCTGCAGGCCCTCCAGCTCCACGTGCACGCTGTGCCCGAGCTCGGGCGCGGCCTCGGCGTCACCGGACTGCACGATCTTGGTGAAGCCCTCGTCCTCTGCGACCTCCCACTGCACGCCGACGACCTTGTCCGGCATGCCGCCCTTGCCGTCCTCGGCCGTCGGCTCCGGCGCGAGGCGGGTCCACAGCACGACGCCGTCGGGCAGCGGGTCGCCGGAGGCGATGCCCAACGTGAACGGGTCGGCGATCCGGCGGCCGAGGCCCGCGCCCGGCGAGGACAGGGCGCTGGCCAGCGCGGAACCGCCGAGAGCGGTCGCGCCCAGCGCCGCGGCACCACCGAGCAGGACGGCGCGGCGGGTCACCGCGGGACGTTGGGGCGGGGTGGGGTGGGACATCTGGCTGGTCCTCCTGACGTCGGTTCGGGACGGCACACACGATCACCCGGACGGGTGGGAAAAGGTACCGGCGACCAGCCATGGTCCGGTTAATTTCCGGCGAAATCGGCCTTCTGCTGCTCGGGTGCTCGGGGATTCGGCCCAGCGGCCGATCCGCCGGAGGAACCAGTCCGCCGCACCGGGGGCTTCGCGGAAGCAGGTATCCGCCCGTGGTTTACCCGGGTGTGCCCGGAGCGGTCGGCGAGGACTCTGGAGTGGTCCGCAACACACTCGCGGCGGCAGGGCCGCTGCCGCCGAAGGGAGAGATCGGCGATGTCCCCGACCCGCGCCCCAGTCCGGTTCGCGTTCAGCCCGGCCAGGTTCCGGGCGCTGCTCGACGTCCACCGCGGCGGGGTCCGCTTCGGCAACGGCCTCGGCGCTCCCGCCGGCTACCGCCGGGATGCCGGGGCGGGAGCTCCGCCCGACGAGCGCGCGCTTTCCGAGCTGTGGCGCGCGGATCTGATCGACCTCGTCACGGCCGACCTGTTCGCCGCGGGCGGCCAGCGGGTCGTGCTGACCGCGGCAGGCCGGGATCTGCTCTACGAGTGGGAGGCGCAGGCGCTCGGCGCGGCGTGAGCCGGTGTCACTTCGGCCGCCAGCTCGATCGTCCCGGCGGCCCCGAGGGGCCGGGCGGCCGGGACGGACGGGGGCGACGTTCCCACTGCCGGTTCGTCGGTCGCGTCGGGGGCATGGTGAGGAACTTAGGGCACCGGAGGTCCCCGGCGGGAACCGTTGGGGGGTATGCGTGACATATCCCGCATGGTGATCTACCTGCGAAGATCGTGTTCGCCGCCTGGTTTGCCCGGTTCTCGCGCCATCACTGCTGGTAGCGGCTTCGTGACGGAGAATTCCCGCCGGTGGCGCGGGAATCGGCGCGCTTCCGCCGCCGGGCGGGCGCGCGGTGGTGACGCGATCCCGGCGGCCGCGCGGACCGGGAAGGGCCCGCCCGCCGCGATCCCGGCCGCCGCGCCGAACCGTGTCCGGTCACCCCGCCGAACCGCGCCAGCTCCCCCTGCGCCGCCGGGCACCTCGAAACCGCGGAAACCCAGCGGCAGCAACGGAAGCGCCCCTCCGGCACCGGACCTAGCGGGCGAAGGTCGACGCCTCCTGGAGTCCGGGCACCCGGTCGGCGATCACGAACGACGCCTTGGTCGCGGCGGGCGCGTAGGGCTTCGAGACGTAGGGCAGCACCCGGAAGTCCGCCCGCAGCTCGGTGCTGGTGATCTTCGTCCGCACGTACCCGCGCATGTCGTCGTGGAACCGGATGTGCGGGTTCTCCGGATCGCCCGAGAAGTCCTTGCCCGCCGCGTCGCCGTTGGAGGTGACCGACGTCGTCACCAGCTCGGCGCCGACCACCGGAGCGTCCGGGTCGTCGTAGTCGAGCTTGAGGTCGTTGGCGTAGTGCTCGTGGATGTCGCCGGTGAGCACGACCGGATTGCGCACCCCGGCGTTGATCCAGCCGCGGGTGATCCGGTCCCGGGAGGCGGTGTAGCCGTCCCAGGTGTCCATGTCGGTGATCTTCAGCGGCCCGGCCGCCTTGTCGTGCTGGGCCATCATCACCTGCTGCCCCAGCAGATCCCACCGGGCGCGCGAGTCGCGGAAACCCGCCAGCAGCCAGGATTCCTGCTCGTCGCCGGTGAGCGTCCGGGTCGGGTCAGACTCCTGGCCGCACGGCCCGAGGATCCCGCCGCACGCCTGGTCACTGCGGTACTGCCGGGTGTCGAGCATGTGCAGGTTGGCCAGCGCGCCCCACTGGATCCGCCGGTACAGCTGCATGTCGATGCCCTGCGGCACCGACGACCGCCGCAGCGGCATGTTCTCGTAGTACGCCTGGAAAGCGGCCCTGCGCCGCTCCAGGAACTTCTCGGTGTCGCCCCAGAACTCGTGGTGCTCGTCGGCCCAGTTGTTGTCCAGCTCGTGGTCGTCCCACACCACGACCCACGGGGCCGTCGAGTGCGCCAGCTGCAGGTCGGGGTCGGTCTTGGTCTGCGCGTGCCGCCGCCGGTAGTCGGCGAGCGTGAACGTCTCGCCGCCCTCCACCGGACGCGCGATCCCGGACAGCACCGGGTAGCCGAGGTGGCCGAACTCGTACTGGTAGTCGCCCAGGTGCAGCACCAGGTCCGGGTCGTCCTCGGCGATCCGCCGGTAGGCGGTGTAGAAGCCGTGCTCCCACGCGGCGCAGGACGCGAAGCACAGCGTCAGCGCGGAAGTCAGGGTGCCTGCCGCGGGAGCGGTGCGGGTGCGGCCGGATCGGCTGAGGTGGGTGCCGCAGCGGAAGCGGTAGAAGTACTCGCGACCCGGGCTCAGCCCGGCGAGCTCGACGTGCACGGAGTGCGCGAGCTCGGGCACCGCGCGCTCGGTGCCGCGGCGGACGATCCGCGCGAAGCGCTCGTCCTCGGCGACCTCCCACTCGACGTCGACCGGGCGGTCCGGCATCCCGCCGAGACCGTCGCCCGCCAGCGGCTGGGTGGCCAGCCGGGTCCACAGCACGAACCCGTCCGGGCTCGGGTCGCCGGAGGCGATCCCGAGGGTGAACGGGTCGGCGGCCGGGGTGGCGCGGGCGGCGGGTGCGGTCAGCACCCCGAGCGCGGCGGTGGCACCCGCCCCCACCAGGACGGAACGACGGGACAGGGCTGGGTCGGACATCGCGGAGCTTCCCTTCCTCGGGCTCGGGGCAGCGTCCCCGGCAAAGATGAAAGAGATTCGTGTATGTGGTGATCGCATGATGAACACCGGATGGCGCCGCGTCTGCCCGCGAACGGCCCAACCCGGACTGCGACCCGGGCCGTGACCTCGAAGGGCGGACACTCGCGGGGGCGTTGTTGAGCGCTGGCACTCGCGTGGGTAGAGTGCTAGACGAACGGCGCCGGAGCGCCCCGGCACCCGCGACGGCGGGGAGTCACGGAGCCGTCGTGAAACCAGCCAACGCTTCGAAGGCCCCAGAAGGTGGAGGTCACACCGTGGCGAGCATCAAGCCGCTTGAGGACAAGATCGTTGTCCAGGCGAGCGAGGCCGAGACGACGACTGCGTCCGGCATCGTGATCCCGGACACCGCCAAGGAAAAGCCCCAGGAGGGCAAGGTCCTGGCCGTCGGCCCGGGCCGCGTCGACGACAAGGGCAACCGCATCCCGGTGGATGTCAAGGAAGGCGACGTCGTCATCTACTCCAAGTACGGCGGCACCGAGGTCAAGTACAACGGCGAGGAGTACCTGATCCTCTCCGCCCGCGACGTGCTGGCCGTCGTCAACTGACGACCGTGCAGTCCGAAAGCCGCCCCGGCGGTCCTCCGGGACCCCGGGGCGGCGGCATGCCGGGAGCCGGTCGCTCCCTGCCACAACCGTGAACCCGAAGGGCTGTTGAACAAATGGCTAAGCAGATCGCCTTCGACGAGGAGGCGCGCCGCGCGCTGGAGCGCGGCGTCAACCAGCTCGCCGACGCGGTGAAGGTCACCCTGGGGCCGCGCGGTCGGCACGTCGTGCTGGACAAGCAGTTCGGCGGACCGCAGGTCACCAACGACGGCGTGACCATCGCGCGCGAGATCGAGCTCGAGGACCCCTACGAGAACCTGGGCGCCCAGCTCGCCAAGAACGTCGCCACCAAGACCAACGACGTCGCCGGTGACGGCACCACCACCGCGACCGTGCTGGCCCAGGCGCTGGTCCGCGAGGGCCTGCGCAACCTGGCCGCCGGCGCCAACCCGGCGGCGCTGGGCAAGGGCATCCAGGCCGCCACCGACGCGGTCGTCGAGGCGCTCAAGGCCAAGGCCACCCCGGTCAAGGGCCGCGACAACATCGCCCAGATCGCCACCGTGTCCTCCCGCGACGAGGCCATCGGCGCGCTGATCGGCGAGGCCATGGAGCGGGTCGGCGAGGACGGCGTGATCAGCATCGAGGAGTCCTCGACGCTGGCCACCGAGCTGGAGGTCACCGAGGGCGTCCAGTTCGACAAGGGCTTCGTCTCCCCGTACTTCGTCACCGACGCCGAGCGCCAGGAAGCCGTCCTGGAGGACGCGCAGATCCTGCTGCACCGCGACAAGATCTCCAGCATCCAGGACCTGCTGCCGCTGCTGGAGAAGATCGCGCAGAACGGCAAGCCGCTGCTGATCCTGGCCGAGGACGTCGAGGGCGAGGCGCTGTCCACCCTGGTCGTCAACGCCATCCGCAAGACCTTCAAGGTCGTCGCGGTCAAGGCCCCCTACTTCGGCGACCGCCGCAAGGCGTTCCTGGACGACCTCGCCGCCGTCACCGGCGCGCAGGTCATCGCCGCCGAGGTCGGGCTCAAGCTGTCCGAGGTCGGCCCGGAGGTGCTGGGCGAGGCCCGCCGCATCACCGTCACCAAGGACAACACGACCATCGTCGACGGCCGCGGCAAGAAGGACGACGTGCAGGCCCGCGCGGAGCAGATCCGCAAGGAGATCGAGGCCACCGACTCCGACTGGGACCGCGAGAAGCTGCAGGAGCGGCTGGCCAAGCTGGCAGGCGGCGTCGCGGTGATCAAGGTCGGCGCGGCCACCGAGACCGAGCTCAAGGAGCGCAAGTCGCGGATCGAGGACGCGGTCGCCGCGTCCAAGGCCGCGGCCGAGGAGGGCAGCGTCCCCGGTGGCGGCTCCAGCCTGATCCACGCTTCGAAGGTGCTGGAAGGCAACCTCGGCCTCACCGACGACGAGGCCACCGGTGTCCAGCTCGTCCGCCGGGCGCTGGAGGCCCCGCTGTTCTGGATCGCCAGCAACGCGGGCCAGGAGGGCGCGGTCGTGGTGTCCAAGGTCCGCGACCTCGACTGGGGCCACGGCTACAACGCCGCGACCCTGTCCTTCGGCGACCTGGTGCAGCCGGGCATCGTCGACCCGCTGAAGGTGACCCGCTCCGCGGTCGCCAACGCGGCCTCCATCGCGCGCATGGTGCTGACCACCGAGAGCGCCGTGGTGGACAAGCCGGAGGAAGAGGAGCCCGCGGCCGGTCACGGCCACGGCCACTCGCACTGAGCCGGTCGCGAACGGCGACCAGGGGCGGCACCTGCGCGGTGCCGCCCCTGGTCTTTTTCTCGCCGCCTCGCACGCCGACGAATGACGCCCCTCGTAGTCATTCGGCAGCCGGTGCCGGTAGCGATGCCGTGATCGCCGCCGAGATCAGCTGGCGAGTGCGGCGATCCGGCGCTTGCGGGACTTGATGATCACTTCGCGTTCGGATTCGGACAGCCCGCCCCAGATGCCGTAAGGCTCCTGCACCGTCAGTGCGTGCCTGCGGCACTGCTCCAGCACGGGGCAACGCTGGCAAACCTCTTTGGCCTTCGCTTCGCGCCGGGCCCGCGCCGGCCCCCGTTCGCCGTCGGGGTGGAAGAAGTACGCGCTGTCCATGCCTCGGCAGGAGCCCCGTATCTGCCAATCCCAGATATCGGCGTTCGGGCCAGGAAGACGTCGAGTGTCCGCCATTGCGACAACCACCTCCAGTGGTGGATCCCCTCCCCGCTGCGGCGGTCGCCGCAGCCTCGCGTGATCCACCGTAGAACCGCGCCAAAACTTGTTCAACCCTTATCGAGTCAAAAGCTGTTCATCGTTGGAGTGATCTGGCGGGCGCGATGATCGTCGAGGCACCGGCTTGCCCCGGCGGGTGTAGAACCGGAACATGTCCCGCGTGACGACGCCGGAACCCGACCATGGGCAGCACGACCCCACCCCCATCGGCGATTCCGGGGCGATCCTGACCCCAGCCGGGGCCGATGACGATCAGCCGCGGCTGACCGTCGCAGCGGTCGCCTCCCGCCTTGGGGTCGCGCCGGCGACCCTGCGGACCTGGGACCGCCGCTACGGGCTGGGCCCCAGCGATCACACCACCGGCAGGCACCGCCGCTACGGCCCCGACGACATCGCGCGCCTGGAGCAGATGCAGCGCGCGCTGCTGCGCGGTGCGTCTCCGGCCGAGGCCGCGCGCTACGCGCGGTCGTCATCGGTGGCGCTGCCGCAACGGGATCCAGCCGCTCCCGCGGAATCGGCGGACGACTCCGAAGGGCCGATGCTGCTGTCCGGCGTGCTCGACGACGCCGGAGCCGAGACCGCGCGGGCCGACGTCGAGCTCAGGTCGACCGACGGCGCCTCCGCCCGCGGCCTCCGCCGCGCCGCGCTCGCGCTGGACTCCTGGTCGATGCACCAGCTGCTGATCGAGTCGATCGAGTCGGACGGCGTGGTCGCCACCTGGGAGGACACCTTCCGCCCCGCGCTCTGGGCGATCACCGAGCGCAGGCAGCGCTCCGGCTCCGGGGTCGAGGCGCTGCAGCTGCTCGTCGACTGCGCGACCACCGCGTTCCGGTCGGTGATCGCGACCGCGCCCGCGCCGCTGAACCCGCGGCCGGTCGTGCTCGCGCCTGTTCCCGGCGAGGCGCAGGAGCTCGAACTGGTCGCGCTCGCCGCGGCGCTGGCGGCCAACCGCGTCGGCCACCGCCTGTTCGGCGCGGCGCTGCCGAGCGAGGGGCTCAAGGCGGCGGTCCGCCGGTCGGCCCCGGCGGCGGTGGTGCTGTGGGCGGGCCAGCCGAACTACGCCTCGGCCCGGGTCATCGGGGACCTCCCGCCGTCCCGCCAGCGGTTCCGCGCGTTCGCCGCGGGCGCGGGCTGGTCAGGGGAGGCGCTGCCCGCGCACGTCGAAATCCTGGGGTCGCTGGAAGCCGCTGCCGCTCGGGTCTCGGAGACCGTGCTCGGCTGAGTTAAGCTCACTGTGTCGCAAATCACACTATGATGTGCCGGTGGGTGAAGACATTTCACGAAGTCGGGCGACGGCGGCTGGCAGCGGGGTGCGTTCGGGTGAACATCGCAGCTATGGGCCTTGATCACGCCGTGCTGCTCCGCTCGTGTCCGGGAGTGCTCCGTTCCGGTGAACCATGCTCAGGTTCCGGCCCGACGAATTTCTGGACGGATTAAGCACCAGATCGTGTCAAGGTTTGGCCTGCCGCGTCCGATAGGGGTTATGGAACGTCACTCGCCTGCAGGAAGGAGTTCCCGTGACGACGGTCCTGATCTGCGATGACCGGCGTAGCGTCCGGGAAGGGCTCACTCGTGTGATGTCTGCTGTCCCCGGAGTGAGCCGGATAGATTGCGTCGCGCACGGTGACGAGCTGCTTGCCCGCTTTTCGCGGCAAGCCGTGGACGTCGTGCTGGTCGGTACACAACGCGCCGTGCCGAACGGCGTGGAGGCCACCAGGCGGCTCGTCTCCGCCCATCCGCAAGCGAACGTGATCGTGTTCGGTGCGCCGGACGACGCCGGCAGCATCGCGGCGGCGATCGCGGGCGGTGCGCGCGGTTACCTGCGCTGGGACGCCTCGCGTCCGGAACTGGTCGCCGCCCTCGCGCACACGCTGGCGAGCACCTCGGTGCCCGCGCCCCGGCAGCCGTCGGACCCCGGCGTCCAGCTGACGGAGCGCGAGCTCCAGGTGCTCCGGGGCATGAGCCAGGGCAAGAGCAACGGCCAGATCGGCCGCGAGCTCTACCTCTCCGAAGACACCGTCAAGACCCACGCCCGGCGGCTCTTCCGCAAGCTGGGGGTGCGGGACCGCGCTCAGGCGGTCGCGCACGGGTTCCGCCGCGGCCTGGTCGCCTGACCACCGCCGCGGGATCTCTCCTCCTGAGCTGTGACTCCACTCACGACGGGCCCGCTTCCGGGTCGCCGGCGCGGTGGTCCGGGAGTGCTCCGGATCACCTGACCGGTCGGCTCGCACGTGTGGAAGGACGGCGTCCGGTGTGGTGGTGGACACCGCCGGGCCGGACAAGTGGTCCGAAAGCGGGCACCGCGTACGTCCCTGCGGCACCCGCGGCGAACTGTCGCCGCGGAGCCGCCAGGACGTGTTCGAAGATCAACATTCTTGATCAAGGTCGGATGCCGTTGAGATCACTGGCCTCGGCAAACGCCGGACGGATCGTCGTCTGGTAATTGTGGAGTGGTGACGACCACGGCCTCCCGCTCCGACTCCCTGTTCAAGGATCGCCCGCTGCCCGGTACGGTGACCCCGGCGCGGCGTGCGGTGCACGCGCGGTTCGCCGGGACAATCCGAGTCGCTTGAACGCGTAACACCAGGGCTGCTGTCTGCGATGACCAACGTGGGGGACGGGCTGGACGCTCTTGTAAGCGCCGCCGTCGACGGCGATCGTCAGTCGATCGAGCGCTTGCTGGCCGAAATCCGTCCTTTGGTGGTGCGGTACTGCCGCGCCAGAGTCGGACGTAACGAGCGTTCGTTCGCTTCGGCGGACGACGTCGCCCAGGAAGTGTGCCTCGCCGTGCTGACGGCGTTGCCCAGTTACCGGGATCAAGGACGTCCGTTCCTGGCGTTCGTGTACGGCATCGCCGCACACAAGGTGGCTGATGCGCATCGTGCATCCGCCCGCAACCGCTCCGAACCGGTCGCGGACGTTCCGGACACCCCGGAGTCCGAAGCCGGGCCGGAGCAGCGGGCGATGCAGGGTGAGCTTTCGGGCAGGATGGCGCAACTTCTGCGCGTCCTCCCGGCCAAGCAGCGGGAGATCCTGCTGCTCCGGGTGGTCGTCGGGTTGTCCGCGGAGGAAACCGCCGAAGCGGTCGGTTCGACGCCGGGGGCGGTGCGAGTGGCACAGCACCGCGCATTGGCCCGGCTGAGAAAGACGCTGTCCGCGGAGGAGGTGGTCTGAATGGCTGAGCGGAAAGGGCCCGGGGGTGAACAGGCGGGACGCGACCGTGTCGAGTCCGGCCGGCAGGACGACCGTTCGCACGTCGAGGACGGGAACGAGGTTCCCGGTCCGGCCGACGCAGGCGAGGGGACCGATCTGAACGACATCCACGGGGATTCCGACTCCGCTGAGTCCGGGACCACCCAGATCAAGGTGCACGACTCCGCCGCGCACGACTCTGCCGCGGAGCCCGTCGGTACTACCGACTCCGCCGAGGATGCCACCGCTGCGGCACCTGCGCACGATTCCGCCGAATCTGGCGGGAAGTCGCCGGAGGAGCCCACGGCTGAGGTGATCGCCTTCCGCCCGCGGGAGGACGGCGAGGACGAGCTGGTCGACTTCGACGGCGACGGCGAGCGGGTCGATCTCGCCGAGCTGCAGGCCGACGACGCGCTGCTGGACATGCTCGGCGGCACCAACCCCGACGTCCGGCACGGCGGGGAGGAACCGAGCCTGGACGCGCTGCTGGTCGCCTGGCGCCAGGACGTCGACTCCAGCCCCATCGGCGAGCTCGTCGACGTCGACACCGCGGTCGCCACCATCGCCGAGGCGCGCAAGCCGCGCAGGCGGCTCAAGCGCAGGCACCTGGTCCCGGTCGCGTCGGCCGCGGCGGTTCTGATGATCACCTTCACCGGGGTCGGGCTCGCCGCCCGCGACGCGATGCCCGGCGACGCGCTCTGGGGCGTCGCGCAGGTGCTCTACACCGACCACGCCCGGATGGCGCAGGCCGCGACCAGCGCGAAGGACGACCTGAACCGCGCGGAAGGCGCGCTGGACCACGGCGACCGCTGGCGCGCGGAGGCCGCGCTGGACCGGGCGCACGAGATGATGCAGGGCATCGACTCCGACCACGGGCTGGCCGACCTGCAGGCCGCGCACGCGTCGCTGACCGCGCGGATGGGGCAGTCCGAGCAGCCGGAGCAGCCGTCGAGCTCCAGCGTCCTGGCGTCGTCGTCGGTGGCTCCGCCGCCGTCGCCGACCCACGAGGTCCCGCCGCCGGTGCCGCCGACCGACACCACGTCGACCACGCCGAGCACCTCGCCGCCGACCAGCGAGACCTCGTCGAGCCCGAGCGAGACCAGCGGGAGCTCCGACCAGCCGTCGAGCGGTACCGGTCCCTCCTGGAACTCGAACCTGTTCCCCTCGAACTGATCCGCAGACGGAGAAGACCCCGCCGGGAGCCCGGCGGGGTCTTCTCCGTTCGCTGGGGGATCAGCGGCTGGTCTCGTTCTCCGACTCGGTGACGCCATCGGCGAAGCCCCGGCAGTACTCCCAGGTGACGTAGTCGTCCGGATTCGGGTCGTAGGCCGGTTCGTGCGGGCGCATGCGGCCGTCGTGGAGCAGCTGTTCCAGGCTGGCTCGCAGCAGCTCCCAGTCGTGGTAGTGAGATTCGCCGCAGTCGGTGCAGTCGACCACGATCCCGCGGACGCCGCGGGGTTCCAGCAGCGCCTGGTAGACCGACAGGTCGGTCAGGTCGGCCAGCAGCTCGGCCTGTTCCTCGTCACCGAGCGGTGGGGCGAACCCGGCGTCGTGATCGCCGAGCGCCATGCTCGGGTCGTCCGGGTCACCCGCGAACGGGTCTGGGGGCAACGGATCGTGCGGCACGGCCCGCACGCTACCGGCTCTGTCCAGCGCCGCGGTGCAGGGCCGTACCACTGGGTGGCTGAACTCCTGTGCCGTCCGGCACATCCGGGCGCGGGCCGAGCGGGTGTTGCCCGGACGCCGGACGTGGGCGCGACCAGCGGTCTCTATCATTGGGGAATCCCCTCCGCCGAATCCGCAGCCCCGGATCGGCACACCCATCACCGCCCGCACCCTTCGGTTGTGGACCCGTAGTTTGAAGGAAGGCACGCCCCCGCCATGACCAGCGAACTCACCGCACCCGGCTTTCCCACGAAGTTCGCGAGCCTCGGGTTGACCTTCGACGACGTGCTCCTGCTGCCCGACGAATCCGACGTCATCCCCAGCGGCGTGGACACCGGAACCCAGCTCTCGCGCAACATCCGCCTGCGGATCCCGCTGCTGTCGGCGGCGATGGACACGGTCACCGAGGCCAGGATGGCCATCGCCATGGCCCGGCAGGGCGGTGTCGGAATCCTGCAGCGCAACCTGTCCGTGGAGGAGCAGGCCGCCCAGGTCGAGGTGGTCAAGCGCTCCGAGGCGGGCATGGTCACCGATCCGGTGACCTGTTCGCCGGACGACACGCTCGCCGAGGTCGACGCGCTGTGCGCCCGGTTCCGGATCTCCGGGGTGCCGGTGACCGACCCGGACGGCACCCTGGTCGGGATCATCACCAACCGGGACATGCGCTTCGAGGTCGACCACACCCGGCGGGTCCGCGAGATCATGACCGCCGCGCCGCTGGTGACCGCGCAGGTCGGCGTCACCGCGGAGGCCGCGCTCGGCCTGCTGCGCAGGCACAAGGTCGAGAAGCTGCCGATCGTCGACGGGGCCGGCAAGCTGCGCGGGCTGATCACCGTCAAGGACTTCGTCAAGACCGAGCAGTACCCGAACGCGACCAAGGACCCGGACGGCCGGCTGCTGTGCGGCGCGGCCGTCGGCGTCGGCGCCGACTCGCACGAGCGGGCGATGGCCCTGGTCGACGCGGGCGTGGACGTGCTCATCGTGGACACCGCGCACGGCCACTCCCGTGCCGTGGTCGACACCGTCGCGACGCTGAAGAAGGAGCTGGGCAACTCCGTCGACGTCATCGGCGGCAACGTCGCCACCCGCGCGGGCGCGCAGGCGCTGGTCGACGCCGGGGCCGACGCGGTCAAGGTCGGCGTCGGGCCGGGCTCGATCTGCACCACCCGCGTCGTGGCCGGTGTCGGCGTGCCGCAGATCAGCGCGATCTACGACGCCGACCAGGCGTGCCGTCCGGCTGGCGTGCCGCTGATCGGCGACGGCGGCATCCAGTACTCCGGCGACATCCCGAAGGCGATCGCGGCCGGGGCCAGCAGCGTCATGCTGGGCAGCCTGCTCGCCGGGACCGCCGAGTCGCCCGGCGACCTGGTGCTGGTCAACGGCAAGCAGTTCAAGGTCTACCGGGGCATGGGCTCGCTGGGTGCGATGCAGTCGCGCGGCCAGGGCAAGTCCTACTCCAAGGACCGCTACTTCCAGGACGACGTGCTGTCCGAGGACAAGCTGGTGCCGGAGGGCATCGAGGGCCGGGTGCCGTTCCGCGGCCCGCTGTCCCAGGTCGTCGACCAGCTCGTCGGCGGGCTGCGGTCGGGCATGGGCTACACCGGGTCCACCACGATCCCGGAGCTGCAGAACGCCAACCTGGTCCGGATCACCGCGGCGGGTCTCAAGGAGAGCCACCCGCACGACATCACCATGACCGTCGAGGCGCCGAACTACACCACGCGCTGAGGCGTACCGGCCCGGACGCCGCAGGGTGTCCGGGCCGGTACTCCGCGCGACGGGGAGCCCCGGATGCGCGTCCCCCGGTAGCCGCAGAGACAATGTCGTGTTGGACAGCGGTGCCGCGAGGAAGGGACTGACGTGCGGGATCTGGTGGAGATCGGCATGGGCCGGACGGCCATGCGCGGCTACGACCTCGACGACGTGGAGATCGTCCCGTCGCGGCGTACCCGCTCGTCGAAGGACGTCTCGTTGGCGTGGCAGATCGACGCCTACCGGTTCGACATCCCGCTGGTGACCCACCCGACCGACGCGATCGTCTCGCCCGCGACCGCGATCCGGGTCGGTGAGCTGGGCGGCCTCGGCGTGCTCAACGCCGAGGGGCTGTGGGCGCGGCACGAGAACGTCGAGGAGCGGCTGTTCGAGGTCGTGCGCGCGGCCGAGGAGGCCGAGGACCCGACCGCCGCGGTGAAGCTGCTGCAGGAGCTGCACTCCGCGCCGATCCGGCTCGACCTGCTGTCCTACGCGATCAAGCAGATCAAGGACTCCGGGGTCACGGTCGCGGCGCGGGTCAGCCCGCAGCACGCCGAGGAGCTGACCCCCGACCTGCTCGCCGCCGGGGTCGAGGTGCTGATGGTGCAGGGCACCATCGTCTCGGCCGAGCACGTCGCCCGCGACGGCGAGCCGCTGAACCTCAAGCGCTTCATCGCCGAGCTGGACGTCCCGGTCATCGCAGGTGGTGTCGGCGACTACCGCACCGCGATGCACCTGATGCGCACCGGCGCGGCCGGCGTGATCGTCGGCTTCGGCGAGTCGCGGTCGGCGACCACGACGCAGGTCCTGGGCATCGGCGTCCCGATGGCGACCGCGATCGCCGACGCCGCCGCGGCCCGCCGCGACTACCTCGACGAGACCGGCGGCCGGTACGTGCACGTGATCGCCGACGGCGCGCTGGGCTACTCCGGCGACATCGCCAAGGCGATCGCCTGCGGCGCGGACGCGGTCATGCTCGGCGAGGCGCTGGCGGAGGCGGCCGAGGCCCCGGGACAGGGCTACTACTGGACCGCCGCCGCCGCGCACCCGAGCCTGCCGCGCAGCGAGATCTCCGGCTGGGCCGGTTCCGGCCCGGACCTGGAGACCGTCCTGTTCGGACCGAGCAGCGACCCGCTCGGCACGGTGAACCTCTTCGGCGGCCTCCGCCGCGCCATGGCCAAGACCGGGTACCGGGAGTTGAAGGAGTTCCAGCGCGTCGGCCTGATGCTCCGCCGCTGATTTTTTGAGAGTGGCCGGGACTCGTCTTGCGTGGCGGTGCGGGTGGCGGAACCTCAGGCGTCCGCTGGCTGCGGTTACTTTTTCCGACGTATGTCCAATACGACGGAAAAAGCTGTCCT
>NZ_BAAAUX010000020.1:0-51719 GCF_039534165.1 Saccharopolyspora taberi | reverse complement strand
GAGAACCCGCGGCGGTGCCGGTTGCGTGCTTGGGCTAAGCGGCTGCGCCGCTTGATGACGGTGGCTGGTCAGGTGCGCAGCTCCTGGAAGAAGGCGCGGACGTCGGTGACCAGGAGGTCCGGGGTCTGGATCGCGGCGAAGTGGCCGCCGCGGTCGAACGTCGTCCAGCGGACGATGTTGTTCTCCCGCTCCGCGAAGCGGCGGATGCCGCGGTCCTCGCCGAAGCCGACGACGCCGGTCGGCGTCGGGCACGGCTCCTGGACGCCCCAGGTGTTGTCGTCGGCTTCGAGGTAGACCCGCGCGGAGGAACCCGCGGTGCGGGTGAGCCAGTAGATCGTGACCGTGGTGAGGACGCGGTCGCGGTCGATGCGGTTGGCTTCGCCGAGTTCGGCCGGGTCGAACCACTCGAGCAGCTCGGCGATCCACGCCAGCTGACCGGCCGGGGAGTCCAGCAGCGCGTAGCTCAGGGTCTGCGGCCGGGTGCCCTGGATCCAGGCGTAGCCCATCCGCTCGCCGGTGAACTTCTCCAGCGATTCGAGGCGGCGCTGGTCGTGCGGGTCCAGGCCGACGAGCTCGGCCGGGTCGCCCGACGGCATTCCGAGGCTGCCGTTGACGTGCAGGCCGATGACCCGCTCCGGCGCGTGCAGCGCGAGTTCGCGGTTGATGATCCGGCCCCAGTCGCCACCTTGGGCGCCGAACCGCTCGTAGCCGAGGCGGCTCATGAGCTCGGCCAGGGCGCGGGCGGTGCGCTGGGCGTTCCAGCCGGGGCTGGTGGTCGGTCCGGAGAAGCCGAAGCCCGGCAGGGACGGGATCACCAGGTGGAAGGCGTCGGCTTCCACCGGCGGGTTGGTCAGCGGTTCGACGACGTCCAGGAAGTCCGCGATGGTGCTGGGCCAGCCGTGGGTGATCAGCAGCGGTGTCGCGTCCTGGTGCGGCGAGCGGACGTGCAGGAAGTGGATGCGCTGGCCGTCGATCTCGGTGGTGAACTGCGGGTGCCGGTTCAGCCGCGCTTCGTGCGCGCGCCAGTCGTAGTCGTGCCGCCAGTGCTCGGCCAGGTCGCGGACGTAGTCCAGCGGCACGCCGTGACTCCAGCCGACGTCAGGGAGCTGGTCCGGCCAGCGGGTGGCGTCCAGGCGGCGGTGCAGGTCGGAGAGGTCGGACTGCGGGACGTCGATGAGGAACGGATCGATCATGGCCGCGAAGCTAGGGCCCGGTTAGGCCTCAAGCTGACCTAGAAGGATTCCTACTCCCGGTAGCTTTCACCCCGGAAGGGCTATCTACCGACCAGTAATTTTGTCTACGCTGTCGGCCATGTCTCACGGGGTGCACGACTACGACGTAGTGGTGATCGGGTCCGGGTTCGGCGGCAGCGTGGCCGCGCTGCGGCTGACCGAGAAGGGTTACCGCGTCGCGGTGCTGGAGGCGGGCCGCCGGTTCGCCGACCACGAGTTCGCGAAGACGTCCTGGGATCTGCGCAACTTCCTCTGGGCGCCGCAGCTGGGCTGCTTCGGGATCCAGCGCATCCACCTGCTGCGCGATGTGCTGATCCTCGCGGGCGCCGGGGTCGGCGGCGGTTCGCTGAACTACGCGAACACGCTCTACCGGCCGTTGAAGCCGTTCTACGAGGACCCGCAGTGGGGTCACATCGCAGACTGGGAGTCCGAGCTCGCGCCGCACTACGACCAGGCGACCCGGATGCTCGGCGTGGTCACGAACCCGACGACCACCCCGTCGGACGTGGTGATCAAGCAGGTCGCCGACGAGATGGGCGTCGGCGAGACCTACCACCGCACGCCGGTCGGCGTTTACTTCGGCAAGCCCGGTGAGCAGACCGCCGACCCGTACTTCGGCGGCGCGGGCCCGGCCCGGACCGGCTGCACCGAGTGCGGCGCGTGCATGACCGGCTGCCGGGTAGGCGCGAAGAACACGCTGGTCAAGAACTACCTGTACCTGGCGGAGCAGAACGGCGCCGAGGTCTGGCCGCTGACCACCGTGACCCGGCTCGCCGAGGGGCGCGACGGCCGCTGGCGCATCGGCACCGAACGCACCGGAGCGGTGCTCGACAAGGGCGCGAAGGTCTTCACCGCCGACCAGGTCGTGGTCGCCGCCGGGACCTGGGGCACGCAGAACCTGCTGCACCGCGCCCGCGACCGCGGCGACCTGCCGCGGCTGTCGGCGAAGCTGGGGCGGCTCACCCGGACCAACTCGGAGTCGATCATCGGCGCCCAGACCCCGAACGTGCTGCCGGACAAGAACTTCTCCACCGGTGTCGCGATCACCTCGTCCTTCCACCCCGACTCCGACACGCACATCGAGCCGGTCCGCTACGGCAAGGGCAGCAACGCCATGGGCCTGCTCCAGACGCTGCCGACCTCGGGCGGTTCACCGCTGCCGCGCTGGCGGCAGTGGCTGCGCTTCTTCCGCCAGAACCCGCTGATGTCGCTGCGGCTGCTGTGGATCGGGCGCTGGAGCGAGCGCACGGTGATCCTGCTGGTGATGCAGAGCCTGGACAACTCGCTGACGACCAAGCTGCGCAAGGGCCTGTTCGGCCGGAAGTCGCTGACCTCGCAGCAGGGGCACGGCGCGCCGAACCCGACCTACATCCCGGCCGGGGAGGAGGCCAACGAGCGGGTCGCCGAGAAGATCGGCGGCATCCACGGCGGCACCTGGGGCGAGCTGTTCGACATCCCGCTCACCGCGCACTTCATCGGCGGCTGCCCGATCGGCGAGAACGCCGAGCAGGGCGTGATCGACCCGTACCACCGGGCGTTCGGGCACCCGACGATGTCCATCGTGGACGGTTCGGCGATCACGGCGAACCTCGGCGTCAACCCGTCGCTGACGATCACCGCGCAGGCGGAGCGGGCCTTCTCGATGTGGCCGAACAAGGGCGAGGCCGACCCGCGTCCGCGGCAGTCGGAGGGCTACCGGCCCGTGGAGCGGGTGGCGCCCAAGGAACCCGCCGTCCCCGCCGACGCCCCCGCCGCGCTACGGCTCCCCATGGCCTGACGCGGCGGTAGCCGCTTGGCCCACGCACGCAATCGGCACCGCCACGCAAGGCAAGCCCAACACCGTTCTAGCCGGACCCGTGGGGGCAGTGGCCTTCGTTACCTGGGACAATGAGGCGCACCGCTCTCGCCAGGAGGTTTCGACGACGTGTCCGGCACCGCACCGCAGAACCAGGGGCAGGGTCCTGTCCTCGTAGTTGACTACGGCGCCCAGTACGCACAGCTCATCGCGCGCCGGGTGCGGGAGACGCAGATCTACTCCGAGGTGGTCCCGCACGACACCCCGGTCGAGGAGATCGTCCGCCGCGACCCGGCCGCCGTCGTGCTCTCCGGTGGGCCGTCCAGCGTCTACGCCGAGGACGCGCCGCAGGTCGACGCGGCCCTGTTCGACACCGGCGTACCGGTGTTCGGCATCTGCTACGGCTTCCAGGCGATGACCGCCGCGCTCGGCGGCACCGTCGAGCACACCGGCACCCGCGAGTACGGCCGCACCGAGCTGGCGGTCACCGGCACCGGCGGCACCCTGCACGAGGACCTGCCCGGCCACCACCCGGTGTGGATGAGCCATGGCGACTCGGTCAGCAAGGCGCCCGAGGGCTTCACCGTCACCGCGGGCAGCAAGGACACCCCGGTCGCCGCGATCGAGAGCGTCGAACGCAGGCTGGCCGGCGTCCAGTACCACCCGGAGGTCGCGCACTCACCGCACGGCCAGGAGGTGCTGCGGCGGTTCCTGCACGAGATCGCGGGCATCCGCCCGCAGTGGACCACCTCCTCGATCGTCGACGAGACGGTCGCCGCGATCCGGGAGCAGGTCGGCGACAAGCGCGCGATCTGCGCGCTGTCCGGCGGGGTGGACTCCGCGGTCGCCGCCGCGCTGGTGCACCGCGCCGTCGGCGAGCAGCTGACCTGCGTCTTCGTCGACCACGGCCTGCTGCGCGCCGGTGAGCGCGCGCAGGTCGAGCGCGACTTCGTGGCCGCCACCGGGGTCCGGCTGGTCACCGTCGACGCCGTCGACCGGTTCCTGGGCGCGCTGGCCGGGGTCACCGACCCCGAGGAGAAGCGCAAGATCATCGGCCGCGAGTTCATCCGGGTCTTCGAGCAGGCCGCCCGCGACCTGCAGGCCGAGGCGGGCGCCGAGGGCGAGCAGATCGACTTCCTGGTGCAGGGCACGCTCTACCCGGACGTGGTGGAGTCCGGTGGTGGATCCGGCGCGGCCAACATCAAGAGCCACCACAACGTCGGCGGGCTGCCGGAGGACCTGCAGTTCGACCTGGTCGAGCCGCTGCGCGCGCTGTTCAAGGACGAGGTGCGCCGGGTCGGCCTGGAGCTCGGGCTGCCCGAGACGATCGTGCACCGGCAGCCGTTCCCCGGCCCGGGCCTGGGCATCCGGATCATCGGCGAGGTGACCGCGGACCGGCTGGAGACGCTGCGGGCGGCCGACTCGATCGCCCGCGAGGAGCTGACCGCGGCCGGGCTCGACCGCGACATCTGGCAGTGCCCGGTGGTGCTGCTCGCCGACGTCCGCTCGGTCGGCGTCCAGGGCGACGGCCGGACCTACGGCCACCCGGTGGTCCTGCGCCCGGTGTCCAGCGAGGACGCCATGACCGCGGACTGGACCCGGCTGCCCTACGACGTGCTGGAGCGGATCTCCACCCGGATCACCAACGAGGTCTCCGAGGTCAACCGGGTCACCCTCGACGTCACGTCCAAGCCCCCGGGCACCATCGAGTGGGAGTGACCGAACCTCTTTGAGCGGCGGAGCCGCTTGGCCCACCCGGCACCGCCGCCCTGAGGTTCCGCCACCCGCACCGCCAAGCAGGGTGAGTGCAGACAGCTTTACTGCTGTTCCACGCGGACCCAGTCGACCAGGTAGCGGACGTTACCGGCCGCGACCTTGTCGACGGTCTCCTGCGGCAGCCCGAAGTACGGCTCGGTGACGCCGTTGACCCCGTTGGGGTAGGTGCCGCCGAGGGCGAAGTTCAGGATCATGAACTGCGGGTCGTCGTAGACCCAGGTCCAGCCGTTCTGCTGCATCTCCTGCTTGGTGATCTTGTAGATCTCCCTGTCGTCGACGAAGAACGTGAACCCGTCCGGCGTCCAGTCGACCTTGTAGACGTGCCAGTCCGCCGGGTCCGCGCCCTCGAAGTGCTGCCGCTGCATGATCGGGGTGTCGCCGTTGTACTCCGGCCCGTGCAGGGAGACGTTCGTCCACGGCTCGCCGACGTTCTCCATCACATCGACCTCGCCGCACTGCGGCCACGGCTTGCCGTTGTCGATGTTGGCGCCCAGCGACCACCACGCGGGCCACAGGCCGGGACCCGTCGCACCCTCGGGGAGTTTGAGGCGGGCCGAGTAGCTGCCGTAGGTGAACTCGAACTTGTCCTGGGTGCTCAGCCTGCCCGAGACGAAGTCGTAGGTCTGCCCGTCGGGCGCCTGGTGCCCCGGGGTGAACCGGGGGTGCAGGGCGAGCGCGCCGTTGCTCGCCCCGGTTCCGGCGTCGTCGTGGTCGACGTACATCGTGTCGGGGGAGTCGACGTAGGCCTGCTGCTCCTGGTTGACGGTCCCGAAGTTCTCGCCGGTGACCTCGATCCTCCACTTCGAGCGGTCGACCTCGGAGCCGGAGAAGTCGTCGAAGAACACCTCGGCCGCGGGTTTCTCCGGCACCGCGGCCGCGGGGAACGGGAAGAGCGGGAGCAGGGCGAGTGCGGTTCCGCTGACGATCAGGCGCCGTGCCGACATGACTGCCTCCTCGTGTGTGAGAGCGCTCTCAGCGAGATTGCTGGGTCGACGGGAGCGGGTAAACCTCCAGTCAGCGCAATCAGGCCGACGCCCGGACCACCAGCTCGACGGGCAGCACCGTCCGTTCCGGCGGCACGTCCTCCCCGGCGATCAGCCGGGACATCCGGTCGACCATGTGCCGGGTGCGCAGCGACGGGTCCTGCCGGACCGTGGTCAGCGGCGGATCGGTGCGCGGCGCGACCGCGGGCTGGTCGTCGAAGCCGACCACGGCGACGTCCCCGGGAACCCCGCGCCCGGCCGCGCGCAGGGCGCGCAGCGCGCCCCGCGCCATCAGGTCGTTGGCGGCGAAGACCGCATCGAGGTCCGGGACGCGCGCGAGCAGTTCGGTCATCGCGCGCTCGCCGCCGTCCTCGGTGAACCCGCCCGGCTCGCTGCGCCGCGCGGCCTCGTCGTCGTCGAACCCGGTGGCCTGCCGCCAGCCGTCCAGCCGCTCGATCCCGGCGTACTCGTCCTGCGGACCGGTGACCGTGACGACGCTGCGGCGGCCGAGCGAGATCAGGTGCTCGGTGGCGATCCGGCCGCCGCCGACGTTGTCGTGGTCCACCAGGTGCAGCCCTTCCTCGGAGGTTCCCGGCCTGCCGCCGAAGACGATCGGCAGCGGCAGATCGCGCACCGCCTCCGGCAGCGGGTCGGACAGGTGCGGGGCAAGCACCAGCGCACCGTCGACGTGCCCGCCGGACAGGTAGCGGGCGATCCGCACGTGGTCGTCCGGGCCGTGCACCAGCAGCAGCACCATCTGCGTCCCGGCCGCGGACAGGTGCTGCGAGACGGTCCGGACGGTCGACGCGAAGAACGGGTCGTCGAAGAACTTGTTCTCCGGCTCCGACAGCACCAGCGCGACCGCGTCGGTCCGGCGCGTCACCAGGGTCCGCGCCGCCCGGTTCGGGACGTAGCCGAGTTCCTGCACCGCGGCCCGCACCAGCTCCCGCGCCTCCGGGCTCACCCGTGGCGAGTCGTTGATCACCCGGGACACCGTGGCGCGGGAAAGACCCGTCCTGGCGGCCACGTCCTCCAACGTCGGACGCCCATCAGCGCTGAGCAATCGATCCCCCTTCGGCGGCTGGAGGCGAGTGTAGAGAGTCACCGCGCGGCCGTCGGAGAGATTCGACCGTTCGCCACCGCCCCGGCACGGTCGCCGAATAGGGTGGCCGCGGACGGGTGAGCTGATCGGGAGAGCGCCATGGCAATGATCGTGATCGGAGTGCTCCTTCTCGTCGGAGCGGGTGTCGGCTTCTACCTGATGCGCAACGCCCGCAGCGAGCTGCACGCGATGATCGGCGCCGAAACCCTCCCGGTCCCGCAGCTGGAGATGCTGCGCAAGGCGTCCGACGACATCGGCGCCCGCGGCTCGTTCCGCAAGCAGTGCGAGGTGGTCGGCGCCGCGCACCCGCGCCCGGAGGGCGTGCTGGTCTCGGAGCTGAGCAAGACCGAGTGCGTCTGGTACCGCTACGAGGTCAAGCGCCACTACGAGAAGGTCCGCCACCAGGACGGTCACCGCCGCAAGACCAAGCACCAGGAAGTCGTCGCCAAGCACACCTCGTGGGAGGGTTACGCCCTCCGCGACGACCACGGGGTGCTCATCGGCGTCGACCCCAACGGCACCGCGCCCGACCGGCCGGAGCAGGTCGTCAGCCGGTTCGAGCCGCACCGCCCTCAGGGGCTCAACCTGTTCGGCATCCAGCTGCCGAACATCTTCGACTCCAGCACGACGATCGGCTACGAGTACACCGAGTGGGTCCTGCGCCCCGGGCACCGGCTCTACATCCTCGGCGAGGTGCACGACAAGATCGGCCCGCTGGTGATCGGCAAGCCCGAGCGGGACGGCCACTTCATCATCTCGACCCGCACCGAGGACGAGCTGCGCAAGCACCGCACCCAGCTGCACCGCTGGCTCAGCGTCGGAGTCCTGGTCGCCGCCCCGGTCGGCCTGGTCCTGATCGTCCTCGGCGCGATCCTGCGCTGATCAGCGCTCGCGGCGAGGCCGCAGCGACGCCAGCAGCATCGCCACCCCGATCGCGACCGCCCCGACCGGGACGACCCACAGCAGCGCGCCGACCGGGCCGCCGATCATGACGTGCAGCGCGAGGGCGAGGGCGAGCACGCCCGCGGTCAGCGTGACCGCGTCCGGACCCCTGCGCCGCGGGGCGTTCCCCTCAGTCACGGAAGACCTCCACGTTGCCGGTACCCGCCCGCAGGTCGAGCACGATGGTGCCGCCGCCGGGTCCGTCCTCCCCGGTGTCGACGACGTGGTTGCGGATCCTGTCCCCGTTGCGCTCGCGCCCGAGGCAGTTGGTCAGGCCCTGGCCGGCCGCGCAGTCCACGGTCACGTCGGCGGTGCGCGGAACGTAGACGCTGATGTTGCCGATGTCGACGCTGACCCGGGTCCGGGCCTCCTGCCCGGTGCTGAGCGCCATGCCCTCCAGGTTCAGCTGGACGTCACCGACGGCCGCCCGGTACTCCGGTGCGAGCTGCGCGGGCGTTTCCGGGCTCTCGTCGATCTCGCCCCACGGGCCGCTGCCCACCGGCGCCACGGCGAACACCATCGCCAGCCCCGCGACCGGGATCGCCGCGCCGATCAGCCCGCGCCCCCCGTGCAGGAAGGCGCCGACGACCAGCCCCGCGCCGATGATGCCCAGCGCCAGGGCGAAGGTGAACCCCAGCGGCGTACCGGCCGAGATCGTGATCCCGCCGGCGAACGCGGCGATGCCGAGCGTGAGCAGGGTGATCCAGCGGCGCCTCGGGCGCTCCGGCTCGGGTTCGGGCTCGGATTCCTGCGGTTCCGGCAGATCCCACGCGAACGGCGCGGCGGCGAGCGGATCCCACGACGGCGGGTTCTGGCGCACGTCGAGCCCGGTGTCGGTGAGCGGCTGCACCGGAGCCTTCGCCCCGGGGTAGACCCAGGTCTTCTCGGTGACCGGCACCGCGCCCTGCGGCTCGGCCGCGGTCGCCTTCGGCCGGTCGCGGTAGTTGCGGTGCAGCAGGTACAGCCCGAGGAACGCGATGGACAGGCCGACCAGCCCCTGCAACTGCATGACCCAGAACATCAGCAGGAACAGGCTGCCGATCACCAGCAGCGCGGTGAACACCGGCGTGGGCCGGCGGCCTTCGGGGGTCTCCTTCGGCAGCAGCAGCCAGCCCAGCAGGTACACCGCGAGCCCGGCACCGCCGTAGAAGGCGCCGACGACGAACAGGATCCGCAGCAGGACCGGATCGACGCCGTACCGGCGCCCGAGCGCCTCGGCCACCCCGGCGATCTTGCCCCGCGGACGTGCGGGCCGGGTCGCCCAGAAGTCCTGGAGTGTTTCACCGACCCTCGCCCCCGCGGACCGGCTCGTGCTCTCTGCCATGCCTCCTACTATCGGCACCCCGCCCGCGACCTACATCAGGGGCTCCCCTGAGGTTGCCCGGAAAAGGGGCACGAAAAGCACGGGCCGGTCCCTGATGTCCGCGCACGTACGACCGTGTGACCATCGACGCTGTGAAATCCCGGGTCAAACGGAAGTGGCGGGACGTCGCGGTCCGGCAGCCCGCCGGCACCGACACCGCGGACCTGCGCCGCCGCCGCAGCGGCAGGCTGGTCGCCGGGGTCTCCGGCGGCATCGCCGACCACCTGGAGATCCCGGTCCTGTGGGTGCGCGCGCTGTTCGCCGTGTCGGCGGCCTTCGCCGGGGCGGGGATCGTGGCGTACGCGCTGCTCTGGATCTTCGTGCCGCAGGGGGACGTGCGCGAGGTCGAGGTCTCGCCGAAGGAGCGGCAGCAGGGCTTCGGCCTGATCGTCCTCGGCGGTGGCCTGACCGCGATGGTCGCGCTGCTGGGAACGCTGCCCGCCTGGCTGGTCGGTCCGCTGGCGGTGGCGATGGCCGGTGCCGCGGTGGTCTGGCGGGAGGCCGACGAGCCGCAGCGCCGCCGCTGGCGCGAAGGCGCCCGCTCCGGGGTCACCGGCGCGCTGGTCGGCGAGGGCGGACGCCGCTCGATGGTGCGGATCCTGGCCGGAGCGGTGCTGGTCATCGTGGGCCTGGTGTCGTTCCTGGTCGGCCGGGTGCCCATGAGGGAGCTGCAGTTCGTGCTGCTCGCGGTGCTGGCAACGCTGGTCGGGGCCGCCGTGCTGACGATCCCGTGGTGGATGCGCCTGGTGCGGGACCTCAACGTCGAGCGCGCCAGCCGGATCCGGTCGCAGGAGCGCGCCGAGATCGCGGCGCACCTGCACGACTCGGTCCTGCAGACGCTCGCGCTGATCCAGAAGCAGGCCGAGTCCACCCGCGAGGTCCGGCGGCTGGCCCGGGGTCAGGAGCGCGAGCTGCGCAACTGGCTGTACGGGCCGGACGGCTACGGCAAGTCCGGCGCGGACAGCGCCGAGGTGGAGACCGCGCCGCAGACCCTCGCCACGGCGCTGGCCAAGGCGTGCGGGGAGGTCGAGGACTCCTTCGCGATCAAGGTCCAGCAGGTGGTGGTAGGCGACTGCGACCTCGACGAGCGGCACGCCGCGCAGCTCGCGGCGGCGCGCGAGGCGATCGTCAACGCGGCCAAGCACGCCGGGGTGCCCGAGGTCAGCGTCTACGCCGAGGTGGAGGCCGAGCAGGTCTCGATCTACGTGCGCGACCGCGGCAGCGGGTTCGACCCCGGCAGCGTGCCTGCCGACCGGCATGGCCTGGCGGACTCGATCCGGGGGAGGATGGAGCGCAACGGTGGCCGGGTGCGGGTGAAGACCTCGCCGGGATCGGGCACCGAGGTGCAGATGGAGATGCCGCGCGCCGGAGTTAGGGGAGCCAACCGTGAGTGAAGCCAGCGAGGGACGGCCGGTCCGGGTGTTCCTGGTCGACGACCACGCCCTGTTCCGCACCGGGGTCCGGGCCGAGCTCGGTGCCGCCGCGGACCAGGTCGAGGTGGTCGGGGAGGCCGGGTCGGTGGCCGAGGCCGTCGCCGGAATCGCCCACTACCAGCCGCAGGTCGTGCTGCTCGACGTGCACATGCCGGACGGCGGTGGCGCCGAGGTGCTGCGGCAGGTCCGCGGCAAGCAGCCGGACGTGGTGTTCCTGGCGCTGTCGGTGTCCGACGCCGCCGAGGACGTCATCGCGGTCATCCGGGGCGGGGCCCGCGGGTACGTCACCAAGACCATCTCCGGCCGGGAGCTGGCCGACGCGATCTGCCAGGTGGCGGCGGGCGATCCGGTGTTCTCCCCGCGCCTGGCCGGATTCGTGCTCGACGCCTTCTCCGAGGGGCCGAACTCGGCGCCGGTCGGCGACCCCGAGCTCGACCTGCTCACCCCGCGCGAGCGCGACGTGCTGCGGCTGCTCGCCCGCGGCTACGCCTACAAGGAGATCGCGTCGGAGCTGTTCATCTCGGTGAAGACGGTCGAGACGCACGTCTCCAGCGTGCTGCGCAAGACCCAGCTGTCGAACCGCTACGAGCTCTCCCGCTGGGCCTCCGACCGCAGGCTGGTCTGAACGTCGGGCGCGGGGCGGGTGGATCGCTGCGTGATCAGCACCCCCGCTAGCACGATCGCCATCCCGAGCAGGATTCGGAACCCGAGCTGCTCGCCGAGCACCAGCCAGCCGAGCAGCACCGAGACGATCGGCATCAGGTACGCGACGGTGGACGCGGTGGTCGCACCCTCGTCGGAGATGAGCCGGTAGTTCATCGCGAACGCCAGCCCGGTGCCGAAGACGCCGAGCACCGCGATCGCCAGCAGCGGCACCGGCTCCAGCTGCACCGGGCGGATCCCGTCGATGGGCAGCGCGAGCACGCCGTAGCCGGAGGCGACGATCATCTGCATGGTGGCCAGCGCCAGCGGGGGGAGCCCGTGCCGCCCGGTCAGGTTCCGTCCGATGTAGACGTAGGCGAGGCCGTAGCTGACGGCGGCGCCGAGGCACACGAACACGCCCCAGGTCAGCAGGTTGTCGTCCTGCCACGGCGCGAAGATCAGCACCACCCCGCCGAAGCCGAGGCCGAGCCCGGCCAGCCGGGCGGGCGGCGGTGCCTCGCGGGTGACCAGCAGCCCGAACAACGCCGTCCACAGTGGAGTGGTGGCGTTGATGACGCCGGTCAGCCCGGAGGCGACGGTCTGCTCGCCGATGCCGAACAGCACCCACGGCAGGGCGCTGGCGAACAGCGCGGCAACGGCGATCCGCCGCCACAGCGCGGCGTCGCCGCGCAGGCGGATGCCGCGCACCGCGCACAGGGCGAGCAGCACGAGCGCGCCGAGCACGATGCGCGCCAGCGCGATCTGCGTCGGCGCGAGCGCGTCCAGCGCGACCTTGATGAGCAGGAAGCTCGATCCCCACAGCAGCGCCAGTGCCCCGAGTCGGTAGTAACTGGCCGGATTGTTCATCGCCCCTCCACGTGCGCGTGCCGAACAAGATCAGCGTCGTCCGCACCACTGGTAAGGACAAGTGAATTAAATTGAAGGCAACGTTCAGCACTGCTGTAGGGTTGGGCCGTGCTCGACGTACGCCGGATGCAGGTCCTGCGGGCGGTGGTCACCAGCGGCTCGGTCAGCGCGGCGGCGGCCGGCCTGGGCTACACCCCGTCCGCCATCAGCCAACAACTGTCCACACTGGAACGTGAAGCGGGGTTGCCGCTGCTGGAGAAGGCCGGTCGCGGGGTCCGGCCGACCCCGGCCGGAATCCTGCTCGCCGACCGCGCGGCCCAGCTCGCCGAGCTGCTGGGCGACACCGAAGCCGAACTCGCCGACCTGCGCAGCGGGCGCACCGGGGTGCTGCGGCTGCACTTCTTCCACACCGCCAGCGTCACGCTGGTCCCGCCCGCGGTCGCGAAGTTCCGCGCCCGCCACCCCGAGGTCCGCCTGGAGCTGAACCTGACCGACACCGGCCTGGACGTGGTGGAGGCGGGGGACACCGACCTCGCGGTGATCGTGGCCGGCCGGAAGACGCCCGCGGTCCGCGGGGTGCGGCTGATCAGCCTCGCCGACGATCCGTACTTCGTCGTGCTGCCCAACGGCCACCCGCGCTCGACGGAGGACGGAATCGACCTCGCCGAGCTGTCGGACGAGATCTGGGTCAACAGCGACCGCGACTCGACCGGACCGTGCGCGGAACCCCTGGCCGACGCCTTCGCCTGCGCCGGTTTCACCCCCAGGGTCGCGGTGACCACCGACGGCTCCTACTCCGCCCAGGGCTTCGTCGCGGCCGGCCTCGGGATCGCCCTGCTCCCCGGACTCGGCCTGGACGTCGTCCACCCCGACGTCGTCGCGGTGCCGCTGCGCGGCGCCAAACCGGCCCGCCGGATCCACGTCGCCGTCCGGGAGGCCGTGCTGGAACAGCCCGCCACCCAGGCCATGCTCACGGCTTTGAAGGACGTCGCTAGCGCCCCTGCAACTGGTCGGTGTTGATCAGCGGCTGACCGCTGGCGTTCATCACCATGCCGAGCACGTGCCGCTCGGTGCTGGTGCTCCCGTCCTTCGTGGTGAACCGGAGCACGGCGACGACCTTGTCCCCGCCGGTGAACTGCGGCCCGAAGACGATGTCGACCTTGTCGATCCGCTTCCAGAACCGCTCGTAGGAATCCTTGCCCTGCGCCTGCAACGACGGGCCGAGCATCGACCACGCCCGGTCGAGGTTGTTGGGCACCAACGAGTAGTAGTCCTTCACCACGCCCTCGATGTCGGACTTCGACGGCTGCTTCGCGGTCGACGAGGTCGGCGCGGTGGTGCTCGTCGAGGTCGCCGTGGTGCTCGCGGCCGTGGTGGTCGCCGGTGCCGTGCTCGCGGGAGCCGGCGCCGGTGCCGGGCCCGACGGCTGGGGCTGTCCCTGGTTCCCGGGCTCCCCGCTGCTGACGAAGCTCGCGACCAGGATGCCCACCAGCACCGCGATCATGATCGCCATCGCCCACAGCAGCGCCTGCCGCGGCTTGCGCTCCGGAGCCGCCGAAGCGGGCGCCACCGCGCCCACCTGCGTCGGCGGGTTCGCCGGAGCCTGCTCCGGCCTGCCGACCGTGGTCGGCGGAGGCGCCCACTTCGTCGGGGCCGGAGCCGCGACCGGCCTGCCGTCGGCCACCGCCTGCAGCAGGCCGCGTGCCTGCGCCATGGTCGGGCGGTCGACCGGGTCCGGCCGCAGCAGCTGCATCAGCGCGGCGGTCATCGGCCCCGCCTGCCGCGGCGGCTCGACCTGCCCGCGCGCGACCCGGTGCAGCAGGCTGATCGCGTTCTCGTCCACCCCGAACGGCGGCTCGCCCTCGATCGCCGCGTACAGCGTCGACCCCAGCGAGAAGACGTCCGACGCGGGCGCCGGATCACGCCCCAGCGCCACCTCGGGCGCCAGGTACGCAGGCGTTCCGGCCAGGATCCCGCTCTTGGTGACCGACACGTCGCCGATCGCCCGCGAGATGCCGAAGTCGGTGATCTTGGCCATGCCGTTGTCGCCGAGCAGGATGTTGCCGGGCTTGAGGTCCCGGTGCACGATGCCCGCCATGTGCGCGGCGGCCAGCGCCCCGGCGACCTGCGCGCCGATCCGCGCCACCTGCTGCGGCGGCAGCACGCCCTGCTCGCTGATCACCGTCGCGAGGCTCTGCGACGGCAGGTACTCCATGACCAGCACCGGCTGGCCCTCGTCCTCGGCGACGTCGAACACGACGATCGCGTTCTGGTGCTGCAACCGGGCGGCGATCCGGCCCTCGCGCATCGAGCGCTGACGGGCCTCCTCGGTCTCCTCGGGGGTGTAACCGGGCTGCAGCAACAACTGCTTGACCGCGACGGTGCGGTGCAGGCGCTCGTCGACCGCGCGCCACACCACCCCCATCGCACCGCTGCCGATCTGTGTTTCCAAGCGGTAGCGACCCGCTATCAAACGACCCTCGGCGCTCACAGGTGACTCCTGGTACTGGCTGTGCCTTCGACTGGACAGTACTGACCGGACCCCCGTGGCCAGCTTCAGCGAACAGTGCTCAACGTTACTGGGCTCTCCCGTCCGGCCGTCCCCCGGGCGGGCGGGACACCGGACGCCAGAAGGCCGGGGCGGGCACTCCGTCGTGCCCGCCCCGGCCCCGTCCTGCGGTTCTCAGCCGTTCGCGCCCTGCGTCGAGACGCTGCCCGTGGAGCTCGTCCGCGTGGCGGTCGGCTGCTCCGGGCTGGAGGTGGGTTCCTCCTCGTCGCTGGTCGGCTGCTGCTGGGTGGTGGTCGGCCGCTCCGCCGTGGACGTCGGCCGCTGCGTGGAGGTCGGCCGCTCCCTGGTCGACGTCGGCCTCTCGTAGCTCGACGACTCGGTCTCCTCGACCTCGCTGGTCGGCGAGGGCGCGGGCGGCTGCGGTGCCTGGGTCGTCGGCTGCGTCGCGGGCGGTGTGGGCTCGTTGTTGGTGAAGAACGCCGAGATCACCAGCACCGCGATCACCGCGGCGGCGGCCAGCGCGATGCCCGAGATGACCACCGGACGCTTGCTGCGCCGGGGCTTCTCGTAGATCGCGTCGTCGCCGCGGGTGTCCGAGCCCATGTAGGACGTGGCGTCCGCGTACTGCTGTTGCTCGGAGTACGGGTCTTCCTCGTAGTAGGCGACCGTGGTGTGGTCCGGCCCGCCGCTGCCACCGCCGACGACGCTGGTCGGCGCGATGTCGGGGTTGCTCGCGGCGTCCGGCGCGATCGCGGGCGGGATCGGCGCGGCCATCGTCGGCACCGAGGTCACCGCCTGGCCGTCGGCGACGGCCTGCAGCATCTCGCGCACCTGGGCCATGTCCGGCCGGTCCTCGACGCGGCTCTGCATCATCGCCATCAGCGGCTCGTGCATCGGGCCCGCCTGCTGCGGCGGCTCGACCTTGCCCGCGGCGACCGCGTGCAGCAGCGCGAGGGTGTTCTCGTTGAGCCCGAAGGGCGGCTTGCCCTCGATGGCGGCGTAGAGCGTCGCGCCGAGCGAGAACACGTCCGACGCGCCGGTCGGCTCCTGGCCCATCGCCACGTCCGGCGACAGGTACGCGGGCGTTCCGGCGAGCATGCCCGTCTTGGTCACCTGCACGTCGCCCTGGGCGCGCGAGATGCCGAAGTCGGTGATCTTCACCGTGCCGTTGTCGCCGAGCAGGATGTTGCCGGGCTTGATGTCGCGGTGCACGACGCCGGCGGCGTGCGCGGCGCCGAGCGCCGCGGCCACCTGGGCACCGATCCTGGCCACTTCCCTCGGCGGCAGCGGACCGTGCTCGGACATCATCGCCGCGAGGCTGGTGGATGGCAGGTATTCCATGACCAGCACTGGCTGGCCCTCGTCCTCGGCTACGTCGTAGACCGAGATCGCGTGCGGGTGTTGCAGGCGTGCCGCGATCCGACCTTCCCGCATTGCCCGCTGCCGCGCTTCCTCGGCCTCACCCGGATCGAGCCCGGGCTGCAGCAACAACTGCTTGACCGCGACAGTGCGGTGCAGGCGTTCGTCGACACACTCCCACACCACGCCCATCGCGCCACTGCCGATGCGTCGCTGCACTCGGTAGCGTCCGGCGACCAGGCGACCTTCGTCGCTCACCGACGTCTCCCCGTACTGCTATCGATGTTCTTCGAGCTCCGATGTCGACCCAGGAGCGATCCCGAGTGCACGGCCCCGCCGAACATCGGCGGATTTGGCGGACCGGATCCGGCCCTCCGACATGTACACGTTCTCAGCGCGGTCAGGGTTGGCCGGGAGGCCGGGCCCGTCCGCGCTACGCGGAGCCTAGCCGACGTCGTCAGACCGTAGGCCCGAAGTCGGTAGATCCGTTCCACCTATTTCGACTGTATCGGCGACAGCCGATCGCGACGCCGGGGGCCGGTGTGAGCCTCGCATCGTTTCCGCAGTTGATCGCCGCTTTCCCGGCTCCGGGACCGGACCCGGACTCGTTGCGTGCGGCAACCATCCCGCCGGTGCCCGGTTCGCCCGGGCTCCGCGGGCGCACTGTCCGGTCCCCCGAGAACAGGAGTTGTCGTTGCCGCATTGTTGTGAGAACTACCCATCAGCCGGGATCGAAGTGGCGTGCGGCGAGCAGTTCCGCCCCGGAGATCCGCGGCGTCCCGGTGACCTCGACGGTCAGCAGGTGCCGCAGCAGCACCCGGTCGCCGGTCCCGTAGTCGAGCTCGACCTCGGCGATCACCCCGCCGGGCACCGCCGAGACCGGCCGGGCCCGGACCGCGGTGGCCTCCCGCCACGCGCCGGCCAGCTCGGCCTCCTGGCCGTCCACCAGCTCGGGCGACAGCAGCCGCACCGCGCCCTCGGGGTCCGAACCCAGCCGCCGGTACAGCTCGTCGGCGAGCATGAACGCCGACGTGTCGCTGCGCTCCCGCACCGCGGCGGCGGGCGCGGACGGGACGTCGTCGGGCAGGCCGGGGCTGAACGGCCAGCTCGCGTCGCGCACCAGGTCCGGCCGGAGCGCGACGACGCCCCTGACCACCGCGCCGCCGCCGTCCGCCCTGGGCAGCGGATGGGCGAGGATCATCGAGGTGATGACGGCCGACACCAGCAGCAGCCCGAAGCCGAAAGTCCCGAACAGGAGCCTGCTGGCCAGCGGCGCCGGCGTCGGGTCGTCCTGCTCGGAGGAGTAGGCCAGCAGCTCGTCGGCCAGGTGGGCACGCGCGGTCCAGCCGGGCTCGCGCCGGATCAGCTCGGTGACCGTGATGGCGCCGTCACGGTCGCGTCTGCGCCCTGTCGCCGACCCGTCCACGATCGTCCTCGTACGTCCGTCGAGCTGCGTTGTCCGGAGCACTCGTACCGCGCGCACGGGCCGGAGCGGAAAGATCCGCGTCCGAGTTCACCTGAAGGGGTCGGAAGGGTGATCCCTAACGGAGCAGTCTTCACGCTCGGTCAGGGCATCACCTCGTCGCTGTGAATCCTCGGCTGGTCGCCGGTGGTGAACCGCAGCTCCCGCTGCTGGACCAGCACCGCCCCGTCGCCCCGGGTCAGCCGCAGCGTGCACAACGCCCGCGCCGGGACGTGCCGCACCTCGACCAGATCAAGGGTGGCGACGTCGGCGTACCGCTCGGCGAACGCGGGCACCCCCTCGTGCCGCAGCTGGCCGATGGTCATCCGGAAGGCCGACTGGAGATCACCGGAACCGATCGCGGCGTAGTACTGCTGGGTGCGCCTGCTGATCGTCTCCGGATCGGGCGTCGCCAGCAGGATCAGCGGATCCGAGATCGACGGCCGCCCGGCGTACTCGCCCGCGACCGCCCGGGTCTCCTGCGGGTGGGACGGGGTGGACAACGCCTGCACCCAGCCCGTCGACCGCGCCCGCGGCCGGGTCGGATCACCGCTGAGGTAGTACGGATCCACCGCCGGGGAGTCGCGTGCGGCCGCGCCGCGCACGTCCGCGGAGTCGCCGACCAGCGCCGAGGTCGCCAGCAGCAGCCCGCCCAGCGCGGCGGCCGAGGACGCGACCGCGAACCACGCGGCCCGCCGCCAGGTCGCGGGCGGGGTCACCGACGCGGGGACCATCCCGAGGTCGAACTTGCGCAGACCGGCCGAGGTGTCGGTCAGCGGATCCGGACGCGGTGGCGCGGCCGGGGTCCAGGTACCGCCCGGAGCGCTCTTCCGGTGTCGTCCGTGCCGTGGTGCTGCCGGCGCGGGCGGCCAGTCGATCTGGCCGGTCCAGCCGACGGTCCTGCCGCTGCGCATCGGCCTCGACCCTCTCGGCGTTGGCTGGGATGACCAAGCGACAGATTAGGCCGACCGCGCAGCGGCGACGCTACGGGGTCACCCGATCACTCCGGGTTCAGTACCGGCCTTCGCGGAACCGGCTCTGGCTCGACTGCAACGCCTTGACCGCCGCGAAGCCGCCACCGGCGCCCAGCACCGTCGAGAAGATGTCGGCGCCCAGGTTGTCGCTGGTCGAGATCAGCAGCGCCAGCAGGGTCACGGCGAGCGTGACCCCGGCGACCGGCATCCGCTTCTTGGCGAACTCCACCGCGGGAGCGCCGCCGGGCCGCTTCTTCGCCGCGGAGGTCAGCATCGCGAGGTAACCCGCGTGACCGGCTGCGGCGATGACAGCGATGAGCGTTACGAGGAAGGCGATGAGAGCCATGCATCCAGTCTGCCCTGCTGGCGACGTGTCCGGTATGGGGGAATTCCCGGACATCGCCCCGACCGCCGGGAAAGCCGCGGTTGAAGGGTCGGAAAAGGTTGTGCCGGAGCTCTGGATTGAGACTCGAATCACGCATAGGTTCTTCGGCTATGAGTGACCGCTCGGACGACCTCGGCGGGGAAACGAGCCCTGGGGGACCACTGGATCTCATCGGAAAGCGCGCGGTCGTCACCGGCGCGGGCAGCGGCATCGGCGCCGCGGTGTCGCGGCGGCTGGCCGCCGCGGGCGCGGCGGTGGTCGCAGTCGACCGCAACGTCGAGTCCGCGGAGCGGGTCGCGGCCGAGACCGGCGGTGAGGCGCTGGTCGTCGACCTCAGCGACCCAGACGCGGCCGAGTCGGTGGGCGAGTACGCCGACATCGTGGTCAACAACGCCGGCATGCAGCACGTCGCGCCCGTCCACCGGTTCCCGCCGGACACCTTCAACCGGATGCTGCGGGTCATGCTCGAGTCGCCCTTCCGGATCGTGCGCGCCGCGCTGCCCGGCATGTACGACCGCGGCTGGGGGCGGATCGTCAACATCTCGTCGGTGCACGGCATGCGCGCCTCCCCTTACAAGAGCGCCTACGTGACGGTGAAGCACGGCCTGGAGGGCCTGTCGAAGGCGGTCGCGCTGGAGGGCGCGGCGCGCGGCGTGACCTCCAACTGCATCTGCCCCGGCTTCGTCCGCACCCCGCTGGTGGACCGCCAGGTCGCGGAACAGGCGATCCTGCACCGGGTTCCGGAGGCGCAGGTCGTCGAGGACGTGCTGCTGGCCCGGACCCCGGTCAAGCGCCTGGTCGAGCCCGACGAGGTCGCCGCCCTCGCGGTGTGGCTCTGCGGCCCCGGAACGACGTCGATCACCGGATCCTCCTTCCCGATCGACGGAGGTTGGTCGGCGCACTGAGAGAAGAGGGGTTGGCATGAGAACCGAGTCCCCGAGCAGATCCGCGACGTCAAGGGTGGTGGCCGCGAGCCTGGTGGGCACCACCGTCGAGTGGTACGACTTCTTCCTCTACGGTTCCGCCGCCGCGCTGGTCTTCAACAAGCTGTACTTCCCGGCCGAGGATCCGCTCGTCGGCACCATGCTGGCCTTCATCACCTACGCCGTCGGTTTCGTGGCCCGCCCGCTGGGCGGGCTGGTGTTCGGGCACTTCGGCGACCGCCTCGGCCGCAAGAAGCTGCTGGTGCTGAGTCTGATCGTGATGGGCGGCTCGACGTTCCTGATCGGGCTCGTGCCGACCTACCAGACCATGGGCGTGCTGGCGCCGCTGCTGCTGACCCTGCTGCGGCTGGTGCAGGGCTTCGCAATCGGCGGTGAGTGGGGCGGTGCGGTGCTCATCGTCTCGGAGCACGGATCGGCGCGGCACCGGGGTTTCTGGGCGTCCTGGCCGCAGGCCGGGGTGCCGCTGGGCAACCTGCTCGGCACCGCCGTGCTCGCGGTGCTGGCCGCGGTGCAGACCGACGAGGCGTTCCTGGCCTGGGGCTGGCGGATCGCGTTCCTGCTCTCCGGGGTGCTGGTGCTGATCGGCCTGTGGGTGCGGCTGGCCGTGGCCGAGTCGCCGCTGTTCGTCGAGGCCGCGCGCAAGGCGGCCGAGGCGGGCTCCGAACGGCCGCCGATCGTCGAGGTGCTGCGCCGGTACCGGCGCGAGGTCGTGATCGCGATGGGCGCGAGGTTCGTGGAGAACGTCGTCTACTACGTCCTGACCTCGTTCATCCTCACCTACATCGCCGTGCACCTGGACCTCCCGCGCGGGCTGGCGCTGAACGCCTCGCTGATCGCGGCGGTGGTGCACTTCATCAGCATTCCCCTTTGGGGCGCGCTGTCCGACCGGGTCGGCAGGAGGCCGGTCTACCTGCTGGGAGCGATCGGGACCGGTCTGTGGGCGTTCGTGTTCTTCACGATGCTCGACACCAGGTCGTTCCTGGTGATCACGCTGGCGACCTCGATAGGACTGGTGCTGCACGGGGCGATGTACGGGCCGCAGGCCGCCTACTTCGCGGAGCTGTTCGGCACGCGGGTCCGCTATTCCGGGGCGTCCATCGGCTACCAGCTCGCCTCGATCGTGGCCGGATCGCTGGCGCCGATCATCGCGACCGCGCTGCTGAGCGCCTTCGGTTCTGCGTGGCCGATCTCGGTGTACGTGGCCCTGTGCGCGGTGATCACGGTGGTCGCGGTCGTCATCTCGCCGGAGACTCGCCGGCGAGACCTGGCGGCCGATCACGCGCTCTGAGCCCGGTTCCGCCGACGCCGCCCGCCGTTCGCAGCGGGCGGCATCGGCGTCGGCTCAGTGCCCGAGCCTGCCCCGGCCCAGCCGCAGCAGGATCATGGCCAGCTCGCGGCCCTCCGGACCCAGCTCGCGGTAGCGCGCGAGCACGTCCATCTCGCGGTTGTAGACGATGCGCGGGCCGCCCGCGGCCATCCGGGCTTCCCCGATCTGGCGGGAGACGTCGGCGCGGCGCTTGATCAGCCGCAGGATGTCGGCGTCCAGCTGGTCGATCTCGTCGCGGAAACCGGCGATGGTGTCGTCGGGGGCAGCTTCGGTCGCTCCGGACCGCTGCTGGTCACCGTCCACGCTGGTGTTCATGGGAGTCGTCCTCCGGCTAGGCCCGGCCTCCACGGCCCCTCCGACGCGCGAACGCCCCGGGGCCGAGACCCCGGGGCGTCGTAGTGTGTGGAGCTCACGCAGCTACGGGCGCCGGAGTCCCGGGCCCGTAGAAAAACTCGTAGCTCTGCGTCAGCACGCCGTCAGTCTGCCACAGCCGAGGTCGGCGTTGCCACGTGCTGAGCGTTTCGTCCCGCGAACTGAGATCGGAAAGCCATCGATCACTTGTTCGAGTGAAGTTCCTTGAAGCGGTCGTGCGCTGCGGGAATGGTGGTGTCATGACTGCTGATCACATCGTTCGTGAGCTTGCCCGCCGACGTTCCCGCCACTGCGGATGTGGCCGCCATCGCCACCGCGGATGTCGCCACCGGTGCCACTGCGAGTCCCGCCGCCGAGGTCTCGTGTTTCACCCGCACGCGTGCCCTCGCCGAAGTTCCCGACCCCATCGCCGAGCTGGCCCCCGCGATCGTCATCGCTCCTGCGGATGCGCCCGCCGGATTCCCCGGCGCCACGACTTCCCCGCGCATCCGCCGGGGCCGGTACTCGCGCGCCCGCCGGGACTGGCGCCGGCGGGTCTCCGTCGTGGTCTGGTCCCGACGCGCTCGCCGGAGTCGATCTCGGTGCGTCCGGATCTTGGTCGGGTGCTGGCGCGCTCGCCGGAGCCGATGCTGGCGCGTCCCCGCCGTCGTCCGGTCCCGGCGCGCCTGCTGGAGTCGATCCCGGTGCGTCCGCATCGCGGTCCGGTGCTGGCGAGCCCGCCGGGGTTGAGGCCTGCGTGTTCCCGTTGTGGTCCGGTCCCGGCGCGCCCGCTGGAGCCGATGCCGGTGCGTCCGCATCTTGGTCCGGTCCCTGCGAGCCCGCCGACACCGGCGCGTCCCCGCCGTGGTCCGGTCCCGAACGCCGCCGCCTGGCGGCCCGGACCAGAACCACCGCCGCGCCACCGCCGCCCACGCAGGTCAGCGCCAGCGCCGTCCAGCCGTAACCGACCACCCGAGCGGCCTCGCCGAGGGCCACCGCCGCGCAGGTGAGCACGGCTGCCCACAGCGCGGCGCCGATCGCGGCGAGCCCCAGGAACCGCCGGAACGGCAGCCGAAGCGTGCCCACGACGGCCGGGACGACGGAGTGCACCACGGCGACGAACCGCGTGGTGATCAACGCCCGCCCACCCGATCCGTGCACGATCGCCTCGGCCGCGGTCCACCGGTGCTCGCCGATCTTGCGCCCGGCCCAGCTGCGCCGCAGCCGCGGACCGAGCGCGCGCCCCAGCCAGTAACCGCCGGTCTGGCCGATCATGTTGGCCGCCACCGCCGCCCCGAACAGCGGCACCGCCCACCGCGCGCCGAGCACGCCGACGGCCAGCAGCAGGGCGGCTTCGCCGGGGACGACCAGACCGACGAACAGGGAGGTTTCCAAGGAGAGGACGATGAGGACACCCGCAACGCACAGCCACGGATTGAGCGACCCGGCCCAGGCCAGGAAGTCCCGGACCGCCGTGTCGATCTCGTTCAACCAGGTCATCCGGTTCGCTCGCTTCTGGCTCGGCTTGGTGGTTTTCTGGTGGCGCGGCGCCGCACCGGAAGCCGGTCGACCCGCGCACCCGTCGGTGACGCACGCGGCACGGGTACCGGTTCACCGTCCCGTTCCCGGTGGTGCGCGGAGATCGGGGAAGATCCCCGGCATGACCCGGAACCGGACCCTGCGGGGTCCGGGCCGGGACTGGCGGGGCTGTCGGGGCGGGCCGGTAACGTGGAGCGGCGATGAGCACCCTTTTCGATCTCCCGCAGGACGGATCGCCACGACCGGCGGAGCAGCGCGGACCCGATCCGGAAGCCCTGCTGGCGGGGCTGAACCCGCAACAACGCGAGGCGGTCGAGCACACCGGTTCGCCCCTGCTGGTGGTCGCGGGTGCCGGCTCGGGGAAGACCCGGGTGCTGACCAACCGCATCGCCTACCTGCTCGCCAACGGCGTGCACCCCGGCCAGATCATGGCGATCACCTTCACCAACAAGGCCGCGGCCGAGATGAAGGAGCGGGTGGCCGACCTGGTGGGCCGCCGGGCCAACGCGATGTGGGTGTCGACGTTCCACTCCATGTGCGTGCGGGTGCTGCGCCGGGAGGCCAGGACGCTCGGGATGTCGTCGAACTTCTCGATCTACGACTCCGACGACTCGCGGCGGCTCATCACGATGATCGCCAGGGAGCAGGAGCTGGACTCCAAGCGCTACCCGGCGCGCACCCTGGCGGTGCACATCTCGAACCTGAAGAACGAGCTGATAGGTCCCGAGGCCGCCGCCGAGCAGGCCGGCAACGACCTGGAGCGCAAGGTCGCCCAGGTCTACGCCGCCTACCAGCGCAGGCTCGGCGAGTCCAACGCGATGGACTTCGACGACCTGATCATGCGCACGGTCGACCTGCTCCAGCAGCACCCGGCGGTGGCCGAGTACTACCGGCGCCGGTTCCGGCACGTCCTGGTCGACGAGTACCAGGACACCAACCACGCCCAGTACGTGCTGGTGCGGGAGCTCGTGGGCACCGAACCGACCGAGGACGGCACGGAGCCGGGCGAGCTGTGCGTGGTCGGCGACGCGGACCAGTCGATCTACGCCTTCCGGGGTGCGACGATCCGCAACATCGAGGAGTTCGAGCGCGACTACCCGCAGGCCCGGACGATCCTGCTGGAGCAGAACTACCGCTCCACGCAGACGATCCTCTCCGCCGCGAACGCGATCATCACGCGCAACCCGAACCGCCGGGACAAACGGCTGTGGAGCGATGCGGGCGACGGCGAGAAGATCGTCGGCTACGTCGCGGACAACGAGCACGACGAGGCGGCGTTCGTAGCGGGCGAGATCGACCGGCTGGTCGACGACGCCGAGGCGACGTTCAACGACATCGCGGTGTTCTACCGGACCAACAACCAGTCCCGTGTTTTCGAGGAGGTGTTCATCCGGCTCGGCCTGCCCTACCGGGTCGTCGGCGGCGTCCGCTTCTACGAGCGCCGCGAGGTCCGCGACGCCCTGGCCTACCTCCGGGTGCTGGACAACCCGGAGGACACGGTCAGCCTGCGCCGCATCCTGAACGTGCCCAAGCGCGGGATCGGCGACCGCGCGGAGGCGGTCGTCGCCGCGCACGCCGAGCAGGAGCGGATCTCGTTCGCCGCCGCGCTCCGCAAGGCGGCGGAGGGCTCGGTCCCGCTGCTGAACACCCGCTCGCAGCGGGCGATCGCGGGCTTCGTCGACCTGCTCGACGAACTGCACGGCGTGGCGGCCGAGACGGACGTGGCCGAGGTGCTGGAAGCGGTGCTGGAGCGCACCGGCTACCGGGGCGAGCTGGAGGCCAGCGACGACCCGCAGGACGCGACCAGGGTGGAGAACCTGACCGAACTCGTGACGGTCGCGCGGGAGTTCATCGAGGCCCGGTCGCCGGAGCCGGCTCAGGTGGACGGCGAGGCGGACCCGTCCGCCGAGGCCGTGGTGTCCAGGGCGGAGCCCGCCGCCGAGGACGAGGACGACGTGGAGCGGGGAGTGCCCGCCGACGACTCGCTGTCGGCCTTCCTGGAGCGGGTGTCGCTGGTGGCCGACGCGGACTCGCTGCCGGAGTCGGGCGATGGTGTGGTCACCCTGATGACCCTGCACACCGCCAAGGGACTGGAGTTCCCGGTCGTGTTCTGCACCGGCTGGGAGGACGGGATCTTCCCGCACATGCGGGCGCTCGGCGAGCCCGCCGAGCTGGCGGAGGAGCGGCGGCTGGCCTACGTCGGCATCACGCGGGCGCGGCAGCGCCTGTACCTGTCGCGCGCGATGATGCGCTCGGCGTGGGGCCAGCCGATGACGAACCCGGCTTCCCGGTTCCTCACCGAGGTCCCGGACGAGCTGACGCACTGGCGCCGGATCGAGCCGGAGCGGGCCGCGCCGCAGGTGCGCAGCACGTGGGGCAGCCGCGGCGGCGGTTTCGACCGCACCGGGTCGGACTCCGCGCAGGCGGGGCTCGCGGCCAGGGGCATGCGCTCCACCCCCGCGAAGGGCTGGAAGGACGCCGTCGCGATCAAGCTCGAAGCGGGCGACCGGGTCACGCACGACAAGTACGGGCTGGGCACCGTGATCGCGACGGAGGGCGAGGGGCCCCGCGCGACCGCGACGATCGACTTCGGCAGTTCGGGCACCGTCCGCTTGATGCTGATCGGCAGCGTCCCGCTCACCAAGCTCTAACGTTCGTCCACAGAGGACGATCATCGGGTCGTGCCGGTGACGACCTCCGTGATCACGTCGCGGACGAGCGCGCGCAGCCAGCGGTGCGCGGGATCGGCGTCGTTGCGCGGATGCCACGCCATTCCGACGTCCACCACCGGAAGGTCGAGCGGCACCTCGAACGTGTGCAGGCCGAGGGAATCCGCAGTGTTTCCAGGGAGTTTTGGGCTTCTGGGGAGTTCTGCGCTTCCGGGAAGTTCTGGGCTACAGGGGTGTTGCGGGCTCCCGGGGAGTTCCGGGGCGAGTGCGACGAGGTCGGTGCTGCGAGCCAGGCACAGCGCTGCGGTGTGGCTCGGCAGCACGACGGCGACCCGGCGGCTGAGCCCGAGTTCGGCGAGCCGCTCGTCGATCGGACCCCGTGCCCGGCCGCGGCGCGAAACGCTGATGTGCGCGGCCGAGCCGAAGCGTTCCGGTGTCATCTTCCCCCGCGACAGCGGGTGTCCCCGCCGGACCGCCGCCACCAGCCGGATCGACGCGAGGGATTCGGTCCGGGTTTCCGGATCGAGGTGTTCGAGCACCCCGATCTCCAGGTCCACCCGGCCCTCGCGCAGCGCCGGTGTCCCTTCGGTGGCCTCGGGCGCGAAGCGCAGGGTCACGCCCGGTGCGTCCCGCTGGACGCGGGTGAGCAGCGGCGGCGCCAGTTCGGTGACCAGCATGTCGCTTGCCTGCACGGTGAATTCCCGGGACAGCGACGCGGGATCGAGCGGCTTGCCGTGGGTGAGCAGGGCGCGCGAGCGTTCCACCACGGTCCGGACCTCGTCGCGCAGTTCCACCGCGCGGGGCGTCAGCACCATCGCCTGCCCCGCCCGCACCAGCACCGGGTCGTCGAGGACCCGGCGGATCCGGCCCAGGGTGCGGCTCATCGCGGCGGGCGAGGTCCGCAGTCGCTCGGCGGCCCGGGTGACGCTCTGCTCCTCCAGCAGCACGTCCAGGGCCAGCAGCAGGTTCAGGTCCATTCCCCCTCCTCGGACGGTTGGCCTGCATTGTTCCGCTCCGGGCAATGCCTCCGTATCGAGGATGTGCTGGCGGCAATCCGCGGACCGGCCGAAGGTGGTGGTGACCCCGCGAAAGCGGGCCGATCCGAAACCAGGAGAACCTCAATGCGCAACGGTGACGTGCTGGCCGTCGTGAGCCAGAGCGGACCCACGGTCAACTTCTTCGACGCGGTCACGCACGAACTGCTCGACGTCCTGGAGGTTCCGGCGGAACCGCACGAGCTGTGCTTCGACCCCGACCACCGGATCCTGTACTGCACGAACGCGTACCACTCGGGCTACTACCACGCCAACAGCGGACGGGCCCGCGAACTCGTCGTCATCGATCCGGACCAGCGGCGGATCATCGACTCGATCGACCTCTCGCCCGAGCACGGACCGCACGGCCTGGCGCTCGACCGCGGGCGGCAGCGGCTCTACATCAGCGTGGAGGCCACCGACGAACTGCCCGGCGGCGTGGTCGTCCTCGACACCGGGTCCCGCGAACGCGTCGGCCGGATCGACACGATGGCGCCCGGACCGCACTGGTTCGACATCACCCCGGACGGCCGGCGCGGCTTCGCCACCAACAAGGAAGCCCCGTACGTCTCGGTCGTCGACCTCGAAACCGACACCTTCCTCGCCAGGGTCGAGGTGCCCGGCAGCGAGGGTCTCGCCATCACGCCGGACGGCAAGCACGTCTGCGTCGCGACCCCGTACGGCGACTTCGCCGGAGACACGGCGGAACCGGGCATTCGGATCATCGACACCGCGACCAACGCCGTCATCCGGACCCTGCCGCTGGAGCACCAGGTCTTCCCCGTCCACGTCACCTCGACGGGACTGCTGCTCGTGGGCGAGGTCGTCATGTCCCCGGGCGCCGATTCCACCCTCGGTGTCCAGGAAAGCGGCAGGCTGTCGGTCTTCGCGCCGGAGACCTACGAACTGCTGGGCACCGTCGAGGTCGGGAAGTTCCCGCTCACCACCAGCTCCTCGCCCGACGGCAGCCGGGCGTACGTGTCGGCGGCTGTTTCGTCGACGGTCGCGGTGGTCGACCTGGAAAACCTCGAACTGGTCGGGGAACTGCCGGTCGCGCGCAAGGGCGAGCCGGGCGCCCACGGCCTCGCCTACGTGCCGAGCCGGTAGGCCGCGGGACGCCGGCTGATCAAAAGCGGTAGTGCAGAAGCCGCCCCATGCGGCGGAACGCGGTGATCCTGGCCGCCCCGCGCAGAACTTGCCGGAGCAGCCAGGAGTACCGGTCCATCTCGGGTGCGTCGGTGAACGCCCACTCCGTGACCAGTTCCAGACCCGGCACGCTGGCCTCCAGCGCGCGGGGGTCGTCGATTCCCCACGACAGCCGGGATCTCGAACTGACCACGACCGGGTTGGCCCGGTTGGACAGCTTCACCCCGAGGGTGCTGAAGGCGTCGAAAAGCATGTCACCGCTGGGGAAGTGCTTCGTGATCCGATGCAGCAGCCGGATGCCCCCGTGCGGTGGCAGGTACATCGTCAGCCCTTCGGCGACCACCAGCACCGGCAGGTCTCCCGGAATCCGGTCGAGCAGACCGGGCGCGGTCACCGACGACCCGATCGTCTCGTAATGCGGCCGTGCCGGATAAAGCCTGCGCCGGAGCTCGATGACCTCCGGGTAGTCCACGTCGTACCAGCGGACGCTCGCGGGTGGATCGACGCGGTCCACCCGGCTGTCCAGCCCGCACCCCAGGTGCATGACGGTGACCTCCGGCCGCGCGTCGAGGCACCGGGAGACCCACTGGTCGAGCACCTTGGCGCGGATCGCGACCGAAGGCGCGTCCTTCTGCCGGACCCGGAACTTCGCGAAGTCGTAGTCGATGCGGTCCACCGCTTCGGCGGCCTGCCGGTCGCCCAGGATGCTGTCCGGCGACCGGCTGTCCAGCGCCCGCAGGTACAGCGTCGCCAGCATGGTCTCCGGTGCCCCGGTGAGGTCGATCCGTTCCGTCATGACTCCATCCTGCTCACCACGTCGACCACGCGCCCCGCGCCGTCCTCGGTGGCGATCCCCTCGGCGAGTTCCCGCGCTCGCCGCTGGTGCGCGGGATCGGTCACGGCGGCGCCGACGAGTTCGGCGAGCCGTTCGGCGGTCAGCGAGTTCAACGTCGTCCAGCCCGGGCTGACCCCGGCGCGGGTCATCCGCTCACCCCAGAACGGCTGGTCGCCCAGCACGGTCACGGCGACCGCCGGGACGCCCGCCCGCAGCCCCGCGCCGGTCGTGCCCGCGCCGCCGTGGTGCACGACCGCGGCCATCCGCGGAAACAGCCACTCGTGCGGGGCGTCGCCGATGGCGAGCACGTCGTCCCCCGCGGCGGAAAGCCCGGACCACCCGGCCTGCACGACCGCGCGCACCTTCGTCCGGCGCACCACCTCGGTGACGACCTCCGACAGCCGTTCGCGGTTGTTCTGCGCCATGCTGCCGAACCCGAAGTACACCGGCGGCGGACCGGACTCCAGGAAGTCCACGAGTTCGGCGGGCGGCTGCCACGCCGGGTCCGGCCGCGGCCACCAGTAGCCGACGACGTCGATGCCCGGCCGCCAGTCCGCGGGCCGGGGCACGATCAGCGGGCTGAACCCGTGCAGGATCGGCCACCGCGACCGGTCGATCTCGCGGTAGGTGCCGCTGAGCCCGACGGCCGGAACCCCCATGCGGCGCTGGAAATCCTTGGCGAACCCGAGCAGCGGCGAGACCAGGCGCGGGAATCCGGTCGCGAGCGCCCGGTTGCCCCACCTGCCGAACGACCGCGCGCCGAACATGACCGGCGGGAACTCCCCGGTAACGGCCAGCGAACTGGGGAACAGGTCGGTGAGCATGCTCCGGATGCCCATCGCCTTGGCGACGACGTAGCCGTGGAACAGCGTTCCCCGGTGCAGGAGCAGCAGGTCTGCGTCCCGGCTGGCCTCGGCGATGCTCTCGCCGAGCTGGTTCATGGTCTCGTTGTAGCTGCCTGCTTTGGACATCGTCCTGGTCATCCACCGGACCCCGGCGCCGCCGCGTTCGAGCTCCCGGCCGGTGTCCCCGGCGAGCAGCGCGCGCACGTCGCCCGCGAGCGGCCGGTGCTCCAGCCCGGCAGCCCGCACCATCGGGGCGAAGGATTCGTGCACGCCGACGGCGACCTCGTGCCCGGCCTGCTGGAGCCGGGCGCCGAGCCCGGTGAACGGCGCAAGATCACCGCGGGTACCGAACGAGTGGATCACGATTCTCATGCCGCATCTCCTCAGAACCGGTAGCGCAGCAACCGGATCGCGTTGCGCAGGGGTGCGATGGGCGCCATGGCGCGGGCGCTGAGGCGCTCGGCGGCAGGCATCCGCACCAGTTCCGGGTCGGTCACCGGCGAGTGCTCGGCGACCAGCCGCAGTCCCGGCACCTGGCGTTCGACGTCGTGCGGATCGCCGACGGCCCAGCCGAAGGACGCGCCGGTCACGCGGAGGAAACCCGAGTAGCGGGACAGGCGCAGCACCCACGGCCGCACCGCGTCGAACATCATCTCCCCGTCCGGGAAGCGGTCGGTCATCCGGCGCAGCAGCCCGACCGCGTCGAGCTGCCCGAGGTACATCAGCAGGCCCTCGGCGATGACCAGCGTCGTCCGGTCGGCCGGGATCTGCTCCAGCCAGCCGGTTTCGGTGACTGACGCGGCGATCGTGCGGTAGCCGTCCCGGGACGGGAACAGCCGGTCCCGCAGTTCGATCACGTCGGGGTGGTCGACGTCGAACCACTCCACCGGCGCGTCGATCCGGAACGCGCGGGCGTCGAGCCCGCAGCCCAGGTGCAGCACCACGGCGTCGGGGTGGCCGGCGAGGAACCGGCGCACCCAGGCGTCGAGCCGGTTCGTCCGGAGCACCACCGCCATCCGGTCCGCGGGCTTCATCTTCAGCCGCCGGAAGTCGTAGTCGATGCGCTTCGAGAGATCGAGTGCGATGGCATCGCCGAGCACCGGATCGGCGGTGCACGCGTCGACCGCCTTGGCGTGCAGGGTGCCCATCAGGGTCTCCTGCGCGCCGGTCAACCTGATCTGTTCGGCCATGCGGCTTACGCTACACTCATTTCACAAAATCATGAAATAAGAGAACCGTATAAACTCAGTGGTGTGAGCGAAGAACATGTCGAGGAACAGCCCGAGCGCAGGCAGGACGACGCCGTGCTCCGCTTCATCGAGCGGTTCGCCCTGGACCTGGCCAACAGCGGCATGCCGCGGATGGCCGCCCGGGTGTTCGTCGGCATCCTCGCGGCCGAGAACGGGACCAGGACGGCGTCCGAACTGGCCGAGCTGCTCGGCATCAGCCCGGCGGCGGTCTCCGGCGCGGTTCGCTACCTGGAGCAGATCCACCTGGTCACGCGCGAGCGGGAGCCGGGGCAGCGCCGCGACCACTACGTCGTCCGGGACGACATGTGGTTCCACAACCTGACCAACCGCGACGAGATGCTTCGCGGATTCGAGCGGACGCTGGCCGACGGCCTGGCCGCGGTCGGCGAGGACAGCCGCGCCGGTGCCCGGCTGGACCAGACGCGGCGCTTCTTCGAGTTCTACCGCCACGCGCTGCCCAAGCTGGTGGCGGAATGGGAGGAACAGGAGCGTTCGCGCTGACCGACCGCGGACGCGCAACAGCCCCGGCCGGGTCGGGGGACCGGCCGGGGCTGCCTGCTACGTCGTGCTGGAGATCAGGCGACCGAGACGCCGCGCTCCTGCAGCCAGGGCAGCGGGTTGATCTTCTTCCCGCTGGCGTTCCACACCTCGAAGTGCAGGTGGGTGCCGGTGGAGAAGCCGCGGTTGCCCATCGTGGCGATCTGGTCGCCCGCCTTGACGGTCTCGCCCTCGCTCACCGTGATGGTGTTGACGTGGCCGTAGACGGTGATCGTGCCGTCGTCGTGCTGCACCCGGACCCAGAGGCCGAAGCCGCTGGCGGGTCCCGCCTCGATGACGGTGCCGTCGGCGACCGAGACGATCGGCGTGCCCTTGGCGTTGGCGATGTCGATGCCGTAGTGCGTGGTGCCCCAGCGGCCACCGAAGCCGGAGGTGAACCGGCCGGCGGCGGGGGACACGATCTTCGGCCGCTTCGCCGCTTCCTCGGCCGCGATCCGGGTGGCCTCTTCCTGGGCGAGCGCCTTGGTGACCTGGGAGCTGCGGTTGAGCTTCGCCAGCTCGGCGCTGCCGTCGGTGGTCTGGGCGACCGGCAGCACCTCGGGGGCGGGAGCCGAACCTCCCATGCCGGTGTAGGAGTCCGCGGCGGTGCCGAACGAGGCAGCCGCGTCGTTCGAGGCGAGCTCGAAGTCGTCGTGTTCGGTGCCGGGGTTTCCTTCGCCCGCGGCCATCGACTGCCCGGCGGCCACGAAGGCGCCTGCGGCGACGGCGGCGACGACCACGCGGCCGCGCAGCACCGACGGGGGTGACGGGATCCGGTGCGCACCCCGCGTTCCGGAGGCGGCGCCGGGGCGCGTCGCCTCAAGAACCGGGGAAGATTGTTCGCCGCCGGGGGAGCGGTGTCGAGCCAATGCCTGCCCTTCCGTCTCGGGGAGCCTGACCACGGGGCACCGGACGGGGTTCCGGGCCGGTCGGGGAACCGGCGTTCGTGATCAGACCGTGACAACGGACCGGAGGACAGTAACCAAGCTGATCCCCTAGGGGCAAATCCCGATCAGTTACCTCGGTTCTACGGGGAGTGGTCGCGGGCAGTCGCCCGACCTTGATCACCAACCGTCATGACGCGAACGCGGGGAGGCTACTCAGCGGTACTGCCTGGCGCTTCGTGATCGAGGAAGTGGGTCACGATTGAGGGAACAGTGCAATTGGTTTTCCGCGCATCGGCCACCCGAGAGTCACTGAATGTGTCGTAAGTCACAGAAAAAACCGTTCTGAGGGACAACCTGGCGTGCTCCATCCGGGCGTCACTGCTCAGAGGGAGACGTGCCGCGGCGCCCCGAGCCCGGTCCGCGGACGTCCGCCCGGGCAGGCCGCTTCCGGCCGGGGCTTCCCCCTTTGCGGGTGAATTCCGGCAGGAGGGGAAGCGGCGAGTGAACATCCGTGCTCCGAGTTGCGCGGGCGGGCTGCCGAGGCCCTGCTCCGGTTGCTAGCTTCGCCCGGTGACTGCGCGGCCCGACGCTCCGAGCCCGGCGGGGAACCCGCCCAAACCGACCATCGCGATCGCCGCAGCCGCCGTCGGCGCGCTGCTGCTCGGCCTGGCCCCGATCGCCGGGCTCGTCGAGCCGGACCTGGCCGCCGCGTTCCCGTCCTGGCCGTTGCTGCTGGTCCTCGCGGTGCTCCCGCCCGCGCTCGCGCTGCTGTTCGGCCAGCGGGACAGGCCGGGCACGGCCGCCGCGGTGCTGATCGCCCCGGCGGTGCTGGCGCCCGCCCGGATCGTGCTCGACCTCCAGCTCGTCGTCGACGCCGGCCTCGCGGCCCGCCCCGAGCTCCTGCTGCCCAACACGCTCGACCCGCTCAGGCCCGCCACCGGCGTCTGGCTGCTGATCGCCGGTCACGTCGCGACGGTGGTCGCCGGGGTGCTCGCGTTCCGCGGCCGGGAGCCCGGTGATTCCGGGGCCGACTCGGGCTCCCGGCGGCAGGGCCTGCTCGCCGGGGTGCTGTGCGCTTCGGTCGTCGCCGCGGTCGGCGCGCTGATGACGCCCTTCTCCTCCGACGACCCGTACCTCCTTCCCCGCGCGGCGGTCGACTCGCCGGTCGTCGTGCTCGTCGGCGGACTGCTGCTGGCGCTGGCCGTGCCCTGCGTCGGCGGATTCGTCGCGGGCTCCGCCGATCCCGATGTGGCGCGGGGCGGGCTGCTCGGGCTCGCGCTGGCGATCGCGGGGGTGGCCGTCCCGCCGGTGTTCGCGGCAGCGGTCGTCGACGCGCTGCACTTCGAGGCAGGCCCGGTGCTGATGGTGCTGGCCGCGGTGGCGCTGGCAGTCCTGGCGCTGCCCGCGGGCCGGATCCCGTCCGACGCGGAGGCGGGCGAGCTGCTGCTGCCGACCCTGTCCCGGCTGCTCACGACGGCCGGTGTTCTCGCGCTGATCGCCGGGGTGCTGTTCGTGCTCGCCGCGTTGACGCCCCAGCTGGAGATGCCTTCCTACCTGAGCCAGCCGCCGCTGTACTCGGCCCGCATGCTCTGGCCCGCCGGTCTGGTGCTGGCCGGGCTCGGCATCACGGTCCTCGTCCCGGGCCTGGCCCTGCTCGTCCGCCCCGTGCTGACGGTGGCGTGGTCCGTGCTCCCGCTCGTCGCGGCGGCGGTGCTGGACACCGTGTTCACTGCGGTCCAGGGCGCCGGAGCGACCGCCGAGATCGGCGCGTGGGCAGCGGGTGTGGGCGTGCTCGTGGGCATCGCCGCCGCGATCGTCGCCGCGCTGGCGGGCGGGGTCGAACGCGACGACGTCGACCTGACCGAGAACGAGGTGAACCGGACCGTGCTCGCGCTCTCCGCCGTCGCGGGCGTGCTCGGCGCGTTGTCGCTGGTCCTGCCGGTCATCGTCGCGCCCGGCTACACGCCGCCCGGCGTGTTCTCCGACTTCTCCACGACGTCGTGGGGTCTGGTCGCCGCCCTTACCGCAGTGATCGGCGCCGCGCTGCTGGCCCCCCGGTGCCGACCCGCGCGCGCCTCGGCGCTGCTGTGCGGCGGCGGGGTCGTGGTGGCGGTCCGGGTGCTCGAACTCCCGCTCACCGCCGCCCGCGCGGAAGGCTCCGGTCCCGGCCTCGGCCTGTGGGCGGGGATCGCTGCCCTCGTGATGTTCGCCTGCACTGCCGTGGTCGCCGCGCGAGCCCGCGCGGAGAAGGCGTTCGTGGACGCCTGAGTCCCCATTGGACCAGTGGAGTTCGTCACTGCGAGTGGCCCCCGGAAGCTCGTTGGGCCGCAAAACCGCTGGCCTTGATGCATTCACCAGGCGTTGTTGGGCTTTCCGGGTGAGCCACTTCACCGGACGCGCCGCCCCAAGCGTTACCGCAGGTCGATATCGTCACCGGGTCCGACACCGACGTCGCAGGAGACTCGCGTGGACCTGTACGAGTACCAGGCGAAGGAACTCTTCGCCTCCCACGGCGTGCCGACGCTGCCCGGCTCCGTGGCAACCGATTCCGATGGGGCCAAGGCAGCCGCCGAACAGCTCGGCGGGCCCGTGGTCGTTAAAGCCCAGGTGAAAACCGGGGGCCGGGGCAAGGCCGGCGGCGTGAAGCTGGCCGAGACCCCGGATGAGGCCAAGACCAAGGCGGAGGCGATCCTCGGCCTGGACATCAAGGGCCACATCACCCGTCGGGTGCTGATCACCACCGCATCCGACATCGTCGACGAGTACTACTTCTCCTTCCTGCTGGACCGCGCCAACCGCAACTTCCTGGCGATGGCCTCGGTCGAGGGCGGCATGGAGATCGAGGAAGTCGCGGCGACCAAGCCCGAGGCGCTGGCCAAGATCGCCATCGACCCGATCCAGGGCGTGGACGCGGCCAAGGCGCGCGAGATCGTCGAGGCCGCGAAGTTCCCGGCCGAGATCGCCGACCAGGTCGTCGAGGTGATCGTCAAGCTCTGGGAGACCTTCGTCGCCGAGGACGCCACCCTCGTCGAGATCAACCCGCTGGTCAAGGACCCGCAGGGCAAGGTCATCGCGCTGGACGGCAAGGTCACGCTGGACGAGAACGCCTCGTTCCGCCAGCCGAAGCAGGCCGAGCTCGTCGACAAGGACGCCGAGGACCCGCTGGAGGCCAAGGCCAAGGCCAAGGACCTCAACTACGTCAAGCTCGACGGCGAGGTCGGCATCATCGGCAACGGCGCGGGGCTGGTCATGTCCACCCTGGACGTCGTCGCCTACGCCGGTGAGAAGCACAACAACGTCAAGCCGGCGAACTTCCTCGACATCGGCGGCGGCGCCTCCGCCGACGTCATGGCCGCCGGGCTGGACGTCATCCTGGGCGACCCGGACGTCAAGTCCGTGTTCGTCAACGTCTTCGGCGGGATCACCGCCTGCGACGCCGTGGCGAACGGCATCGTGCAGGCGCTGAAGATCCTGGGCGACGAGGCCACCAAGCCGCTGGTCGTCCGCCTCGACGGCAACAACGTCGAAGAGGGCCGTCGCATCCTCGCCGAGGCCAACCACCCCGTCGTCACGGTGGTGGACACCATGGACGGCGCGGCCGACAAGGCCGCCGAACTTGCTGCTGCGGGGGCGTGACCGATGGCTATCTTCCTCAACGAGAACAGCAAGGTCATCGTCCAGGGCATCACCGGCTCCGAGGGCACCAAGCACACCGCGCGGATGCTGCGCTCCGGCACCAACATCGTCGGCGGTGTCAACGCGCGCAAGGCCGGTCAGGTCGTCGAGATCGAGGGCAAGCAGCTCACGGTCTACGGCACCGTCAAGGAGGCCATGGAGGCCACCGGCGCCGACGTCTCGGTGCTGTTCGTGCCGCCGAAGTTCGCCAAGGACGCCGTGATCGAGGCCATCGACGCCGAGATCCCGCTGGCCGTCGTGATCACCGAGGGCATCCCGGTGCACGACTCCGCCTACTTCTGGGCGCACGCCAACGCCACCGGCAACAAGACCCGGATCGTCGGGCCGAACTGCCCCGGTGTCATCTCGCCCGGCAAGTCCAACGCCGGCATCATCCCGGCCGACATCACCGGCCCTGGCAAGATCGGCCTGGTGTCCAAGTCGGGCACGCTGACCTACCAGATGATGTACGAGCTGCGCGACATCGGTTTCTCCACCGCTGTCGGCATCGGCGGCGACCCGATCATCGGCACCACCCACATCGACGCGCTCCAGGCGTTCCAGGACGACCCGGAGACCGAGGCGATCGTGATGATCGGCGAGATCGGCGGCGACGCCGAGGAGCGGGCGGCCGAGTACATCAAGGCCAACATCACCAAGCCGGTGGTGGGTTACGTCGCCGGTTTCACCGCGCCGGAGGGCAAGACCATGGGCCACGCGGGCGCCATCGTCTCCGGTTCGTCGGGCACCGCCGCGGCGAAGAAGGAGGCCCTGGAGGCGGCCGGCGTCAAGGTCGGCAAGACCCCCAGCGAGACCGCGAAGCTGATGCGCGAGGTGATCGGGGGCTGACCCCGCGCACCCGCCCGCCGGGGCCGGACGCCGCAACGGTGTCCGGCCCCGGCTGTTTTTGTTGTTCCGATCGCCCTGGGCCCCTCCGCCGGTCTCGATTCGATAGCGTCGAGGTCGCTTTCCCCGTGCTTTCCAAGAGGAGTCCGCCATGTCCGTTCCGCACGGAACGCCTCCACCCGCGTCGTCGCGGCCGGGCTCGTCGGGGCCCGACCTGAACCTGATCCTCACCCTGGTGATCGCCGGAACCGGTGCGGTCGGCTACGTCCTGGGCTTCGTCGACGCCTCCGCGGTCACGAGCATGTCCGGGTTCGCGCTGATCACCGCGGCCGGCCTGGGCGCGCTGCGGCTGCTGCCGAAGGCGCCGAACACGCTGTACGCGGTCGCGCCGCTGTCGGTCTACGCCGCGCTCGGATTCCTCCAGCAGCTCGTCGGCGGGCTGTCGGCCGGGATCATGGTGGTCGTCCTGCTGGTGGCGCTGGTCCAGGCCGCTGCCGCGGTGACCGCGCTGCTGATCGAGAACGACGTCGTCTCGCCGTCGGCCCTGACCCCGAAGCCGTCGGCGGAGCCCAGGCGGGAGAACCCGGACTCCGGTGGATTCCCGGCGCCGCCGCAGTGGGGGCCGCCGTCCGGGCCGCACCCCAAGCCCGGCTGGAACCCGCCGTCCGGACCGCAGCCCGCCGGGTGGAACCCGCCGTCGGGCGGGGCTCCGGCGCAGCCGCCGCAGCCCGCGCCTCCGGCACAGCCGAGCCAGCCGCCGGGTGGTCAGAACCCGGGCGCTCAGCCGCTGGGCGGCCAGAACCCGGGTGGCCAGCCCCAGGGCGGCCAGGCTCAAGGTGGCCAGCCGCAGGGCGGTCAGGCTCAGGGTGGCCAGAATCCGGGCGGCCAGCCCGCGCAGCCGAGCCAGCCGCCGCAGAGCGGAGGCCCGAGCCAGCCGCCGTCGTCCCCGCCGCCGCAGGGCGGCCAGCCCGGTGGCTCGCAGGGCACGCGCCAGATGCCGCACCCCGGCTTCTGAGCGGTCCCGCAGGAGGCGTCGTCCGGTGTTCCGGGCGGCGCCTTTTCGCTGCTCACCGGTAGCTCGATGGGCGTAGTCGGCGGCGTGTTGAACCCGTTCGGGCTAATGTTCGATGCGACATTCGGCCCGTGTCCGTGCTCGATTCGATCCCCCATGCCATCGCCGCAGGAGAGTCCGACCGCCGCCCCGGTTTCCGGTGGCTGTGGCTCGCCGCCGCGGCGGTCCTGGTCCCGCTGCTCGGCTATCTCGCTCTGGCGGGGCTGCTCGCACTGATCACGAGCACGGCCGAGGACGGCGGTTTCTCCGTCGGCGCGGTCCTGCTCGCCGCGCTGCCGGGGTGGCTGGCCGCGCACCAGGTACCGCTGTCGATCCTCGGATCACCGCTGAGCCTGCTCCCGCTCGTGCCCACGCTGCTGGTGGCGGGGCTGACCGCGACGGCCGCCAACCAGGTGGCCCGGCGCTCGAAGCTGCGCAAGCCGACCCAGGCCCGCTGGGTGATCGCGGTGCTGGCCGGGTCGCACGCGGCGCTGGGCACGGGCGTGTCGCTGCTGCTCGGCGACGTAGTGGGAGCCCAGCCGGTTGACGCGTTCCTCTGCTGCGGTCTCACCGCCGCGCTGGCGTCGGCCGCGGGTACGGCGAACCGCTGCGGCCTGGCCTACCTGGTGTGGGAGCGGGTCGGCGCCGAGATCTGGTCCGGCCTGCGGGCGGGCCTGCTCGCTCTCGCGGCCTTGATCGGCACCGGCGCGCTGGTCGCGCTCACCGCGATCGGCCTGTCCGCCCCGGAGCTGATCGCCGCGCTCGACCGCGCCGGAGAACCTGGCGACGCGTTCGGCCAGGTCGTGCTGTCGCTGCTGTACCTGCCGAACGGGATCGTCGCGGGCTGGTCGTTCGCGACCGGTGCGGGCCTGTCGATCGGCGGGTACGCGGCGGGGCCGCTGCACTTCACGGCCGGTCCGGTGCCGGAGGTCCCGCTGCTGGCGGCCCTCCCGTCCGACGGCCCCGCCGGGTGGTGGCCGGTCGCCCTGCTCCTGCCGCCTGCGGTCGGGGTCCTGACCGGGGTGATCTGCCTCCGCCTCAACGTCGGTCCTGTGCGCAGGCTGGTCGTAGCCGGGGTCGCGGCGGGCACCGCGGCGATCGGTGCGGCGCTGCTCGCGGTGCTGTCCGGCGGTCATCTCGGCAACGGACCGTTCGACCCGGTCACCCTGCACCCCGCGCTGGTCGGCGCGCTCACTCTCGGCTGGATCGCCGTCCCCGCTGGCCTGGTCAGCTGGTTCACCGCCCCGGATGTCGAAGAGGAGACCACGGAGGAAGAACCAGCCGACCCCGCCGACGAAGTGCCCGCCGAAGACGACAAGACCACCGACGACGAGCCGCCCGCCGAAGCCACCCCAGCCGAGAAAGACCCCGCCGAGGCCGGGGAAGACCTCGCCGCCGACGACGAAGCGCCCGCCGAGGACCCCGCCGACGCCGGCCCCACCGAAGCCGGGGCCAAAGCAAACCCAGCCGACCCCACCGAAGCCGAAACCCCCGAACCCCCGGATGACGCCGACGTGGACGAAACCTCCCGGTGAGGGATGCGCCACTCGCCCCGGGACCTGACGATGTCCTCGGCACCGCGGACGCATATGGTCTGTGCGAGATCGTGCCCAGGCATGTCAGGAGCGAAAGCTGAACCCGAGCACCGCTGATTCGCCGGATTCGCCGGAACCGCTCCGGATCAGGACGCAGGCCCCGGCCCGGGTCGTCGTCCTCGTCTCCGGTTCCGGAACCCTGCTGCAGGCCCTGCTGGACGCGACCGCCGATCCCGGCTTCCCGGTCCGGGTGGTCGCCGTCGGCGCCGACCGGTCCGGCATCGAGGGCCTGGCCCGCGCCGAACGCGCCGGAGTGCCGACCTTCGTGCAGCGCCTCAAGGACCACCCGAGCCGGGCCGACTGGGACCGGGCGCTGACCGACGCGTGCGCCGAGCACGAGCCGGACCTGGTCGTCTCGGCCGGTTTCATGAAGCTCGTCGGCGAGAACTTCCTGGCCAGGTTCGCCGGCCGCTACCTCAACAGCCACCCGGCGCTGCTGCCGTCCTTCCCCGGGATGCACGGTGTGCGCGACGCGCTCGACTATGGCGTTCGGGTTACCGGTTGCACGCTGTTCGTCGTCGACGCGGGTGTGGACACCGGTCCGATCCTGGCGCAGGAGGCCGTCGAGGTGCTGCCCGGCGACGACGAGGCGAGCCTGCACGAACGCATCAAGGGAGTCGAGCGGCGACTGCTGGTGGACACCCTGGCACAGCTGGCATCGCACGGCTGGACCGTGCGGGGACGGAAGGTGAGTATCCCGTGACCGCGAACTCGCAGGAGCGGCGACCGGTTCGCCGCGCGCTGATCGGCGTGTCGGACAAGTCCGGTCTGCTCGAACTGGCGACCGGACTGCACGGCGCCGGGGTGGAGATCGTCTCCACCGGCGGCACCGCGAAGACGATCGCGTCGGCCGGGGTGCCGGTCACGCCGGTCGAGGAGCTGACCGGGTTCCCGGAGGCCCTGGACGGCCGGGTCAAGACCCTGCACCCGCGCGTGCACGCGGGCCTGCTCGCCGACCTGCGCAAGCAGACCCACGCGGACCAGCTCGCCGAGCTCGGCATCGCGGCGTTCGACCTGCTCGTGGTCAACCTGTACCCGTTCGTGCAGACGGTGGCCTCCGGCGCGGCGCCGGACGAGGTGATCGAGCAGATCGACATCGGCGGCCCGGCGATGGTCCGCGCCTCGGCCAAGAACCACGCCAACGTCGCCGTCGTGGTGGACCCCAACCGCTACGAGTGGGTGCTGGAGCAGGTCCGCGACGGCGGTTTCACGCTGGCCGACCGCGTCGAGCTGGCAGCTGCGGCGTTCCGGCACACCGCGTCCTACGACGTCGCGGTGGCGAGCTGGATGAGCCGCGTCCCGGTCGGTGACGACTCGGCCTTCCCCGGCTGGATCGGCGAGACCTGGGAGCGCCGGTCCGCGCTGCGCTACGGCGAGAACCCGCACCAGCCGGCCGCTCTCTACGTCTCCGGCGGGGAGGCGACCGGCCTGGCCGCCGCCGCGCAGCTGCACGGCAAGGAGATGTCGTACAACAACTACGTCGACGCCGACGCCGCGTGGCGCGCCGCGCACGACCACGACGAGCCGTGCGTCGCGATCATCAAGCACGCCAACCCGTGCGGGATCGCGGTGTCCGACGACATCGCCGACGCGCACCGCAAGGCGCACGAGTGCGACCCGGTCAGCGCCTACGGCGGCGTGATCGCCACCAACCGCGAGGTGTCGGTCAAGCTGGCCGAGCAGATCGCCGAGATCTTCACCGAGGTCGTGGTGGCCCCCGGTTACGCCGAGGGTGCGGTGGACGTGCTCAGCCGCAAGAAGAACGTCCGGATCCTCACCGCGCAGCCGCCGAAGTCCGGCCGCGTGGAGCTGCGCGCGATCTCGGGCGGCCTGCTGGTCCAGGGCTCGGACGCCGTCGACGCGGAGGGCGACGACCCCGCGAACTGGCGGCTGGTGGCCGGTTCCGCGGTCGACGAGGCGACGCTGGCGGACCTGAAGTTCGCCTGGCGGGCGTGCCGCGCGGTGAAGTCGAACGCGATCCTGCTGGCCAACGACGGGGCGACCGTCGGCGTCGGCATGGGCCAGGTCAACCGCGTGGACTCGGCGCGGCTGGCGGTGTCGCGCTCCGGTGACCGGTCCAACGGCGCGGTGGGCGCCTCCGACGCCTTCTTCCCGTTCCCGGACGGCGCCGAGGTGCTGATGGAGGCGGGCGTGCGAGCCATCGTGCAGCCGGGCGGTTCGGTCCGCGACGAGCAGGTCATCGCCGCTGCCGAGGCGGCTGGCGTGACCATGTACTTCACCGGCACCCGCCACTTCGCGCACTGACGCGGCGCGGGTGGCGGGCTCGTTCCCGCCACCCGCGACCGGTCACACCTTCGGCTCCACCTCCGCGGCCACGGACTTGACGGCCTCCGCGGACTCCGCCTCCGGGATGGGGCCGTTGCTGAAGAACCCCTTGTCCGATCCGTGGTAGCCGATCGTGACGACCGTGGTTCCCTTGCGGAACACCAGTTCCGCCCCGCTCCAGCCCGAGCTGGTCACCTTGAGGACGGCTTCGTCGCCGATCCCTTGGACATCGGACACCCGCGCGCCGTTGCCGGATTCCCTGGCGTAGTCGACGTCGGCCTGCGCCTCGGACTCCTCGCCGCCGGTGCTGACGCTGACCTGGAGCGAGCGGGGGTTGTTGCCGTCCCGGCCGAGGGTCTGCTCCCAGTTGCAGTTGTAGATGCCGTACTCCGGTTGCTCGGAGCTGGTCACGTCCGGGTTGGTCGTGCGCAGGCGCTGCAACGTCGGTGCGCTGACCAGGTCGCAGGTCTCGGGAAGGGCGAAGTTCGTCGGCGGATCGCCCACCGGCTCGCTGTAGTCGGCGTAGAGGAAGTACCCGATCACGCCGACGACGACCAGGATCGGGGTCAGCACGACGGCGAGGACGATCGAGACGATGCAGCCCACCCGGGTCTTCTTCTTGGGCGGGACGTAGGTGGCCGGGGGAGCGCCCCAGCCCTGAGGTTGTTGCGGATACACGGACTGAGAGCCTACGAGCACGATCGCGGAATCCCTGCTCAGGCGGTCGCTTTCGAAGGTCATTCGAACTTGTGTTCCTCTGATGCTTGACTCGGCGGCGGCTGCGGGGTTTACTTGAGTTGTTCGAACTGAGGTTCGAAACAGTTCGAAATCGAAGTTCGAAAGCACTGCGGAGTGGCTGCCGTCGGGGGTCGGCCACTTCACCGGGTGGTGCCGCGTTGCGGGGTGCAAGGCGCGGTGCGATCCGACCGCCGTCTTCCCCATGGCGGTCGAACGGATGTCCAGCTGGGGCCGGGACGTCCAGGAGACGACGAGGGGAGGCGGCAATGTCCGTGGCGTCATTGACGGCGCTGGACGGGGTGACCACGGCTGACGGGGTGTCCGTGGGAGCGCCGGCCGTCGATGCCGGGGGCGGTCCTGTTGCGGGACGGGTGCTGCCCATGCGGACGGAACTCGCCGCCGTGCTGCCATGGCCTGGCCTTCGCCGTGGCAGCACGGTGGCGGTCCACGGATCGGTGTCCCTGCTGTTCGCGGTGCTGGCCGAAGCGACGGCCCGGGGTTCGTGGGCGGCGGTCGTGGGCCTGCCGGGGCTCGGCCTGGTCGCTGCCGCCGAGGCGGGGGTGGAGATCGCGCGGCTCGCGCTGGTCCCCCGGCCCGGCGGTGATCCGGTGGGCGTGATCGCCGCGCTGCTCGACGGGGTGGACCTGGTGGTGGTCGGTGGACCGCACCGGCTGCCCGAATCGGATGCGCGCAGGTTGTCCGCGCGCGCCCGCAACCGGGGATCGGTGCTGGTGCCGTTCGGCGAGTGGCCCGGTGCCGAAGTGCGGCTGCGGTGCACGCAGGGGCGCTGGAGCGGAGTCGGCGACGGCCACGGCTACCTGCGGGAACGAGAGATCACGGTGCAGGCCGCCGGTCGCGGTGCGGCGTCCCGGCCGCGCACGTGCCGGCTGTTGCTGCCCGGCCGCGGCGGTCCGGTGAGCGAGGTCCGGGAAGGACCCGCGGTACTCCGGCCGGTTGCGGGGTGATGCCCGATGCCACCTCGACGTCTCGTCGTCTGGTGCCCGGACTGGCCGGTGGTCGCGGCGGTCGCGGCGGCGGGTCTGGAGCCGCTGACCCCTGCCGCGGTGTTCGTCGCCAACCGGGTCCTGGCCTGCTCGGAAACGGCCAGGGAGCACGGTGTCCGCAGGGGCATGCGCCGCCGCGAGGCGCAGGGCCGTTGCCCGGACCTGGTCGTCTGCGAACACGATCCGGCGCGGGACGCGCGGCTGTTCGAGCCGGTCGTGATGGCGGTCGAAGCATTGGCGCCGGGGGTGGAGATCGTGCGACCGGGCCTGGTCGCGTTGCCGGCGAAGGGGCCGTCGCGCTACTTCGGGTCCGAAGTGGACGCTGCCGAGCGAATCGTGGACCAGGTCGCGGCCCAGGCGGGAGCCGAGTGCCAGATCGGTTTCGCGGACGGCCTGTTCGCGGCGATCCTGGCCGCCCGGTCCGGCGTGGTCGTCGAGCCCGGAGGCAGCCCGGAGTTCCTGGCTCCGCTGCGGATCGACGAGATCGACCACCCCGGTGTGGAACGCGGTGAGCTGGTGGATCTGCTGCGGAGGCTGGGAATCCGCACCCTGGGCGAGTTCGCCGCGCTGTCCGCCACGGCGGTCTCGACCAGGTTCGGCCGGGACGCGCTGATGGCGCACCGGGCGGCGCGCGGCGAGGAGGAGCGCCCTCCGGAGCGCAGGCCGCTCCCGCCGGACCTGACCGTCGCGGAGAACTTCGACCCGCCGGTGGACCGGGTGGACGCCGCGGCGTTCGCGGCCAGGGCGCTGGCGGAGCGGCTGCACGTCCGGCTCGGCGAGCTCGGCCTGGCCTGCACCAGGCTGGGCATCTCGGCCCGGACCGAGCACGGCGAGGAGCTGCACCGGATGTGGCGTTGTGCTGAGCCGCTGACCCCCTCGGGCACCGCGGACCGGGTGCGCTGGCAGCTCGACGGCTGGCTCAGCGGCAGGCGCGGAGCGGAGCGCCCGACCGCCGGGGTGGGGGTGCTGTCGCTGCACCCGGAGGAGGTGGTCGGCGCTGGCGGGCTGCAACTGGACCTGATCAACTCCAGCACCGGCGCGGCGGACGCCCGCGCGGGCCGCGCGTTCGTGCGCGTGCAGGGCATGCTCGGTCCGGACGCGGTCCTGATCGGCGTGCTGGGCGGTGGCCGCGACCTGCGGGACCAGGTGCGCCTGGTGTCGTGGGGCGACGAGCGGCGGCCCGCGCTGGAGCCGGACCGGCCGTGGCCGGGGCGCCTCCCGGCGCCGTCGCCGACGGTGCTGCCGGACTCGCCGTGGCCCGCGGTGGTCCTCGACGCGGACGGGCTGCCGGTGGAGATCACCGATCGGCAGCGGCTCACCGCCGCCCCGGACCGGGTCCTGGTGGCGGGCGGCCGGTCGCGCGCGGTGTCCGGCTGGGCCGGCCCCTGGCCGGTTTCGGAGCGCTGGTGGGTGGACGCCGGTGCCCGTGCGGTGGTCCGGGTGCAGGTCGTGCTCGAAGCGGGGGAGGACGGCAACGAGGTGGCGTTGCTGCTGGTCCACGAGGACGAACGCTGGTGGGTCCAGGGGGCGTACCGGTGATGGGAACACTCGTTCGAGTGGAGTGGGGCGGATTTGCTGGCGATGGTGATTCGAACGGGAGTTCACTGGGGTCATGAGTTGGTTCAACCCCCCGCACACCTGGTCCGAACTGGAGAAAGTCCTCTCCGGGCGATCGATTCCGCGCGACGAGCACTACCCCGGAGACGGTGGTGACAGCCCGGCGTGGAGCCGGAAACGAGCGCCCTACGAGGCGGCGGTGGATCCACCGGGTTCTCCGCCGACCCCCTACGCGGAGCTGCACGCGCACTCGAACTTCAGCTTCCTCGACGGCGTCTGCCATCCCGAGGAGCTGGTGGCGGAGGCGGCGCGGCTCGGCCTGGAAGCGATCGCGCTCACCGATCACGACGGCATGCAGGGAGTCGTGCGCTTCGCCGAAGCGGCGGCCGAGCACGACGTCCGGACGGTGTTCGGCACCGAGCTGAGCCTCGGCCTCTCGGCGCCGCAGAACGGGATCGCCGATCCCGAGGGCCGGCACCTGCTGGTCCTCGCCCGTGATCCCGCCGGCTACACCCGGCTGTGCCGGGAGATCAGCGCCGGACAGCTCGCCGGCCGGGAGAAGGGCAGACCCACCTACCAGTTGGAACAGCTGGCGGCGGCGGCCGAGGGGCATTGGCTGGTGCTGACCGGTTGCCGCAAGGGCACGGTGCGCTCAGCGCTGGAGTCCGGCGGCCGGGCCGAAGCCGCCGCGGAGCTGGACCGGCTGGTGGCGCTGTTCGGTCGCGACAACGTCGCGGTGGAGCTCACCGACCACGGCCTGCCCACCGACTCGGAACGCAACGACGTCCTGTTCGAGCTGGCCGCCGACGCCGGGCTGCCCGCGGTGGCCACCACCGCGGCGCACCTGGCCGGACCGGAACACGGCCGCATGGCCGCGGTGGTCGCCGCGATCCGGGCCAGGCGGAGCCTGGACGAGATGGACGGCTGGCTCCCGGCCTGGGCCGGCGATCACCTGCGGTCGGGAGCGGAGATGGCCGAGCGGTTCGCCCGCTACCCGGGCGTGGTGGACATGGCGGCGAAGCTCGGGCGGGAGTGCGCCTTCGACCTCAGGCTGGTCGCCCCGCAGCTGCCGCCGTTCGACGTCCCCGAAGGCCGCACCGAGGCCGGCTGGCTGCGCGAGCTGACCTACCGGGGAGCGCTGAGCCGCTACGGGCTCCCGCAGGAGAACCCCGAGGCGTACCGGCAGATCGAGCACGAGCTGGCCATCATCGAGAGGCTGGAGTTCCCCGGTTACTTCCTGGTGGTCCACGACATCGTGTCCTTCTGCCGCGAGACGGACATCCTCTGCCAGGGCCGCGGCTCGGCGGCGAACTCGGCGGTCTGCTTCGCGCTGCGGATCACCAACGTCGATCCGGTGCGCTACGACCTGCTCTTCGAGCGGTTCCTGGCGCCGGAGCGGGACGGTCCCCCGGACATCGATCTGGACATCGAGTCGGACCGCAGGGAGGAGGCGATCCAGTACGTCTACCGCAAGTACGGCCGCACCCACGCGGCACAGGTGGCCAACGTGATCACCTACCGGCCGAAGTCCGCGGTGCGCGACGTCGCCAGGGCGCTGGGGTACTCGCCGGGGCAGCAGGACGCCTGGAGCAAGCAGATCGAGCACTGGGGAGCGCTGCCGGACGACAGCGACATCCCCGAGCAGGTGCGCGAGCTGGCCGACGAGCTCACGGGCCACCCGCGCCACCTGGGGATCCACTCCGGCGGCATGGTGATCTGCGACCAGCCGGTCAGCGAGATCTGCCCGGTGGAGTGGGCGCGGATGCCGGGCCGGACGGTGTTGCAGTGGGACAAGGACGACTGCGCGTCGGTCGGCCTGGTCAAGTTCGACCTGCTGGGCCTGGGAATGCTCTCGGCGCTGCACTACGCGATCGACCTGGCCGGGGAGCACCACGGCATCCAGGTCGACCTCGGCGAGCTGGACCTCACCGACCCCGAGGTCTACGCGATGCTGCAACGGGCGGACGCCATCGGCGTGTTCCAGGTGGAGAGCCGGGCGCAGCTCGCGACGCTGCCTCGGTTGCGGCCGCGCGAGTTCTACGACCTCGTGGTGGAGGTAGCGCTGATCCGGCCCGGGCCGATCCAGGGCGGCTCGGTGCATCCCTACATCCGCCGCCGCAACGGTGAGGAGGACTGGGATTACGACCACGAGCTGATGAAGGGGGCGCTGGAGAAGACCCTGGGCGTCCCGCTGTTCCAGGAGCAGCTGATGCAGCTCGCGGTCGACGTCGCGGGGTTCTCGGCGGGCGAGGCCGACGAGTTGCGCCGTGCGATGGGGGCGAAACGTTCCGCGCAGCGGATGGAGCGGCTCCGGGGGCGGCTGTACGAAGGGATGGCGGCGAACGGCATCACGGGCGAACTAGCCGAGCGGATCTACGCGAGACTGCTCGCCTTCGCCAACTTCGGCTTCCCGGAGAGCCACGCGCTCAGCTTCGCGCTGCTGGTGTTCGCCAGCGCCTGGTTCAAGCGCTACTACCCCGCGGTGTTCTGCGCCGCGCTGCTCAAAGCGCAGCCGATGGGCTTCTACTCGCCGCAGTCGCTGGTCGCGGACGCCCGAAGACACGGCGTGCTGGTGCACGGCCCGGACATCAACGCGAGCCGGGAGCAGGCCGATCTCGAACCGGATCCGGCCAGCGAGGGCGGGAAGGCGGTCCGGATGGGGCTGGCATCGGTCCGCACGATCGGCGACGAGGTCGCCGGGCAACTGGTGGCGGAGCGGGCGAACGGTGGCCCGTACCGGGACATGGCCGACCTGGCCCGGCGATTGACCCTGACGGCCCCCCAGATGGAGGCGCTTGCCACGGCAGGAGCTTTCGGCTGCTTCGGGCTCTCCAGGCGCGAAGCGTTGTGGCACGCCGCCGCTGCTGCGGGCGACCGCCCGGACCGGCTGCCAGGAACCACGGTGGCTGCCACAGCTCCCGCGTTACCGGGCATGGACGGGGTGGACATGGCGGCTGCGGACGTGTGGGCCACCGGGGTTTCCCCGGACAGCTTCCCGTTGCAGTTCCTCCGCGGCCGACTGCACGAGATGGGCGCGCTCCCGGCGGCACAACTGTCCGAAGTGGACAACGGCACCCGGGTGCTGGTGGGCGGAGCGGTCACGCACCGCCAGCGCCCCGCGACGGCGGGCGGCATCACGTTTCTGAACCTGGAGGACGAAACCGGAATGATCAACGTGGTGTGCTCACCGGGCCTGTGGGCCCGCTACCGCAAGATCGGCCGCACCAGCGCCGCCCTGCTGGTGCGGGGAACCGTGGAACGAGCAGAGGGGGTGACCAACCTCAGAGCCGAACGCCTCCAGCGCCTGGACATGCGCATCCCGTCCACCTCCCGCGACTTCCACTGAACTCCGCTTCGGAAGGTTGCTGCGGGTAGATCGGCGGCACGGGCAACCGGACTCGGACCGGCAGATCCGGGCGTTTGATCCCGCAACCCGTCCGGCATCACTGCTATTCCGGTTTCTCGCCGCTCGGTCGACCTCCGCAGCATCTCGGCGCGGTCATCGATCCTGGGGCAACCCGGATACCGGAACCATCGGAGCGGCAACGGCGCCACCTGATCAACCGGCCACGCCATCAACCGGCCACGCCGCACCGCCGCATCGCCAGCAGGACGTAGGTCCGGGTGACCTGCTCCAGTTCGGCGATGGACACGTGCTCGTCGTGGGCATGGGCGTACCGGACGTCGCCGGGGCCGTACTGCAACGTGGGCACTCCGGCTGCCGCGTACTGCCGCAGGTCCGTGCCGTACGGGGCGCCGAGCACTTCCGGTGCTCGCCCGCCCGCGTCGACGATCGCGGTCGTGGTTTCGTCCAGCAGCGGGTGGCCTTTCGGCAGCCTGCCGCTGGCGAAGGTTCCGCCGGGCCAGGTGACCCGCACCGGGTGTTCGGCGAGCCACGGGTCGGCGGCGCAGGCGCGGGCGATGGCGTCGGCGAACTCCGCCTTCGCTTCGTCGATCGCCTCGTCGAGGCGGACGCCGTAGCGGCCCTCGGCGATCGCGAGGTCGGGGACGGTGCTGGCCCAGTCGCCTGCCCTGGCCATGCCGACCGACAGCGGGTACGGGATCTCCAGGTGGGCGACCAGCGGGTCCGGTTCGGCGTTGCGGCGCCGTTCCAGGTCACGGAGCGCGGGAAGCAGCTGCGCCAGCTTGTCGAGGGCGTTCACCCCTCGGTAGCGGGTGGAGCCGTGCGTTCCCTGGCCGGTGACCTCCAGCCGGAACGTCAGCGACCCGCCGTTGGCGGCGACGATCGTGCCGGCACTGGGCTCGGCCAGGACGCACGCCGCACCGCGGTGCCCGCGGCGCAGCGTGGCGAACGCGCCGAGTCCGCCGTCCTCCTCGCCGCTGACCGCGTGCACGGCGAGCGGTCGGCGGAGCCGCACGCCCGCGGTTCGCAGTGCTTCCAGCGCGCCGAAGAACGCCGCGACGCCACCCTTCATGTCGCAGGTGCCGCGGCCGGCGGCGATGCCGTCGTCGATCCGCAGCGTGTAGGGATCGCGGTCCGGCCAGCGGTCCAGGTCGCCCGGCGGCACCACGTCCGTGTGGCCGCAGAACACGAGCGCGGGCTCGCCCTCGCCCAGCGCACCGACGCAGCCGTAGGCGACGTCGCGGTCGGCTTCCTGGCCGGGAAAGCCTTCTGCGGCGGCGAGTTCGGCGACGTCGATGCGCCAGTGGTCGACGTGGTGGCCGAGCCCGGTGAGCCGCTCGGCGCACCAGCGCTGGGCGTCCACTTCGCCCTCGGTCCCACCGACGCTGGGGATCGCGACCAGCTCGCGCAGGTCGGTCAGGACGCCGCGGACGTCGACGGCGTCGAGGGCACGACGTTCGAGGTCGGAGAGCTGCCGGTCGGGGTTCACGTTGCGAGTGTGTCGCATCCGTCCAGCGGAACGAACGGCTACCACTACCATCGCCGCGTGGCCGAAGGCGACAGCACCGAGCGGGAATTCGAGATCGGCAAGGATGGGCTGGGCGGCATCGTCGTGGGAATGGACGGCAGCCCGGCGAGCTTCCACGCCGCGGCGTGGGCTGCCGGGCTGGCCCGCCGCGAGCGGGCGCGCCTGGTCCTGGTCTACGTCGAGGCGGTGGGCGGCGTCGCCTACTGGTCCCCGATGGGGGTCGCCGTGGCCAGCGAAGCGGCCGAGAGCCTCGTCGAGGAGCTCAAGAAGGAAGTAGTGACCCACCTGAAGTGGATCGACATCGACTGGGACTTCGTGCACCAGCGCGGTGACCCGGCGGTCGGCCTGGAGCAGGTCGCCGAGCAGTACCGAGCGGACCTCATCGTGGTCGGGCGCTCCCGCCGGCGCGGTGGCCTGCTCGGCACCGTCCCGGCGACGCTGGTCGTGGAGGCCGTGCGCCCGGTCGTCGTCGTGCCCTGATCACCTGCCGCGGACCGCTTTCCGGGCTGTGGCAGGGTCGAAGGCATGGCGAACGGGGCGGAAGCGGTCGAAACGGTGGGCGAGGACTTCAGCGACGCAGTGCTGACCGATCAGGTCTGGGAGGGCAGGACCTTCGAGCACTGCGACTTCACCGACGCCGACCTGCGCGGCCTCAAGACCTCCGGCTGCGTGTTCACCGAATGCACCTTCACCGGGACCGATCTCGGCGGCAGCGAGCACCGCGCGACGGCGTTCCGCTCCTGCCGCTTCGACCGCGCCGACCTCCACCGCTCCACGATGGACGGCTCCAGCCTGCTCGGCTCGTCGTTCGCGGGCTGCCGGTTCCGGTCCTGGGTGCTGCGGGAGACGGACCTGACGCTGGCCGGGCTGGGCGGCGCCGACCTGCGAGGTGCCGACCTGCGGGGAATCCGCTTCCGGGAAGCCAACCTCAACGAGTCCGACCTGCGCCGGTGCGACCTGCGCGGAGCCGACCTGACCGGCGCCCGGCTGCTCGGCACCCGGCTCGAAGAGGCCGACCTCCGCGACGCGCGCATCGACGCCGACGGGCTGGTGCAGGCGCGGCTGCGGGGAGCGCGGGTGGACACCACGACCGCACTGGCCTTCGCCGCCGCCCACGGACTCACCGTCGACACGGAGCACTTCTAGTGACCGGCCCACTTCTAGCGACCGGAGCACTTCTAGCGACCGGAGCACTTCTAGCGACCGGAGCACTTCTAGCACCGGCGCACTTCTAACGACCGGCGCAGTGGCTGGGGGCTTGGAGCGGCCGGGGTTCACCCGCGCCCCGAAACCGCGCCAAACGCGTCCCGAAACCGCGCCAAACGCGTCCCGAAACCGCGTCAAAAGGGGACGTGCGCGCAAAAAAAGGGGGATGTGCGCGCACGCCCACATCCCCCTCGAAAACCGCTACCTCACTCCATCGCGGGGCGAGGCGGGGCCTCGTTCCCGGTGAGCTCGATCAGCGTGCCGTCGGCGATCAGGTCGCTGACCGCGCCCGGCAGCACGTATGCGGTACCGCCGCCCGGCTGCTCGAACCACGGAACCGCCGTGCCGCGCAGCACCTGCACCGGGCGCTGGACCCGGTAGGCGAAGTAGGCGCGGTTCGCCCACTGGGGCGGCAGCGAGCGCTGCGCGTACGGGGTGCGGATCGCGTAGGTGACGTTGCCGTTCGGCTCGCCGAACCGGTCGAGGTCGGTGCCCGGCTGGAGCACCACGTGGCGCCTGTCCCGGTACAGCGTCAGCGGCGGCTCGCCGCCCAGCGGCTGGATCTGCTGCCCAGCCCCCTGCGGGGGCCGCGGCTGCTGCTGTTGCTGCTCCGGACCGCCCTGCGGCGGCCGGTTCCCGGCTCCGCCGGGCGGCATCGGCGGCCCCTGGCGGGGCGGCCCC
>NZ_BAAAUX010000019.1:585398-617217 GCF_039534165.1 Saccharopolyspora taberi | reverse complement strand
GGCGCCGCGCCGCGGGCGGCACGGCCGTGGTGACGCTGGAGCCGTGCGCGCACACCGGCCGGACCCCGCCGTGCACCGACGCGCTGCGCGCGGCCGGTGTGGCGCGGGTGTTCCACGCGGTTTCCGACCCGAACCCGCCCGCGGCAGGCGGTGCGTCCGTGCTGCGCGGGGCCGGGGTCGAGGTGCACGGCGGGCTGCTGGCCGAGGAGGTCGAGCAGGGGCCGCTGCGGGCCTGGCTGCACTTCGTCCGCACCGGGCGCCCGCACGTGACCTGGAAGTACGCCGCGACGCTCGACGGCAGGACGGCCGCCGCCGACGGGACCAGCCAGTGGATCAGCTCCCCGCAGTCGCGGGCCGAGGTCCACGAGATCCGGCGCCGGATGGACGCGATCGTCGCGGGCACCGGCACCGTGCTGGCCGACGACCCGGCGTTGACCGCCCGCCGCCCGGACGGCTCGCCGTACGAGCGGCAGCCGCTGCGCGTCGTGGTCGGTGACCGGCACCTGCCCGCGAACGCCCGCGTGTTCGACGACAGCGCCGAGACCGTCCGGGTACCCGCGGGCGATCCGGACACCGTGCTGGCGGCCCTGGCCGAGCGAGGCGTGGTCGACGTGCTGCTGGAGGGCGGCCCGACGCTGGCGGGTGCGTTCGTCCGGGCGGGCCGGATCGACCGGGTCCTGGCCTACGTCGCCCCGGCGCTGCTGGGCTCGGGCGCGGCCGCGCTCGGAGAAGCGGGAGTGGGAAGCATCTCGCAGGCATGGCGGTTGCAGATCGAGCAGACCACGATGAGTGGCCCGGACGTGCGCATCAGCGCGGTCCCGGTCACCCGGGGCTGAACCGCGCCGGGCGGCCGCCGCGGCGCGGAGAACCGAACTTGGGAGGAACGCAGGTGTTCACCGGGATCGTCGAGGAGCTCGGCACCATCACCGCCGCCGCGCCGCTGACCGACGGCAGCAGGCTCACCGTGTCCGGACCGCTGGTGACCTCCGACGCCAAGCACGGCGACTCGATCGCGGTCAACGGCGTGTGCCTGACCGTCGTCGACGTCGTCGACGGCGCGTTCACCGTGGACGTGGTCACCGAGACCCTGCGGCGCTCGTCGCTGAAGGGCGTCGCGGTCGGCGACCGGGTCAACCTGGAGCGCGCGATGGCGCTCGGCGACCGGCTCGGCGGGCACATCGTGCAGGGCCACGTCGACGGCACCGCCGTGCTGCGCTCGGTCGAGCCCGACGGGATCACCCGCTTCGAGCTGCCGTCCCGGCTGTCCCGCTACGTCGTGGAGAAGGGCTCGATCACCGTCGACGGCGTTTCGCTGACCGTGGTGGAGGCGACCGGCACCGGGTTCGGGGTCGCGCTGATCCCCACCACCAAGCAGCTCACCACGCTGGGCTTCCGCCGACCAGGTGACGAGGTCAACATCGAGGTGGACGTGCTGGCCAAGCACGTGGAGCGGCTGGCGCAGGCGCAGCTCGACGACCTGGGCCGTGGTGGTACCAGGCTTTCGGGGGACAATGTGGAAAGCAGCGGGCAGACGCGGTGAACCGGTACCAGGTGCACCCCGAGGCAAAGGCACGAGCACTGTGAGCACCACGAACAGATTCGACGACATCGAACGCGCACTGGCCGACATCGCGGCCGGGCGGCCCGTGATCGTCGTCGATGACGAGGACCGCGAGAACGAGGGCGACCTGATCTTCGCCGCCGAGATGGCGACCCCGGAGCTGGTCGCGTTCATGGTGCGCTACACCTCGGGCTACATCTGCGTCGCGCTCCCCGGCGAGGACTGCGACCGGCTCGACCTGCCCCCGATGTACCACTACAACCAGGACCGCAAGGGCACCGCCTACACGGTCACCGTCGATGCCGCCGAGGGCGTGACCACCGGTATCTCCGCCGCGGACCGCGCGCACACGCTCAAGGTCCTCGCGCACGCCGACTCCACCGCCGACGACCTCAACCGCCCCGGGCACGTCGTCCCGCTGCGCGCCCGCGACGGCGGTGTGCTGCGCAGGCCCGGCCACACCGAGGCCGCCGTCGACCTGTCCCGGCTCGCCGGGCTCCGCCCGGCCGGTGCGCTGTGCGAGATCGTCAGCCAGAAGAGCGAGGGCGACATGGCCCGCCGCGACGAGCTGGAGGTCTTCGCCGCCGAGCACGACCTGGTGCTGATCACCATCGCCGACCTGATCGCCTACCGCCGCCGGTTCGAGCAGCAGGTGGTGCGGGTCGCCGAGGCGCGCATCCCCACCGAGCACGGCACCTTCCGGACCGTCGGCTACGACAGCACGCTCGACGGCATCGAGCACCTGGCGCTGGTCTACGGCGACATCGGCGACGGCGAGGACATCCTGGTGCGGGTGCACTCGGAGTGCCTGACCGGGGACGTGCTGGGGTCGCTGCGCTGCGACTGCGGCCCGCAGCTGGCGGCGGCGATGGAGAAGGTCGCCGAGGCGGGCCGCGGCGTGGTGCTCTACATGCGCGGGCACGAGGGCCGCGGCATCGGGCTGATGCACAAGCTGCAGGCGTACCAGTTGCAGGACTCCGGCGCCGACACCGTCGACGCCAACGTCGCGCTGGGCATGCCGGTCGACGGCCGGGACTACGGCCAGGGCGCGCAGATCCTGTGCGACCTGGGGATCAAGTCGATGCGGCTGCTGACCAACAACCCCGCCAAGCGGGTGGGCCTGGAGGGCTACGGGCTGCGGATCGTCAGCCGCGAGCCGCTGCCGATCCGGCCGAACCCGGAGAACCTGCGGTACCTGCAGACCAAGCGGGACAGGATGGGCCACGAACTGGACAACCTCGAGGACGGCGAGGACGCCTCGCTCGGGGACGAGTCGGGGGTGACGGCATGAGCGGGGAGGGCCGGCCGCGTACCGAGGTCCCGCAGGCGGGCGACCTGAGGCTGGGCATCGCGGCGATCAGGTGGCACGAGCGCATCACCGACCAGCTGCTCAAGCGGGCGCTGGCCGCGGCGGGCGAGGCGGGCATCCTCGAACCGACCGTGGTCCGGGTGCCGGGCTCGATCGAGCTGCCCGTGGTCTGCCAGCAGCTGGCGCACCAGCACGACGCGGTGGTCGCCCTCGGCGTGGTGATCCGCGGCGGCACCCCGCACTTCGAGTACGTCTGCGACTCGGTGACGGCGGGCCTGACCCGGGTCTCGCTGGACGAGTCGACCGCGGTCGGCAACGGCGTGCTCACCTGCGACACCGAGCAGCAGGCGCTGGACCGCGCGGGCTTCGAGAACTCGGTGGAGGACAAGGGCTTCGAGGCGACCGCCGCCGCGCTGGAGACCGCGCTGGTGCTGCGGGACCTGCGGGGCTGGGAGAACGGGCGGGGATTCCTGTGAGCGCCTCGGCGGGCACGACGGTGCAGGTCCGGCCGAAGAAGGTCCGCCGGATCGCGATCCCGGCCGCGGTCGTGCTGGTGGTGGTGTTCGCGGTGGCCGGGGCGCTGCTGGGCAACACCCCGACCGGCGCCTACTTCCGGCTCTCCGACCAGCTGTCGATGGTCGGGCTCGGGGTGCTGCTGGCCGCGGGCGCGCTGCTGCTGACCCGGCCGCGGCTGCGCGCCGACGCCGACGGGCTGGAGATCCGCAACCTGCTCGGCACCCAGCACTACAGCTGGGACCTGGTGGAGGCGATCAGCTTCCCGAACGGCGCGCCGTGGGCCCGGGTCGAGCTGCCGCAGGACGAGTACGTCCCGATCATGGCCATCCAGGCGACCGACGGCGCGCACGCCGTGGAAGCCATGCGCAGGCTGCGCGAGCTCCGCCGCGAGGTCGACGGAGCCTGATCACCAGGTCACCGGGAGCTCGGTGAGCCCGCCGGTGATCGTGCCGCGGTGCGTGGTCAGCTCGTCGAGCGGGACCGCGGGCCGCATGGTGGGGAACCTGCCGACGAGCGCGCCCAGAGCGGCGCGCAGTTCGATGCGGGCCAGCGGGGCGCCGATGCAGTAGCGCGGGCCGTGCCCGAAGGCCAGGTGGCCGGACGGCTGCCGGGTGATGTCGAAGCGGCCGGGGTCCGGGAACACCGCCTCGTCGTGGTTGGCGGCGTCGATGCCGAGCAGGACGAGGTCACCGGTCCGGACCCGGACGCCGCCGATCTCCAGGTCGGTCCTGGCGTAGCGGGGGATCCCGGCGCCGCCGCTGCCCGGCGCGCGGAGCACTTCCTCGACCGCGTCCGGGACGAGGTCGGGATCGTCGTGCAGTGCCTGCCACTGGGCGGGGTTGGTGAGCAACAGCAGCGCGCCGAGCCCGATCTGGACGACGGTGGTCTCGTGGCCCGCGAACAGCAGGGCCATCGACAGGCCGGCGGCCTCCTCGGCGGACACGCCTTCGGTCGCCGACAGCCGGGAGATCACGTCGTCGGCGGGGGAGCGCCGCTTGCGGGCGACCAGTTCCAGGCCGTAGGCGAACAGGTCGGCCAGTCCTCGTTCGGAGCGGGCCCGGTCGTGGATGTCCGCGGCGGCCCGCGTCCACTCGCGGAAGGTGTCGCGGTCCTCGTGGGGAACGCCGAGCAGTTCGCAGATCACCAGGATCGGCAGCGGGAGCGCGAGCGCGGCGTGCAGGTCGGCCGGTCGGGGCCGCTCGGCCAGGTCGTCCAGCAACCGCGCGGTGAGCGCTTCGACCCGGGGCACCAGCGCCCGCATGCGCTTGGGCGAGAAGTGCGGTTGCAGCAGCGAGCGCGTCCGCGCGCTTTCGGCCGGTTCGGTGTCGAAGTCGCCCATCGGGCCGCCGAAGAGCGCGGAGCGCCCGGCCCTGGCCGCGTTCGGCGGGTCGGGGTGGGACCGGCCGAGGCGCTGGTCGGACAGCAGCCTGCGCACCTCCGCGTAGTCGGTCACCAACCACGCCCTGTCACCGACGGCGGTGCAGACCTCGTGGACGGCTCCCCGGGACTGGAGTTCGCGCAGCAGTGGCGCGACCTCCAGCGGATTCGGCCGTTCGAACGGCAGCTGGGCCGGCATGGCCACCTCCCAATGTTGTTTACACGAGCGTAAACAACATTAGATGTAGACTCTCGCGTAAACAAGGGAGGTGCGATGGCGGCCGAGCCAGGGCGGCGGATGCCCCGAGCCGAGCGGCGCGAGCAGATCCTCGCCGCCGCCACCCGCGCGTTCGCCCGCGGCGGCTACGCGGGCACCGGGCTCGACGGGGTGGCTGCCGAGGCGGGCATCAGCCGGGTGATCCTCTACCGGCACTTCGACTCGAAGAACGACCTGTACCGGGCAGTGCTCGACCGAGCCTGCGCCCGGCTCGACGCGGCGGTGGGCACGGACGGCTTCGACGACACCAGCATTCCCGCCCTGGTGCGCGCGGCGGCCGACGACCCGGACGGGTTCCGGCTGCTGTTTGCGCACGCCGTGCGGGAACCCGAGTTCCGCGACGTGGTCGACTCGCTGCGCTCGGCCTCGGCCGACATCGCCCGGCGCCACCTCGCCGAGGCGATCCCCGACGGCGGGTGGCAGCGGTGGGCGGCGCGGCTGGTGCCCGCGGTGGCGCTGGAAGCGGTCCTGGCGTGGCTCGACGCCGGTCAGCCCGATCCGGACACCGCGGCCGAGCGGATCGGCCAGGCCGTGCACGGCGTCATCGCGGCGGCCTCCGGTCAGTGATCACAAGCTACTGCTCAGTGATCACGGCCTCCCGTTGCGGCCTGCCACGCGGCGGTCAGCCCGGCGACAGCCCGGTCGAGCAGCTCGGGGGTGAGGGCGAAGCTCAGCCGCAGGTGGTCGCGGAACCGGCCGTCGGCGGAGAACAACGAGCCGGGCGCGACCGCGACGCCGTGCTCGCGGGCGGTCTCGGCGAACCGGTCGGTGTCGGTGCCCGGTAGCCGCACCCACAGCGACATCCCGCCCGGCGGCAGCTCCCAGGTCCACTCCGGGACAGCGGCGCGCAGTGCGGCGGCCAGGTGGTCGCGGCGGCGGGCTAGTTCCGCGCGCCAGGGCTGGATCTCGTTGTGCTGCAACAGGATCGCCGCCAGTTGCTGGCTCGGGCTGCTGCCCGCCAGGTCGCTGTCCTGGCGGAGTTCGGTCAGCCGGGCCAGCAGCGGCGCGGCGGCGCTGATCCAGCCGACCCGGAGCCCGCCCCAGAGGACCTTCGACAGCGAGTGCGTGCGGATGGTGCCGTGCGGGTGGCCCGCCGCGATCGTGCCGGGCGGCTCTCCGGTGTGGACGAGGTCGGCCAGGGTGCGGTCCTCGACGACGAGCACGTCCTCGGCGCGGGCGATCGCGGCCAGCCTTCCGGCGCGCTCGGCGGGCATCGCGGTTCCGGCCGGGTTGTGCACGGCCATGGTGACGGCGAACGCCGGGCGGTGGCGGGCGATCGCGGCGCTCAGCGCTTCCGGCACCATGCCGCCGCGGTCGGTCGCGACCGGGACCGCCCGCGCGCCGGAGCGCTGGATCGCGGCGAGCGCCCCGGGGTAGGTCGGGTCCTCGACGAGGACCGCGTCGCCGGGGCGGGCGAAGCAGCGCACGGCCAGGTCCAGCGCGTGCTGGGCGCCGTTGGTGACCAGCACGTCGGCGCCGGTCCGCTCCCGCAGCAGCGCCACCAGCCGGGGCTCGCCCCGCGCGTCGTAACCGTGCCTGCTCGGCGTGCGCATCAGCTCCGCCGGGTCGATTCCCGGTACGACCAGGTGCGACGGGTCGGGTACGACCGAAGTGGACAGATCGGCCAGCACCGCGCCCGGGCGCAGCAGCCGGGCCAGGCCGGAGCCGCCCGCCGAGCGCGGCTCGGCGCCGGTGAGGAAGGTGCCGCTGCCGTGGCGCCGCTCGCAGACCCCCGCGTCGCACAGGGCGTTGAACGCCGCGGCGACCGCGCCGCGGGTGCAGTCCAGCGCCCGGGCCAGATCGCGTTCGGACGGCAGCCGGGTGCCGGGTGCGAGCACCCCGGACTCGGCCAGCTCGGTCAGCGACTCGGCCAGCCTGCGGCCGAGCGGCCCGCGGCCCGCGCGCAGCCGGTCGCGGATGAGCACGGCGAACTGGTCGACGTCGGCGATCGGCATGCGCCCATTCTCCATCAGCGATCTTGCCACTAGTGGCTCAATGATTCGCTTGCTAGTGTGCCATTCACTATCCAAGTGGCTGTCAGAAGTCGCAGTAACTGGCCACTTGTTGATCGAGAGGAGAGTGCGCGATGGCGTTGCCCGAGGCGGAGTTCATCTGGATGGACGGTTCGCTCGTCCCGTGGGCCGAGGCGAAGGTGCACGTGCTCACGCACGGCCTGCACTACGGGACCGGTGTTTTCGAGGGGACCCGGGCTTACGCCACCGCCGACGGCCCCGCGCTGTTCCGCCTCGACGACCACCTCGACCGGCTGTTCCGCAGCGCCCGCATCGTCGGCATGGAACTGCCGCACACCAGGGACGAGATCCGGGAGGCGACCCTGGACGTGGTCCGGGCCAACGGGCTGGGCTCCTGCTACGTGCGGACGCTGGCGTACCTGGGCTACGGGGAGATGGGCATCGACGTCGGCCGCTCGCCGGTGCGGATGTCGATCGCGGCCTGGGAGTGGGGCAGCTACCTCGGCGGCGGCGCGGACGAGGGCGCCCGGCTGATGACCAGCTCGTGGCGGCGCAACGACCCGGCGGTGGTGCCGACGGCGGCCAAGGCCACCGGCCCGTACCTCAACTCGGTGCTGGCCAAGGCCGAGGCCAGGCAGGCCGGGTTCGACGAGGCGGTGCTGCTCTCGCCGGACGGCTACGTCAGCGAGTGCTCCGGGGAGAACATCTTCGTCGTGCGCGACGGCGCGGTGCTCACGCCGCCGTCGAGCGCGGGCGCGTTGGAGGGCATCACCCAGGACACCGTGCTGCGGCTGGCCGCCGATCTCGGGTTCCCCGCTCGGCGGGAGAACCTGCTGCGCTCCGACCTCTACGCGGCCGACGAGGTGTTCATGTGCGGGACCGCGGCCGAGGTCGTCCCGGTGCGCTCGGTCGACCGCCGCGAGGTCTTCTCCAGCAATCTAGTCACTGGTAAGATTCGGTCCGCCTTCAGGTCCGTCGTCGACGGGACCGACGACGCCTACCGACACTGGCTCACCCACGTGCGGTGAGCCGGCAGCAGAGGGGGAGCCGATGTCCACCGTGGTCTTGAGCGCGCCGAGCCAGTACATCGCCGGTGTGGTCCTGCTGACGATCGTGACCATCGAGTTCGGCGGGTGGTTCCTGACCCGGATCGCCCGCGGAGCGGTGCCGATGACCGAGTTCCAGAAGAACTTCGCCAGGGCGGGCCACGCTCACGCGGGCGTGCTTGTGACGCTGAGCCTGGTGTGCCTCGTGCTCGCCGACGCGACCGCGCTGACCGGGGCGCTCGGCTGGATCGCCCGGCTCGGCGTGCCGGTCGCGGCGGTGCTGATGTCGGCGGGGTTCTTCGCCTCGTCGGCGGGCCGCGAGGTCACCCGGCCCAACCGGTTCATCGGCGTGCTGTGGGCCGGGGCGGCCTCGCTCGCGGCCGGTGTGGTGACGTTGGGCGTCGGGCTGCTCGCGGCCTGAACCTCACGCGGACGTTTGCCGTGAAGGCGGCCGGACCGCCGGAGCAGACAGCGCGACCAGCAGCGCCAGCACCGCGGGGATCGCCAGCCCGACGGTGAGGCCGAAGCCGTGCGAGACGAGCCCGATGAACACCGGTCCCGCCAGCAGCCCGCCGTAGCTGAGCGTGCTGACCTGGGCCAGGTCCCGCCCGCTGCGGCGGGGGTCGCGGTTGCCCGCCGCACTGAACACCTGCGGCACGATGCAGGAAAGCCCGACCCCGAACAGCCCGAACCCGATGATCGCGGCGACCGGGTGGTGCAGCAGCAGCGCTGTCCCCAGCCCGGCGCCTGCGATCAGCCCGCACCCGCGCACCAGCGCCACCGGGCCGAACCGCACCGACAGCCGGTCGCCCAGGAACCGGAAGACGGCCATGGCGACCGAGAACACCGCGTAGCCGATCGGTGCCACCGCCATGCTGGTGTGCAGGGTGTCGTGCAGGTACAGCGGTGACCAGTCGGCGACCGATCCCTCGCCGACCGAGCAGAAGAACCCCAGCATCCCCAGGAACAGGATCGCCATCGGGATCCCGCGGCCGGCCGGGACGGACTCGGCCGCGCGGTGGTCCTCGGCGGGCAGCAGCGCCCGGCCTGCGACCAGCGACACCACCGCGACCCCGGCACCGATGAGCAGGAAGTTCACCGCCGGGGTGATCCCGAGGTGCGCCGCCAGCGCGCCGAGACCGGCGCCGAGCAGACCGCCGACGCTGAACATCCCGTGGAAGGCGCCCATGATCGGCCGCCCGTACCCGCGCTCGACCTGCACGGCGTGCGCGTTCATCGTCACGTCGACGGTGCCGTGCCAGGCGCCCAGCAGGACCAGCCCGGCCACCAGCAGCGGCAGGTTCCCCGCCGCGCCGAGCGGCATCATCGTCACGCCCAGCAGCACCCCGGCGGGCACCATCAGCCGCGCGCTGCCGAGGCGGTCGGCCAGCCTGCCCGCGAACTGCATCGACAGCACCGTGCCCGCCGCGAGCGCGAAAAGCGCGAGCGTGATCCCGGCGTCGTCGAGCCGGAGGTCGTGCTTGATCGCCGGAATCCGCGCCGTCCAGGTCGCCAGCGTGGCGCCGGTGAACACGAAGTAGGCGGTCACCGCCCAGCGCGCTCGTCGCTCCACCCCGGCTGGTCGGGTCTCGATCGCCGTGTCAGACAACGTGCACCGCCACTCCGGCCTCCTCCAGTTCGTCGAGCGCGGTCCGGGGCGCGCTCGCATCGGTGACCACCACGTCGAGATCGGCGACCGGGCACACGTGGCCCAGCCCGGTCCGCTGGAACTTCGAGCCGTCGCAGACGGCGATCGTGCGTCGCGCGGAGGCGACCGCGGCCTGCTTGACCGGGACCTCGGCGAGGTCGTGGGCGGTCACGCCGTGGCGGGCCGACAGGCCGCAGATGCCGAGCACGGTGGTGTCGGCGCGCAGGACCCGCAGCGACGTCTCGGTGAGGTGGCCGCTCAACGACAGCTCGCCGGGCGCGGTCTGCCCGCCGGGCACCAGCAGCCGCACGCCGGGCGCGGCGCTGAGCGCGTTCACCGCGTGCAGGTCGAGAGGGATCGCGGTGATCCGCCGGTGCGCCAGCGCCCGCGCCACCTCCAGCGTCGTGGTGCCGCTGTCGATGATCACCGACTCGCCGTCGGCGAGCAGGCCGTCGACCGCCGCCGCGATCCGCCGCTTGACCTCGACGGCCTCGTGCTCGCGCACCGGGAACGGCGTCGCCTCGCCGCGCAGCAGCAGGCTCACCGCGCCGCCGCGCACCCGGCGCAGCACGCCCTGCTCGGCGAGGTGGTCCAGGTCGCGCCGGATGGTCATCTCCGAGCAGCCGGTCTCCTCGGCGAGCTCGGCCACCGTGACCCGCTCGGCCGTGCGCAGGCGCTCGATGATCGCCAGGCTGCGTTCCGATCCTTCCATGTGTTCAATCGAACGTGATCAATGTTCGGAAGTCAACCGTCCGAACATCGCAGCTGTGGGGGCGGCGCATGTGAGCCGTACGGCCGCGTGGGGGACAATGGCGAGGACGACGCAGGTAGGAGGAAATCGTGAGCGTGGCCCCAGAGCGCAACCTTCGGCTGGTTCGAGACGAGCCCCGCGAGCCCGCCGTCCGCCTCGGCGACATCCACCTGCGCAACCGGCTGGTGACCTCGTCGAGCCTGCTCGGCTACGGCGTCTCCAACGCCAAGGTGATGGCCTACGGCATGAGCCCGATCTCGAACTTCGTGCCGCTTGAGCGGTTCGGCGCGGTCACCACCCGCACCGTGACCGTCGAGCCCCGCGAGGGCCACTTCACCACCCGCGACGACTGGTCGCTGCACGAGCTGCCCGGCCTGCTCAAGCGCTACGGCCAGGCGCTGCGCCAGGTCGACGCGGGCTGGCTCAACGCCTTCGGCTGGTGCAACGTCGGCATCGACGCCTACCTGCGCGACTACTACCCGCGCACCCGCGCGCAGAACACGATCATCTCCGTCGGCGGCTTCTCGGCCGAGGAGTTCGTGACGCTGGTCGACAAGATCAACGCCGCGGTGCCCGCGGGCGAGATCGCCGCGGTCGAGTTCAACGTCTCCTGCCACAACGTCAACTTCGACTTCAACGCGATCATCGAGTCGGTGCTGGCCGAGGCGGTGCCGCGCAGCGCGCACCCGGTGATCCTCAAGCTCTCGCCGGACTACGACTACCTCGCGCACGCCCGGCTCGCCGCCCGCCACGGGGTGTCCGCGCTGACCGCGATCAACACCGTCAAGGGCCTGCGGCTGGACCCCGCCACCGGGCAGCCGCTGCTGAAGAACCGCTTCGGCGGCCTGTCCGGGCGGGCGATCAAGCCGATCGGCCTGCGCGTGGTCGCCGAGCTGCGGGACGCGGGCGTGAAGCTGCCGATCATCGCCACCGGCGGGATCCGCACCTTCGACGACTGCCGCGAGTACTTCTGGGCGGGCGCGGACGCGGTCAGCCTGGGCAGCGCCAGCTGGTTCGCCAGCTACCCGGGCTACGCGCTGTCCCCGCTCTACGGCGCGCGCATCCGGAGCCTGCTGCGCCGCATCGAGTCCTACCGCCCTCCGGCGCGCTGAGAACTTCCCGCTACCCGGGTGGTTCGGCGGATACCGTGTGATCGTCAGCACCAACCTCACGGGGAGGGGCGTCGATGTCCGGGTACGGAGCGTTCGGGAGCAGCCTGCGGGATCTGCCGAGGTTGCGGCAGAGCAGGCGCGGCAGGGTGTCGAGCTGGGACCAGGAGGGCGGCAACGACGACCGGATCCAGCTCGGACCGGGCGAGTCCCGGGAGCTGGCCGCCATCGAGGGACCGGGGGCGATCACCCACATCTGGTGCACGGTGGCCCTCGAACACGCCGGGCAGCCGGTCGAGGTGGAGGCCGACTACCTGCGCAGGCTCGTCCTCAAGATCACCTGGGACGACTCGCCGCACCCGAGCGTGCTGGTGCCGCTCGGCGACTTCTTCGGCATCGGCCACGCCCGCAGCGCCAACTTCGTCTCCGCGCCGCTGCAGATGAGCCCGCAGGACGGCAGGGGCTTCAACTGCTGGTTCGCCATGCCCTTCGCGCGCGGCGCCCGCATCGAGCTGATCAGCGAGCTCAGCGCCAAGCCGGTCCTGTTCTACTACTACGTCGACTTCGAGCAGTACCGGGAGGCCGATCCGGAGCTCGGCTACTTCCACGCCCAGTGGCGCAGGCAGAACCCGACCGACGGCATCGCGCAGGGCGACCAGAGCAACGACGAGTACCTGTTCGGCGGCACCAACCTCGACGGCGCGGGCAACTACGTCCTGCTGGAGGCCGAGGGCCGCGGGCACTACGTCGGATGCGTGCTCAACGTGCACAACCTCCGCGAGACCCCGGACTGGAACTGGTACGGCGAGGGCGACGACATGATCTTCATCGACGGCGAGCCGTGGCCGCCGCGGATGCACGGCACCGGGACCGAGGACTACTTCAACACCGCCTGGTGCCCGTCGCAGCCCTACCACGCGCCGTACCACGGCCTGACGCTGCCGGGCGGGGAGAACTGGAGCGGCCAGGTCTCCTACTACCGCTTCCACGTCGAGGACCCGGTGGTCTTCGAGCGCTCGATCCGCGTGAGCATCGAGCACGGGCACGCCAACAAGCTGGTCAACGACATGTCGTCGACGGCCTACTGGTACCAGACCCTGCCCTCGCTGGAGTTCGGCCTGGCGCCGGTCGGCGACCGGTTGCCGCGACCGGTCTGATCCGGGGGTCGACCTCCGCTCCGGCAGGCGGGTGTGCGCGCCGACCATGGACCCCGCCCGGGTGAAGTTCGGCGGGTGAGCTGTGCTGCCGAGGGCCGAGGAGGTCCGGCCCGGGCCTTCGCCCGGCGGGCGGCGGAGAACGTGAACGCCTTCAGCTGAGCGGCTTCCGGCGCGAACCGCCGCCACCGGTTCGCGCCGGATCGGCCGACCGGCTGTCGGTCGGCGCGGTCGGCCGCGCACGTAGGGTGGAGGCGTGGCCGACCCGTCCACCTACCGACCCGCTCCCGGGACCATCCCGGACGCCCCCGGCGTGTACCGATTCCACGACGCCGAAGGGCGAGTCATCTACGTCGGCAAGGCGAAAAGCCTGCGCAGCAGGCTTTCCTCGTACTTCGCCGACCTGTCCGGACTCCATCCGCGCACCCGCCAGATGGTCACGACCGCCACCGGCGTGCGGTGGACCGTGGTGGGCACCGAGGTCGAGGCGCTCCAGCTGGAGTACTCCTGGATCAAGGAGTACGACCCGCGGTTCAACGTCCGCTACCGGGACGACAAGTCGTACCCGGTGCTCGCGGTGACGTTGCACGAGGAGTTCCCGCGCCTGCACGTCACCCGCGGACCGCGGCGCAAGGGCGTCCGCTACTTCGGTCCGTACGCGCACGCGTGGGCGATCCGGGAAACGCTCGACATGCTGCTGCGCGTCTTCCCCGCGCGCACCTGCTCGGGCGGGGTGTTCAAGCGCCACTCCCAGATCGGCAGGCCGTGCCTGCTCGGCTACATCGGCAAGTGCTCCGCGCCGTGCGTCGGCCGGGTCGGCGCCGAGGAGCACCGCCAGATCGTCGAGGACTTCTGCGACTTCTTCGCCGGGCGCACCGATTCGCTGATCCGCAAGCTGGAAAAGGAGATGCAGGAGGCGTCCGGGCAGCTGGAGTTCGAGCGCGCCGCCCGTCTGCGGGACGACCTGGAGGCGCTGCGCCGCGCGATGGAGAAGCAGGCGGTGGTGCTCGGCGACGGCACCGACGCCGACGTGGTGGCCTTCGCCGAGGACGAACTCGCCGCCGCCGTGCAGGTCTTCCACATCCGCGGCGGGCGCGTGCGCGGCCAGCGGGGCTGGGTCATCGACAAGCTGGACCAGACTGACACCGCCGCGCTGACTGCCCGATTCCTCACCCAGTTCTACGGCGAGCAGGCGTCGCTGGCCGAGCAGGCCGACGCGGGCGGAACCCCGGTTCCGCGCGAGGTCCTGGTCCCGGAGCTGCCCGCCGACTCCGACGCGATCGCCGCGTGGCTCGGCGAGCTGCGCGGCAGCCGCGTCGCGCTCCGGGTGCCGCAGCGCGGCGACAAGCGCGCGCTGATGGAAACCGTGCAGCGCAACGCGAAGGAGGCGTTCACGCAGTACAAGCTGCGCCGCGCCGGTGACCTCACCGCCCGCTCGGCGGCGTTGCAGGAACTGCAGGACGCGCTCGGGCTCGACACCGCGCCGCTGCGGATCGAGTGCGTGGACGTCAGCCACGTGCAGGGCACCGACGTGGTCGCCTCGCTGGTCGTCTTCGAGGACGGCGTGCCGAAGAAGTCCGAGTACCGGCGCTTCGCCGTCCGGGAGGGCGCCGAGGGCGGTGACGTCGGCTCGATCGCCGAGGTCGTGCGCCGCCGGTTCGCCCGCTACCTCAAGGAGACCGCCGGGACCGAGCAGGTGGACCAGTCCGGCCCGGTCACCCCGGAGGAGGCCGAGCGCACCGGCATCGACCCGGAGACCGGCCGCCCGCGCAAGTTCGCCTACCCGCCGAACCTGCTGGTCATCGACGGCGGCGCGCCGCAGGCCAACGCCGCGGCCGACGCGCTGACCGAGCTCGGGATCACCGACGTGGCGGTGATCGGCATCGCCAAGCGGCTGGAGGAGGTCTGGCTGCCCGACGAGGCGGACCCGGTCATCCTGCCGCGCACCAGCGAGGCGCTGTACCTGCTGCAGCGCGTCCGGGACGCCGCGCACGACTTCGCGATCCGGTACCACCGGCAGAAGCGCTCGAAGCGCATGACAAGCTCCACATTGGACTCCATCCCGGGCCTTGGGGAGGCCCGCCGCACCGCGCTGCTCAAGCACTTCGGCTCGTTGCGCAGGCTCAAGCAGGCCACCGTGGAGGAGATCTGCGCGGTGCCCGGGTTCGGGCAGCGCACCGCCGAGACCGTGCACGCGGCGCTGGCGGCTGGAGGGGGAACCGGCGGAGGGCGCCGGGAAGACGCTGAAGGGGAGAGCAGTGAGTGAGGAGCAGACGGGCATCGAGGTCGCGGTCGTCAGCGGTCTGTCGGGAGCGGGCCGCAGCACCGCCGCCAAGTGCCTGGAGGACCTCGGCTGGTTCGTCGTCGACAACCTGCCGCCGGAGCTGATCGCGACCATGGTCGAGCTGGGGGCCAGGTCCAGCGGTGCGATCACCCGCGTCGCGGTCGTGATGGACGTGCGCAGCCGGGCGTTCACCGAGGACCTCGGATCGGTGATCAAGGACCTGGACGCCCGCGGCTACAAGCCGAAGGTGCTGTTCCTGGAGGCCACCGACGAGGTGCTGATCCGCCGCTTCGAGCAGGTCCGCCGCGGCCATCCGCTGCAGGGCGAGGGCAGGCTGGCCGACGGCATCGCCGCCGAGCGGTCGCTGCTGTCGCGGCTGCGCAGCGAGGCGGACCTGGTCCTGGACACCACCGCGCTGTCGGTGCACCAGCTGCGGTCGAAGATCGAGGACGCCTTCGGCACCGAGGCCAGCACCCGCACCCGCGTGACGGTGCTGTCGTTCGGCTACAAGTACGGCCTGCCGATGGACGCGGACCTGGTGATGGACTGCCGGTTCCTGCCCAACCCGTTCTGGATCCCGGAGCTGCGCGAGTTCAACGGCCTCGACGAGGAGGTCCGCAACTACGTGCTCGGGCAGGAGGGCGCCGAGGAGTTCCTGCAGAGCTACCAGCAGCTGCTGCACCTGGTCGGCGCGGGCTACCACCGCGAGGGCAAGCGCTACCTGACGCTGGCGCTGGGCTGCACCGGCGGCAAGCACCGCAGCGTCGCGCTGGTCGAGGAGCTCGCGCGCCGGCTGTCCGACGACGAGGGGATGATGGTCAAAACAGTGCACCGGGACCTGGGACGCGAGTGAGTACCGAAGACGACGGCCCGCTGCGCGCGGTCGCGCTGGGCGGCGGTCACGGCCTGCAGGCCACCCTGTCGGCGCTGCGCCGGATCACCACCGACGTGACCGCGGTGGTCACCGTCGCCGACGACGGCGGGTCGTCCGGCCGCCTCCGCCGGGAACTGGGCCTGCTGCCGCCCGGCGACCTCCGCAAGGCGCTGGCCGCGCTGTCCGACGACGGCTGCAGGCTGTGGTCGGAGGTCTTCGAGCACCGCTTCGGCGGCAACGGCGCGCTGGCCGGGCACGCGGTCGGCAACCTGGTGCTGGCCGGCCTGCTGGAGGTGCTGGGCGACCCGGTCGCCGTGCTCGACCACGCGTGCCGCCTGCTCGGCGTGCGGGGCCGGGTGCTGCCGATGTCGACGATGCCGCTGGACATGGAGGGCGATGTCGTCGGCCTCGACGAGGACCCGACCGCGGTTCGCACGATCCGGGGACAGGTTGCCGTCGCAAGTACGCCTGGTCGAGTGAAACAGGTCAGGCTCTACTCGACCAACGGCAGGCGCGGCGCGCCGACGGCCTGCCCGGAGGCGGTGCGCGCGGTGCACGAGGCCGACGTAGTGCTGCTGGGCCCGGGTTCCTGGTTCACCAGCGTGTTGCCCCACCTGCTGGTGCCGGAGCTGCACGAAGCGCTGGTGACGACGTCGGCACGGCGGGTCGTCGTGCTCAACCTCGTCCCACAACCGGGCGAGACCGCGGGATTCTCCCCGGAACAGCACCTCGACGTACTCTCGCAGCACGCACCCGAGCTGCGGGTCGACTCCGTGCTGGCCGATGTGGACTCCGTCCCGACGCCGGACCGGCTGCGCGCCGCGGCCACCGCGCTGGGTGCGCGGACCCTGCTGGACCGGGTCGCCGCCCCCGCCACACCGGGGCGGCACGACCCCGAGGCGCTGGCGGCGAGCCTGGAGGCAGCGCTGGAGAGGAGGACGGACCGGTGGCGATGACCTCGGCGGTCAAGGACGAGTTGAGCCGGCTTTCGGTGACCAAGACCTGCTGCCGGAGATCAGAGGTGTCGTCGCTGCTGCGGTTCGCGGGCGGGCTGCACATCGTCGCCGGCCGGGTGGTCGTGGAGGCGGAGCTGGACAGCGGTTCCTCGGCGCGCAGGCTGCGCAAGGAGATCCACGAGCTGTTCGGGCACACCTCGGACGTGCACGTGATCACCTCCGGCGGGCTGCGCAAGGGCACCCGCTACGTGGTCCGGGTGGTCAAGGACGGCGAGGGGCTGGCCCGCCAGACCGGGCTGCTGGACCCGCGCGGACGCCCGGTGCGCGGGCTGCCCGCGCACGTCGTCTCCGGCGGCGCGTGCGACTCGGAGTCGGCGTGGCGCGGCGCGTTCCTCGCCCACGGTTCGCTGACCGAACCGGGCCGGTCGTCCTCGCTGGAGGTCACCTGCCCCGGGCCGGAGGCCGCGCTCGCGCTGGTCGGCGCCGCCCGCAGGCTCGGAATCCAGGCCAAGTCCCGCGAGGTGCGCGGCGCGGACCGGGTCGTGGTCCGCGACGGCGACGCCATCGGGGCGCTGCTGACCCGGCTCGGCGCGCACTCCAGCGTGCTGGCCTGGGAGGAGCGGCGGGTGCGCCGCGAGGTGCGCGCCACCGCCAACCGGCTGGCCAACTTCGACGACGCCAACCTGCGGCGCTCGGCCCGCGCGGCGGTCGCCGCGGCGGCGCGGGTGGAACGGGCGCTGGAGCTGCTCGGCCCGACCGCGCCGGACCACCTGCTGGTGGCGGGCAAGCTGCGGCTGTCGCACCGGCAGGCGTCGCTGGAGGAGCTGGGGCAGCTCGCGGAGCCGCCGATGACCAAGGACGCGGTCGCCGGGCGCATCCGCCGCCTGCTGGCGATGGCCGACAAGCGCGCCCGAGAGCTGGGCCTGCCTGACACCGAGTCCGCCGTTACCCACGAGATGCTCGAAGCCGAGGCTTGATTTAGTTTTCTGCGCTCGTTTTGCGTGGGTGGTCCGGTGGCGGAACCTCAGGCGTCCGCTGGCTCCGGAATCTTTTTCCGACGTATGCCAATACGACGGAAAAAGCTGTCCTCGCCAGCGAACGCCTGAGAACCCGCGGGTGGTCGTCCTGCTTGGGTGGGCTAAGCGGCTTCGCCGCTTGAGGACGATGGCTGGGTTGGCCCGGCGGGTGTTACTTCGTGTAAGCCGCGACGTAGTCGACGACCATCGGGTGACCGGGCTCGGTCGCGTCGGTCGGCGTCGGGAATCCCGCGACGCCGTCCGGGAAAGCGCCGCCCACGGCGACGTTGAGCAGCATGAAGTACCCCTCGTGCGAGGTCATGTTCTGCCACGCCTGCGGGCTCACCCGCGACTCCGGCACCGAGTGGAACTGCTCGCCGTCGACGTACCAGCGCAGCTCCTCGGTCTCGCCGCTGCGGTCCCACTCGAACCGGTAGGTGTGGAACCCGGCCTGGCAGGTCTCGCCCGGGCACTCGCGGCTGCCGCCGATCCCGTTGTTCTCGTCGCAGGACCCGCCGGGCGCGACGTCGCAGTGCAGCACGCCGTGCACGGTGTTCTGGCCGTTGACGTTCTCCATCACGTCGAACTCGCCGATCCCCGGCCAGTTCCAGTAGTTGCCGCGGTAGGGCGCGCCGAGCGCCCAGAACGCCGGCCAGTAGCCCAGCGCCCTGTCGCCGGTGACGTCGGGCAGCTGGAGGCGCGCCTCCAGCCGCAGCACGCCGCCCTCGGGTGCCTTGAAGTCCGCGCGGCGGGTCTCGATCCGCGCCGAGGTCCAGCCGCCCGAGCCGTCCCGCTGCGGCGTGATCCGCAGGTTGCCCTGGCCGTCCTGGGCGAGGTTGGCGGGATCGGCGGTGTAGTTCTGGACCTCGCCGGTGCCCCAGTTCGCCGGGCCGCCCGGGTAGGAGTGGCCGGTGTCGACGATCCACTCGTCCGACGGGCCGGACCCGGCCGCGCCGGTGAAGTCGTCGGCGAAGGCCAGCGTCCAGCCCGGCTCCGGCGGCGGAACGTCGGCGCTCGCGGGCGCGGCGGCGAGGGCTAGCAGGCTCGCGGCGAGCGCGAGCGGGGCGAGGTGTCTTCGGCGCGGCTTGGTCACGGCTGACCGCCTTCCTCCGGCAGAACCGGTGCAGAGATGTCGATCACCCGTATATGAGAGCGCTCTCACGACGCATCCTCAACCGGCGAACGAACCCAATTCCCATGCGCTGGAAGGAGGAGTCCGGAGCGGTCGGATCCCAACGGGCGGGAAACCCGGCGATCCGGCCCTCTCGGCACTCCAGCCCCATCCCCACCTGCGGTCCCCGCCCGGTTGAGAGCCGCCGGGAGCCCGATAGGGTTGCCACGAGACATTTACCGCTCGCCCGCCGGGCAGCCGGCTGGGTCAGTCACGAGGAGAGATCGGCGTGACCGTTCGCGTAGGTATCAACGGCTTCGGTCGGATTGGGCGGAACTTCTGGCGGGCGGCCACCGCCAGCGAGCACGACATCGAGATCGTGGCCGCCAACGACCTGGGCGATGTCGCGACCATGGCCCACCTGCTCAAGTACGACAGCATCCTCGGCCGCGTCGAGCAGGACGTGAAGGTCACCGGCGAGGGCATCGAGGTGGGCGGCAAGCTCATCAAGATCCTGGCCGAGCGCGACCCGGGCAAGCTGCCGTGGGGCGACCTGGGCGTGGACGTCGTCGTCGAGTCGACCGGCTTCTTCACCAACGCCGCCGACGCCCGCAAGCACGTCGACGAGGGCGGTGCGAAGAAGGTCATCATCTCCGCCCCGGCCAAGGGCGAGGACCTGACCGTCGTGCTGGGCGTCAACGACGACCTCTACGACGGCTCGCAGACCATCATCTCCAACGCCTCCTGCACCACCAACTGCCTCGCGCCGATCGCCAAGGTCCTGCACGACACCTTCGGCATCGAGCACGGCCTGATGACCACGGTGCACGCCTACACCGCGGACCAGAACCTGCAGGACGGCCCGCACAAGGACCTGCGCCGCGCCCGCGCCGCCGCGCTGAACGTGGTCCCGACCGGCACCGGTGCGGCCAAGGCCATCGGCCTGGTGCTGCCGGAGCTCAACGGCAAGCTCGACGGCTACGCGCTGCGCGTCCCGGTCCCGACCGGCTCGGTCACCGACCTCACCGCCACCGTCGGCAGGAAGACCTCGGTCGAGGAGGTCAACGAGGCGTTCAAGGCCGCTGCGGCCGAGGGCAGGCTCAAGGGCATCCTGCGCTACAACGAGGACCCGATCGTCTCCAGCGACATCGTCACCGACCCGGCCTCGTCGATCTACGACTCGCCGCTGACCAAGGTCATCGACAACCAGGTCAAGGTCGTGTCCTGGTACGACAACGAGTGGGGCTACTCGAACCGGCTCGCCGACCTCGCCGCGCTGGTGGGCAAGAAGCTCTCCTGATCCTGCTCGGTCGTGGGCGGTGCGCGGCGCCGCCCACGACCGCAGCCGTCGACAACACAGGCATCAAGCCCCATCGAGGAGCAGACGTTGAAAAACCTTGACGATCTGCTGTCCGAGGGCGTCCGGGGTCGGCGCGTGCTCGTGCGCGCCGACCTCAACGTTCCGCTGGACGGCGACAGGATCACCGACGACGGCCGGGTGCGCGCGTCGCTGCCGACCATCGAGAAGCTGACCGGCGCGGGGGCGCGCGTCGTGGTCACCGCCCACCTCGGACGCCCGAAGGGCGCGCCGGACCCGGAGTTCTCGCTGGCCCCGGTGGCCCGCAGGCTCGGTGAGCTGCTCGGTGCCGAGGTCGCGCTGGCCGCCGACGTCGTGGGCGACTCGGCGAAGGCCACCGTCGCCGGGCTGGGCGACGGCTCGGTCGCGCTGCTGGAGAACGTCCGCTTCGACCCGCGCGAGACCAGCAAGGACGACGAGGAGCGGGCCGCGCTGGCCGAGGACCTGGTCGACCTGGTCGGCGCCGACGCCGCGTTCGTCTCCGACGGCTTCGGCGTGGTGCACCGCAAGCAGGCGTCGGTGTTCGACATCGCCAAGCGGCTGCCCGGCTACGCGGGCGGGCTGGTGCTCTCCGAGGTCGAGGTGCTGCGCACGCTCACCGGCGACCCGAAGCGCCCCTACGCGGTGGTGCTCGGCGGCTCCAAGGTCTCCGACAAGCTCGGCGTGATCCAGGCGCTGCTGCCCAAGGTCGACAAGCTGCTCATCGGCGGCGGCATGGCCTACACGTTCCTCGCGGCGCAGGGCTACGGCGTCGGCGGCTCGCTGCTCCAGGAGGACCAGATCGAGTCGACGAAGAAGCTGCTGGAGGAGCACGGCGACAAGCTCGTGCTGCCGGTGGACGTCGTGGTCGCCGACCGCTTCGCCGCCGACGCCGACAAGCGGGTCGTCGACGCGGACGCGATCCCGGACGGCTGGATGGGCCTGGACATCGGCCCCCGCAGCGTGGAGCTGTTCGCCGGCATCCTGGCGGGCGCGGGCACGGTGTTCTGGAACGGCCCGGCCGGCGTGTTCGAGTTCGAGGCCTTCGCCGACGGCACCCGCGGCGTCGCGCAGTCCATCGTGGACTCGAACTCCTTCAGCGTGGTCGGCGGCGGCGACTCGGCCGCGGCGGTGCGCAGCCTCGGCCTGCCCGAGGACGGGTTCTCGCACATCTCCACCGGCGGCGGCGCGTCGCTGGAGTTCCTGGAGGGCAAGGACCTTCCCGGGGTCGCGGTGCTGGAAGGGGACGCGTGATGGCCAGGCAGCCGCTGATCGCGGGCAACTGGAAGATGAACCTGAACCACCTCGAGGCCATCGCCCTGGTGCAGAAGGTCGCCTTCGCCCTGCCCGAGAAGTACTTCGCCAAGGTCGAGGTGGCGGTGATCCCGCCGTTCACCGACATCCGCAGCGTGCAGACGCTCATCGACGGCGACAAGCTCCTGCTCAAGCACGGCGCGCAGGACGTCTCCGAGCACGACTCCGGTGCCTACACCGGTGAGGTCTCCGCGCCGATGCTGGCCAAGCTGGGCTGCGACTACGTCGTGGTCGGCCACTCCGAGCGCCGCGAGTACCACGCCGAGACCGACGAGGTCGTCAACCGCAAGGCCCGCGCGGTGCTGAAGAACCAGATGGCGCCGATCGTGTGCGTCGGCGAGCCGCTGGAGGTGCGCGAGGCGGGCGGGCACGTCGAGCACAGCACCAGCCAGCTGATCAACGGGCTCAAGGGCCTCAAGGCCGAGCAGGTGCGCCAGGTCGTGGTGGCCTACGAGCCGGTCTGGGCGATCGGCACCGGCAAGGTCGCCACCGCCGCCGACGCGCAGGAGGTGTGCGCGGCCCTGCGGGCGGCGCTGGCCGACAAGTACGGCCGGGACATCGCCGACGAGATCCGGATCCTCTACGGGGGTTCGGTGAAGTCGAGCAACATCGGCGAGCTGATCGGGCAGACCGACATCGACGGCGCGCTGGTCGGGGGCGCGAGCCTCAACGGCGACGAGTTCGCCAAGCTGAGCGCGATGGCCGCGGGCGGACCACTGCCATAATCGCGGTGCCCGCCGCTTGCGGCGGACGGCGGTCCACTGGCTGAGAGCGGACCGGTACTCTAGGTTGCGAACCGCTGTGCGAACGAGGACGTGATGGCTACTCTAATCCTGCAGATCTGTTTGATCGTGTCGAGCGTGCTGCTCGTGCTGCTGGTGCTGCTGCACCGGGCAAAGGGCGGCGGTCTGTCCTCGCTGTTCGGCGGCGGTATGCAGTCCAGCCTGGCTGGTTCCAGCGTGGCGGAGAAGAACCTCAACCGCGTGACGCTGGCCGTCATCGCGGTGTGGGTCATCTTCATCATCGGGATCGGTCTGCTGGTCAAGATCGGTTGACCGGCTGCACCTGGTGCCGTCGGCCAACCCGGGCCGCTTGGTGGGTGAGGATGGATGACTGGTGGTAATGCCATTCGCGGCACGCGGGTGGGGGCGGGTCCGATGGGCGAGTCCGAACGCGGGGAGTCCGCGCCGCGCAAGCGCGTGGACTACTGGTGCGCCAACGGGCACCACACCCGGCCGTCGTTCGCCATGGACGCCGAAGTGCCGGAAGAGTGGGACTGCCCGCGCTGCGGCCTCCCGGCTGGGCAGGACGAGGAGAACCCTCCGGAAGCACGGCGCAACGAGCCCTACAAGAGTCACCTGGCCTACGTGAAGGAACGCCGCAGTGACTCCGACGGCATGGCCATCCTCGAAGAGGCGCTGACCAAGCTCAAGGAACGCAAGGGGCGCTGAGCGACGCCGCACCGGGCGGGTGGGGGATCTCCCTCACCCGCCCGGTTTTTTGCGGCTGTGGCTTTGGTCGCGACCGCGGTCCGGCGCGCCGGGGCAGCCGATACGCTCGCGGCTTTCGGAGATTTTCCCGCGCGTGGAGGAAACATGGACGTTTCGACCGCTGATCTCGCCGACCGGGAAGGTCCGTCGGTGCGCAGCTGCGACGTGCAGTTCCGCAACATCGGCGGACGGGCCGAGTTCGCGGGCCGGATCCGCACGGTGACCTGCTTCCAGGACAACGCCCTGCTCAAGCAGGTGCTGTCGAGCCCGGGGGAGGGCCAGGTCCTGGTCATCGACGGCGGCGGGTCGGTGCACACCGCGCTGATCGGCGACGTGATCGCCGAGCTCGGCCGGTCCAACGGCTGGAGCGGGGTCGTGGTCAACGGCGCCGTGCGCGACTCCGCGGTGCTGGCGACCATGGACTTCGGGGTCAAGGCGCTGGGCACCAACCCGCGCAAGAGCACCAAGACCGGCGCGGGCAGCGCGGACGAGGTCGTCAGCTTCGGCGGGGTGGACTTCGTGCCGGGCGAGTACCTGGTCAGCGATTCGGACGGCGTCGTGGTCGTGGCCTCGGCAGGCTGAGCGGAGCCCCGGCGGCGAGGTGGTACAAGAACTCGCGCCGGCCTGGCGGGGAACTGGACCGGATCCGCCGAAGAGGAGGAAACCGCTGTGGCGGAACAGAAGCGCGGTCGCCGGATCGCGATGCGGCCGGACGAGCTGGACGCCTTCCTCGGTGCGGAGCGGACCTGCCGGGTGGGCACGAACGGGCCGTCGGGGCCGCACGTCACCCCGCTGTGGTTCGTCTGGGACGGCGAGGCGCTGTGGTTGTACTCGCTGACCCGGAGCCAGCGGTGGGCCGACATCACGCGCAACCCGCGGGTGGCGGTCCTGGTCGACGCCGGGCACGACTACGCCGAGCTGCGCGGCGCGGAGCTGGTCGGCGACGCCGAGGTGGTGGGCGAGGCGCCGCGCGCCGGAGCGCCCGAGCCGCGGCTGGAGGAGCCGGAGCGGCTGTTCGCGGCGAAGTACTTCGACGCCGCGGAGTTCGTCCACGACCAGCGCCACGCCTGGCTCCGCGTCGAGCCGGAGACGGTGCGCAGCTGGGACTTCCGCAAGCTCGCCGAGCTCTAGCCGCCGGGCCGTTCCCGTTTTCCCACCCTGCCTGACCTGGGTTTTCCGGTGCTGAACGGGAAAATCCGGAGTGGGAAAGATCGTATCTTGTCCGCTCCGCTCCCCTCGTGAGCCACTGCTGTCCGCAATTGCCGGACATTTCCTGCTCAATGGGGAGCAATCCATGCGCTTTGCCCGTCGGGGGACAGCGGCCGTGCTGGCCGCGGCAGCCATCTTCAGCGCTTCGTCCGCTTCGGCGTCCGGCCGGACAGCCGCTTCGCCGGACTTCTACACCCCGCCCGCACCATTGCCGCCGAGCGAGAACGGCGACGTCATCCGGAACGAACCCGCCGACTTCTTCCTGGACCCGGCCAAGCTCACCCGGGCCCCGGCCGACGTGCAGCGGATCATGTACCGCAGCACCGACGCGAACGACCGGCCGGTCGCGGTGACCGGGACCGTGCTCACCCCGCACGTGCCGTGGAAGGGCGAGGGCCCGCGCCCGGTCATCGGCTTCGCCACCGGGACCCAGGGCCTCGGCGACCAGTGCGCGCCGTCGAGGCAGATGGCGGCGGGCTCGGAGTACGAGGGGATGTTCATCTCCGGCCTGCTGCTGCGCGGGTACGGGGTCGTCGTCACCGACTACGAAGGGCTGGGCACGCCCGGCCTGCACACCTACGCCGTCCGCGCTGCGCAGGGCCACGCCGTGCTGGACGCGGTCCGCGCCGCGCAGCGGCTGCCGGAGGCGGACCTGGCCGATGACGGGCCGGTCGCCGTCGGCGGCTACTCGCAGGGCGGCGGCGCCTCGGCGGCGGCTGCCGAGATGCAGCCGGAGTACGCGCCGGAGCTCGACCTCAGGGGCGCCTACTCCGGGGCTCCGCCCGCCGAGCTCGGCGCGGTCGGGGAGTTCCTGGACGGCAGCCACGCCGTCGCCTTCCTCGGCTACGCCGCGGTCGCCATGAACGAGGCCTACCCGGAGCTGGGCGTCCCGGACCTGCTCAACGACGAGGGCAAGCGGAAGCTGGCGGAGTTCTCGGAGGAGTGCACGGTGGAGAGCATCGCCAAGCACGCCTTCACCCGCACCGAGACGCTGACCAAGGACGGCAGGCCGATCACGGCGTACCTGTCCGAGGAACCGTTCGCCTCGAAGATCGCTGAGCAGCGGATCGGGCTGACCCCGCCGGGAGCCCCGGTGTTCGTCTCGCACACCACGCTCGACGACATCGTCCCCTTCGAGCAGGGCAGGCAGATGGCCCGCGACTGGTGCGACCGCGGGGCGACCGTGCAGTTCGACACGCTGGTCATCCCGACGCACGTCGGCGCCGCACCGGAAGCCGCGGCCCGCGCGTTCGGCTGGCTGGAAGGCCGTTTCGCCGGGGATCCCGCCCCGGACAACTGCGGCTCGTTCTGAGCGAAGCGGTGGCGCCGGGCCCCGGCGCCACCGCCCGGGGCGTCAGCGGACGTCGTTGTAGTGGTCGGCGACGACCTTGGCGTAGGCGTCCTTGGCGTTGGTGGTCAGCGACTTCGCGCTGAAGTACACGTCGCCCTTGACCTCCGGGTGGTCCCGGTTGAGGGTCAGGTGCGCCGAGAGCTCGCCGGGGTCGGTCCAGCCCTCGTCGCCGACCTTGTAGGCACCCTGTCCGATGTAGAGCTCCACGTCGGTGCCCGCGACGGTTTTCGCCCACCACGGAACGAGAACGGCGTAGTCGGCCGAGGAATGCCCGATCTGCCAGTAGATCTGCGGCGAGATGTAGTCGATCCAGCCTTCCTTGACCCACTTGCGGCTGTCGGCGTAGATCGCCGAGTAGGACTCCAGGCCCTTGGTGTCGGAACCCTCCGGGTCGCTGGAGGCGTTGCGCCAGATGCCGAACGGGCTGATGCCGAACTTGGCTTCCGGCCTGGCTTCGTGGATGCGCTTGTCCAGTTCGGACACCAGCAGGTCGACGTTGTTGCGGCGCCAGTCCTCGATGTTGGTGAAGTCGCCGCCGTGCTGCTCGAAGGTCTCCTGGTCCGGGATCTCCTCGCCGGACACCGGGTACGGGTAGAAGTAGTCGTCGAGGTGCACGCCGTCGACGGCGTAGCGCTCGACCGCGTCCATGATCGCGTCCTCGACGAAGGCGCGCGCCTCCGGCAGCCCGGGGTTGTAGTAGAGCTTGCCGCCGTAGGCGAAGACCCACTCCGGGTGCTTGCGCGCGGGGTGCTCGGGCACCAGCGCGTTCGGGTCGTCGCCCAGGCTCACGCGGTACGGGTTGAACCAGGCGTGGAACTGGAGGCCGCGCCGGTGCGCCTCCTCGACCATGAAGGCCAGCGGGTCGTAGCCGGGGTCCTTGCCCTGCTCGCCGGTCAGCCAGTGCGACCACGGCTCGTGCGGGGACGGCCAGAACGCGTCGGCGGTCGGCCGCACCTGGACGAACACCGCGTTGAGCTTGTCGGCGACGGCCTGGTCGAGGAGCTTGGCGTACTCGGCCTTCTGCTGGTCGGCGGTGAGACCCGGCTTGCTGGGCCAGTCGATGTTCGACACCGCCGACACCCATTCGGCGCGCAGCTGCGTGGTCGGGCCGGCGCTGGCCGAGCCCGTCGTGGTGAGCAGGCCGGGCAGCAACGCGACCGACGCGATCGCTCCGCCCAGGAAGGTCCTGCGGGAGGGTTGGGGGGTCATCGTGGCTCGCCTTCGGGTTCGGACGGTTGCGAGATCGTCGCCGACGGTAGTTCCCGTCGGGTGGGAAGCGCCAGCGAAACGACCACTTGGACGATCGCGGTCCTTGTAGGGTTCCCGCCATGAAGATCGCCGTGAACGTGCTCAACTTCGGGCCTGGCGCGACCGCAGCGAACCTGCGCGGCTGGGCCCGCTTCGCCGAGGACACCGGTTTCCACGCCGCGATGATCTCCGACCACGTCACCGTCACGCCGGACGTGGCCGAGCAGTACCCGGCCCCGTTCTACGACCCCTTCGCCACCCTGGCGTGGCTGGCGGGGATCACCGAACGCGTCGAGCTCGGGACGTCGGTGGTGATCCTGCCGTACCGGAGCCCGCTGCAGACGGCCCGCCTGATGGCCAACATCGACCACCTCAGCCAGGGCCGCACGATCCTCGGCGTCGGGGTCGGCTGGGCGAAGCAGGAGTTCGACGCGCTCCGGGTGCCGTTCGAACGGCGGGGCGCGATCACCGACGAGTACCTGACCGCGATCCGCCGGATGTGGACCGAGGAGGTGGTGACCCTGGACGGTGAGTTCGTGTCCGCGACCGGGGTGTCGACCGCGCCGCTGCCGGTCCGCACCCCTCCGGTCTGGGTCGGCGGCTCCAGCCGGGCGGGCATCCGCCGCGCGGTCCGGCTCGGAACGTCGTGGCACCCGATCAACGCCAGGCTCACCTGGCTGCGCGAACAGGGGCTGCCGGCACTGCGCGCGGAAGCGCAGGCGCAGGGCGCACCGCTCCCCGGCTTCGCACCGCGAACGCGCTTCCGCATCACCGACACCCCGCTCGACGACGAGAAGCGCCTGCCGTGCGAGGGCACGCTGGACCAGATCCGCGGCGACCTCCGGGAGTTCGCCGAGCTGGGCGCGGAGTACCTGATGCTCGACACCTACCGCGGCAAGCCGGACCAGCTGACGAGGCCGGAGGACGACTGGCGCGAGCTGGAGCTGTTCGCCGGCCGCGCCTTCGACCTGGGAGCCGGATCCGTGCGGTGAGGGCCTACTCCGCGAACCGGGGGAACAACGACAGCGCGTTGCGGAAGTCGATCGCCTCGCGGAGTTCGGGATCAAGCGCATGGGACTCGAGATTCCCGGTGAAGTACCCGACCCCGACCGCCGGGTTCATCGGCCAGTCGCTGCCGTAGAGGACGTGCTCCGGCCGGGCGAAAGCCAGCAGGCTGGGCAGCGCCGACGGCGCGGACAGGGCGACGTCGAAGTAGAACCCGCGCAACTGCTCCAGGACATCGGTCAGCACGCCGAGGTCCTTGTCCTGCATGGCGAATCCGGCCGCGATCCGGTGCGCGGCGTAGGGCACGAATCCGCCCGCGTGCGAAAGGACGATCTTGACCTGCGGGTACCGGGTGGGAATCCCGGAACGGATCATGCTCAGCACCGATCGGGTCGTGTCCAGCAGGAAGTCCGCATGCGCTGCGAACGCGCCGTCGCCAGGGCCCGTCCCCGGCAGGTCGGTCGGGTGCACGAACACGACGGCACGGCGCCGGTCCAACTCCGCCCACAGCGGGTCGAAGCCCGGATCGCCCAGGTACCGGCCCCGCGCGTTGCCCAGCAGGACCACGCCGTCCGCGCCGAGCTCGTCGAGGGCGTGCACGGCCTCCGCGACAGCACCGTCCACATCGGGCAGTGGTGCGGAGGCGAAGAAGCCGAACCGCCGCGGGTCGTCCTTGACGATCTCCGCCGAGTACTCGTTGACCTCGCGAGCCAGCCGCCGGGCCTCGGCGTCGTCTCCGAGGTGCACGCCGGGCGCGGACACCGACAGCACAGCGCTGCTGATCCGCTGGGCCTCCATGAGGTCGCGCGCTGCGCGGAGGCTCCAGTCGGGAACGGCGATCCCGCCGGTCAGGAGACCTCTGCCCGCCAGGGCGGAGGACCAGGCGGGCGGGATCACGTGGTGGTGGACGTCGATGCGCATCGCGTTCTCCTTCAGCGGTACCAGGTGTCGAGGTGGTTGGTCAGGTCGTCGGCACGGGCGGTCGCGGCGATGTGCCCGTCCGGCCGGACCAGAACGGCGTCGGCGCCGAAAAGCCGGTGCAGTTCGGCGGGTTCGATCCGGTGCGACCGGATCGGTAGCCGGTACGCGCCGGTCGGATCGTGCGGAGCAGCGCCGGACAGCAGCAGGTGGTGCACCGGTTCGGCGATCAGTTCGTACAGCGACCGCCCTCCGATCCGGCACTCCGGGACGCGGTCACCGGGGCCGGGGAAGCTCTGGCGCCCGGTGCGGTAGCTGATCCAGGTCTGCGAGAACAGCCGGTGGACCGCCCGGCGCGCGGGCGGGAGGTGAGCCGCGATGCGGATCAGCGGCGGAAGCAGCACGCGGCGGGCGCCGTCGAGCAGCGGGTTCGCCGTTGTCTCCAAGGCGAACCCGCGGTCCGCGCCGCGGGAAACCGCGTGCGCGACCCGCAGGCGCTCGGCTTCGTAGGTGTCGAGCAGGCTCTCGGTGGCGAGCCCGCGCGCCACCAGTGCGAGCTTCCACCCGAGGTTCACGGCGTCGCCGACGCCCAGGTTCATGCCCTGGCCGCCCGCCGGGGCGTGGGTGTGCGCCGCGTCGCCGACCAGGAACACCGGGCCGGAGCGGAACTTCTCCGCGAGCTGGTGCCGGATGCGGTAGGTCGACGTCCACTCCGCATCGCTGAGCCGCACCGGAATCCGGAAGTGGTCGGTAAAAAGCCGTTGCAGGTCCGTGCCGAAGCTGCGAGCGTGCTCGGGCCGCAAAGCGCCGAAAAGCCGGAATCGCCCGTTGCCGAGATCGAGCGCGCCGACGAACCCGCCTCGCGCGAGGTTGAGTTCGAGCACTCCGCGTGGCGGCGCGGGGGAGAGGCGGACATCGGCGAGGAAGCCGGTCGGGGCGCGGCCCGAGGTCGTGGAGCGGATGCCGGACGCCCGGCGCACGAGGCTGTGCGCTCCGTCCGCGCCAACGAGGTAGTCGGCGCGGATCTCCAGCAGCGAGCCGTCCGCGCGGCGGACGACGGCCGCCACGCCCTCGCCGAGCACTTCGAGTCCCACCAGCGCGGTGTTCCAGTCCACCTGGAGCGGAAGCCGTTCGACCAGCAGGCGCTCGGTTTCCGCCTGCGGCAGCGCGAGGGCGAACGGGAACGGGCTGGGGTCCACCCCGGTGAGCGGGAACGAGGCCAGTTCCCGCCCGGCGAACCGCATCGCGACCCGCTCGACCCGCGCACCCGCCTCGACCGCGGGCTCGGCCAGGCCCCAGCGGTCCCACAGTTCCAGGGTCCGGGTGTGCACGATCGCGGCTCGGGACTCGGCCACCGGGCCGGGTTCGCGGTCGATGACGGTGACCGGGACGTCCGCGCGGGCGAGGACGTTCGCCAGGGTCAGCCCGGCCGGTCCGGCCCCGACCACGAGGACTGCCGTGCGGGTGCTGGTGACTGCCACGCTTCCGATGCTATCCGAGTGGAGAATAAATTGTCATCCACTCGGATAGCATCTTCGGCGTGGACGCGAAGACTCCCCGGCGAGGACGCCGGACGGCCGAGGAAGCGGCCCGCACCCGCGAAGTGATCCTGACGGCGGCGATGCGGCTGTTCGCCGAGCGCGGGTTCGACGCCGTGAGCCTGCGCGACATCGCCGTCGAAGCGGACAGCGCGCACGGCCTGATCCGCCACTACTTCGGCACCAAGGAACAGGTGTGGCAGGCGGTCCTGGAACGCGCCGACGCCGAGTTCACCGTGGCGATGCGCGCGGTGCTCGACGCCCCGGCGGGCGAGGACCCGGTCGAGACGATCCGCCACGTGGTGCGGGTGCTGACAAGCACCTCGGCCGAACACCCGGAAATCGTCCGGCTGCTGCTCGGCGAGGGGACGCGGGGCGGACCGAGGCTGCGGCAGATCATCGAGCGGCTGACCCCGCTGCGTTCGACCGTCCGCGACCTCCTGCCGGAACTCCAGGCGCAGGGCCGGTTCACCGGCGTCGAACCGGACACCTTCGTGATGGTGCTGCTGCTGGGCGTGGCGGGCCCGTTCGCGCTGTCGTCCCTGGCGGAGGGCCTCACCGGCCGGAATCCGCTGTCGGCCGCGTTCGCCGAACAGCACACCGGGCAGATCATGACCTTGCTCTTCCCGGAGGGGTAGCCGGAAGAAGTCAGGTGACGCGGGGGTGGCGGACGCGGCACGATCCTGCCGTGACAGCAAGGGGAATCGAGGTCTTCGACCGGGTCGCGGACCGCTACGACGAGGTGATCCCGTTCTTCGCCGCCTTCGCGGGCGAACTGGCCGACTCCCTCGGCTTCACCGCGGGTGCGCGGGTGCTCGATCTCGCCGCCGGGCGCGGGGCCGTCGCTGCCGAGGCGCTGGCCCGCGGCTGCCGGGTGACCGCCGTCGACGCCGCCGCCAACATGGTCGCGCGGTTGCGGGCCGACCACCCGGCCGTCGCGGGACACGTGATGGACGCCCACCGGCTCGGCTTCCCGGACGGCTCCTTCGACGTGGTGGTCTCGGGTTTCGCCATGCACCTGTTCGCCGACCCGGCCGTCGTGTTCGACGAGGTGCGGCGAATCCTCGTGCCGGGCGGGGTATTCGCCTTCACCGTCCCGGGCGGCCCCGACCCCGCGACCGATCCGCTCCCGGAACTGTTCGCCGAGTTCGGCCGGTACCTGCCACCTGGCGGCGGAATGGGAAGACCGCTGGACGCCCGTGCCGCGTTCACCGGCGCCGGATTCGCCGGTGTCGAAGCGGTGACGCTGACCGTCGACCTCCCCGTGGCTGGCGCGGAGGTGCTGTGGGAGTGGGGGTTGACCCACGGATCGCTCGCGTACTTCGAAGACCTACCGGCGGATCGCCGCGAGGAGTTCCGCGCCCGCCTGTTCGCCGAGGTCACCGGTCCGACGCGCCTGCGGCGCCAGGCGCAGCTGTGGACCGGTAGCACCGGATGAACGACGGGCC
>NZ_BAAAUX010000019.1:0-585373 GCF_039534165.1 Saccharopolyspora taberi | reverse complement strand
GGCCGTCGCAAAGCCGGCAGCTAAGCGGAAACCCCCGCCGCGGCCGCGGAATCGAGCAGCCACAGCGTCCGCGCGCGTCCGTGCGCGCCCGCCGCCGGGATGTCGACCGCGTCGGCTCCGCCGAGCGCGCCGGCCACCGGCTCGGCCTTCGCCGCACCGGTGGTCATCAGCCAGACCTCGCGCGCGGCCCGGATCGCGGGCAGCGTCAGCGAAATCCGCGTCGGCGGCGGCTTCGGGCAGTCGTGCACGCCCACGACCATCCGCTCGGACTCGCGCACGTACGGCGTGTCCGGGAACAGCGAAGCCGTGTGGCCCTCCTCGCCGACGCCGAGCATGAGCACGTCGAACGCGGGCACCGGGACGTCGGTCGCCGCGTCCGCCTCGGTCGCCAGCAGCTCCGCGTAGTGCGCTGCCGCGGCGTCGGCGTCGTCGCCGAACTTGCCGTCCGACGGCATCATCGGGTGCACCCGCGACGGGTCGATGCCGACGTGGTCGAGCAGCGCCGTGCGGGCCTGAGTCTCGTTGCGCTCCGGGTCTCCGTCGGGCAGGAACCGCTCGTCGCCCCAGTACAGCTCCACCCGGCTCCAGTCCACCGCGTCGCGGGCGGGGGAGAGGCGGACCTGCTCCAGCACGCCGATCCCGGTCCGGCCGCCGGTGAGCACCACCGAGGCGATCTCGCGCGCGTGCTGCGCGTCGACGATCGTGGTGATCAGCCGGGCGGCGGCAGCGGCGGCGAGCACGTCGCCGCCGCTGTGCACGACGACCTGGGGTGCGGTCACGACTCCTGTCCTTCCTCGGTGTCTTGCGGGACACCCGCGCCCGGTCGGCTTCGATGAGCCAGGAGGAAAGCGTGGCTCATCGGTCCTCCTCCGCCTGCTCCTCGCCGTCCCGGGTGATCATGGTCAGGCCCTGCAGGGTGGCCTCGTAGATCTCGTCCGGGTCCAGCCGCCGCAGCTCCTCGGACAGGCAGTCGCGGACCTCGCGCCGCTGCAACGCCACCCGCCGGTCCGGCTGGCCCGGCTGGGTCAGCGACCCGACCTTGCCGTCCGGGCGGACGATCTCGACGTTGCCCGACGGCCGCTCCAGCACCGCCGAGACGATGCCCGGCCCGCGCGGGTGCTCCACCCGCCGCACCGGGATCTGCAGGTAGCCGGCCAGCCAGGCCGCCAGCAGGTCGGTCGACGGCGAGTCCGCCGCACCGGTCACCGTCGCCGCGGTCACCGGCTCGAACGGCGGCAGGTCCAGCGCCGCGGCCAGCACCGCGCGCCAGGACGTCAGCCGGGTCCACGCCAGGTCGGTGTCACCGTCCACATAGGAGCGGATCCGGCCCTGCAGGGCGCCGATCGGGTCCGCCTCGGCCGCGGCGTCGGTGATCCGGCGGTGCGACAGCGCGCCGATCGGGTCCTTGGCCGGGGACTCCGGCGCGTCGGTCGGCCACCACGCCACCACCGGCGCGTCCGGCAGCAGCAGCGGCACCACGGACCCGGCGCCCTCGTCGGCCAGCGCGCCGTAGAGCCGCAGCACGATGACCTCCGACGCGCCCGCGTCCCCGCCGACGCGGATCTGGGCGTCCAGCCGGGCCGCGGCGTCCTTGGCGCCGCGCGCCACCACGATCACCCGCGCCGGGTGCTCCCGGCTGGCGTCGTTGGCGGCCTGGATGGCCTTCTCCACCTCGGTGCCGTCACCGGTGACGATCACCAGCGTCAGCACCCGGCCCAGCGCGACCGCGCCGCCGGTCTCGCGCAGCTCGACCAGCTTCTTGTTGACCTTCGAGGTGGTGGTCGAGGGCAGGTCGATGATCACGGTCGCCTCCAGACGCGGCCGGTGCGGGCCATCATGGCGTCCGCCGACGGCGGACCCCAGGTCCCGGCCTTGTAGGACTCCGGCTTCCCGTGGGACGCCCAGTAGTCCAGCACCGGGTCGAGGATCTTCCAGGACTGCTCTACTTCTTCGTTGACCGGGAACAGCGACGGCTCGCCCAGCAGCACGTCGAGGATGAGCCGCTCGTAGGCCTCCGGCGAGGACTCGGTGAAGGCGTGCCCGTAACCGAAGTCCATGGTCACGTCGCGGACCTCCATCGAGGTCCCCGGCACCTTCGAACCGAACCGCATCGTCACGCCCTCGTCCGGCTGCACCCGGATCACCAGCGCGTTCTGCCCCAGCTCCTCGGTCATGGTGGCGTCGAAGGGCAGGTGCGGCGCGCGCTTGAACACCACCGCGATCTCGGTGACCCGGCGGCCCAGCCGCTTGCCGGTGCGCAGGTAGAACGGCACACCCGCCCAGCGCCTGCTCTCCACTTCCAGGGTGATCGCGGCGTAGGTCTCGGTGGTGGAGTCGGCGGCGAAACCGCCCTCCTCGTGCAGGCCGGGCACCAGCGAACCGCCCTGCCAGCCGCCCGCGTACTGGCCGCGCGCGGCGGTCTGGTCGAACGGGCCGACCGGCTTGGTCGCCGAGAGCACCTTCAGCTTCTCCGCCCGCAGGTCCTGCGGGGAGAACGAGACCGGCTCCTCCATCGCGGTCAGCGCCATCAGCTGCAGCAGGTGGTTCTGGATGACGTCGCGCGCCGCGCCGATGCCGTCGTAGTAGCCGGCCCGGCCGCCCAGCCCGATGTCCTCCGCCATCGTGATCTGCACGTGGTCGACGTAGTGGGCGTTCCAGATCGGCTCGAACAGCTGGTTGGCGAAGCGCAGCGCCAGGATGTTCTGCACCGTCTCCTTGCCGAGGTAGTGGTCGATGCGGAACACCGAGTCCTCGGGGAAGACCTCGTTGACGATCCGGTTCAGCTCCTGGGCACTGGCCAGGTCGTGGCCGAACGGCTTCTCGATCACGACCCGCCGCCAGGTGTCGGGGGTCTGCTCGGTCAGCCCGGACCGGGACAGCTGCTTGAGCACGGTCGGGAACGCCGACGGCGGCACCGACAGGTAGAACGCGTGGTTGCCACCGGTGCCGCGCTCGGCGTCGAGGTGCTTGACGGTATCGGCGAGCCGGTCGAATGCCGCCGGGTCGTCGAACGAGCCGGGCACGAACCGGAAGCCCTCGGCCAGCCGGTCCCACACGGTCTGGTGGAACGGGGTGCGGGCGTGCTCCTTGACCGCCTCGTAGACGACCTGGCCGAAGTCCTGGTCGGCCCAGTCGCGGCGGGCGAACCCGGTGAGCGCGAAGCCCGGCGGCAGCAGCCCGCGGTTGGCCAGGTCGTAGATCGCCGGCATCAGCTTCTTGCGGGACAGGTCCCCGGTCACCCCGAAGATCGTCAGACCGGACGGCCCGGCGATGCGCGGCAGCCGCTTGTCCCGCGGATCCCGCAGCGGGTTCTGCCATTGCGCGCTGGAACTCACGCCTTGTCCTCCTGTGCGGCCTTGTCCTCGTGGGCGTGGTCCTGGTGCAGGCCCTCGATGGCCTTCACCAGTTCGACCAGGCCCGCGGCCCGGTCGTTGAGGTGCAGTCGCAGCACCGGCCGGTTGTGCTCGGCCAGCACCTGGCCGTCGCCCAGCGCCTGGGCGCGCTGGAGCTCGCCCAGCGTGTACGGCCGGTCGGGGACCGCCAGGTCCTCCTCGGCGGCACCGGTGATCTGCAGGAAGATCCCGTTCTGGTGGCCGCCCTTGTGGTACTGCCCGGTGGAGTGCAGGAACCGCGGACCCCAGCCGAACGTGGTCTGCAGGCCGGTGCGGCGCGCCAGCTCCGGCCGCAGCACCGCCGCCGACGCGTCGTCGAGCCGGTCCAGGTACGCCTGGATCGACAGGTAGCCCGCGCGCGGCGCGGTCGCCAGGAACGCCCGCAGCGCCTCGGCGACGGTGCCCACGCCGGCCGACAGCCAGCCGTCGGAGGCGTGCACCTCGATCGAGCCGTCTACCGTCGCCGGGGTGACGGCGGGGCCGCCGCCCGCGGTGTCCAGCAGCTCGCGCGCGGCCTTCTTCGCGGCCTCGACGTCGGGCTGGTCGAACGGGTTGATGCCCAGCAGCCTGCCCGCGATCGCGGTCGCGAACTCCCACAGCAGGAACTGGCCGCCGAGCGGACCGCTGGTGCCGATCCGCGCACCGTCCTGGGCCGGGCCGATCGCCACCGTCGTCGCGTCCGCGCCCGCGTCGGCGAACCCGGGTGCCCTGGTGTTCTCGGCGGCCACCGGCAGCAGGCCGGTGCCGTTCTTGCCGGTGGACTCGGCGATCAGCTGCTCGACCCAGTCCGGGAAGCCCTTGATGCCCGAGCCGGTGTCGGCGAACACGACCTTCTCGGCGCCCTTGTCGTGCGCGGCGGCCAGTCCGGCCGCGAGCCGCAGCGCCGGGTTGTCGGCGGAGTCCGCGCGTACCTCGGCGAACGCGGCGGCCGCGTCGTCGAGCAGCGTCGCGACGTCCGCGCCTGCCAGCCCGGCGGGCACCAGGCCGAACGCGGTCAGCGCGGAGTAGCGGCCACCGACGTGCGGGTCGGCGGTGAACACCTTGCGGTACCCGGCCTGCTTCGCCGCCTGCTCCATCGGCGAGCCCGGGTCGGTGACCACGATGATGCGGGTCACAGGATCGATTCCGTTCGCGGCGAACGCGCGCTCGAAGATCCGGCGGTGGCTGTCGGTCTCCACGGTGGTGCCCGACTTCGACGACACCACCAGCACGGTCCGCTCCAGGTCACCGGACAGCGCGTCGGCGACCTGCCCGGGATCGGTGGTGTCCAGCACGGTCAGCGGCACCCCGGCGGTCGCCGTGATCACCTCGGGAGCCAGCGAGGAACCGCCCATGCCCGCGAGCACGATCCGGTCCAGGCCGTCGGCGTGCAGTTCCGCACGCAGCGCGTCGATCTCGGCCAGCAGCGGCCGGGAGGTTTCGTGCAGGGTGGTCCAGGACAGCCGGATCGACGCCTCGCTCTCGGCGTCGGGGCCCCACAGGGTCGCGTCCTGGGCGGCCAGCCCGCTTGCCACCGCGTCGGTGACCAGCCGCTCGACCAGTGGTCGGGCCTCGGCCGCCAGCGCCTCGTCGGAGATCTCGACAGAAGTTTCGGTCGCCATGCAATTCCTTCAGCGCTCGATCTTGGAAGCGTGGGTTGGAACCAAGGTGCGCACCGGCCGGTGGTCGTGAGCGGCCATCGGCCGGAAGGGCCCGGACGGACCCTTCCAGCGTCCTCGGCGTTGCGGCGGGCGCGACACCGGCGGCGCGCCCACAGTCTGCTTGATCCGGCACGGCGGAGCCATATCGGGAAGGACCAGCCGCGCCGGACGAACGGGAAGTGCCGGTCGGATCCGACCGGCACTTCCCGCTTCCCACCTACTTGGCCTGTTCCAGCTGCTCGCGAACCGTCTGCAGCAGCTCTTCCCAGGACTTCTCGAACTTGTCGACGCCTTCGCTCTCCAGCACCGCGAACACGTCGTCGAGGTCGATGCCGGCCTCGGCCAGCTCGTCGAACACCCGCTGCGACTCGGCCCCGGCGCCCGAGACGGTGTCGCCGCGGACGTCGGCGTGGTCGGCGGTGGCGAACAGGGTCGCCTCCGGCATGGTGTTGACCGTGTTCGGCGCGACCAGCTCGTCGACGTAGCGGGTGTCGGAGTACGACGGGTCCTTCACCCCGGTCGAGGCCCACAGCGGGCGCTGCGCCTTGGCGCCGTCGGCCGCCAGCGCCTTGAAGCGCTCGGAGGCGAAGACCTCCTCGTAGGCGGCGTAGGCGAGCCGGGCGTTGGCGATGGCCGCCTTGCCCCGCAGGTCCTGGCCGCCCTCGATCGACTCCAGCCGCTTGTCGATCTCGGTGTCCACGCGGGAGACGAAGAACGACGCGACCGAGGCGATCTCGGCGAGGTTGTGCCCGTTCGCCTTGGCCTGCTCCAGACCGGCCAGGTAGGCGTCCATGACGTCGCGGTAGCGGTCCACCGAGAAGATCAGCGTGACGTTGACGCTGATGCCCTCGGCCAGCACCCGGGTGATCGCGGGCAGGCCCTCGACCGTCGCCGGGATCTTGACCATCAGGTTCGGCCGGTCCACGGCCTTCCACAGGTCGACGGCCTCGGCCACGGTGCGCTCGGTGTCGTGCGCCAGCCGCGGGTCGACCTCCAGCGACACCCGGCCGTCGTGCCCGGCCTCGTAGACGTTGCGGAAGATGTCCGCGGCCTCGCGGATGTCGCGGGTGGTCAGTTCGCGGACGGCGTCGTCGACGCTCGCGCCGCGGGCGGCCAGCTCGCGCACCTGCTCGTCGTAGTCCTCGGCGTTGGACAGCGCCTTGGCGAAGATGGTCGGGTTGCTGGTGACGCCCACGACCGCGTAGTCGGAGATCAGCTCGGCGAGGTTGCCCGAGTTGATCCGCTTGCGGGACAGGTCGTCCAGCCAGACGGAGACGCCCGCCTCGCTCAGCGCGGTGAGCTTGCTGTTGGTGGTCACTGGGTTTCCTCCACTCACGCGTCGCCGCGCGCGTTGTCCAGGCTCCTGCGCGCCGCCGCCACCACGGCGTCGACGGTGAAGCCGAACTCCTTGAACAGGGTCTTGTAGTCCGCGGAGGCGCCGAAGTGCTCGATCGAGACGATCTCGCCGTTGTCGCGGGCGAAGCGGTACCACGGCTGCGCGATACCGGCCTCGACGACCACCCGGGCGCGCACGCCCCTGGGCAGCACCTGCTCGCGGTAGGTCTCGTCCTGCGCGTCGAACCACTCCACGCACGGCATCGAGACCACGCGGGTGGCAACGCCGTCGGCCTCCAGGACCTTCCGGGCCTCGACGGCCAGCTCGACCTCGGAGCCGGTGGCGATGATCACCAGTTCCGGGGTTCCCGAGGCGGCCTCGGCCAACACGTAACCGCCCTTGGCCACGCCGTCGGCGTCGGTGCCCTCCAGCGTCGGCACGCCCTGGCGGGTCAGCGCCAGACCGGCCGGGCCGCTGGTGTCCTCCAGGATCGCCTTCCACGCCGCGGCGGTCTCGTTGGCGTCGGCCGGGCGGACCACCGACAGGCCGGGGATCGCGCGCAGCGAGGCCAGCTGCTCGATCGGCTGGTGGGTCGGGCCGTCCTCGCCGAGGCCGATCGAGTCGTGCGTCCACACGTAGACGACCGGGGTCTTCATCAGCGCCGCGAGCCGCACCGCGGGCCGCATGTAGTCGCTGAAGATCAGGAAGGTACCGCCGTAGGGGCGGGTGCCGCCGTGCAGCGCGATGCCGTTGAGGATCGAGCCCATCGCGTGCTCGCGGATGCCGAAGTGCAGCGTGCGGCCGTAGGGCTGCGCGGTCCACGTGCCGGTGGAGATCTCGGTGGGGCCGAACGAGTCGACGCCCTTCATCGTGGTGTTGTTGCTCTCGGCCAGGTCGGCCGAACCGCCCCACAGCTCCGGCAGCACGTCGGCCAGCGCGGCCAGCACCTCACCGGACGCCTTGCGGGTGGCGACGGCCTTGCCGCCCACCTCGTAGGTCGGCAGCTTCTCGTGCCAGCCCGCGGGCAGCTCGCGCTTGCTCAGCCGGTCCAGCAGCGCCTTGCGCTCCGGGTTGGCCGCGGCCCACGCGTCGAACGCGGTCTGCCACTCGGCGTGCGCGGCCCGGCCCCGCTCGGCGGCCTTGCGGGCGTGCTCCAGCACCTCGGGGGCGACCTCGAAGGACTGCTCCGGGTCGAAGCCCAGCGCCTTCTTGACGCCGGCGACCTCCTCGGCGCCCAGCGCGGCGCCGTGGGCCTTGCCGGTGTTCATCTTGGTCGGCGCCGGGTAGCCGATCACGGTGCGCAGCACGATCAGCGTCGGGCGGGAGGTCTCGGCCTTGGCGGTCTCGATGGCCTCCAGCAGACCGGCGACGTCCTCACCGCCGTGCACGGTGAGCACCTGCCAGCCGTAGGACTCGTAGCGCTTGGCGGTGTCCTCGGACAGCGCGATGCGGGTGTCGTCCTCGATGGAGATCTCGTTGGCGTCGTAGATCACCGTGAGGTTGCCCAGCTGCTGGGTGCCCGCCAGCGAGGACGCCTCGGAGGTCACGCCCTCCTCGATGTCGCCGTCGGAGGCGATCACGTACACGTGGTGGTCGAAGACGCTCTCACCCGGCGCGGCCTCGGGGTCGAACAGCCCGCGCTCGCGGCGCGCGGCCATCGCCATGCCGACCGCGGTGGCCAGGCCCTGGCCGAGCGGGCCGGTGGTGGTCTCGACGCCCGTGGTGTGGCCGTACTCGGGGTGCCCCGGGGTCTTCGAGTCCCACTTGCGCAGCGCCTTCAGGTCGTCCAGCTCCAGGCCGTAGCCAGACAGGAACAGCTGGACGTACAGCGTGAGGCTCGAGTGGCCCGCCGACAGCACGAAGCGGTCGCGGCCGATCCACTCGGCGTCGTTGGGGTCGTGCCGCATGACGCGCTGGAACAGCGCGTAGGCGGCGGGGGCCAGGCTCATCGCGGTGCCTGGGTGGCCGCTGCCGCAGTTCTCGACCGCGTCGGCGGCCAGGACCCGAGCCGTGTCCACGGCGCGCTGGTCCAACTCGGTCCAGTCTGCGGGGAGGCGCTTGGTGGTCAAGCGGGCAAGATCGTCGGTGACGGACACGGACGCAGCTCCAGTTCCCTTCGGCGCGGTGGATCGCGGTCGCTGACTTGACCGATCCGAACCGCTGTTATCCCTCGTCCGACGGGCAGCCTAGTCGGGTCCGATCACCGGCCTGCTCACCCGTCTGAATTGATGTCACTTCCGCGTTGCACACGCGCAAGACTCCCTGGTCCGCCTCGCGGTCTCAGGGCCGGCGGTCGCGTGACCGGTGCCTGCCAGGGCCACAGCCGAGGCAGTGCCAGCCTCGGGGACAACCTCTGGCCGGGACCGCACCCCGCACCTCGCTGACGGCGGGAACGGCGTCGAGAATACCCAGAACACCCCGGTGGGCGTAGTCACTCGGTGACATCGGCGGTGGTGGACCGCCGTGCCGAGGGCCACCCGACCGTGGGCCTCTCAGGTAGCGGGCCTACTATTCACCACGGTCCGTGCCGGGGCTGTTCCCGGCTCGCGCGAGATGCGCGGACCGTCCCGGAATGACCAAGGAGTGCCATGCCGTCGGTGAGCGCAGCGTCGTGACCACCGCCGTCGACGCCCCCCGGCCCCGGCACGCCCGGAGGCCCGCGGAGCTGCTGAAAGCCTATGCCGGGCTGATCAAGCCGCGGGTCATCGAGCTGCTGCTGGTGACCACCATCCCGGCGATGCTGCTGGCCGCGCGCGGCATCCCGTCGCCCTGGCTGGTGTTCGCGACGCTGATCGGCGGGACGATGGCCGCGGGCAGCGCCAACGCCCTCAACTGCGTCGCCGACGCCGATATCGATCAGGTGATGAAGCGCACCCGCGCCCGGCCGCTGGTCCGGCACACGGTGTCCAACCGGCACGCGCTGGTGTTCGGCATCGTGCTGGGCGTCGGGTCGTTCGCGTGGCTGTGGGCGACGGCGAACCTGCTGTCGGCCGCGCTGGCCGTGGCCACCATCCTGTTCTACGTCTTCGTCTACACGCTGGTGCTCAAGCGCCGGACGGCGCAGAACATCGTCTGGGGCGGGGCCGCCGGATGCATGCCGGTGGTCATCGGCTGGGCGGGCGTGACCGGCCGGGTGGACTGGCCCGCGTTCGTGATGTTCGGGATCGTCTTCTTCTGGACTCCGCCGCACACCTGGTCGCTGGCGATGAAGTACAAGGAGGACTACGAGCGCGCCGGGGTCCCGATGCTCCCGGTGGTCGCCGAGCCCACCTACGTGTCCCGCCAGATCGTGGTCTTCACCTGGCTGATGGTGCTGTGGACGCTGCTGCTGGCCCCGGCCACCGGCTGGATCTACACGACGTTCGCCGTCCTGGCCGGAGCGTGGTTCCTGTACCTGGCGCACAAGCTGCACGCGCAGACCCGCCGGGGCGAGCCGACCAAGCCGCTGAAGCTGTTCCACCTGTCCAACACGTACTTGATGATCGTGTGCGTCGCGCTGTCGGTGGACTCGGCGCTGAGCCTTCCCGTGCTCGGCTGGCCCTTCTTCTGAGCCTTTCTGGCCTTGCTTCCGATCTGGCCCTTCCAAACGGGCTCAGCATCACCTGAGCGCCCGGTCCACGGCGGCGACCGCGTGCAGCCGGGCGGTCGGGAACACCGGCACCGGGCTGTCCTGCGCGGTGACCAGCAGCTCGATCTCGGTGCAGCCCAGCACGATCCCCCGCGCCCCGTCCTCGGCCAGGCCGGCGATGATCCGGCGGTAAGCCGCCCGCGAGTCCTCGCGGACAACGCCCTGGCACAGCTCGTCGTAGATCACCCGGTGCATCAGTGCCCGGTCGTCGGCGTCGGGCACCAGGACGTCGATGCCGTGCGACGCCAGCCGGTCCCGGTAGAACGCCTGCTCCATCGTGAACGCCGTCCCCAGCAGGCCCACCCGGTCGACCCCGGCGGAGCGGACGGCCGCGGCGGTCGCGTCGGCGAGGTGCAGCAGCGGGATGCCGAGCTCGGACTCCAGGCTGTCGGCGACCCTGTGCATGGTGTTGGTGCACAGCACCGCGAACTCGGCGCCGGCGCGCTCCAGCGCCTGCCCGGCCGCGACGAGGGCCTTGGCCGCCTCGTCCCAGCGGCCCTCGGCCTGCATCCGCTCGATCTCGGCGAAGTCGAGCGAGTACACCACGCACGGCGCCGAGTGCAGGCCGCCGAGCCTGCGGCGGGTCTCCTCGTTGAGCACGCGGTAGTACTCGGCGGTGGATTCCCAGCTCATCCCGCCGATCAGTCCGATGGTGCGCATGCGGGGCCTCCCAGAGCCCGGTCGTCGGTGCTGAAGTCGGGGTCGCTGTCGGCGGGCGGGTGCGCGAGGTGCCAGCGCACCGACCTCGCCACCGCCACCGCGGGGTCGGCGGGCTCCCAGCCGAGCACCCGGCGCGCCTTGTCGTTGCTGAACAGCAGGTGCTGGGCCGGTGCTCCGGTCAGGACCAGGTCCGGCGGGACGTCGGCGACCTCGACCAGTTCGGCTTGGTGACCGGCGGCGTCGAGGATCTGGCGCATCCAGTCCCCGATCGTGACCGTGGTGCTCTCGCAGATGTTGAAGATCTCCCCGCGCGCGGCGGGATTGTCCAGCGCGGCAAGCACCACCTGCGCGACGTCGTCGACGTGCACCCGCGACCAGAGCAGGTTCGCCGGACCGACCGGGATCCGCCCGCGCCCGGCACGGACGCGGCGCAGCACGAACTCCTCACGCGCCTGCGGATCCCGTTCCCCGTAGACCACGCCGAGCCGCAGGACCGTCCCGCCCCGGGCCAGGTACAGCGGCTCGACGTCGAGCTTGTCGTAGCTGTCCATGTCGATGTCGTAGCCGTCGGGGCTCGCGGCGCCCCGGTGCGGGTAGCGCTCCTCGCGCAGCGGCGAGTCCTCGGCGATCGGCACCGGGATGCCGCCCCGCCCGGCCAGCAGCCGCTCGTACGCGCGGTAGACGTCCATGCTGGACAGCACGACCAGCGGCACGTCCGGGAGGTGGGGCAGGACTTCGGCGTCGGCCCGCGTCATCGCGAGCGTGTCGACCACCGCGTCCGGGGCGAAGTCCCGGATCCGGGAGGCGGCGGTGGCCAGGTCCCGGCGATCGACGTGCAGCTGCCGCACCGGGATCGCGGGTGCGGTGCGTCCCCTGTGGACGACGCACACCTCGTCGCCCCGGCTCACCAGCTCCTCGGTGATCCGGCGGCCGATGAACCGGGTTCCGCCCAGGACGAGCACGCGCATCCCGCTATCAGAGCACGCGGGGCCGGCCCGCGGACCCCGGTTCACCGTCGGCGCAACCTCACGGCAGGAGCAGCAGCTTGCCGGTGGTGCGGCGGCCTTCGAGGTCCTCGTGCGCGCGCCGGGCGTCGGCCAGCGGGTAGGTGCCGCCGACGGTGATGCGCAGCGAACCCTTCGAGATCCACTCGAACAGCTCGCCCGCGCGCCAGTCCAGCTCCTGCCTGGTCAGGATGTAGGAGGCCAGGCTCGGCCGGGTCAGGAACACCGAACCGGCGGTGTTGAGCCGCTGCGGGTCCACCGGCGGGACCGGCCCGCTGGCCGCGCCGAACAGCGCGAGCAGGCCGCGCGGGCGCAGGCTGGCCAGGCTCGCGTCGAACGTGGTCCGCCCGACGCCGTCGTAGACCACGTCCACGCCCCGGCCGTCGGTGAGGTCGCGGACCTCCTCGGCGACGTCGGCCTCGGTGTAGCGGATGACCTGGTCGGCGCCTGCCTCCCTGGCGAGCTTCTCCTTCTCCTCGGTGGAAACCGTGCCGATCACGTTGCCGCCCCTGGCCTTGACCAGCTGGGTCAGCAGCAGCCCCATCCCGCCCGCGGCGGCGTGCACCAGCGCGGTGTCGCCGGTCTGCACCGGGTAGGTCGAGGTGACCAGGTAGTGCGCGGTCATGCCCTGCAGCAGCGCGGCGGCGGCCGTGCGCTCGTCCATGCCCTCGGGCACCTTGACCACCTTGTCGGCCGGGACCACCGCCCGCTCGGCGTAGCTGCCGGGCGTCATGGCCCAGGCGACCCGGTCGCCGGGCGCGAACTCGGTGACCTCCGCGCCGACCTCGGCGACGGTGCCCGCGCCCTCGGAGCCGGGCGTGAACGGCAGCGGCAGCTGGTAGACGCCCGAGCGCTGGTAGGTGTCGATGAAGTTCACGCCAGCCGCGGCGACGTCGACCAGCACCTCGCGGGGCCCCGGACTCGGACTGCCGACCTCGGCGAGCTCCAGGACCTCCGGCCCGCCGTTGGCCTGTACCCGGATCGCGCGCATGCCTGTCTCCTTCGGATCGAACGCCTGGTGCCCGGTGCAACCACCGGTGCCGCCGTGATCTTCCCAAACGGAGCGGGGGAGGGCTGGCTCACGAACTGCTTGGCCGGGTGGCGCCTGTGACTAGGATCCAGCCATGGCAGCGGAGAAGGAACACACGGCCAGGCCCGGCTCCAGGGAGGTCGCGGCGGCGACCGCGTTCGTGCGCGATCACGGCAAGTCCGCGCGGGCGGTCGTGGAGAACCTGGGCCAGGCGGGCGCCCGCGTCGTGCTCATCGGCGCCGACGGCGCGCTCGGCGACGTGATGGTCGCCGACGTCGCGACCGGCGAGGCGCTGGTCGAGGCGGTCGGCGAGCTGACCGCGTCCGAGTGGGACGGCGAGACCACCGGGGCCCTCAAGATCGGTGCGGCGCACCGCCGGAAGATGGCGGGGCCGCGGGCGCGGTGACGCCCCGGGTGCTGCTGGCGAGCTGCCGGGAACTGCCCGAGTCCGACGGGGACGACACGTCCCTGCCCGAGGCGCTGGCCGAGGTCGGCGTCGACGCGTCCTGGGCCGCCTGGGACGACCCGGACGGCGGTTTCGCCCGCGCCGACCTGGTCGTCGTGCGGTCCACCTGGGACTACGTCGACCGGCGGGACGAGTTCCTCGCCTGGTGCGCGGCGGTACCGGCCCTGGCCAACCCCGCCAGCGTGATCGAGTGGAACACCGACAAGTCCTACCTGGTCGACCTCGCCGCCACCGGGCTGGACGTGGTTCCCACCGAGCTCGTCCACCCCGGGCGCTCGCCGGTCTGGCCGGTGGGCCCGTTCGTGGTCAAGCCCGCGGTGGGAGCCGGTTCGCGCGGCGCCGCCCGGTTCGACGGTGATCTCGACGCCGCGCGGGCGCACCTCGACGCGCTGACCGGGGTCGCGGTGTTGCAGCCCTACCAGCGGGCGGTCGACACCGAGGGGGAGACCGCGCTGGTCTTCCTCGGCGGCGTGTACTCGCACGCGTTCGTCAAGGGTCCGATGCTGTCGGAGTCGGCGGTCGTGGACGGGTCCGGGCTGTTCGTCGAGGAGCGGCTGCGCCCGGTGGACCCTGCCCGCGACCTGCGCCGGGCCGCGGAGGACGCGATGGACGCCGCGGCCGGAGTGCTCGGCCTGCACCGGTCGGATCTGCTTTACGCGCGGGTGGATCTGGTGCGCGGAGGCGAGGGCGAACCTCTGCTGCTCGAACTGGAACTGGCCGAGCCGTCCCTCGGATTCCGCCAGACCGACGGCACGGCGCGGCAGCGGTTCGCCTCGGCCGTCCGCGGCGCGCTGGCACGGCGCTGACCCCGACTCGCGGGCACCGGGTACTGGCTTCCGCGTTTGCCTTCGCCTATCTTTTCAGCGACGACTAAAGTCGATCTCAGAGGAGCAGGCGTGGCCGAGTACGCGCAGCGCACCGACCGTCCCGCGATGTCGGAGTGGATCGAGCAGATGGCCGCCCACTTCGAGGCGACCGAGGCCATGCCGCTGATCGCCGGGCGCATCCTGGCGTTCCTGCTGATCTGCGACCCGCCGGAGCGCACCGCCGCGGAGCTCTCGCACGCGCTGAGCGCCAGCACCGGCTCGGTCAGCACCAACGTGCGGCTGCTCATGCGGCTGGGCATCATCTCCCGGACCACCCGGCAGGGCCGGGAGGCCGCGTTGTACCGGGTGGAGGAGGACCGCTGGCCGCACCTGGTCCGCCACCGCATGCAGCGCGTCACCGAGCTCGAGGAGCTCACCGAGGCGGGCCTGCGGATGTTCAGCGGCCAGGGCGAGCGAGCCCGGCGGCTGCGCACGGTGCACGAGTTCTACCGGTGGCTGTCCGGCGAGATGCCCGAGCTGTGGAAGCGGTGGGAGCGCGAAGGGCGCCCCAAACTCCGGTTCTGACCGCCGCATTCCGGAAGCGGTGGTCAGCCGCTTGGCGGAAACGTCAGGCCGCGACGGTTTCCTTGGCGGGGCTCGGCTCGGCCGGGACGGGGCCGCGGAAGCGGGACTCGCCCCACAGCAGCGCGGTCACGATGATCACCAGCGACGCGCCGGTCACGTGCAGCACCACGAGCGCGGCGGGAACGCCGATCGCGTACTGGATCGACCCGAGCGCGCCCTGCGCGAGGACCAGCACGCACGCCGCCACGTACGCCCGGAGCAGCCCCTTGGTCGGCCGCGCGCTGCGCAGCCACACGCCGAACACGGCGAGCAGGCAGACGTAGGCCATCACCAGCAGCCCGTGCACCTGAACCAGGGTCGGGATCGGCAGGTCGAGCCGGGGCGTGTCGGGGTCGCCCGCGTGCGGGCCCGCGGCGGTGACCAGCGTGCCCGCGGTCAGCATCGCGGCGGTCACGACCGTGACCGCGACCAGCAGCCTCCGCATCGCCGGGGTGACCACCAGGACCGGCTCCCGGTCGCCCTCGCGGGCGGCCTTGAACAGCAACGTCGCCAGCCAGATCAGCACCGCCGAGGCCAGGAAGTGGATCGACACGCTCCACCACTCCAGGTCGACCAGCACGGTGATGCCGCCGATGACCGCCTGCGCGAGCACGCCGACCGGCATCACCAGCGCGAGCCGGACCAGCCGCGGCCTGCGCGGGCGCACCCGCAGCGCGGCGATGAAGCAGCCCAGCGCGATGAAGCCGACCACGCCGGTCAGCGTGCGGTTGCCGAACTCGATCACCTGGTGCAGCGTCGCCACCTCGGGGTGGGCGACCGGGACCATGCTGCCCGGGAAGCACTGCGGCCAGGTCGGGCAGCCGAGCCCGGAGCCGGTCACCCGCACCACCGAGCCGGTCACCGAGATCAGGGCCTGGGTGACGACCACGGCCAGCGCGAGCACGCGCACCCAGAACGAGGCGGAGCGAGGAGTTCGGGAACTCTGCACGGAACCGATGGTAAGTGCAAGCCCGATTCACGTTGCCGCCAGGGCTTGACAGCCCCGGGCCCGACTCTCAGCGCTTCGCGAACAGGCCCGGCGGGAGTGCTCCCGCCGCCAGCAACGCCCTGCTCAGCTGGGACCCGTTGCCCAGCAGCACGTCCAGCTGGTCGCCGCTCAGGGACTCCCACGGACCGGCCGACATCGCGTCGGTCTCGGTCTCGACCTCCTCGCGCAGCGCCGCGCCCTGCTCCGTGATCGCCCCGTCGGCGTCGACCAGACCGCGCTGCCGCAGTTCCGAAACCCCGGCCGCCCACTCGTCCTCCGACCACACGCGGGTCCTGCGCGCGGCCTCGGCCGTGAACCCCTCGCCGGTGGCCACGTGCAGGACCAGCGCCTGGAGCCCGCTGAGCCCGGCGCGCTGGAGGGCCGTGATGTGCGCGTCGCCGCGGAACTCCCGGAGCAGCGAGACCGCGTGCCACAACCGCAGGTGCGGCTCCTCCGGCCACGCCAGGTCGGCGTGCGCGGCGTAGAGCGGCTTGCCGTCCGGCCGGAGGTCCTGGGTCGCCGCCTGCGCCAGCTCGGCGGTCGTGGCCACCAGGTCGGAGGTCACCTCGGCGCCGAGCAGCCGCCGCAGCGCGCCGTCTACCGCGCGGAACCGGGCCGCGATCACGTCGGAAGGCGCGGCGATCGACCAGGCGCGCGGGATCTCCGCGGCGACTTTGGCCGGGTTGAAGTTGTAGAAGGTCGCGCTGACCACGCCGGCGCCGACGGCACCCATCGGTGCCGACCGGCCCGCGAGGTAGGACATCAGGCCGCGGTCGAGCCCGAGCGCGGCGAACTCGTCGGCGGCCTCGGGCGCGAAGTAGATCATCGAGTGCAGGAGGTCCAGGGAGCTCTTCCCCCGGCGGGCGATCGTCGTCATGCCGTCACCCTACTGCTCGGTAACCCGATCAGATGAGCTTCGTCGTGCGACTCGCGATCCAGCCCGCGACCACGGCCCACCCGGCCAGCACGGCCAGCGGCACCGGACCCGGGAACGCACCGCCGGTCAGCGCCGCGTCCAGCGCCTCGGCCAGCGCGCCCGAAGGCAGCACCCCCGCTACCGCGGCGATCGGCCCGGGCAGGTCGGAGGCGGGCAGCGCCAGGCCGCCCGCGAGCAGCAGCACGAACCAGATCGCGTTCGCCAGCGCGAGCACGATCTCGGCCCGCAGCGCGCCGCCGACCAGCACCCCGGCGGCCCCGAACGTCAGCGTGCCCAGCACCAGCAGCGGCACCGCCGCCAGCAGCCCGGCCACCGACGGGGTCCAGCCCAGCAGCGCGGCGGCGATCCCGAGCACCACGGCCTGCAGCGCCACCACGAGCAGTGTGGCCAGCACCCGCCCGCAGATCAGCGTCCAGCGCGGCAGCGCGGTCGCCGCGAGCCGCTTGAGCACGCCGTAGCGGCGGTCGAAGCCCAGCGCGATCGCCTGGCCGGTGAACGCCGTCGACATCACCGCCAGCGCGAGGATGCGCGGCATCACCGAGTTCACCCGGGGCTCCGGCAGCGACCCGATGGGCAGCGTGGACAGCCCGATCAGCAGCGCCAGCGGGATGATCAGCGTCAGCAGCGCCTGCTCGCCGTGGCGCAGGATCAGCAGCGCCTCGATCCGGGTGTGCGCGGCCAGCATCCGCCCCGGCCTGCCGCGGCCGGGGGCGGGGGCGAACGTCCCCGCCGGGAAGGTCGTCTCGGCGCTCACGATCGGAGCTCCCGTCCGGTCAGTTCCAAGAACACGTCCTCCAGGCTGCGCCTGCCGACCCGCAGTTCCTCGGCCAGCACCCCGTGCCGGGCGCACCACGCGGTCACCGTGGAGACCACCTGCGGGTCGATGACCCCGCGGATGACGTACTCGCCCGCGCGCGGTTCGGCGGCCTCACAGCCCTCCGGCAGCGCCGACAGCAGCAGGTCCAGCTCCAGCGCCGACTGCGAGCGGAACCGCAGTTCCTGCCTGCCGTCCTCGGGCTCGGTCAGCTCGGCCGCGGTGCCCTCGGCGACCGCGCGGCCGTGGTCGACGATCACGACCCGGTCGGCCAGCGCCTCGGCCTCGTCCATCAGGTGCGTGGTCAGCAGCACGCTCACGCCGTCCCGGCGCAGCGCCGAGACCAGGTCCCAGACCAGCCGCCGGGCCTGCGGGTCCATCCCGGCGGTCGGCTCGTCGAGGAACACCAGCTCCGGCCTGCCGATCAGGGCGCAGGCCAGCGAGAGCCGCTGCTGCTGCCCGCCGGAGAGCCGCTTGTACGGGACGCGCCCGACCGAGGTGAGCCCCAGGACGTCCAGCAGCCACGCCGGGTCCAGCGGATCGGCGGTGCAGGAGGCGACCAGCCGCAGCATCTCCCCGGCGCGCACCCCGGGGTAGGCGCCGCCGCCCTGCGGCATCACGCCGATGCGGGGACGCAGCCGGTCACCCTGCGTCGCCGGGTCCAGGCCGAGCACCCGGACGGTCCCCCCGTCGGGGCGCTGGAATCCCTCGCAGATCTCCACCGTGGTCGTCTTGCCCGCGCCGTTGGGACCGAGCAGGGCCAGCACCTGGCCGCGCTCCAGGCGCAGGTCGAGGCCGTTGACGGCGACCACGTCCGCGAAGCGTTTTCTCAGCCCGCGCAGCTCGACGGCCGGACTGTCGGCGTTGCTCACGACAGTCAAGCCTATGCCGTGGCACGGCGCGCACCGCTGCGGGTCGGGCCCGGCCACGGCACCCTGCCGCGCACCAGCCAGACCAGCACCGCGAACGCCACCAGCGCGGCGATCACCGCCAGCGGGATCTGGTACGCCCGCAGCTCGTAACCCGATCCGGTGGGTGGCACGAACAGCGCGACCAGGGCGCTGATCGTGGTCGCGGCGATCCGGAACCGGCTGTCGTTGGTCGAAAGCGCCAGCGGCACCAGCGCCCACAGCAGGTACCAGGGGTGCAGGACCGGGCCGAACAGCGCCAGCGCGCCGAACGTGATGCCGAGCCCGGCCAGCGGCTCGATGCGGCCGCGGAACGACAGCCACAGCATCCGCAGGCACACCGCCGCGGCCGCGCCGTAGCCGAGGATCTTGGTGATGACCAGCACCGCGTCGGTGTGGTTGCCCAGCCCGAGCAGCATCGAGATCCCGCCGCCGGTCATGCCGACCGCCGACATCGGGGCCAGCCAGGTCTTGAGCCGGTTCGGCACGTCGTAGGTCTCGATCCAGCCCAGGCCCCAGCCGCTGGCGACGGTGATGACCGTCATCGTCACCAGGAACACCGCCGTCAGCAGCGCGGCGGCCTTGACCAGGTCGGAGAACCGCCCGCCCCAGCGCCGCGCGATGTGGACGCCGAAGAAGCCCAGCGCGATGAACCCGGGCGGCTTGATCGCGCCGCCGATGGTCAGCAGCACGGCCGCCACCACGATCCCGATCACCCGCTTCCAGCGCAGCCCGAGCTCGATGGCCGCGAGCATGATCCCGACCAGCAGGGCCTCGTTGTGCATGCCGCTGACCACGTGGAACAACGTGATCGGGTTGGCCACGCTCAGCCACAGCGCGCACGACGCGTGCACCCCGCAGCGGCGCGCGAGCCGGGGGATCGCCCAGATCGCCAGGGCCAGCCCGGTGAGCATGATCACCCGCCACAGCAGCACGCCGAACACGACGTTGTCGCCGACGACGGCGGAGATGACCCGGCCGAACATCAGGAACAGCGGGCCGTACGGGGCCGGGGTGTCCCGCCAGATGTTGTTGACGTTGCTGGTCAGCGGGTGGTCCACGCCCAGGCCGGTGAGCGGGCTGAGCACGTAGGGGTCCAGCCCGCGGTGGGCGATCTCGCTCTGCGCGAGGTAGGCGTACATGTCCCGGCTGAACAGCGGCGGCGCCAGCGCCAGCGGCAGCGCCCACATCGCCACCGTGCGGGCCAGCTGGGTCACCGTCACCAGCCGGTCCCGGCCCGGCCAGGCCAGCTTGCCCAGCCACAGCCAGGAGATGACGATCATCAGCATCCCGAGCCAGGCGCAGGCCATGGCCACCGTGGGCATCCGGGCGGGCAGCCCGATCAGGCGCACCCCGGACAGCGGGTTGTCCACCGGCGCGGCGCCCGCGCCGATCGCGCCGACGGCCAGCACCAGCGAACCGGTCGTGCCGAACCGGCGGACCAGGTCCAGCTGGCGCCGCTCCGCGCGGTCCAGCGGTGCCGGTTCCGCCGGGTCGTCCTCGTTCGCCCGGCCGCTGTCGAGTCCGCTTGCGTCAGCTGCCACCACGATGACGAAGGGTAGTGGGCAGCCCGGCCGCGCTCGCCGGGCATCGCCCGACCGGTGGCTTGCGGTGGCTCGATGGTGAGTCAGGTCACGTGGTGGCCCCGGTCTCTGGTGTGCTCGCGCTAAATAGGTAACATTCGTGTTGTGAAAAACGCCGGAACGCCACCCACGGCTGCGGCGGCCGAGTCGGGCCCCGCGGCCCACCAGGCCGGGCAGCACGCGGACGGGCGCACCCGGCACGCGGTCGCGCGGTTGCTTCTGGAGCGCGGACCGATCACCGCCGCGGCGGTCGCCGACGAGCTCGGCGTCAGCCCCACGGCGGTGCGCAGGCACCTCGACGTGCTGCTCGCCGAGGGCGAGGCGTACACGAGGGACGCGTCCCCCCGCAGCCGCCGCGGCCGGGGCAGGCCGGCGAAGCTGTTCCTGCTCACCGAGGTGGGCCGGGCCCGCTTCGGGCACGCCTACGACGACCTCGCGGTGGCCGCGCTGCGGTTCATCGCCGAGACCGACGGGGAGCAGGCGGTCCGCACCTTCGCCGAACGGCGGATGGCCGCGCTGGTGGCCAACCACCGCGAGGCGCTGGCGGCCAGCGACGACCCCGCCGAGCGGGCCGAGGTGCTGGCCAACGCGCTGACCCGCGAGGGCTACGCTGCCTCGACGCGAAGCGTCGGGAGCGGCGAGCAGCTCTGCCAGCACCACTGCCCGGTAGCGCACGTGGCTGCGGACTTCCCGCAGCTGTGCGAAGCCGAGACGGCGGCCTTCGCCGAAGTCCTCGGCACCCACGTGCAGCGGTTGGCCACCATCGCCAACGGCGATGCGGTCTGCACGACGCACGTACCGCTCGCGCGGTCCGAGCGTGCGGAAACCGATCCGAAATCTGCCGCCCCGGTCCCGAAGGGACGGCAGGAGACCGCCCCGATTCCTGATGGAGGGGAGCCCGTATGACTGCCGCTGCGGAGCAGCGCACACCCACCACGGTGCCGAACACCTCTGGCCAGCTCAGCCAAGAGGAGACCCTGGCGACGCTGGGCAACTACGAGTACGGCTGGGCCGACCCGGACACCGCGGGCGAGGGCGCTCGACGCGGTCTCAACGAGGACGTCGTCCGGGACATCTCGGCCAAGAAGGACGAGCCGGAGTGGATGCTCGAGGCCCGGCTCAAGGCGCTGAAGCTCTTCGACCGCAAGCCGATGCCCAACTGGGGCGCCGACCTGTCCGGCATCGACTTCGACAACATCAAGTACTTCGTGCGGTCCACCGAGCAGCAGGCCCAGACCTGGGACGACCTGCCCGAGGACATCAAGAACACCTACGACAAGCTGGGCATCCCGGAGGCGGAGAAGCAGCGGCTGGTCGCGGGCGTGGCCGCGCAGTACGAGTCCGAGGTCGTCTACCACAAGATCCGCGAGGACCTGGAAGCCCAGGGCGTGATCTTCCTGGACACCGACACCGGCCTGCGGGAGCACCCGGAGATCTTCAAGGAGTACTTCGGCTCGGTCATCCCGGCCGGTGACAACAAGTTCTCCGCGCTCAACACCGCCGTGTGGTCGGGTGGCTCCTTCATCTACGTGCCGCCGGGCGTGCACGTCGACATCCCGCTGCAGGCCTACTTCCGGATCAACACCGAGAACATGGGCCAGTTCGAGCGGACCCTGATCATCGTCGACGAGGGCGCCTACGTGCACTACGTCGAGGGCTGCACCGCGCCGATCTACTCCAGCGACTCGCTGCACTCGGCGGTCGTGGAGATCGTGGTCAAGAAGGGCGGGCGCTGCCGCTACACGACCATCCAGAACTGGTCGACCAACGTCTACAACCTGGTCACCAAGCGCGCCAAGGCCGAAGAGGGCGCGACGATGGAGTGGGTCGACGGCAACCTCGGCTCCAAGGTCACCATGAAGTACCCGTCGGTGTTCCTGATGGGCGAGCACGCCAAGGGCGAGGTGCTCTCGGTCGCTTTCGCCGGCGAGGGCCAGCACCAGGACGCGGGCGCGAAGATGGAGCACCTGGCGCCGCACACCTCCTCGACGATCGTGTCCAAGTCGATCGCCCGGGGCGGTGGCCGCACCTCCTACCGGGGCCTGGTCAAGGTCGCCAAGCGGGCCAACCACTCGGCCTCCACGGTCAAGTGCGACGCGCTGCTGGTCGACACGATCAGCCGCTCCGACACCTACCCCTACGTCGACGTCCGCGTCGACGACGTGTCCATGGGCCACGAGGCCACCGTCTCCAAGGTCAGCGACGACCAGCTGTTCTACCTGATGCAGCGCGGCCTGACCGAGGACGAGGCGATGGCGATGATCGTGCGCGGCTTCGTCGAGCCGATCGCGCGCGAGCTGCCGATGGAGTACGCACTGGAACTGAACCGCCTGATCGAGCTGCAGATGGAAGGGGCCGTCGGCTGAGATGACGACGAGTACCACTACTCCCGACGGTGCCCAGCACGGCCTCGCCGAGCACTCCCACGGAGGACCGGTCGTTCCGCAGTCCTCCCGCGGGCAGCGCTTCACCTCCTACGACGTCGAGGCGTTCGAGGTCCCCGGTGGCCGCGAGGAGGACTGGCGGTTCACGCCGACCAAGCGGCTCAAGGGCCTGCACGACGGCACCGCCACCGCGACGGGCTCGGTCAAGGTGACCGTCGACGCCGGTGACGCCGCCTCGGTCGAGACCGTGGGCCGCGACGACGCCCGCCTGGGCGACGGCGGCGTGCCCGCCGACCGGGTGGCCGCGCAGGCGTGGAGCTCGTTCACCGAGGCCACCGTCGTCACCGTCCCCAAGGACACCCAGCCCGCCGCGCCGATCAGCATCACCGTGGACGGGCCGGGCGAGGGCCAGACCGCGTTCGGCCACCTCCAGGTGCGCGCGGAGCCGTTCGCCGAGGCCGTCGTGGTCATCGACTACCGGGGCTCCGGGGTGCTCGGCGACAACGTCGAGTTCGTCGTCGAGGACTCCGCCCGGCTGTCGGTGGTCTCCATCCACGACTGGGCCGACGACGCCACCCAGGTCAGCTCCGAGCACGCCGGCCTCGGCCGCGACTCGGTGTTCCGGCACCTGGCCGTGACCCTGGGCGGCGACCTGGTCCGGGTCAACACCACGGTCAACTACGGCGACAAGGGCGGCGACGCCGAGCTGCTCGGCCTGTACTTCGCCGACGCGGGCCAGCACCTCGAACACCGGATGCTGGTCGACCACGCGGTGGCGAACTGCCGCAGCAACGTGCTCTACAAGGGCGCGCTGCAGGGCGACGGCGCGCACTCGGTGTGGATCGGCGACGTGCTGATCCGGGCCGAGGCCGAGGGCACCGAGACCTTCGAGCTGAACCGGAACCTGGTGCTCACCCAGGGCGCTCGCGCCGACTCGGTGCCGAACCTGGAGATCGAGACCGGCGAGATCGAGGGCGCCGGGCACGCCAGCGCCACCGGCCGCTTCGACGACGAGCAGCTGTTCTACCTCATGGCCCGGGGCATCCCGCAGGAGCAGGCACGACGCCTGGTGGTGCGCGGGTTCTTCGGCGAGATCCTGCAGAAGATCACCGTGCCCGAGGTCCGCGAGCGGCTGGAGGCCGCCATCGAGGCCGAACTCGCCGTGGTCGGCGCCTGAACACCGCAAAGCTTTCGCACACACCAGGAGAAACGAAACAAATGGCCACCCTGGAGATCAAGGACCTGCACGGCTCGGTCGTGACCGAGGAAGGCGCCAAGCCGATCCTCAAGGGCGTGAACCTGACCGTGAACTCGGGCCAGATCCACGCCATCATGGGGCCCAACGGCTCCGGCAAGTCGACGCTGGCCTACGCCATCGCCGGCCACCCGAAGTACCAGATCGACTCCGGTCAGGTCCTGCTCGACGGCGAGGACGTGCTGGAGATGAGCGTGGACGAGCGCGCCCGCGCCGGTCTGTTCCTCGCCATGCAGTACCCGGTCGAGGTGCCGGGCGTGTCGATGTCGAACTTCCTGCGCACCGCGGCCACCGCGGTCCGGGGCGAGGCCCCGCAGATCCGGCACTGGGTCAAGGAGGTCAAGCAGGCCATGAGCGACCTGGACATCGACCCGGCGTTCGCCGAGCGCAGCGTCAACGAGGGTTTCTCCGGCGGTGAGAAGAAGCGGCACGAGATCCTGCAGCTCGACCTGCTCAAGCCGAAGTTCGCGATCCTCGACGAGACCGACTCCGGTCTGGACGTCGACGCGCTGCGGGTCGTCTCCGAGGGCGTCAACCGCTACACCTCCGAGGGCGACAAGGGTGTCCTGCTGATCACCCACTACACCCGGATCCTCAAGCACATCACCCCGGACTTCGTGCACGTGTTCGCCGACGGCAAGGTCGTCGAGTCCGGCGGTGCCGAGCTCGCCGACGAGCTGGAGACCAGCGGCTACGTGCGGTTCACCGGCAAGAAGGAGGCGGCTGCCCAGTCATGACCGTTCAGCCTCCTCGTACCTCGGGTGCGAGCACACCCCTGGACGTCGCGGCGATCCGTTCGGACTTCCCGATCCTGAGCCGCACCGTCCGGGACGACCGACCGCTGGTGTACCTGGACTCCGGGGCGACCTCGCAGCGCCCCCGCCAGGTGCTCGACGCGGAGCGCTCCTTCCTGGAGTCCTCCAACGCTGCGGTGCACCGCGGTGCGCACCAGCTCTCTGAGGAGGCTACGGACGCGTACGAGGGCGCCCGCGAGAAGATCGCGCGCTTCATCGGGGTCGGCGCCGACGAGGTGGTGTTCACCAAGAACGCCACCGAGGGCGTCAACCTGGTCGCCTACGCGATGAGCAACGCCGCCACGTCCGGGGCGGAGGCCGAGCGCTTCCGCCTCGGGCCGGGCGACGAGATCGTGGTGACCGAGATGGAGCACCACGCCAACCTCGTGCCGTGGCAGGAGCTGTGCAGGCGCACCGGGGCCACGCTGCGCTGGTTCGGCGTCACCCCGGAGGGCAGGCTCGACCTGTCCGACGTGGACGGTGTGATCACCGAGCGGACCAAGGTCGTCGCCTTCGCCCACCAGTCCAACGTGCTGGGCACGGTCAACCCGGTCGAGCCGCTGGTGACGCGGGCCAAGCAGGTCGGCGCGCTGACCGTGCTCGACGCCTGCCAGTCGGTGCCGCACAAGCCGGTCGACTTCGGCTCGCTGGAGGTGGACTTCGCGGTCTTCTCCGGCCACAAGATGCTCGGCCCGTCCGGGGTCGGCGTGCTCTACGGCCGCCGCGAGCTGCTGGCCGCGATGCCGCCGTTCATCACCGGCGGGTCGATGATCGAGATGGTGCACATCGACCACTCCACCTACGCCGAGCCGCCGCAGCGGTTCGAGGCCGGGGTGCCGATGACCTCGCAGGTCATCGGCCTCGGCGCGGCCGTCGACTACCTGTCGGTGGTGGGCGTCGAGCGGATCGCCGAGCACGAGCGGCGGCTCACCGAGCTCGCGCTGCACGAGCTGTCGGCGATCGAGGGCGTGCGGATCATCGGGCCGGAAAGCACCGAGAGCCGCGGGGGTACAGTGTCGTTCGTGGTCGACGGAGTGCACCCGCACGACGTCGGCCAGGTGCTGGACAACGAGGGCGTAGAGGTCCGCGTCGGACACCACTGCGCCTGGCCGCTGCACCGCGTGATGGGGGTTCCGGCCACCGTCCGCGCGAGCTTCTACCTCTACAACGAGCTCGACGAGGTCAAGGCGCTGGTTGGTGCGGTGCGCGAATCGCAGCGCTTCTTCGGTGTGGCGTAGAGGGGCGCTATGCAGCTGGAGCAGATGTACCAGGAGATCATCCTGGACCACTACCGGAAACCGCATCGGCACGGGCTACGCGAGCCGTTCGACGCGGAGTCCTTCCAGGTCAACCCGACCTGCGGCGACGAGGTGACGCTGCGGGTCCGGCTGGCAGGCGAGGGGCCGGACGCGGTCGTGGAGGACGTCTCCTACGAGGGCCAGGGCTGCTCGATCAGCCAGGCTTCGGTGTCGGTGCTGACCGATCTGGTCGTGGGCCGCACCGTCGGGGAGGCGTTCGAGACGCAGGCCGCGTTCGGCGAGCTGATGCAGGGGCGGGGGCAGGTCGAGCCCGACGAGGACGTCCTCGAGGACGGCGTTGCCTTCGCCGGAGTGGCCAAGTACCCGGCCCGCGTGAAGTGCGCGCTGCTGGGCTGGATGGCTTTCAAGGACGCCGTTTCCCGTGTCGACGCGCAGGAGGCATCGTGAGCGACCGTGCTTTCCCCGCTCGTGGTGCCGACCGGGTGCGAGTGACCCGCAGAACACAGGAGGCATCATGAGCGACGAGACCCAGGTCCAGGACGTCCAGCGCGGTGTTGAGGGCATGCCGGAGCCGCCGGCGCCGAAGGCCGATCTCGCCGCGATCGAGGACGTCGAGGAGGCCCTGCGCGACGTGGTCGACCCCGAGCTCGGCATCAACGTCGTCGACCTCGGCCTGGTCTACGACGTCCGCGTCGAGCAGGACAACTCCGCGACCGTGGACATGACGCTGACCTCGGCGGCCTGCCCGCTGACCGACGTCATCGAGGAGCAGGCCCGCGCGGCGCTGACCACCGGACCCGGTGGTGGCCTGGTCAGCGACTTCCGCATCAACTGGGTGTGGATGCCGCCGTGGGGTCCGGAGAAGATCACCGAGGAGGGGCGCGAGCAGCTGCGAGCGCTCGGCTTCACGGTCTGATCCGAGCAGTTTTCGAGGGGCGCTCTCCCGAGTGGGGGAGCGCCCCTCGCTGTTGTCTCAGCCGAGTTCGACGGGGTCCGAGGCGCGGATCCGGCCCGGCTGGACCACCTCGGCGTAGACGCCCGCGACCGCGGACGGCCCGGAGCCGGCGACGTTCATCCGGTTGTGCTGGGCAGGGATGCGCAGCGCCTCGCGGTTGACCGGGAGATCGCCGTGCGCCAGCGTCGGAATCGCGCACCTCGGCGTCGGGATCAGCACGCGCAGCACGACTTCGGCACCGATCCGCACCAGCCGCTCGCCCCAGTCGTTCTCGGCGAAGCCGGTCAGCTCGGGCGTGTCGATTATGATGTTGGGCCGGTACCGGATCGGGTCGACGGGAGCGGTCGCGTGCTCGTCGATCGCGGCCAGGGTGGCGGTGGTGATCAGGTGCACCGGGGCGAAGTCGACCAGGGTCTCCGGTGGAACGGCGGCCCCGAACTCGTTCTCGGCGACCGCCACCCGCGCGTCCAGCCCCTTGTCCAGCACCTCGTCGGGGTCGGACCGTTCGAGGATGGCGCCGCCGGGCCTGCGGTCGATCAGCGCGACCTTCCTGCCGAGGTAGCTGCTGAGCACCGCTTCGGTTTCGGCGGAGTCGGCGGCGGACACGGTCGCGTCGGGCAGCGTCATGGTGACGGATTCGCCCGTACGAGCGCGGATGGTCGGCATGCCGCGCCACAGCCGCGGGTTCTTGGCACTGACCACCCGCCCGGACTCCACGTCGAGCAGCGCGTACCTGCGGTCGCCCACAACGCCCCGCGCGGTGATCTCGCACGACTGCACGGTTTCCCCGAGCATCGATTTGACCGGATAGCGGCGCAGGGTGGACACGACTCCCACTCGGGACATTCCGGCTCCTTATGCGGTTCGGCTCCACCCCGCACGTTAGCGCTTGGCGCAGGGCGATTCCGGCGCGGAGCCGGGACCGGTGCCCCAGTCGGACGGCCGGTCCGACAACGAGTGGTCGATCGACCCGCCGCGCAGCTGCTCCAGCCCGACCCACACCTGCTCGTGCGGACCGCCAGAGACCTGCACCTGGTCGATGTACTGGAGCTTGCGTGGGTCGGCACCACGAGCGGTGATGGTCAGCGGCTTCCCGCCCGGAAGCTCCACCACCGCCCGTTCGAACCGCGGAGCGTTGAGCACGAACTGACCGGTCCCCGGCACCGCCGGGTACAGGCCGAGCGCGCTGAAGACGTACCACGCCGACATCGTGCCGAGGTCGTCGTTGCCGGTCACGCCGTCCGGTGCGTTGGTGAACAGCGTCTGCTGGGCCCGCGCGACGGCCGAGGTCTTGGCGGGCTGCCCGATCAGCGAGTACATCCACGGCGAGTGCAGGTCGGGCTCGTTGTTGGGGTTGTAGCGGAATTCGCCGTAGTAGTCGTACGGGTCGATGACCCAGTCCTCGCGGGCCGTGCGCGCGGGATCGACCAGCAGCTTGTCGTAGGCGAAGAAGGTGTCCAGCCGCTTGCCCGCCTGCTCGGCACCGCCCACGGCGTCGACGAGCCCGGGCACGTCCTGCTGGGTCAGCCATTGGTACTGCCACGCGGTGCCTTCGTGGAACCCGGCGTCGGACACCGGTTCGTAGGGCTCGACCCAGGAACCGTCCTGCACGCGGGGACGGGGGAACCCGGTGAAGCCGCGTTCGGGGTCGTGGACGGCAGGATCCCAGACGTTGCGCCAGGACCGGCCGCGTTCGGCCAGCTCCGCGGCGTCGGCCTGCCGCCCGAGCGCACCGGCCATGATGGACAGCGAGCAGTCGGCCAGCGCGTACTCCATCGTCGCCGAGCCGCCGTGGTGCGGGTCGACGTCCTGGCCCTTCTTCGGGAAATCCGTGTCGTACTGGACGAATCCCTGCGACAGGTAGGACTCGTTGCCCGCGCGCCCCTCGTACTGCGACTCCGCGGGAGGGACTTCGTCCGCGTTGCGCCGCAGCGCCCGGTACGCCTGCTCCTCAAGCCCTCGCAGCGCTCCGAAACGCCACAGGTCGACCAGGAACGGGGTCACCGGATCACCGGTCATCGTGTTGGTCTCGTAGTTGGCGTACGCCCAGCGCGGCAGCCAGCCGCCCTGCTCGTCGATGGTGAGCACCGACCGCGCGATGTCCCGCGCCCGTCCGGGAACGAGCAGCGCCAGCAACTGGTTCTGGGTGCGGTAGGTGTCCCACAACGAGAAGAACTGGTGGTAGGTCCAGCCGTCGGCGACGTGGATCCGCTCGTCGAAGCCGCGGTACCGGCCGTCCGCGTCGCTCGCGGTCAGCGGCTGGAGCAGCACGTGGTACAGGGAGGTCGCGAAAACCGCCTGGTCGTCGGCACTTCCGCCGGACACGCGGATGCGGCCGAGCTCGCGGCGCCACACGTCCTGCGTCCGTTCGCGGATGTCGTCGAAGCCGAGGAGGCGGCCCCGGTCGGTTCCCTCGGCCGCGAGGTTGGCGTCCGCGCCCGCCTGGTCGACGTGCGAGATCGACGTCGTCGCCGTGACCTGCCGCTCCCCGAAGGAAAGCCACGCCCCGCGCAGCCCTTCGCCACCGGAGACCGCGGGGCGCCCGGCCTGCCCGCCGTCGGGCTGCCAGGTGCCGAAAGAGCTGATCGGGCGGTCGAACCTGGTCGTGAACCAGACGGTGTACTCCCGTCCGCCGCAGAAGCCGATGCTGCGCACCCAACCCCGCACGGTGTGGTCGTCGACGACCTCGACCCCGCTGCCGGTGACCCGGTTCCTGGCGTTGGCCTGCCCGACGTTGACGAAGACGTTGCCGGGCGCGGCACCGTCGAACGTGTAGCGCTCCACGCCCGCCCTGGTGCTGGCGGTCGCTTCGACGTCGATGCCGTCGTAGTCGGTGAGCCGGGTCCGGTAGTAGCCGGCGTCGCCGACCTCGCCGTCGTGGGTGTAGGCGGCGGCGTAGTTGTTGTGGTCGAACTCGGCGGGCTGCGTGGTGTCGAAGTCGTTGCCCTGGCCCGGGCCGATCGATCCGGTGGTCGGCAGGGTCGAGATCAGCCCGCCCTGTTCCCAGCACCCCGCCCCGGACAGGAAGAAGTGGCCGAAGCCCCGGATCCGCTCGTCGGGGTACTGCCAGCCCGCGTAGTGCGTTCCGATCGGGCTGACCTGCGTCATTCCGAAGGGCGCTGACGCGCCGGGGAAGGTGTTGCCCTCGTCCTGGGTGCCGGTGAAGGTGTTCACCGCCTCGACCGGGTCGGCGGGCTGCGCGACGGCCGGAGCGCCCGCGGCGACCAGCGAGGTGAGCGCGGCCAAGGCGGTGATGAAGACGCGGCGCGGACGTCGTGGCATGGCTGCTCCCGTGGACAACGTTGTCATAGGGGCGAACCTCCTCAACCTATGAGGCGGCCTCGGGCGGGAGCAATGCGGAAGACGAGTGATCGCGGGTTCACCGGATCCAGCTATGGCGAACGTCAGTTCGAATCCGGGATCATCGTAGGTATGAGGCAGATGGCGAATTTTCATCCACAGTGGACGTCTTGGTGCTCGCGACTGGCTCGGTCGCGTCCACGACTGAATCGGCCGCATCCGCGACTGAATCGGCCGCATCCGCGACTGGCTCGGTCGCGTCCACGGCGGACTCGATTTCGTCCACAGTGGACCATGTCATGTCCGCGGTGGACTCGGTGGCACCCGCGGTCGACCCGCTGGGGAGCCCGGCTAGCCGTGGCTTTCCGGGTCGTGCGAAGGGAATTCGGGCGGCGGCTCGACCTGGCCGCGCAACACGTCGATGCGATCCGAGCCCGGGCGCGACATCACCCAGCTCGATCCGCGCAGCGACTTGGCGTGCCGCTTGAGCGGGGCGAGCTGCTGCGACACCTCGTCGTAGCTGGAGATCACGCTCTGGGTGCACACGAAGGTCGCCAGCGACAGGCTGACCTCGACCCCGCCCGCGGCGCGCGGCGGGTCGAGCAGCATCTCCGACAGCGGCACCAGGTCGTCGAGGTCGGAGACCAGCAGGAAGTCGTCGCCGCCGACGTGGCCGACCTGGACCGAGCGCAACGAGGCCGCGGCGTCGGTCAGGCTGCGGCCGATGGAACGGATCAGGTCGTCGCCCGCCGAGAACCCGGCGGTGTCGTTGACCGTCTTGAAGGCGTCCACGTCCAGCCAGCTCACCGCGAACACCTCGCCTGCCGAGATCCGGCGGGCGACGTCGCGCGCTATGGCGTCGCTGCCCGGCAGCCGCGTCAGCGGGTTCAGCGCGGCGGCCTCCTCGACCTTCAGGTCCGCCATGCCGCGGATCAGGTGACCCGCGCGGACCGCGCCCAGGCAGCGGCCCGACTCGTCGACCACGATCGCGTCGTCGTACATCCGGTACTGGTCGGACCCGGTGATCAGGCTCAGCGCCTCCATCGCCGTCGTGGCGGTGGTGACCACCCGGGGCTCGTCGGCCAGCCGCGACGCGGGGCGCTTGGCGTGCAGGGCGTGGCCGTAGGGGCCGGTCACCGCGAGCAGGAAGCGGTTGCGCTCGATCGTCCACTTCGGATGGTTCTGCGCGTCGACCAGCACCACGCCGCTGATCTCGGGGTGGTCGGCCAGCACCTGGCGCACCTTGTCGGCGGTGACGTCGGTGGGCAGGGTCGTGGCGGGGGAGAGGAACTCGGTGACCCGCGGTCCGGCGGCCAGCGTGGAGACCGACGGCCCGTGCGGATCGGTGACCTCGCCTGCCAGCCCGGGAACGGTCAGCACGGTCGGTGGCCGCCGGGCGGCGGGCGCGAGCAGGTTGCCCTGCACCAGGCGGATGCCGTTGCGGCGCAGCGCGGTCAGCTGCCGCTCGTTCTCGACGCCCTCGGCGACCAGCAGCGCGTCCGTCGAGCTGCACAGGTGCCGGGCGGCTTCGAGCACCGCCACGCGGCCGGGGACGTCGGGCAGGCCGTCGACCACGGCGCGGTCGAGCTTGACGACGTTGGGCTGCATGTCGGCGATCAGCGTGAGCGGGACGTCGCCCTCGCCCACGCCGTCGAGGGCGATCTGGTAGCCGTCGGCCCGGAGCTTCTCCGCCCCGGCGATGAGGTCGGCCGGTTCCAGCCGGGCGAACGGCGGCCCGATCTCCAGGGTCACCTCCTGCTCGCGCCTGCCGATGCGGTGCAGGGTCTCCCGCAGCAGGTCGAGCCGGGCGAGGTCGTGGGTCACTGTCCCGCCGAAGATGTTGATGTGCAGCGGGAGCAGGGTCTCGTGTTCGGATGCGGAGTTCAGGGCCGCGACCGCGAGCTGGACGTCCAGCTCGGTGAGCTTTCGCTGGCGCGCGGCCTCCCGGAAGAGGTCGTGCACATGCGCACCGGTTGGCCTGGCGAGCGCTTCCACCGCCACGATGGCACCGGTCTTCACGTTGATCAACGGCTGGAACGCGAAGCGCACTTCGTCCACCAGCGCAAGCACGAAGTCGATGTTGCCCGCACTCATGCCGCTCCATCGAGCTTGTTCACGACCTGTTCACCGACATCTCAGCTCCACCTCGTTTCCGAGGACGGCGGGTCCAAGGGCCCAACTTAACGGGTCTGACCAGCCTGTAACAGCAGGAGGTCCAATGCACTGTGTCGATTGACACAGCGAAGTGAAACCGTTCCGTCGCGTTCCGTGCGCGTTTGCCGCAGCGCGGTCGACTGTTCGCGGGGCGACGGATGAATTCTAGGTCAACGGGGTTGCGCGACGACAGTTCACCATTTACGGAACGGAGTAGTGTAGATTGGCGTTTTCCCAGTTCGCGGGAACTCGAGGGCTCTCCGGTCGGGGCTTCGCGGTCGAGATCGGTACAAACGTGCCAATGCTGGCCCAATGCTGTCAACAACCGGCAAATTGTGGCGGATCTTCGCCAGGTATTTACCGTTGGTGGCGCGCACTTCCGGCCGGAGATCAATGGGATGTGAACGGGCCGCGACATTGGTTCGTCCTATTCTGAGGCGAAGGGAAGTGAGATCCCCGATTCCGATCAACACCACGTCGAGATCGCTTAGTGGCGTCCCGATCTCCGAAGCGGCTCCGGTCCGACGGGGACGCTCGGGTGGGCTCCAAGGCGGGCGTTTTTGATCTTGGACGGCGGCGCGGGTCATGCGGGCGGTCGTGCGGGTCGCGTGGGTGCATGGATCGTGCGGTCCTGCGGGGTGTGGGTGCGTGGGTCGTGCGGTCGTGCTGTTGCGCGGGTCGTGCGGCGGCGCACGTCGTGCGGTCGCGTGGCTGGTGCTGCTGCGTGGTTGGTGCGGTCGCGCGGCTGGTCCTGTTGCGCGGGTCGTGGTCGCGTGGCTGGTGTGGTTGCGCGGGGCGTTTCTGAGAACGGGTGGTTCTGCGGCGCTCGCCGCCGCCCCAGTCCCCAAGCGGGTCTCCGGGCGAGAAGTGGCTCTGCCGCTTCACGCCCGCCCGGCACAATGCGCGCGGAGACTTCTGTCTTCGGCTGGGCGCGGGGCGTGGCGGTGGAGTTCGCGGCCGTTCCGCGCGAGCGGCGAGGCGAGGCGCTTACAGACCGCCGAGCCCGTGATGGGCGTGCGGGCGTCCCAGCGAAAGCCCGCCGGCGACGAGCCGACGGCGGATCCGCCAGGGCGCGCGCCCGAACAGTGCCGTCATCGCCGCTGCCGTCGCGGCCGGGTCGCCGTCTGAGGACAGGAACGCCCACTGGTGGCGCAGGTCCAGCGAGAAGAACGCCTCGAAGAACTCGGGGACCAGCTCCGGTGGGAACGCCAGCAGCGCCTGGAGCGCGCGTCGGCGCAGAGAGTGCGCGGCCAGCGCGCGCGGCGGCCAGAGGATCGACCACGCCGCCCGGGACGCGGCGATCGGTCCCGAGGGCAGCCCTGCGCTGATCGCGGCGGCGACCCACGGCGCCTGGCGGAGCGAGCTGGCGATGCTGAAGCCGGTCGCCGGGTGGATGAGGCCCGCGGTCGCGCCGAACGGGATCACCCGTCCCGGCCGGGGCAGCGGGTCGTCGACGGGGAACCGCACCCGCTCCTCGGCGGCGGCGTCCGGCACGGCGATCCCGGCGTCGGCCAGCCGGTTGCGCAGGCGCCTGCGCAGCAGTGCCAGCGGCAGCGCGGGACGGCGTGCCAGCGAGGTCTCCTCCAGCAGCACCTGGCCGTCGCCGAGGCGCACGCCGTAGAGGAACGTGGGCCAGCCGCCGCGGGTGTCGGGTGCGGGCCGCCAGTCCATGAACAGGCCGGTGCCCGGCGGGACCAGGTCCGCCACCGCGTCCTCGTCGAGCGCGAGGCCGACGGCGGTCTGCTGCGCGGGAGTGCGCGGCGGTCGTCCTCCGGAAAGGATCCGGGAGGCGCCGGAGGCGTCGATGACCACTGCCGAGGCGATCCTGCGGTCGTCCTTCAGACGCACGGTCGATCCGGTGGGGCCGTGCTCCGCCGACACGACCCGCCCGGCGATCTCGGTGATGTCCTCGCGCCAAAGGTGCTTCCACAGCGCCGTGTTGTCCACGACCGCGTAAGGCCGCGCCCACTCGTGCTGCGTGGTGCCGACCGCCCGCATCCGGTCCATGACCTCGGCCATGGCCGTGTCCGGCACCGACGCCGGCAGCTCGTCACGCCAGGAGGCGTAGGTGTGCGGCCACACCCGCCTCGGGTTCGGGTCGATCAGGGTGACCCGCAGTCCCGTGTCGCTGCACGCGGCTGCGACCGCGCGGCCTGCGGGACCCGCGCCCACGACTACGACATCCACCACGTGAGCATGAGATCACGGCGGCGGTGCGCGGTGCCGTCCGACCGGGCGGCTTCGACTAGCGTGTTGCCATGCTGAGCTCGGAACCATCCAGGACAGGTCGTCGCAGCGAACGGACCGGACACCGGCAGCTGGCCGGCGACGTGGCGGTCGACCCGTTCCGGGCGGACCGGGACCGGGTGTCGAGCTCGGCGTTCTTCGCGCGGCTCGGCGGCGTCACCCAGGTCGTCAGCCCGAGCGGGTCGGGTCTGCTGCTGCACAACCGCCTGACCCACAGCCTCAAGGTCGCCAACGTCGCCAGGGCGCTGGCCGAACGGCTGCTGCGGGATCCGGCCAACGCCGACGCCCTGTCCCGCCTCGGCGGTCTCGACGGCGATGTCGTGGAGGCCGCCGCGCTCGGCCACGACCTCGGCCACCCGCCGTTCGGGCACCTCGGCGAAGCCGTGCTCGACCGGCTGGCGCGGGAGCGGTTCGCCCTGCCGGACGGGTTCGAGGGCAACGCCCAGTCCTTCCGCATCGTCAGCCGGATCGACGTGCGCGGCATCGAGGCCGAAGGGCTCGACCTGACCGCGGCGGTCCGCGCGGCGCTGCTGAAGTACCCGTGGACCCGGCTCGCCCGGCCGCAACCGCATCCCCGGCACATGCCCTCGCCGCCGCGCGGGGCTTCCGAACCGGAGGAGGCGCCGGGCACCGGAAGCGCGAAGTTCTCCTGCTACATCACTGAACTGGATGACATGCAGGACTGCCGCGCCGCCTTCGCGGGCCGGATCGAGGACTGGCAGCAGACCGTCGAGGCGTCGATCATGGACACCGCCGACGACATCGCCTACGCGATCCACGACGTGGAGGACTTCCACCGGGTCGGCATCCTCCAGCACACCACCGTCTCGCACGAGCTGACCGCGTGGCTCGGCCAGTTCGCCGAGTTCGGCACGCTGACCGACGCCGAGCTGGCCGCGGCGAGCAGCAGGCCCGGGCTGTCGCTGGAGCGGCTGCGCCGCAGGCTGAAGGCCAAGGACGCGTGGATCGCCGACGACGAGGCGTTCGTCAGCGCCGTCAAGAAGGTGGTCGCGAACCTGGTCACCAAGCTGCTGGAGGTCCCCTTCGACCGGTCCAAGCAGGCTGAGCAGGCAGTCGCGGCGTTCTCCGGCGAGTGGACGCGGCGGCTCGTGGAGGGCATCCGGCTCGACGAGCACCCGACCACCAGGTCCGGTCACGTCGCGCTCGCGGTCGAGCAGTGGCACGAGGTCCAGGTGCTGAAGTTCGTGCACCGGCGGTTCGTGCTGCAACGCCCCGACCTGGCGCTGCACCAGCGCGGGCAGGACCGGCTGCTGACCAAGCTCGTGGAGGCCCTGGACAACTGGCTGATCGACCGCAGCGAAGCGGCCCGGCTGCCGTACCGGCTGCGCGACCTGTTCGACGGTGCCCGCGACGAACTGCGCGCGTTGCAGACCGACGCCCCGGACGCGCTGGTGCGGCCAGGGGAGACGCTGCCCTCAGGTGCGGAGCGCGAGCGGCACCTCGAACGCATGGCCCGGGGCCGCGCGGTCATCGACTTCGTCGCGTCGCTGACCGACGAGCAGGCCGCCGCGCTGCTGGAGGCCCTTTCCGGTCGCACCACGCAGCTGTGGAGCGACACCTTCGTCCTGTGACAGGCCGTCCTGTGACAGGCGGTTCCGTGCGGATCAGGCAGCTTCGTGAGGATGGGTGCAGGCGATGCCGCCCAAGGTCAGGGAACTTCCCGGTGGCGGCCGTGCCGTCGAGGTCGCGCCGGAGCGGCTGGAGGGCTGGTTCCGGCGCTTCGCCGAGGGGCACGGCGGAGTCAGGCGGACTCTGGTCGGGCCCGACCGGGTCGAGGCCGAGGCCGACGACGGTTCGACCGCCGCGGTCGCGGTCCCGTTCGGCCCGCTGCCGCCTCCGCACGGCGAGCACGACGGGCTCGCGGTCGAGTCGCTGGTCGACCACGTGACCGCGCCGAGGCGGATCGGGCTGGTGCTGGTCCGGCTCGGCGCGCACAGCGTCGGGATCAGCCGGGGCGGCCGGGTCGAGCAGTCGTCGACCGATCGCCACCTCGTGCACGGCCGGAACAAGGCGGGCGGGTGGTCGCAGCAGCGGTTCGCCCGCCGCCGGGAAGGCCAGTCGCGGCGGTCGCTGGAGGCGGCGGCCGACGCCGTGGCGCGGATCCTGCTGCCCGTCGAGCGCGAACTGGACGGGATCGTCCTCGGCGGCGACCGGCAGGCGCTCGAAGCCCTGCGCGCCGACTCCCGGCTGACCGCGCTGCTGTCGTCGGCCCAGCCGCGGGTGCTCGACGTGCCCGAACCCCGCCGGGCCGTGCTCGACGAGGCGGCCCGGCGCGCGGTGGCCGTCGAGGTGGAGATCCGCGATGTGTGAGCAGGGCTATGCGACGTGCGGACAATTCGCTGGACGCCCGTCGGTACACTCGACTGGTGGTTCATGAGCGTCCAGTAGTCCGGGTTCGGGTTACCAGAAGAACCTGGCACGCCGATTAGCGGCGACCGCGCTCACCGGTTCCCGCGCCTGCCGCGGGCTCGGCCGGTGGGCGTTCGCATGTGATCGCTCGACCACCGACTCCCGGAGTTTTCCTTGATCTCTGCCACCGGACTCGAACTGCGTGCGGGTTCCCGCATCCTGCTCTCCGAGGCGACCCTGCGCGTCCAGCCCGGCGACCGCGTCGGTCTCGTCGGCCGCAACGGCGCGGGCAAGACCACGACGCTGCGGGTGCTCGCCGGTGAGGGCCAGCCCTACGCGGGCGAGGTGATCCGCCGCGGCGAGCTCGGCTACCTGCCGCAGGACCCGCGCGAGGGCGATCTGTCGGTGACGGCCAAGGACCGGGTGCTCTCCGCCCGCGGCCTGGACCAGCTGCTGCGGGACATGGAGAAGGCGCAGACCGAGATGGCCGAGCTGGCCGACGACCGCCAGCGCGACAAGGCGGTCGCGCGCTACGGCAGGCTCGAGGAGCGCTTCGCCGCGCGCGGCGGGTACGCCGCCGAGAGCGAGGCGGGCCGGATCTGCAGCAACCTCGGGCTCGCCGACCGGGTGCTGCACCAGCCGCTGCGCACGCTCTCCGGCGGTCAGCGCCGCCGGGTCGAGCTGGCCCGCATCCTGTTCGCGGCGTCCGAGGCCGGGCCCGGCGGCAAGTCCGCCACCACGCTGCTGCTCGACGAGCCCACCAACCACCTCGACGCCGACTCGATCAACTGGCTGCGCGAGTTCCTCAAAGCCCACGACGGCGGTCTCGTGGTCATCAGCCACGACGTGGACCTGCTGGCCGCGGTGGTCAACAAGGTCTGGTTCCTCGACGCGGTCCGGGGCGAGGCCGACGTCTACAACATGGACTGGAAGCGCTACCAGGAGGCGCGCGCCGCGGACGAGAAGCGCCGCAGGCGCGAGCGCGCCAACGCCGAGAAGAAGGCGTCGGCGCTGATGGCGCAGGCCGACAAGATGCGGGCGAAGGCGACCAAGGCGGTCGCCGCGCAGAACATGGCGCGCCGCGCCGAGAAGCTGGTGTCCGGCCTCGAGGCCGAGCAGGCCCAGGACAAGGTCGCCAAGATCCGCTTCCCCGAACCGGCACCGTGCGGGCGCACCCCGCTGACCGCCGACGGGCTGTCGAAGTCCTACGGCTCGCTGGAGATCTTCAGCGGCGTGGACCTGGCCGTCGACCGCGGCGCCAAGGTCGTCATCCTCGGGCTCAACGGTGCGGGCAAGACCACCCTGCTGCGCCTGCTCGGCGGCATGGAGAACGCTGACTCCGGCGAGATCGTCCCAGGTCACGGCCTGCGCATCGGGTACTACGCGCAGGAGCACGAGACGCTGGACCACGACGCGAGCGTCTGGGAGAACGTCCGCAGGGCCGCCCCGGACGCCCCCGAGCAGCAGCTGCGCACGCTGCTCGGCGCCTTCCTGTTCACCGGCGAACAGCTCCAGCAGCCCGCGGGCACCCTGTCCGGCGGGGAGAAGACGCGGCTCGCGCTGGCCGGCCTGGTTTCCAGCGCCGCCAACGTGCTGCTGCTCGACGAGCCGACGAACAACCTCGACCCGGCAAGCCGCGAGCAGGTGCTCGACGCGCTGCGCAGCTTCACCGGGGCGGTCGTGCTGGTCACGCACGACCCCGGCGCGGTGGAGGCGCTGGAGCCCGAGCGGGTGATCCTGCTGCCCGACGGCACCGAGGATCATTGGTCCGACGACTACCTGGAACTGGTCCAGCTGGCCTAGCGCCGAGGCCGGTGCGCGGTGGCGTCCGGCAGTCGGCGCGGGGCCCCGGCCGGACCCGCCATGTGGGTCACCCGGCGGATGATCCGCGTTCTCACCAGGCACGCAGCGGTTCGGCGGCCAATACCACGTGCAAGCAGGCGCCGGTGGCTACTACGGATGGATTAGTGCATTCCGGTGATCGCCGGGGTGTGAACCTCGGCTGATGGCGGATCTTTTTCCATGATCGCCTGGCGTTTGCGGCCTTCCTGTTCGATCATTGCGCTGACAGGGGTCGCGAGCGGCCCGACCTGCTCGGAGGGAAGGCGGGGACACTGTGGCTGACCTGAAGAAGGGTGCGCGAATCACCGGAAGCGCACGGGACAAGCTTGCCAGTGACCTGAAGAAGAAGTACGAGAAGGGGGCCAGTATCCGCGCTCTGGCGGAGGCGACCGGCCGGTCCTACGGATTCGTGCACCGGGTTCTCAGCGAATCGGGCGTGCAGCTTCGGGGTCGCGGGGGCGCGACCCGCACCAAGAAGAAGTGAGCACGACCGTCGCCTGTCACCAACTGCGCAGCACCGGGCGTCGCGCCTGGTGCCGTCGGCGCCGTGCGCACGCGGAAGCTCCTTGATCGGCGGGTACGCTAGTCGCCGACCGATCAACGCACATCTGCATCGGAGGCCCGCGTGGCGGAGTCGACAGTGGACGCCGACCTGTTGGATCGTGGCGGTGTGGGGCTCACGATCCACGGTCGGCGGGCCACGATCACTCTCAATCGCCCGGACAAGCTCAACGCGCAAACCCCCCATACGTGGTTCGCGCTGCGTGAGATCGGGCAGAAACTCGATCCCGAGGTCCGGGTCGTCGTCGTGCGCGGCGAAGGCCGGGCGTTCTCCGCGGGTCTGGACCGCAGGTTGTTCGGGACCGAGGACGTCGACGGCTCACCGGGCCTGATCTCGCTCGGCAAGCGGCCGACCGAACAGGCCGATGCCGAGATCGCCGGGTTCCAGCAGGGTTTCAGCTGGTTGCGCGAGCCCGACCGGGTCACCATCGCGGCCGTGCAGGGCCACGCGATCGGCGCAGGCTTCCAGCTCGCGCTGGCCTGCGACCTGCGGGTGCTCGCCTCGGATGCGCGGCTGCGGATGGCCGAGACCAGCCTCGGGCTGGTGCCCGACCTGGGCGGAACGCTGCCGCTGGTCCGCGCGGTCGGCTACGCCAAGGCCGTGGAGATCTGCCTGACCGGGCGCGAGGTCACCGCCGACGAGGCGGCGCAGATCGGCCTGGCCAACACGGTCGTGCCCGCCGATCAGCTGGAGAGCGCCGTCGACCAGCTCGCCGAGGCCGTCGCGCAGCCGGCCGCGGGCGCGGCGCGCGAGACCCTGGCCCTGCTGGTGCAGGCCGAGGAGGCGGTGGAACCGGAGCAGCAGCTCGCCGCGGAGCGGTCGGCGCAGTTGCGCCGGATCGCGGAGATGGCGGAGCTGCTCGGCTCCTAGCCGACGACACGGGAACGGGCCCGCGGTGTTCGACCGCGGGCCCGTTCCCGTTTTCGCTTACAGGAGTCCGGGAACGCGCTTGCCGTAGTTCTCCAGGTTCGCGGCGTTGGCCTCGTCGCCGCCCACGGTGTTCGAGCTGCGCCAGACCGGGAGGGCGAGGTCCCGCTGGCCGGCCGTGTTGTGCAGTTCGACGAGCAGCATGTTCCACAGGAACACGTTTGCCAGCGACGAAAGCGGGGCGGTCACCGGGGACTCGGCCGGGTAGCTCGCGTCGCCGCCGGGCACGAGGGTGTCCAGCACGATGTCGGCCTGCTCGGCCAGCGTGGTGCCCGCCCGCTTCGGGGCTTCGGCGCTGGCCGCCGGCGAGGTGAAGGCGATGACCTGCGAGCCCGCTTTGCGGGCGGTGATCGCCAGTTCGACGGGGTAGGGGTTGACCCCGGAGTTGGAGAAGACGACCAGGACGTCGGTGCCGCCGCGGAAGCCGGCTTCGGTGATGATCTCCTCGGCCAGCCCGGTGCGGCGTTCGGTCCGGGTGCTGGGCACCGCGCCGTGCAGCGGCAGCAGGTCCGGGTGGTACAGCGGGCGGACCGCGGCGAGGCCGCCCGCCCGGTAGAAGGTCTCCATCACGGCGGCGAGCGAGTGCCCGGCGCCCGCGGTGAAGACCAGTCCGTCGGCGCTGATGTGGTCGGCCAGCACCCCCGCTGCCTCGCGCAGCCGGGTGGCGTTGTGCGCGCCGATCCGGCGGAGGTGGGCGAGGCAGGGTTCGGCGTGCGCGGGCGCGTTTTCGGGCATGGCAGGGCACTCCCCGGAGAGCGGCGATCAGGACACAAAGAGGTCTATACCAATGCGCGGAGCGAGGTCAACCGGCGTCCGCACCCGGCCCACCACTGCTGTGGTTCCCGGACTAGGGTGTTGATCACGCCGGAAGACCGATCCGCCAGGGGATACATGCCACAGCGAGGCAATCGACGCGAACTGCTCGCCGAATGCGCCATCGAGGTGCTCGCGCGCGAAGGTGGCCGCGGCCTGACGCACCGCGCGATCGACCGCGAGGCCGGGGTGCCGGAAGGGACCACGAAGAACTACCACCCGACCCGCGGCTCGCTGCTCGTGGCGGCTGCCCGGCACATCGCCGAGGAGCACACCGCCGCGCTCCGGGCGTTGCGCGACCAGATGCCCGCCGAGGTGACCAGGGCCGACATCGCCAAGCTGTACGCGACGATGCTGCGGCGGATGGTGACCGAGGCGCGTTCGCGGTTCCTCGCGCTGTTCGAGCTGCACCTGGAAGGCGTCCGGCGGCCGGAGGTGCGCGCCGCGCTCGGCGAGATCGGCCTGGCCAACGTGGACACCGCGGTGCACCTGCACGCCGCGGTGGGCGAGCGGATCAGCCGCCGCGGCGGTGGTCTGCTGGAGGCCGGTCTGCTCGGGGTCGCGCTGTCGATGCTGAGCATGCCCGACGACGTGGTGCACGAGATCGGGTTCAACGATCCCGATCCCCTGGCCGCCGCGCTGCTGTCGATGACGGCCGAGGACGACCCGCCCGTGGAAGCGGTGAACGAGGTGCGCGGCCGAGCGAGCTGAGCACCCGGTGGCGCTGCGGATCCGCGGTGTCACTCGCGGTAGTCTTGGCGCGATCAAGGTGCTGCTGGTCGGTTGGTCGGCACGACTTGGCATCATGGCCGGCGGAGTCCTTCGCGCAACAAGTCCGGGGTGTCCCCAGCGAACCAGTGGACGCCCACGAGCCATTGGATGTAGGGAAGGCATGTCGAATCCGCCATCGCAAGACGAGCCCGGCCTGTTCGAACCTCCCGCGTCGGTTTTCGCCCGGCTGACCGATGTTCCGCTGGACGTCGTCGACAAGCTGATCGAGACCACCAACGCCGTCTACGGGGACCTGAACAAGGTCCAGGGGCACCCGTACTGGGGCGATCTGGTGTACCACCAGGGCGCCGCGATGCGGGCGCTGCGCGAGGCGCGCGAGTGCTTGGAGGGGCTGCGTGCCGAAGCCGTCGGCGCCCGCAACACCGAGCTGGGCATCACGGTCGCGACCGCCGTGGTCGACGGGGAGCGGCACTACGCCCACTCCGAGGACGACAAGGCGAACCTGGTGAACAAGGTGCTGCGGCCGAGCGGTCCGGGCGCCGGGCACTTCTTCGTGTGGGACCGGCCGTTCGACAACGACGAGGTCGCGGGCCCGTTCCAGCAGATCCGGGTCGTCACCGACCCCGAGGCCGAGGTCGGGGTGCTCAACTACACCGAGGAGACCGAGGACGGCGAGCTGCTGTCCTGGCACACCTTCAACCCGCAGCCGCTGCCGGAGGCGCCGCCGCTGCGCTTCGACGCCGGGAGCGCGCTGCGGTTCCCGCGGAATTCGGTGCTGCGGTTCCGGGATCTGCGCGCCGCACTGGTGGAATTCGCCCGCGGCGGGCAGCGGCCCGGTGCGGTCGAGTGGCAGACTGCGCGGTGGGGCGAAGCCTGATCCGCCGGTTCCGGGATTTCGCCGGGTAACGGTTCGGTGCAACCAGGTGGCGAGACCCGGCGACATTCCCTGTTAAGCATTGACGAACACGGTCCGTTGATGGTTCTTTCTTCTCACTCGCCGCGAAGGAGTGGTTTGACGTGGGAAGAAAACTGGCCGTGCTGTGGGCGGTGCTGCTGGTCGGGCTGGCCTTCCCGGCCTCGGCGCCCGCCTTCGCGCAGGAGGGTGAGCGGGGTGCGACCCTGCGCGTGGGTCTGCAGCAGCAGTTCGACTCGCTGAACCCGTTCCTCGGCTACACCCTGGCCTCGACCGAGGTGTTCCGGCTGATCTACCCGACGCTGACCAACTACAGCCAGCACGACTTCTCCCCGGTGCCGGAGCTGGCCGAGAGCTGGGAGCCCTCGCCGGACAAGCTGACCTGGACCTTCCACATCCGGCCGGGCGTCACCTGGTCGGACGGAGCGCCGGTGACCGCCCGGGACGCGGCGTACACGTTCAACCGGATGATGACCGATCCGGCGGCGGGCACCGCCAACGGCAACTTCGTGGAGAACTTCGAGACCGTCACCGCGCCCGACGACCGCACGCTGGTGATCAGGACCCGCACGCCGCAGGCGACCATGCTGGCGATCGACGCCCCGATCGTGCCCGAGCACGTTTGGTCGAAGATCGGTGACGTCGCGGGCTTCCCGAACGACCAGGAGCCGGTGGTCGGCAGCGGTCCGTTCACGCTGACCGAGTACCAGCCCGAGCAGTACCTCACGCTGCGCGCCAACAAGCAGTTCTGGCGCGGTCCGGCCAAGATCGACGAGCTGCGCTTCGTCAACTTCAAGAACAGCGACGCCGCCGTGCAGGCGCTGCGCAAGGGCGAGATCGACGTCGTGCAGAAGCTCACCCCGGCGCAGTTCGACGCGCTGAAGGGCGAGCAGGACATCACCCAGGTCAAGGGGCAGGGGCGGCGCTTCTACGAGCTGATCCTCAACCCCGGCGCGGCCAACAGCACCGGCGCCCGGATCGGTACCGGGCACCCCGCGCTGACCGACGTCCGGGTGCGGCGGGCGATCGACCAGGCGATCGACCACCAGGCGCTGGTGGACCGGGTGCTGGGCGGCTACGGCCAGGTCGGTGGCGGCTACCTGCCGCCGATCTTCTCCGACTACCACTGGACCCCGCCGCAGCCGCGGCGCTTCGACATCGCCGCGGCGAACCGCGCGCTCGACGAGGCCGGGTACGCGCGTGGCGCCGACGGCATCCGGCGCACCCCGCAGGGCGAACCGCTCAACTTCGACTTCGTGCTGCACGGCGACGAGTCCGCCGACGCCCAGGTGGGTGAGTTCGTCAAGCAGTGGCTCGGCGAGCTGGGCATCGCCGTCGAACTGCAGCCGGTGTCGGACAACCAGCTCAACGACCGCACGACCGCCGGTGACTTCGACATGGTGATCAGCGGCTGGTCGGCCAACCCCGACCCGGACTACGTCCTGCGGTTGCAGACCTGCGGCGCGCGGCCCAGCCCGGACGGCGGCGGCAACGTCGACACGTACCTCTGCGACAAGCAGTACGACGACGCCTACGCGCGCCAGCTCGGCGAGTTCGACCCGACCGCGCGGCGGGCCGCGGTGCAGCAGGTGCAGGAGCGGTTCTACGACCAGGCAGCCGGGCTGATCCTGTACTACCAGAACTCGCTGGAGGCCTACCGCAGCGACCGGTTCAGCGGTTTCACCATGCAACCGGCGAACGAAGGCGTTATCACTGGACAGCAGGGCTACTGGGGCTACTACGGCGCCCAGCCCACCGAGCTGGCCAGGTCGGACGCGAGCGGTGGTGACTACGGCACCGCCGCCCTGGTGCTCGGCGGGGTGGTGGTTCTCGCCGGTGTCGTCGTGGTGCTCGTCGTCTTCCGCAGGCGGGCGACCGCGGACAACCGGGAGTGAAACGTGGCGGACCTACTGGCGAACGCCCCCGAAGCGGCACCGGAGCCCGGACGCGCCCGCCGCGGGCTGGGCACCTTCCTCGCGGCCAAGCTCGGCGGCGGGCTGGTCAGCCTGTTCCTCGTGGCGGTGCTGGGTTTCTTCCTCTTCCGGGTGATGCCGGGCGATCCGGCGCGGACCATGACGCGCGGTGCGCCGGTCAGCGAGGACCAGCTGGTCGCGCTGCGCGCGCGGTTCGGCCTGGACCAGCCGCTGTGGAAGCAGTTCCTGGACTTCCTCGGGAACCTGCTGCGCGGTGATCTCGGCACCTCCTACACCTACAGCCGGCCGGTCGGCGACCTGATCCTGGAACGGCTCGGGCCGACGCTGCTGCTGGTCGGCACCGCGACGGTGCTGGCGGTGGTGCTGGGGCTGTGGACCGGAACGCGCGCGGCGTGGCGGCACGGCAGCGCGTTCGACAAGTCCTCGACCTCGATCGCGCTGACGCTGTGGTCGGTGCCGACGTTCTGGCTCGGCCTGATCGTGCTGATGGTCTTCGGCGTCGGGATGGGCCCGTTCCCCGGGCTGTTCCCGGTCGGCGGCATCTCCTCGCCCGACGTGCCCGACGGCCTGCTGCCGCAGGTGCTCGACGTGGCGCACCACCTGGTGCTGCCCGCGCTGACGATGGTGGCGGTGATCTACGCCGAGTACCTGATGGTGATGCGCTCGTCGCTGCTGGAGGAGATGGGCGAGGACTACCTGACCACGGCGCGGGCGAAGGGGCTGCGCGAGGACCTGGTGCGGCGCAGGCACGCCGTGCCCAACGCGCTGCTGCCGACCGTGACGCTGATCTTCCTGCGGCTGGGTCTGGTGGTCATGGGCGCGATCACGGTGGAGACGGTGTTCTCCTGGCCGGGCCTGGGACTGCTGACGTTCGAGGCGCTGCGGGTGCCGGACCTGCCGCTGCTGCAGGGGATCTTCATCGTGATGGCGGGAAGCGTGATCCTGATGAACGTGCTGGCCGACATGCTCTACCGGGGCCTGGATCCGAGGGTGCGTGAGTCATGACCGCCACCGCGAAGCAGATCGCCCGGCAGCGCCGCCGCGCGCGGGCGGACGAGATGTGGCAGGCGTTCCGGCGCGACCGCGCCGGGCTGACCGGCCTGGTGCTGCTGGTGCTGATCGCGGCGCTGGCGCTGCTGGCACCGCTGCTGACCGACGCCTCCGGCCTCGACGTCACCCGGGCCACCGGCGAGGCGTTGCAGCCGCCGGGCTCGGAGTTCTGGCTCGGCACCGACGAGTCCGGCCGGTCGGTGCTGCTGCTGACCTGGTGGGGTGCGCGGGTGTCGCTGGTGGTCGGGCTGTCGGCGGCGCTGCTGTCGATGGTGATCGGCACCCTGTTCGGCGTCACCGCCGCGCACTTCGGCGGCTGGACCTCGACGGTGCTGATGCGGGTGACCGACTTCTTCCTGGTGCTGCCGTCGCTGGTGCTGGCGATCGCGCTGTCGACGGTGCTCGCGCGCGGGCTGCCGACGATCGTGCTCGCGATCGGCGTGACGGCCTGGCCCGCGACCGCGCGGCTGGTGCGCGCGCAGACGCTGACCATCGAGGCCCGCCCCTACATCGAGCGGGCGCGTGCGCTCGGCGGCGGACCCGGTCACGTCATCGGCAGGCACGTGCTGCCCGCGGTGCTGCCGCTGGTGTTCGCCAACACGACGTTGCAGGTGGCCAGCGCGATCATCGCCGAGTCGACGCTGTCGTTCCTGGGGCTGGGCGACCCGAGCCGGGTGTCGTGGGGCTCGATGCTGAAGTCGGCGATGGACACCGGCGCGGTCACCGCGGGCGCGTGGTGGTACCTGCTGCCGCCGGGCCTGGGGATCGTGGCGGTGGTGCTGAGCTTCACGCTCTGCGGCCGGGCGCTGGAATCCGTGTTCAATCCGAGGCTTCGGGGGCAGGCGTGAGTCCCATCCTGCAACTGCGCGACGTGTCGGTGTCCTACCGGACGGCCGGCGGGCTGGTGCCCGCCGTGCACGACGTGAACTTCAGCCTGGAGCAGGGCGAAACGCTCGGACTGGCGGGGGAGTCCGGCTGCGGCAAGACCACGCTGGCGATGTCGGTGCTGCGGCTGCTGCCCAAGTCGGCGGTGATCGACGGCGAGGTCCTGCTGGACGGCGTGGACGTCCGGTCCATGACCTTCGGCGAGTTGCGCGCGGCGCGGTGGGCGAGCGCGTCGGTGGTGTTCCAGGGCGCGATGCACGCGCTGAACCCGGTGCGGACCATCGGCGCGCAGATCGCCGAGCCGATCCGGCTGCACTCCAGCTCGACCGGGGACCTGCGCAAGCGGGTCGCCGAGCTGCTGGAGCAGGTCGAGCTGCCCGCGAGCCGCGCCGACGCCTACCCGCACGAGCTGTCCGGTGGCCAGAAGCAGCGGGTGATGATCGCGATGGCCCTGGCGTGCGAGCCTCGGCTGGTGATCGCCGACGAGCCGACCACGGCGCTGGACGTCGTGGTGCAGGCGCAGATCCTGGAGCTGATGAGCAGGCTGGTGGCCGAGCGCGGGATCTCGCTGATGATGATCAGCCACGACCTGTCGGTGCTGTCGGTCAGCTGCGCGCGGCTGGCGGTGATGTACGAGGGACGGATCGTCGAGCACGGCCCCTCGCACCAGGTGATGACCAAGCCCGAGCACGCGCACAGCCGCGCGCTGGCCGACGCGTTCCCCACTGTCGGCGATCCCGCTTTCCGCTACACCAGCGGGGAAGGCGCCGGCTCTGCGCTGCTGGCGGCGAAGGGCGTGTCGGTGGACTTCACCGACCGCTCGGGTAACCGGGTGCGCGCGGTGCGGGGAGTGGATCTGGACGTCGCTGACAACGAGATCGTCGCGCTGGTCGGGCAGTCGGGGTCGGGCAAGACGACGCTGGCCCGGACGCTCCTCGGGCTCCAGGAGCCGACCGGCGGTGCCGTGCACTTCGACGGTTCCGCGCTGCCGACCTCGGCTGCCGGACTTCGCGAGTACCGCAAGCACGTCCAGCTGGTCCTGCAGGACCCGACGGGTGCGCTCAACCCGCGCCACACCGTCTACGAGGCGGTCGCCGAGGGGCTGCGCATCCACGGGATCGAGGGCGACGAGCGGGAGCTGGTCGCGGCGGCGCTGGAGGCGGCGGAGCTGCGCCCGGCGGAGAAGTTCTTCCCCCGGCTGCCGCACGAGCTCTCCGGCGGTCAGCGGCAGCGGGTGGTGATCGCCGGTGCGCTGGTCCTCCAGCCGAAGGTGCTGGTGGCCGACGAGCCGGTGGCGTCGCTGGACGCGACCGTGCGCGGGGAGATCCTGGCGCTGCTGCTGCGGTTGCGCGTCGAGCGCGGGCTGTCGACGCTGGTGATCACCCACGACCTGGGGCTGGCGTGGAACATCGCCGACCGGGTGGCGGTGATGTACCGCGGCGAGATCGTCGAGGTCGGCGGGGTCGAGCAGGTGCTGCTCGATCCGCAGCACGAGTACACCAGGACGCTGTTGTCCGCGGTGCCCACGGTCCGGCGGTTCGCCGAGGACTGAAGCCTTGTCCGGCGACGCGGGATCTGGTGCTGTGATTCCGGGATCGTTGGCGGACCTGGAGGTCGTCATGAGCGACGCTTGTTCCCCGCTCGTGATGGCCGACCGGGTGCGGGTGTCCCGCATGACCTGGAGGTCGTCATGAGCGACGCTTGTTCCCCGCTCGTGATGGCCGACCGGGTGCGGGTGCCCCGCATGACAAGGAGATTCGCATGACTCGTCGTGGTGTGGCCGTGCTGGGCGGCGTGGTTGCGGTACCGATCCTGGCGCTGAGCGCCAGTTCCGGTTGGGCCGGGGGAGAGGCGCACGAGGTCAGCCTCGCCGTCCACTGTGGAACGGATGCGCTGGTGCGGGAGGAGACCCCGCCGGAGGTGGGCGCGCAGTACGAGGCGATGTTCCAGAAGGCGCTCCGGGCGGGGCACGAGGTGCTCGGCAGCGGCGGCCGGGCAGTCGACGCAGTGCAGGCGGCCGTCGTGGTGCTGGAGGACGACCCGCTGTGCAACGCCGGGCGCGGCGCGGTGTTCAACACCGACGCCGAGCACCAGCTGGACGCGTCCATCATGGACGGTCGCAACCTCGACGTGGGCGGCGTCGCCGCGGTGGAGAACGTCAAGAACCCGGTCAAGGCGGCCCGGCTGGTCATGGACGAGACGCCGCACGTGCTGCTCGCGGGCGAGGGGGCGGACGACTTCGCGGCGGCAAGCGGGCTGGAAACCGCTACGCAGGACTATTTCTGGACCCAGAAGCGCTGGGACTCGCTGCTGGAGGCGAAGCGGGACGCCGCCGCGGTCGCGGGCGAGGAGCACGGCACGGTCGGGGCTGTGGCGGTGGACTCGCACGGCGACCTCGCCGCAGCGACCTCGACCGGCGGCCTCACGAACAAGATGGTCGGGCGGGTCGGCGACTCGCCGATCGCGGGTGCGGGAACCTACGCGGACAGCAGGTTCGTCGCGGTTTCCGGTACGGGCAAGGGAGAATCGTTCATCCGGGCCAACGCCGCCCGCGAGGTCGCGGTGCAGATGGAGCACCGGGGACTGGACGTGGCCGACGCGGCGCGGGCCGCGATCGACCGGGTGGTCCGCGCCGAGGGCGACGGCGCGCTGATCGCGCTCGGCCGGGACGGCGAGTTCGCGGCACCGAGCACAGATTCGGCGAAGTACGGCTGGATCACCAGGTCCGGCGAGGTCGAGACCCGCTTCTACCGGGACTAGGCGGAGGGCGACGCCCGCGGACAGCAAGCGACCCTCCGGGCTCAAGAACCGCCGCTACTCCAGACTGTCGACGACGGCGGGACGCCCGGGCCGGTCGGCCCGGACGAGCGCATCGGCCACCCGCTCCGGACCGACTTCGTCGGCGTAGCGCCGGAAAGCGGGCAGCTGCCACGAGGTGACCCGCCGTTCGAGCGCCGCGGGCGGCAGCCACAGGTGCACCGCGAAGTCGAACGGCAGCCCCGCGCCGAGCAGCAGCGGGCCGTCGACCACGGCTACGCCGCGGTCGGCCAGCCGCACCCGGTCCAGCCGGGGCGACCGGTCGGCCGCGGCATCCCAGAGCGCGGGCAGGACCTCGCCGGTCCCGTTGCGGGACAACGGATCCAGCACTTCGCGGCGCAGGCCGGCGAGGTCGAACCAGTCCTCGTAGTAGGAGTCCGGGTCCTCGCGCCCGCGTTCCAGCCGCAGGGACGCCGGGCGGAGGTAGTCGCTCATCCGGATCCGCACGACGTCGCGACCGCGGACCCGCAGCGGTTCGACGAGCGCGTCCGCGAGCTCGGAGGTGCCCGCTTCCGGAGCGCCGTCGACGGCCACCCTGGGCCACCGCGCGTCCACCGACTCGATGCGGTCCACGAGTTCGGACACCAGCAGTTCCGGGGACACGGGGCGGACACGCATGGGGCCAACCCTAGGTGTTCCTCCCGACCTCCAGTGCCCGGCGCAGGTCGGCGCGGGCCTGCTCGGCGGCCGGACACACCTAGGCGGCCAGGAACTCCCGGAGGTGGCGGAGGACTTCGCCGGGGCGCTCCTCGGCGAGGAAGTGGCCGCACTCCGGGATTCCCGCGCCGCGCACGTCGTCGGCGTACTCGCGCCAGACGTCGAGCATCGGCAGGCGGGCGGGCAGTCCGGTCGCGCCCCAGAGGGCGAGCACCGGCATGGTCAGGCGGCGGCCCGCCTCGGCGTCGGCGTCGTCGTGCTCGGCGTCGGTGGGGAACGAGGCGCGGTAGTCGTCGAAGCCCGCCCGCAGCGCCCCGGGGACGGAGAACGCCCGCACGTACTCCTCGACCGCCTCGGGTTCCAGGCCGTGCCGGTTGTGGGTCCAGTGCTCGAAGAAGTACCCCAGGTACCCGGCGACGTCCGCGCCCGCCAGGCGTTCCGGCAGGTCCGGCTGGAGGTGGAACAGCCAGTGCCAGTAGCCCGGCGCCACCCCGGCGTCGAGCCGCCGCCACATCTCCCGGGTCGGGATGATGTCGAGCACCCCCAGCCGCCGGACCTGCTCCGGGCGGTCCAGCGCCCAGCGGTGCGCGACCCGCGCGCCCCGGTCGTGGCCGACGACGTCGACCTCGCCGAACCCGAGCTGCTCGACCAGCGCGGCCATGTCGGCGGCCATCGTGCGCTTGTCGTAGCCGTCGCGCGGCTTGTCGGTCCGGCCGTAGCCGCGCAGGTCCGGGGCGATCACGGTGTGCGTGCGGGCCAGCTCCGGCAGCACCCGCCGCCAGCAGTGCCCGGTCTGCGGCCACCCGTGCAGCAGCACCAGCCCAGGGCCCTCGCCCGCGCGCCGGTAGTGCACCCGCACCCCGTTGGCGCTGGTCACGTGTTCGCTGACGTGCATCTCACGACTCCTAACTGTCTAAGACGGTTAGAATCGTAGCCGACTGGGCGGACGGCACAATGCGGATGCGGAGGACGGAGGACGCATGGGCGATTGGGTGTGGGACGGCGGACGTCCCTGCCTCGACCTGGTCAACACCGTCCGGGACCGGTACCTGGCGGGCCGCGAACTGCTCCGGGAACCCGCCGACCTGGCCGAGTGGCTGCGCCGCGCGGAACTCGCCGACGCCGTGCCGGCCGAGGACCAGCTGCGGGCGGCGCGGGAGCTCCGCGAAGCCGTCGACCGCGCGGTCCGCGCGGAGCGGCCGGACCCGGCCGACGTCGAGCTGATCAACTCCTTCGCCCGCGACCGGCACCGCGCCGCGACCGAGATCCGGCTCGCCGGCAACGGCTCCGCGGTGGCGTGGACGCCGCCGCCCGCGGACCCGGTGCGGGCCGCGCTCGGTGCGCTGGCGGCCGACGCGGTGGACCTGATCACCGCGGAACGCGCGCAGCGGGTGCGCATCTGCGCGTCGGACCGCTGCGGCATCCGGTTCGTCGACGCCTCGCCCGCCCGCAACCGCCAGTGGTGCTCGATGGCGCGCTGCGGCAACCGGGAGAAGGCGCGCCAGCACTACGCCCGGCGCAAGGCCGGGAGCTGAGCGCGGTCACAGCGGCAGCTTGAAGCCCTCGTGCGAGGCGGTGAAGCCGAGCCGCTCGTAGAACCGGTGGGCGTCGCCGCGGGTTTTGTCCGAGGTGAGCTGGACGAGTACGCAGCCCAGGGATCGTGCTTCGTCGATAGCCCAGCGCACGAGGGTTTCGCCGAGACCGAGGCCGCGCGCGGAACCGGCGATCCGGACGCCCTCGATCTGCGCCCGGAGCGCGCCCCTGCGGGACAGGCCCGGCAGCAGCGACAGCTGGAGGGTGCCGATCACCTGGTGATCGCGCTCGGCGACGACCAGGTGTTCACCGCGGTCGGCGTCGATCTGCGCGAACGCGTGCTCGTAGGGCGCGAGGTCGTCCGGCGACTCGCGGGTGCTGCCGAGCTCGTCGTCCGCGAGCAGGGCGACGATGGCGGGCACGTCGGCGCCGGTGGCGCGGCGGATGATCACGTCGGTCACGGGTACTTCCTACAGCAGCGCCGGTTGCAGGATGCTCAGCCTGCGGGCGTCGGTGTCGAGTTCGGCGGCGACGCCGAGCGGGATCGTGCGCTGGGCGTCGCAGTGGCCGAAGCCGAGCTCCCAGACGATCGGGATCCCCAGCTCGCCGAGCCGGTCGGCCATCACCGCCCGGACCTGCTCCGGCGGGCCGCAGTCGGTCCACGACCCGAGCGCGATCCCGCCCGCCCGGTCGAACCAGCCCGCCCGCAACAGCTGGGTGAGGAACCGGTCGAGCTTGTAGGGGGCCTCGGTGACGTCCTCCAGCATCGCCAGGCCGCGTTCCGGCGGGGTGGGAGCGTCCGGCGCGCCGAGGGCGCCCGCGACGATGCTCAGGTTGCCGCCGTAGGTGATGCCGCGCGCGCGGCCGGGGACCAGCGCGTCGGCTCCGGACCGGGTCAGGATCGTGACCCGCTCCGGCTCGAACAGCGTGCGCCGCAGGTGTTCCCGGGCCGGCGGGTCCTCGGCGAAGGCGCGGGTGGCCGGCATCGGGCCGAAGATCGTCACCAGGCCCAGCTGGGTCGCGAAGGCGTCGTGCAGCGCCGTGACGTCGCTGGAGCCGACCAGGATCTTGGGTCCGGCCGCGGCCATCGCCGCCCAGTCGAGGTGGTCGAGCACCCGCATGCAGCCGTAGCCACCCCGGACGCAGAACACGGCGCGGACCTCCGGATCGCACCACGCCTGCTGGAGGTCGAAGGCCCGGTCGGCGTCGGTGCCCGCGAGGTAGTCCAGCCGCGGGTGGCGCTCGCGCACGTGCTTGCCGACGGCGACCCGCACGCCCCACTCCTGGATCCGCTCCAGGCCGGTGTCGAGCAGCTCCGGCGGGACCGGTCCGGCCGGAGCCACCAGGGCGACCGTGTCGCCGGGCCGCAGCCGGTGCGGACGGCGCAGTTCACGCATGCTCATCGGCGAAGCTCCGTTCGCGCAGACCTCGCGATCTTGACCACTGCGGCTGAGCGTATCGGCACCGGGGACGGCGTGCCGGATCGGCGGGAATCCGCCATCGAGGGTGCACGTCGCGAACCTGCCAGACCGCGCGGCGTCCGGTTGGTCGACTGGGCGCATGACCACGATTTCGCGCACCGCTGGAGAAGCGGTGACCGGCCGGGGCGCCGTCGCGGCGGTGATGCTGGGGATCTTCGCCATCGTCACCACCGAGATCCTGCCGATCGGCCTGCTGACCTCCGTCGCGACGAGCTTCGAGGTCTCGGCCGGGGCCGCCGGGCTGATGATGACCATGCCCGGGTTCCTGGCCGCCGTCGCCGCCCCGGTCGTCACCGTCTCGACGGCGCGGCTGGACCGGCGCCGGATGCTGTGCGGCTTCGTGCTGCTGCTGGCGGTGGCGAACCTCCTCGCCGCTGCCGCGCCGGACTACCGGGTCTTGCTGGTGTCCAGGGTTCTGGTAGGGATCGTCATCGGCGGCTTCTGGTCGATCGGCGCCGGGCTGGCCCCGCGGCTGGTGCCGCCGGAGCGGGAGGGGCGGGCCAAGGCGGTGATCTTCTCGGCCGTCCCGCTCGGTTCCGTGCTCGGGGTTCCGCTGGGCACGCTGATCGGGCAGGTCTTCCACTGGCGGATGGCGTTCGGCGTGCTGGCCGTGTTCGCCTTCGGCGTGCTCGCCGCGCTGGTCGCGGTGCTGCCCCCGCTGCCCGCGACCCGGCCGACCAGGCTGGGCGTGCTGCGCGACGTGCTCCGCGGGACCGGAACCCGCTTCGGCCTGGTCGTGACCTTCCTCGTCGTCCTGGCCCACTTCGGCGCCTACACCTACGTGACGCCGTTCCTGGAGCAGGTCCCCGGGGTCGGCCCGGCGGTGATCACGGTGTTCCTGCTGGTGTACGGCGCGGCCGGGATCGCGGGCAACTTCCTCGCGGGGTCCTGGGCCGAGCGGAGACCGCGCGGCACCTTCGCGGTTGTCGCGGGCCTGCTCGCCACGGCGGTGCTGCTGTTGCCGGCCGCGGGTCGGTGGGGCCTCGGTGCGCTCGCGCTGCTCGTGGTCTGGGGAGTCGCTTACGGCGCAGTGCCGGTCTGCTCGCAGACGTGGTTCACCAAGGCCGCGCCTCGGTTCCCGGAGGCGGCCTCCGTGCTGTTCACCTCGTCGTTCCAGGCGACCATCTCCGCCGGCGCGCTGGCCGGGGGAGCCGTGGTCGACGCCGGGTCGCCCTCGGCGGTCATGGTGTTTGGCGGTGGTGTCGCGGTGCTGGCGGTTGCCGTGCTCGCGCGCGCCCGCGTGGCATGAGGACGTGCTCGCCGCGCATCCGGCCGCTTGCACGTGCTCGCGGTGGCGTGATCGAAGTCCTGTTCGCGATGAGCGAACGAGGCCTCCCGCGGGTGACCTGGGCGATCGTGCAGGAAGAACGGGTCGCCCGCGGGCGTTGATCCGGCTGGTCGCCGGTGGTGCGGCGGGAATCGGGGGGACGGCCGCGCACGCACCGGCCCCGGTGGCCTAGTGTCGGAGGTGTCATGGCCCGCGTCATCCACGTCTTCCGCCAGCCCGACCGGTTCGTAGCAGGAACGGTCGGCGAACCTGGCGACCGCGTTTTCTACCTGCAGGCGTCCGAGGACGTCCGCACGGTCAGCGTGCAGCTCGAGAAGCAGCAGGTGTCGGTGCTCGCCGAGCGCATCGGCGCGCTGCTCGACGAGGTGCGGCGGCGGTTCGACACCGAGCTGCCCGCCGAACCTCCCGAGGACCTGGTCGACACCGACCCGCTGCGCGTCCCGGTCGAGGAGGAGTTCCGGGTCGGCACCATGGGCCTGGGCTGGGACGCCGAGACCGAGGCGGTGGTGGTCGAGCTGCTGGCCGTCACCGAGGAGGAGGTCGACGAGTCGGTCGTGCTCGACGACACCGAGGAGGGCCCGGACGCGGTGCGGGTGTTCCTCAGCCCGGCGCACGCGCGGGCCTTCGCCGAGCGGGCCGAGCGGGTCATCAACGCGGGCCGCAAGCCGTGCCCGCTGTGCGCGGAGCCGCTGGACCCGGCAGGCCACATCTGCCCGCGGCAGAACGGTTACCGCCGCTCGGACGAGGACTAGCCCCGGTGGCGGCCGGGGAACCCGCCGTCCGCGAACTGCTGCGGCACGGGCGGATCGAGGTCCGGGGGCGGCTGGTCGAGGCGTCCAACGCCACCCTGCTCTGCGACGTCGAGCTCGACGGGCTCGCCGCCGAGTGCGTCTACAAGCCGGTCCGCGGCGAACGCCCGTTATGGGACTTCCCGGACGGCACGCTCGCCGGCCGGGAGGTCGCATCGCACCTGCTGTCCGAGGCCACCGGGTGGGACCTGGTCCCGCCGACGCTGCTGCGCGACGGCCCGTTCGGGCCCGGCATGGTGCAGCTGTGGGTGGACACCGAGGAGGGCTCGGAGCTGGTCGACATCGTCGCGCCGGACGCGGTGCCGGACGGCTGGCTGCCGGTCCTGCGGGCGCAGGACCACCACGGTTCCCCGGTCGTGCTGGCCCACGCCGACCACGAGCGGCTGCGGCTGCTGGCGGTGCTCGACGTGGTGATCAACAACGCCGACCGCAAGGGCGGGCACATCCTGCACGCGCCGGACGGGCGGGTGCTGGGCGTCGACCACGGGGTCAGCCTCAACACCGACGACAAGCTGCGCACCGTGCTGTGGGGCTGGATCGGGCGGGAGCTGCCCGCCGAAGCCGTCGAACGGCTCGGCGAGCTGCGCGCGCTGCTGGAGGGCGAGCTGGCCGAGGCGCTGGCCGAGCACATCACGCCGAAGGAAGTGCAGTCCGTGGTCCACCGGGTGGAGCGCCTGCTGGGGGACGGGGTGTTCCCGGCGCCGTCCGGGGAGTGGCCCGCGATCCCGTGGCCCGCGTTCTGATGCCGCGCGGGAGGTTCGCCGACCGGCTCGCGGCTCCGCTGCCCGGGTTCGGCGACGTGATGCGGCTGATGTGGGCCGGTGCCGGCCGCCCGCTGGCCGACGATGTGGACCGGGTGCCGGTGCTGCGGACCGGGCTGCCGCCGGTGACCGCCGGCGACACCGCGCTGACCTGGGTCGGGCATTCCACGTACCTGGTGCGCACCGGCGGGGTCTCGGTGCTGACCGATCCGGTGTGGTCGACGCGGATCCCCGGAGTCCCGCGCCGGGTCACGCCGCCCGGTGTCGCGTTCTCGGACCTGCCGCCGGTCGACGCCGTGGTGATCAGCCACAACCACTACGACCACCTCGACGCGCCGACGATCGCGCGGCTGCCGCGCCGGACCCCGGTGCTGGTGCCGCTCGGGCTCGGCCGGTGGTTCCGCGCACGCGGCTTCACCAGGGTCGTCGAGCTGGACTGGTGGGAGTCCGCGGAGGTCGCGGGCCTGCGGTTCGACTTCGTGCCGGCTCAGCACTGGAGCAGGCGCGGGCTGCACGACACCTGCGCGAGCTTGTGGGGCGGCTGGGTGATCACCGGCGACCGGCGCCTCTACCACGCGGGCGACTCCGGGTACGGGCCGCACTTCGCGGAGATCGGCCGCCGGATGCCCGGCATCGACGCGGCGATGGTGCCGATCGGCGCGTACGCGCCCCGGTGGTTCATGCGCCCGGTGCACATCGATCCCGAGGAGGCCGTGCGGGCGGTCGGCGACCTGGGCGCCCGCCGCGCGGCGAGCATGCACTGGGGCACGTTCCGGCTGACCCGCGAGCCGCTGACCGAGCCGCTGACCCGCCTGCGCAAGGCGTGGCAGGAGGCCGGGCGCGACCCGGCCGACCTCTGGGACCTCGCGATCGGGGAAACGCGGTTCCTGTGATCACCGGGGATTCCGGGATCATCGTGGGTTCCGGGACAATCAGGGATTCCGGGATCATCGGGGGATGCCGGAACTGAGCAGGGACCCGCTGCCGCTGCGGGACCGGGTCGCCCTGGTGACCGGGGTCAGCCGCAGGCAGGGGATCGGTTACGCCATCGCCCGCCGCTTGGCGGCCTACGGCGCGAGCCTCTACCTCCACCACTACCGCCCGCACGACGTGGACCAGCCGTGGGGCCCGGACGACGTCGACGCCGTCGTCGCCGGGGTGGCCGATCAGCTGGTGCCGACCGCCCGCATCGCCCACGGCGAGGCCGACCTGACCGGACCCGAACAGCCGCAACGGGTTCTGGACTCCGCGGTCGCCGAGTTCGGCCACGTCGACGTCCTCGTGTGCAACCACGCGCGCAGCGGCTCGGACGGAGCGCTGGGCGAGCTGGACGCGTCGATGCTCGACGGGCACTGGGCCGCGAACACGAGGTCGGCGATCCTGCTGGCGCAGGCGTTCGCCGCGCAGCACGACGGCCGCGCCGGGGGCCGGATCGTGTTCATGACCTCCGGGCAGCAGCTCGGCCCGATGCCCGGCGAGGTGGCCTACGCCGCGGCCAAGGGGGCGCTCGCCGAGATCACGACCACGCTGGCCGACCAGCTCGCCGACGCCGGGATCACGCTCAACACCGTCAACCCCGGCCCGGTGCAGACCGGCTACCTCGACGAATCCGCCTGGCGTGCGGTCGCGCCGATGTTCCCGTTCGGCCGGTACGGCGAGCCCGACGACCCGGCCCGGCTGATCGCCTGGCTGGCCACCGACGAGGCCCGCTGGATCACCGGGCAGGTCATCAACACCGAGGGCGGGTTCGGCCGCTGGCGGCCCAGGTCCGCAGAGGTCTGAGGACTTCTGCTAGCGTCCGGCGCATGACGCAGGAGTTCCGGCACGGCCCGCTGGTGCCGCAGGTCGAGGAGCGGCTCCGCGAGCTGCTCCGGCAGGAGCGCTGGCCGGTCGGCGCCCGGCTGCCCAACGAGGTCCGGCTCGCCGCCGAGCTCGGGGTGGGCCGGTCGTCGGTGCGCGAGGCGGTGCGGCTGCTGGCCCGCGAGGGACTGCTCGACGTGCGCCACGGCGCCGGGACGTTCGTCGCCGAGCGGCCCGCCGAGCCGGTCGAGGTCATGCTGCGGCGGGCGCGGCTGCTGGAGGTCTACGAGGTCCGCCGCGCGCTGGAGGTCGAGGCCGCGCGGCTGGCGGCCCGGCGGGTGCGGCCGGAGGACGCCGAGGCCCTGACCGAGCGGCTGCGGCGGCGGCAGGAACTCCTCGGCGGGACGCCGGGCGAGTTCGTCGACGCCGACCTGGAGTTCCACCGGGAGGTGGTGGAGCTGTCCGGGAACGCCGTCCTGCTGGGGCTTTTCGACTCCGTGCGGCCGCTCCTGCGCGAGGCGCTGGTCGACGCGGTCGTGCACGAACCCGACCTGCCCGACGTCTCGTGCGCGCACGCGGACCTGCTCGCGGCGTTGCACCGCGGCGACGCCGACGCCGCCATCGCGGCGACCGAGCGCAACCTGGCCGACGTCATGCGGATGATCAGCGAGAAGGTGGCCGAGCAGTGACCGGTTCCAGCGTCGTCCTCCGGGCGACCGACGTCGACGTGGTCCGCGAGGGCAACCACCTGCTGCGGTCGATCTCCCTGACCGTCCGGCGGGGTGAGCACTGGGCGCTGCTGGGCGCCAACGGCGCGGGCAAGAGCACCCTGCTCGGCCTGCTCGGCGCGGTGAGCCATCCGACGCGCGGTGTCGTCGAAGTGCTGGGCCGCACCCTGGGGCGCGTCGACATGCGGGAGCTGCGCTCCCACGTCGGGCACGTAAACCCGCGCCACCCGCTCCAGTCACCGCTGCGCGTCCGAGACGTGGTGCTGACCGGCCTGACGAACACCAACGAGCTCGTGCCCAGGTGGGAGCCGACCGGCGAGCAGCTGGCGCGGGCGGACCGGCTGATCGGCACGCTCGGCATGGCGGCCAGGAGCGCGGCGCGGTGGCCGACGCTCTCGCAGGGAGAGCGCGGCCGGGTCCTGATCGCGCGGGCGCTGATGCCCCGGCCGCGCCTGCTGCTGTTCGACGAGCCGGCCACCGGGCTCGACCTCGCCGCCCGCGAGCAGTTGCTGAGCAGTATCGACGCGCTGCGGGGCGAGCATCCCGAGCTGGCGACCGTGCTGGTCACCCACCACCTCGAAGAGCTCCCGGCCAGCACCACCCACGCACTGCTCCTGCGCGCGGGGCGGTGCCTGGAGTCCGGGCCGGTCGACGAGGTGCTGACCACCGAGCACGTCAGCAGGTGCTTCGGCCACCCGGTCCGGATCGCCCGGACCGAGGGCCGCTGGGCGGCGACCGCCGCCCGCGCGGCGGCTTTCGTCTGACCGGGCGGCGGCTTTCGTCTGACCGGCGGGGGCAGAAGGCCCCGGCGGATCCGCCGGGGCGAACCGAACGCGGCCCGGACCGCTCGAAACCCAGCGCGGCGACTCCGCACCCAGCGCGGCGGCTCCGCCTCAGTCGACCAGCGCCTGGTACACGAGCTGGTGCAGCTGGGTCCGGATGGGGTGGACGCTGGACGGGACCAGCTGGGTCAGGAACAGCACCGTCAGCTCCTCGGCCGGATCGACCCAGAACGCCGTGCTGGCCAGTCCGCCCCACGAGAACTCGCCCGCGGAGGACAGCACCTTGCCGGCCACCGGGTCGTCGACCACCGCGAAGCCCAGCCCGAAGCCCTTGCCCGCGTTGGTCACCTCGGAGAACGACCCCAGCGCGATCGACTCCAGGTCCGCGCCGCCGGGCAGGTGGTTGCGGGTCATGTACCGCAGCGTGCGGTTGCCGATGATCCGGACGCCGTCGAGCTCCCCGCCGCCGAGCAGCATCCGCAGGAACCGGTGGTAGTCGCCCGCGGACGAGACCAGCCCGCCGCCGCCCGAGAGCGCCTTGGGCACCTCCAGTCCGACGCGGCCGAACTGCTCGTTGCGCACCGCGCGGCCTGCCGGGTCGGCGGAGTAGAGGGCGGCGAGGCGGTCCGCGTCGGCCTCGGCGACGCCGAAGGTGGTGTCGTGCATGCCCAGCGGATCCAGGATCCGGCCGCGGAAGAACTCGTCCAGCCGCTGCCCGGACGCCACCTCCACGACCCGGCCGAGCACGTCGGTGGAGACCCCGTAGTTCCACGCCTGGCCCGGGTCGAACATCAGCGGCATCGCCGCCCACGCGTCGCAGCAGCCCTCCAGGTCCAGCGCGCGCGGGGTGCCGAACTCGAAGCCGCCCGCCCGGTACACCGCGTCGACCGGGTGCAGGTTGTGGAAGCCGTAGGTGAGCCCGGAGGTGTGCGTGAGCAGGTGCCAGACCAGCATCGGCTCCGCCGCCGGGCGGGTCACCGGCCCGCGCGCCGGGCCGCCGGTGTAGACCCGCAGGTCGGCGAAGGACGGGATGAACCGGCTGACCGGATCGGTGAGCTCCAGCGCGCCTTCCTCGTAGAGGATCATCGCGGCCAGCGAGGTGATCGGCTTGGTCATCGAGAAGATGCGGAACAGCGTGTCGGTTTCCACCGGCAGCCCGGCTTCGACGTCGCGCGCGCCGTGCGTCGACAGGTGCGCGATCCGGCCCTGCCGGGCGACCAGCACCAGCCAGCCGGGCAGCTTGCCGCTGTCGACGTAGCGGGCGAAGTGCCGGTCGATGCGCTGGAGCCGGGCCGGGTCGAACCCGGCCTCGCGGGGATCGACGTCGGGTTCCAGTGGGCTCACGGACTTCCTCCTCGGCGTCGTGCGCGCCGGACCAGGGTGAGCTCCCCTCGCGGCGACGCGGTCCTTTCTACCGGTCGGCCCCGCGCCGCGACCAGGCTCGCGTCAGTACGCTGGGGCGCTGTGCGAGGCGATGACGAATTCCGCGACCACGTGGCCGACACGCTGGCCGGGCTCCCGGCGGTGCGCGCGGTGGCGCTGGGCGGTTCCCGCGCGACGGGCGCGAACGATCCCGACAGCGACTGGGACTTCGCGATCTACTACCGCGGCCGGTTCGACCCGCAGGACCTGCGCGCGGTCGGCTGGCCGGGGGAGATCTCGCCGATCGGCGGCTGGGGCGGCGGCGTGTTCAACGGCGGCGCCTGGCTGGAGGTCGACGGCCGCCACATCGACGTGCACTACCGCGATCTCGACGACGTGGAGCACCAGCTGGCCGAGGCGCGGGCGGGCCGGTTCCACATCGAGGGGCTGATCTTCCACCTCGCGGGCATCCCCAGCTACCTGGTCGTCGCCGAGCTGGCGATCAACCAGGTCCTGCGCGGCGAGCTGGAACGCCCGGAGTTCCCGGACGCGCTGCGCAAGACCGCGCCGGAGCGCTGGTGGGGCGCCGCGCAGCTGACGCTGGGCTACGCCCGGCACGCGCACGCCGAGCGCGGGCACCTCGCCGAGACCGCGGGCGCGATCGGGACCGCCGCCTGCCAGGCGGCGCACGCGGCCCTGGCCGACCGGGGCGAGTGGGTGACCAACGAGAAGCGGCTGCTGGACCGCGCCGGGCTGCGCGAGGTCGACGCGGTCGCGGCGGGCCTGACCGCCGAGCCCGAGGTGCTGACCAAGGCCGTCGACGACGTGCTGGAGCTGCTCGACGCGCTGGTCGCCGCGGACTGACCGCACGAATTCGTGCGGTACGGCCCCGCGCGATCTTGATCATCCGTAGGATCCAGCGGGTGGACGGTTACCCGGGACTCGAACAGCCGCTCGTCACCATCGGAGACATCTCCGTGACGTCCACGACGGTGTTCACGCCGTCGGGACAGGCACCCGTCAAGGAGGTGCACTGGACGTTCACGGACATGAGCAGGACGACCACCGCCATCCCGACCTGGGCGATCGTGCTCGCCGTGGTCTTCTTCTTGTTCTGCTTCCTCGGCCTGCTGTTCCTGCTCGCGAAGGAGGAGCGCACCTACGGCTACGCGCAGGTGACCGTCCAGGGCCGGAACCTGCTGCACGTCGTCCAGATCCCGGTCGCCAACCCGATGATGGTCGCCGACCTCAACTCCCGGGTGAACTACGCGCGCTCGCTGTCGTACGGCCAGTGAGCCGTCCCGCGACTCGACACATCTGAAATCAATTCACGGTTTACGCGCGTTCGTCGGTGCGGGGCGGTAGCGTCGGACAGGTGACGAGCATCCCGACTCCACCACCCGGTCTTCCGCGCACCGCGGGCGAGTTGCGGGCCAGCGGCCACCTCCCGCGCGGCGTGAAGGCCGAGATCCGCGGCAACCTGCTGACCGCGCTGCGCTCCGGCCGGGCCGTGTGGCCCGGAATCGTCGGGTTCGACCAGACGGTGCTCCCGCAGTTGGAGCGGGCGCTGATCGCCGGCCACGACGTGGTCCTGCTCGGCGAGCGGGGCCAGGGCAAGACCCGGCTGCTGCGCGGGCTGGTCGAACTGCTCGACGAGTGGACCCCGGTGATCGAGGGTTCGGAGCTGGGCGAGCACCCGCTGGACCCGATCACCCCGGAGTCCCGGCGCCGCGCCGAGCAGGAGGGCGACGCGCTGCCGGTGGCCTGGCGGCACCGCGGTGAGCGCTACTCCGAGAAGCTGGCCACGCCGGACACCGCCGTCGGCGACCTGATCGGCGACGTCGACCCGGTCAAGGTCGCCGAGGGCCGGTCGCTGGGCGATCCGGAGACCATCCACTACGGCCTGGTCCCCCGCGCGCACCGCGGGATCGTGACCATCAACGAGCTGCCCGACCTGGCCGAGCGAATCCAGGTCGCGCTGCTGAACGTGATGGAGGAGCGCGACATCCAGATCCGCGGCCACAGCCTGCGGCTGCCGCTGGACGTGCTGCTGGTGGCCACCGCCAACCCCGAGGACTACACCAACCGCGGCCGGATCATCACCCCGCTCAAGGACCGCTTCGGCGCCGAGGTCCGCACCCACTACCCGCTGGAGCTGGAGGACGAGATCTCGCTGGTGCGCCAGGAGGCCGTGCTGGAGGCCGAGGTGGGCGACCACCTGCTGGAGGTGCTGGCGCGGTTCGTCGGCCACCTCCGGGAGTCCTCGGCGGTCGACCAGCGCTCCGGCGTCTCGGCCCGGTTCGCCATCGCCGCCGCCGAGACGGTCTCGGCCGCCGCGCTGCACCGCGCCGCCGTCACCGGCGAGGACCCGCCGGTGGCGCGCCCGGTCGACCTCGACGCGGTTCCCGCCGTGCTGCGCGGGAAGGTCGAGTTCGAGGCGGGCGAGGAGGGCCGCGAGGACGAGCTGCTCGGCTACCTGCTGCGCCGGTCGGTCGCCGACACCGCGCGCGGCGTGTTCGCCGGTCTCGACCTGCAGTCGCTGGCCGACGCCGTGGTGGACGGCCACCAGGTCGCCACCGGTGAGCGGATCGCCGCGCACGACGTGCTGACCGCGCTGCCGGAACTGCCGGTCCTGCACCAGGTCGCCGAACGGCTGGACGTGCGCGCGGGCGACCCGCCCGGCCGGATCGCCAGCGCGGTGGAGCTGGCGCTGGAGGCGCTGTACCTGTCGAAGCGGCTGAGCAAGGACGTCGAGGACGACAGGTCGGTGTACCGGCGATGAGCGGGAAACCTCGCCGCTACCGCTACCGCGCCTGGCACGGCGGGGCGGATCCGCTGGAACCACCGGTGGACCTGCGCTCCGCGCTGGACGCGATCGGCCGCGAGGTGATGGAGGGCGCGTCCCCGCGCGCCGCGCTCGAAGAGCTGCTGCGCACCGGCACGCGCGACTCCTCGGGGCTGGACGAGCTGACCCGGCGGCTGTGGCAGCGGCGCGCCGAGCTGCAGCGCAGGCACAACCTGGACGGCACCCTCAACGAGGTCCGCAGGCTGCTCGACCGCGCGCTTTCCCAGGAGCGGCAGGCGCTTTCGGCCGAGCAGGGCGAGGACGCGCGGTTCCGCGAGCTCCAGCTGGACGCGCTGCCCACCGACACCGCCGGTGCGGTCAACGAGCTCGCGAACTACGACTGGCGGTCCTCGGACGCGCGGGAGACCTTCGAGGAGATCCGCAACCTGCTCGGCAGCGAGTTCATGGAGCAGCGCTTCCAGGGCATGAAGGAGGCGCTCCAGCAGACCACGCCGGAGGACGTCGAGCGGGTCCGGCGGATGCTCGACGACCTCAACGACCTACTGGCCGCGCACGCGCGGGGCGACGACACCGGCGAGCAGTTCGACCGGTTCATGGCCGAGCACGGCGAGTTCTTCCCGGAACAGCCCCGCGACGTCGACGAGCTGATCGACGCGCTCGCGGCCCGTTCGGCCGCCGCTCAGCGGATGCTGAACTCGATGAGCGAGCAGCAGCGCTCGGAGCTGGCGGCGCTGTCGCAGCAGGCGTTCGGCGATCCGCGCATCGGCCAGGCGTTGCAGCGGATGGACGCGCAGCTGCGCGGTCTGCGCCCCGGCGAGGACTGGACCGGCCGGGCGCGGTTCCGCGGCGACCAGCCGATGGGGCTGGGTGAGGCGACCGCCGCGATGGCCGAGCTCGGCGAGCTGGACCGGCTGGCCGAGCAGCTGGGGCAGGCCTATCCGGGCGCGCGGCTGGAGGACATCGACCTGGAGGCGCTGGAGCGCCAGCTGGGCGGGCAGGCCGTGGTCGACGCGCAGCGGCTGTCGGAGATCGAGCAGCAGCTGCGGCGGCAGGGGCTGCTGGAGCGCGCGTCCGACGGCAGCCTGCGGCTGAGCCCCCGCGCGATGCGGCGGCTGGGCGAGACCGCGCTGCGTTCGGTGATCTCGCAGCTGCGCTCCCGCCGCGGCGAGCGCGACACCGACCGCGCGGGCGCGGCGGGGGAGCCGACCGGCACGACCCGGCCGTGGGCCTTCGGCGACTCCGAGCCGTGGGACGCCGGGCGGACGGTGCGCAACGCCGTGCTGCGGCGAGCCGCCGAGGGGACTTCCTCGCCGCTGCTGGACGTTTCGGACCTGGAGGTCGCCGAGACCGAGCAGCGGTCGCGGTCGGCGGTCGCGCTGTGCGTGGACACGTCGTGGTCGATGGTGCAGGACGGCCGCTGGGTGCCGATGAAGCGCACCGCGCTCGCCCTGCACCACCTGGTGGCGACCCGGTACCGCTCGGACGCCCTGCAACTGGTCACGTTCGGCCGCTACGCGTCCACTGTGGACGTCGGAGAGCTGGCGGCGCTGGAGGGCACCTGGGAGCAGGGGACCAACCTGCACCACGCCCTGCTGCTCGCCGGGCGCCACCTGCGGCGGCACCCCGACGCGCAGCCGGTGGTCCTGGTCGTGACCGACGGCGAGCCGACCGCGCACCTGGAACCGGACGGCACGGCGGTCTTCCAGTACCCGCCCGCGCCCCGGACGCTGTCGGCCACGCTGTCCGAAGTGGACTCGCTGAACCGGCTCGGCGCGACGCTGAGCGTGTTCATGCTCGGCGAGGACCCGCGGCTGGAGGCGTTCGTCGACATCGTCGCCCGCCGCGGCGGGGGACGCGTGGTGGCACCGACTCCCGACGGGCTGGGCGCCGCGGTCGTCGGCGACTACCTGCGGACCAAGCGCCGCCGCTGAGGATCCCAGGTGTCCCGGAGGTCAGCGGCACGGCACGTGCTTTGATTCCGGGTCGTGCCGCACCACGAGACACCCGCGACCGATCCGCTCCAGCCGCTGCGCTCCCTCCGCGCCACCCGGTGGTTCACCGGTGACGACGTCACCGACGACGTGCTGCGCCGCATCCTGGACACCGCCCGCTGGACCGGGTCCGCGCGCAACCGCCAGCCTTGGCGCTTCCACACCGTCCGCGACGCCGGGACGCGCGAGCAGCTCAGCACCTGCGGTGCCTACGCGCTGCACCTGCGGTCCGCGCCGGTGGTGCTGCTGCTGGCGCTGGACCGCAGCGGGCAGGACGCCGAGTTCGACGGCGGGCGCGTCGCGCAGACCGCCATGCTCGCCGCGCACCTGCTCGGGCTCGGATCCTGCCCGGTCACGTTCTTCCCCGAGGGCAACGCCGAACGGGCCACCGCGATCGCGGGGTTCTCCGACCCCTGGCAGGTGCGCACCGGGATCGCGCTCGGCCACCCGGCGCCCGCGCCTGCCGGAACCCGGGCGATCCCGGGCGGCAGGCACCCGCTCGACGTGCTGTGGTCGGTCAGCCCCTGACTGGTCAGTCCCTGGTCGGTCGGCCCTGGTCGGTCGGCCCGTGACCGGTCGGCCCCGTGGCCGGTCGGCCCCGTGGCCGGTCGACACTGGTCGGTCAGTCCGTGGCCGGTCGGCACTGGTCGGTCGGCCCCTGCCCGGTCAGCGCGCGGGAGCGAAGCTGTTGATCACCTGCGGGTTCTGCTCCGCCCACGTCCTGGCGGCCTGGGACTCCTGACCCTTGGGCGCGCTGTTGATCGCGTTCTCCAGCGACGCCAGCGTCCGGTCGTCCAGCCGGAACTTCTTGACCATCTCGGTCACCTCGGGGAAGTCCTGGGCGAACCCGGGCCTGCCGACCGAGTGGATCTGCTCGGCCGCGCCCATCGCGCCCATCGGGTCCTGCAGGTCCTTGATGGGGTAGCGGGCGTAGGCCCAGTGCGGGTGCCACAGCGTCACCACGATCGGCTTCTGGTCCTTGATCGACTTCTCCAGGGAGGCCAGCATCGCCGTGGTCGACGAGGTCTGCAGCTGGTAGTCCAGCCCGTACCGCGGGATCGCGTTCTCCTTGGTGACACGGCTGAGCCCCGCCCCGGGGTCGATGCCGGTGATGACCCCGCCGAACTCGCCGGAGCGGCCCTTGAGGTCGGCGATCGAGTTGACGTCGACCAGGTAGTTGGGCACCGCGATGTTCAGGGTGGCCTGGTCGTACCAGATCCCGAGGTCCTCCAGCTGACCGCTGTACTGCTTCCAGTAGTCGGCGTGGGTCTCCGGCAGCCAGGCGTCCAGGAACAGGTCGAGGTTGCCCTGCGCCAGCCCGGCGTAGATCGGTCCGACCTCCAGCTCGGTGGTGGTGACGTGGTAGCCGCGCTGCTCCAGCAGCACCTTGTAGAGGTTGGTGACGGCGATGTCCTCGTCCCACGCGATGTAGCCGATGTTGATCCGCTTCTGCTCCTGCCCGGTCTGCGCCTCCCGGCCGCCGCACCCGGCGGCGACCAGCAGCAGCGCGCACAGCGCTGCCAGCAGGGCGGTGAGCGTTCGTCCTCGCGTCATCATCATGGTTTCCGCCTTTCTCCGGTGACGGCGGCGGGCGCGTCACGCACCCGCGGCGGCGGCCCGTCGGGCCGCGCGGGCCGCCGGGGCGCGGTCGGAGAGCACGGCGGTGATGCGGTCCAGGTAGACCGCGAGGATCACCACCGCGACCCCGGCCTCGAAGCCCGGTCCGAGCTGCACCCTGGTCACCGCCGTGTAGACCTCGGTGCCCAGGCCCTCCGCGCCGACCATGCCCGCGATGACCACCATCGACAGCGACAGCATGATCACCTGGTTGATGCCGGCCATGATCGACGGCATCGCCAGCGGCAGCTGGATCCCGGTCAGGATCCGGCTCGGCGGCGCCCCGAACGCCTCCCCGGCCTCGACCACCTCGGTGTCGACCTGCCGGATGCCCAGCTCGGTCAGCCGCACGCCGGGCGGCAGCGCGAAGATCACCGTCGCGACCACGCCGGGCACGGTGCCGATGTTGAAGAAGAAGATGACCGGGATCAGGTAGACGAACGCCGGCATGGTCTGCATCAGGTCGAGCACCGGCCGCACGAGCAGGCTCACCCGCCGGTGCCGCGCCGCCAGGATGCCGACCGGCACCGAGATGACCACCGCGATCACGGTCGCGACCAGCACCAGCGCCAGCGTCTGCATCGCGGGCTCGAACTCCAGCATGCTGATCACCAGCCCGAAGCCGACCAGCGTGAACAGCGCGAACCGCCAGCCGCGCAGCCACAGCGCCAGCAGCACCAGGATCGCGAGCACGACCACCTCCGGCGGCCAGAGCAGGATCGAGGTCAGGCCCGACACCGTCGACCGGATCGCCAGGTCGACGAAGTCGAACACCGGGCCGATGCTGTTCTCCAGCCAGCTGACCAGCGCCTGGAACCAGTCCCCGAGCGGAACCCGGGGCAGCTGCGCGACCACGTCACCCATGGGACGCCTCCGGAGCCGTGCTGAGCGCGCCGAACAGCGCGTCAGCGGTGATCACGCCGACCAGCCGCCGGTCCCCGGCGATCACCGGCAGCGCCGTGTTCTCGCCGGCCATCAGCGGGAACAGCCGGTTCATCGGCGTGGTGTCCAGCACCGGGTCGCCGACGGTGTGGCGCAGGCGCAGCTCGGCCAGCACCTCGTCGAGCTCGCCGGAGGCGGGCCGGGCGACCGAGGCCGCGGTGAGCACCCGGCTGCGGTCGACGTCCTGCACGAACCGGGTGACGTAGTCGTCGGCGGGCTCGCTGAGAATCTGCTCGGAGGTGCCGATCTGCACGATCCGGCCCGCGCGCATCACCGCGATCCGGTCGCCGAGCCGCATCGCCTCGTTGAGGTCGTGGGTGATGAACACGATCGTCTTGCCCAGCCGGGACTGGAGGTCGACCAGCTGGTCCTGCATCTCGCGCTTGATCAGCGGGTCCAGCGCGCTGAACGCCTCGTCCATCAGCAGCACGTCGGTGCCTGCCGCCAGCGCCCTGGCCAGGCCGACCCGCTGGCGCATCCCGCCGGAGAGCTGCTGCGGGTAGCGCTGCTCCCAGCCCGCCAGCCCGACCAGCTCCAGCGCCTCGGCGGCCCTGTCCCGCACCTCCGCGGCGTCGGCGCCGCGGACCCGCAGCCCGTACCCGGCGTTGTCGGCGACCGTCCGGTGCGGAAACAGCGCGAAATGCTGGAACACCATGCTCATGGTCTGCTGCCGCATCCGGCGGAGGTTCTTTCCGGACATCGCGGTGATCTCTTCGCCATCGACGTGGACCTGCCCGGAAGTAGGGGTGAGCAGACCGTTGAGCATTCGGATCAACGTCGATTTCCCGGAACCGGACAGGCCCATCACGACGAACGTTTCCCCGGGGTGCACGGTGAAGTTCGCATCCACCACCGCGGCCGTCGCGCCCGCGGCCCGGACATCGTCCGGACCAGCACCTTCGCGGAGCATGCGGACGACTTCGGCGGGTTGCGGGCCGAATATCTTGAAAAGTCCATCCACCCGTACCGATGTCATCGATCGCCTCCGCTGCCCCGGGGAGTCCACGCCGGTACCGGCCGTCGATGTATCCGTTCGATCGTACGACCGGAACTGCGGGCGGCCTACCTGGCGGAGGTGAAGAAATCATTTCGATCCGCCTGGCGGAATTCGATCTAGCGCCATTTCGCGCTAATCGATCCAATTCTCCGGCGATGATTCCGGGCCGGCCGGGGCGACGCCGGAGTTCCGGGCGGTGTCCCACTCTGTGATACGTGCAATGGGCCGGACGGGGGCGTCGGGTCGGAGGGGACGGATAAGGTCGAACGCATGCAACCCTGGTCGTCGGTCCCAGTGCCCAAGGTGCCTGGCACAGCCCGCCCCCTGCGCCTCTACGACACCGCCACCGGTGAGGTCCGGCCCGTCGCCGCCGGGCCGACCGCGCGGATGTACGTCTGCGGGATCACCCCCTACGACGCGACCCACCTCGGCCACGCCGCCACGTACCTGGCGTTCGACCTGGTGCACCGGATCTGGCTGGACAACGGCCACGAGGTGCACTACGTGCAGAACGTCACCGACGTCGACGACCCGCTGCTGGAGCGGGCCGAGCGGGACAACGAGGACTGGGTGGTCCTCGCGATGCGCGAGACCGCGCTGTTCCGCGAGGACATGGAGGCGCTGCGGGTGCTGCCGCCCCGGGACTACATCGGCGCGGTGGAGGCGATCCCGGAGATCGTCGAGGCGATCGGCAAGCTGCTGGCCTCCGGCGCCGCCTACCGGGTCGACGGCGAGTACCCGGACGTCTACTTCCGGCACGCGGCCACCGGCCGCTTCGGGTACGAGTCCAACTACGACGACGCGACCATGCGGGAGCTGTTCGCCGAGCGCGGCGGCGATCCCGAGCGGGAGGGCAAGGAGCACCCGCTGGACGCGCTGCTGTGGCGGATGGCCCGGCCCGGGGAGCCGTCGTGGGAGTCCGAGCTGGGCGCCGGGCGCCCGGGCTGGCACCTGGAGTGCTCGGTCATCGCGCTCAACCGGCTCGGCATGGGCTTCGACGTCCAGGGCGGCGGTTCGGACCTCGCCTTCCCGCACCACGAGTACAGCGCGGCGCACGCCGAGGCGCTGGCCGCGGACTTCCCGTTCGCCCGGCACTACTGCCACGCGGGCATGATCGGCCTGGACGGGGCGAAGATGTCGAAGTCCAAGGGGAACCTGGTGTTCGTGTCCCGGCTGCGGGGCGACCGGGTCGACCCGATGGCCATCCGGCTCGCGCTGCTCGACGGCCACTACCGCACCGACCGCTCCTGGACCGCGGACGCGCTGACCGGCGGAGCGGCCCGGCTGGCGCGCTGGCGGGAGGCCGTCGCGCTCGACGCCGGTCCGGCCGCCGAGCCGGTCATCGACCGGCTGCGCGACCGGCTCTCCGACGACCTGGACACCGAGCGCGCGCTCAAGGCCGTCGACGCCTGGGTCGACGAAGCGCTCTGCCGTCGCGGCGAGGACCGCGGCGCGCCCGCGTCGATCCGCAACGTCGTCGACGCGCTGCTGGGCGTGCAGCTGTGACCCGCCCGGCGCGGGGCCTCGCGGTCCCGCGCCGGGCCGTCAGGTCTCGACCGGTTCGAGCATCCGGTGCGGGCGCCGCAGCGCCACGCTGACCGGGTCGTCCCGGAGCGTGGCGTCGGATCCGGGGCCGGGGCGCATCTCGACGTCGGTGAGCTCGACCGGGCGCCCGCATTCGGGGCAGCTGCCGCCGGGGTCGAGGCGGCTGCCGCAGTCGGCGTGGCTGAAGATCCGGCACGGGCCCGCCCCGCTGAGGTGCCGGTCGCCCCACCGGGACAGCTGGTGGACCACCGGCCACAGCTCCCGGCCCATCTCGGTGAGCAGGTACTCGTCGCGCGGTGGTGACGACTGGTAGCGGTGCTTGGTCAGCACGCCGGCGTCGACCAGCGTCCGGAGGCGTTCGGACAGCACCGCGCGCGGAATGTCCAGGTGCGCCAGGAAGTCGCGGTAGCGGCGCACGCCGTAGCAGGCGTCCCGCACCACCAGCAGGGTCCAGCGCTCACCGACCAGTTCGAGCGCGCGCGCCAGCGAGCAGTCCTGCTTCTCGTAGTTCTTGGCCAGCGGCATCCTGCCATCCTACGCCCGTTGGTTCAGTCAACGAACCGATGCTGCTAGCTTTGGGTTCAATCATTGAACTCAAAGGAGTTGGGGATGGACGCGGGAACCCTGGACCCGGCGAAGAGCCCGCCGCGCACGCGGGCGACGCTGCCGATCGCGAGCGCGGCGACGTTGCTCGCGCTGATGAACTACACCGCGCCGACGACGGTGCTCGCCGACGTCGCGCGAGAGCTCCGAGCCGACATCGGCGGGCAGACCTGGATCCTCAACGGCATCTCGCTCGGCCTCGCCGCGCTGCTGCTCACGGCGGGCAGCCTGGCCGACAACTACGGGCGCAGGCGGCTGTTCGCGATCGGCTCGCTGGTGCTCGCGGCGTCCTCCGTGCTCTGCGCCGCCGCGCCGACGGTCTGGCTGTTCGTCGTGGGACGCCTCGTGCAGGGCGCGGCCAGTGCGGCGCTGATCGCGGCCGGGCTAGGGCTGGTCGCGCACACGTACACCGAACCCGCAGCCAGGGCGCGGGGAACCGCCGTCTGGAGCGCGATGCTGGGCCTGGGCATCGCGCTCGGCCCGCTGGTGTCGGCGCTGTTCGGCGCGTTCACGCACTGGCGGATCTTCTACGTCGCGGTCTCGGTGGCTTCGGTCGCGCTCGCGGCCGGCGCGGTGCGGTGGCTGGACGAGACCCGCGCCGAGCGGGCCCGGCGGGTCGACCTGCCCGGGATGCTGACCATGACCGGCGCGGTCGCGCTGCTGGTCACGGCGCTGACGCTGGGCCGCACCGGCTGGTCGGACCCGGCGGTGTGGGTGTCGGCGCTGGGTGCGCTCGCGCTGCTGGCCGCGTTCGGCGTGATCGAGTCGAGGCGGCCGGAACCGATGCTCGACCTCGCCCTGCTCCGGCGGCCCGCGTTCGTCGGGGCCACCCTCGCCGCGCTGGTCACCGGGCTGTCGGTGATCGGGCTGATGAACTACTTCCCGCCGGTCCTGCAACAGGTGACCGGCATCGGGCCGGTGGCGGGCGCGCTGGTGTTCGGCATCTGGGCGGTCACGTCGTTCGTGGTGGCGCTGGTGGCCCGCAGGCTGTCCTGGTCGGCGGGCCGGCAGCTCGTGTGGGGGATGGTGCTGGCCGGCGTGGGGGAGCTCGCGATGTTCGGCGCGGCCGAGGCCGGTTCCTGGTCGCAGGCAGTGCCCGGCCTGCTCGTCGCCGGTGTCGCCAGCGGCGTGCTGAACGCCGCGCTGGCCGGGCAGGCGGTGGCCACGGTTCCGGCCGACCGCGCCAGTATGGGATCGGGTGCCAACAACACGGCCCGCTACATCGGTTCCTCGGTCGGCGTCGCCGTGGTGGTCGCCGTCGTGTCGGCCGGGCGGAATCCGGCCCACGGCATCGACCTGGCGCTGATCGTCTCCGCGGCGACCGCGTTCGCCGGTGCCGTCGGCATCGCCCTGCTCTCCCGGAAGAACTGACGTCGGTGTCCGCTGTGGAAGGCCGACTCCACAGCGGACACCGGCCGCGGGACCTCAGCTGTGGCCGTCGTGGCTTCGGGCGAACTCGTTGCCGTGGTAGACGTCCCAGTTGATCGACCACGCCATCAGGCCGCGAAGCCCCGGGTAGGTCCCGTGCGGCTGGTACGGGCCGCAGCCGGTTCCGCTCCGCAGGCAGTCCAGCGCCTTGTGCACTTCGGGCACCGGGGTGAAGCCGTTGCCCGCCGGGTTGGCCGCGGGCAGGCCGATGGCGACCTGCTCGGGCCGCAGCGGGGCGAAGGTGTTGTCCGGGTTGCCCGCCAACGGGAAACCGGTCAGCAGCATGTCGATCATCGCGATGTGGAAGTCGGCGGTGCCCATCGTGTGGTACTGGTCGTCGAGCCCCATGACCGGGCCCGAGTTGTAGTTCTGGACGTGCAGCAGGTCGAGGTCGTCCCGCAGCGCCTCGATGACCGGCAGGTACGCGCCCGCGCGCGGGTCGGCGCCGGTGCCGCCGCCGTAGTGCTGGTAGCCGACCTGCACGAAGAAGGTCTCCGGCGCCATGGTGAGCACGAACCGCTCGCCGTACTTCGCGTTGAGCGCCCGCAGCGCCTCGATGAGGTTGACCACGACCGGAGTGGTCGGGTTCTTCAGGTCGGTGTCGCCGGGGGCCAGTTCCAGCGAGTGGCCCTCGAAGTCGACGTCGAGCCCGTCCAGGCCGTAGCGGTCGATGATCGCGCCCGCGGAGGAGACGAACGCGTCCCGGGCGGCGGGGGTCTCCAGCCGGACCTGGCCGTTCGCGCCGCCGACCGAGAGCACGACCTTCTTGCCCTCGGCCTGCTTCTGCTTGATCCCGGCCTTGAACTCCTCCTCGGTCTCCACGTTCGGGCACTCGGCGACCGGGCACAGCTCGAACTCCAGCTGACCGGAGGTCGGGGAGGTGGGTTCGGCGAAGGCGAGGTCGATCACGTCCCACTCGGCGGGGACGTCGGCGATGCGGGTGTAGCCGGAGCCGTTGGCGAAGCTGGCGTGCAGGTAACCGACGAGCGCATGGCCCGGGATCTCGGGTGCGACGGCGGGGTTTTCGGGCGCGGAGGCAGGGATCTCAGTCGCGGTGGCTGGGTTTTCAGTCGCGGCGGCGGGGTTCTCGGGTGCCGAGGCGGGGTTCTCAGTCGCGGTGGCGGGGTTTTCGAGTGTGGAGACGGGGATCTCGGGTGCGGGTGCGGGGATCTGGAGCGCGGCGCTGGGGTTCTCAGCCGCGGAGACGGGGATTCCCGGGGCGGGAGCGGCGATCGCGGGGACGGGAGCTGGGCTCTCGGGCGCGGGAGCGGGGGCGAAGGGCAGCAGCGCGGTGCCGAGCCCGGCGGCGAGGGTGCGGAACATGCTTCCTCCGATCCGCGGCCGGGGCCGCGCGGTGAACAGCAGGATCGCATGATTGGACTGGACCATTCTGCGCGCTGTCAACGGATCTGGTCCGTTCGCCGGACCGGAGGGTGCGAAACGGCGAACGCCGCCGCGTGCAAGTGCACGCAGCGGCGTTGTCGGCGTCTCTTCTTGTTCTGCCTTCAGGCGGAGTCAGTCGCTTGGCCCGCGCAGGCAGCCTCTACCCGAGCACCAGCCCGGATCACCTCAACCGGGCCCGGGACCCAGCGGGCCCTTGCCGCCCGGCCCCCGGCGGCGCAGGTAGCGCTCGAACTCGGCGGCGATGGCGTCGCCGCTGGTCTCGGTCAGCTTCACCTCGGCGTCCCCGCGCTCCTCCAGCGCGCGGACGTAGTTGCGGACGTCCTCGTCCTCCTCGGCCATCTCGCTGACCGTGTTCTCCCACTCCTCGGCCTGCTCGGGCAGCGTGCCCAGCGGCACCTCGAGGTCGAGGGCCTCCTCGACCCGGTGCAGCAGCGCCAGCGTCGCCTTCGGCGAAGGCGGCTGCGAGACGTAGTGCGGGACGGCGGCCCAGAACGAGATCGCCGGGATGCCCGCCTGCACGCAGGCGTCCTGGAAGATCCCGACGATGCCGGTCGGGCCCTCGTACTTGGAGCGCTCCAGGCCGTAGCGGGCGGCCGAGGTGGTGTCGTAGGCGGCGCCGGTCACCGGGACCGGCCGGGTGTGCGGGGAGTCGGCGAGCAGCGCGCCCAGGGTCACCACGGTGCCCGCCCCGGACTGCTCCACCGCGTCGACCAGTTCGGCGCAGAAGGCGCGCCACCGCATGTTCGGCTCGATGCCGTGCACCAGGACGATGTCGCGGTCCGAGCCCGGCGGCCTGCACACCGACAGCCGGGTGGTCGGCCAGGTGACCTTCCTGGTGATTCCGTCGACCATCTTCACCGTCGGACGGGACACCTGGAAGTCGTAGTACGGATCGGGGTCGATCTCCGACAGCGGGGTCGCGTCCCAGGTCAGCTGGAGGTGCTCGATCGCGGCACTGGCGGCGTCTCCGGCATCGTTCCAGCCTTCGAAGGCCGCCACCACGATCGGGTCGGTCAGCTCGGGCTGTTCGCGCGAGTCTTCTGCGGGTGTGGGATCGCGATCGGTCACGGCGTCAGCCTACGACGCTGCGCCGACGAGAGCGCCCTCCGTCGGCGAACCAGGCGTGCCGCCCGCCGGACGGGTGCCCGGCCGGTCCGCCGGGAGGGCTACCGGCGGGGTCCGGAGGGCCACAGTGGATGATCGTGATCCGGGGTGGATCCGGGTGCGGCGCAACGGAGTTCAGACCGGCGGGGCGGTCCCGGACAGCTGCCCGGCGCCGCTGCACTGCGGGCAGGTCCGCCACTCGCCCAGCGTCATCCCGGTGTGCAGGTCCGCGGTGGCCTGGACGAGGTAGATCCGCGGCTCGCTGACCTTGCGGAACCCGCCGCAGGTGAAGCACACCGCGTTCGGCCCGGATGCGATGTCGAGCCCCTCGTTTTCCCCGTCCACGCCGACAGTGTCCTACAGACGGCACCGGAACGGGCAACGGGCGTCGAAGCGCGTGCACGCGGCGTCACGTCGGACACTTTCGCTGGGGCCCGGCCAGGGGCCTCTGCTGTACTGGGGCGGATTCGACCGCGACGTGAAACTGGGGGATCCCCGCGCGATGAGCTCGACCGGCCCGGCCGCCGTCCTGTTCGACATGGACGGCACCCTGATCGACTCCGAGAAGCTGTGGACCATCGCGCTCGACGACTACGCGGTCCATCGCGGGGGCAGGCTCAGCGAGGCCACCCGCGAGCACATGGTCGGCTCCAACATGACCCGCAGCATGGTGATGCTGCTGGCCGACATCGGCCTGCCCACCGGCCCCGACGAGGTCGACCGCGCCGCGTCCTGGGTCGCGGCCCGCACCGCCGAGCTGTTCCACGACGGCCTGCCCTGGCGGCCCGGCGCGCAGGACGCGCTGCGCGCGGTCCGGGCCGCGGGCCTGCGGTCGGCGCTGGTGACCTCCACGATCCGGTCGCTGACCGAGATCGCGCTCGACACCATCGGCCGCGAGCACTTCGACGTCACGGTCTGCGGTGACGAGGTCGACGGCCGGAACAAGCCGCACCCCGAGCCCTACCTCAAGGCGGCCCGGCTGCTCGGCGTCGAGCCCGGCGAGTGCGTGGCCGTCGAGGACTCGCCCACCGGGGTCGCCTCCGCCGAGGCGGCCGGTTGCCGGGTGATCGCGATCCCGTGCGAGGTCCCGCTCCAGCCTGGCGAGCGCCGCGTGCTGCGCGAGTCGCTGGAGGGCTTCGACGTGACCGCGCTGTCGGCCGCCTGATGGAACCGATCCCGGTCCTGCTCGCCGGGTGGGGGCCGGTCGGGCGCGAGTACGCCGGACTGCTCCGCGCCGCGGGCGAGCGGTTCGGACTGGACTTCCAGCTGGTCGAAGTCCGGGGCCACCGGACCCGCGCGGCCGTCCGCGGCGGCAAGGTCCCGGCGCGTGACGAGTGGGAGCCGATCGACGACCTGTCCGCCGCGCTGTCCCGGACCGGCGCTCGGGTGTTCGCGCAGGCGGTGCCCTCCGACGGTGACGACCGGGCCGGTGCCGAGGCGCTGACGGCGCTCGGCAGCGGAGCGCACGTGGTGACCGCGACCAAGTCGCACCTGCTCACCAGGTGGAACGAACTGGCCGGGACCGCCGAGGCGACCGGTGCGGCGATCCGGATCTCCGCCGCCACCGGTGCCGCCATGCCCGCGGGCGACCTCGCGCGCTCGGCGCTGCGCGGCTTCGACGTGCGGTCGGTGCGCGGATGCCTGAACGGCACGGCGACCTTCGTGCTCGACCGCCTCGCCGCCGGGGAGCCGCTGGCGGACGCCGTGGCCGAGGCGCAGCGGCTGGGCATCGCCGAGGCCGACGTCTCGGCGGACCTGTCCGGCCGCGACGCCGCGACCAAGATGCGGCTGCTCGCCGCGCTGCTGTGGGGCTGGGACCCGGCCGCGACCGAGGTCCGCGCCGAACCGGTGGCCGCGCGCCCGGTCGAGGCAGGCCACCGGCTGCGCCAGGTCGCCGCGGCCGACGCCGCCCGGCCCGGGATCGTCGAGGTCGGACTGGTGGCCGAACCGGCCGACTCGCCGCTGGGCGCGCTGACCGGCCCGGAGAAGGCGGTGCGCTACGACTGCGGCGACGCCGGGCCGGTGACCGTCTCCGGCGGTCGCTCCAGCCCGCGCGGCGCCGCGCTGGCGATGGTCAAGGACACCCTGGGCGCGGTGCTGGAGGGCACCGCGGGGTTCCGGTGAGCGCGGTGGCCGACCGCGCTGGTCACGGGTCCGCTGTCGGCGCCCGGGGCACCGGATGGAAGGATCGGAAGACGTGAAGACCTTCGACGAGCTGTTCGCCGAACTGCAGGAACGCGCCCGCACCCGGCCCGAGGGGTCGTCCACCGTCGCGGCGCTCGACGCCGGGGTGCACGCCCAGGGCAAGAAGGTCATCGAGGAGGCGGGCGAGGTGTGGATCGCCGCCGAGCACGAGTCCGACGAGCAGCTGGCCGAGGAGATCTCGCAGCTGCTGTACCGGCTGCAGGTGGTCATGATCGGCCGCGGCCTCACCCTCGAAGACGTCTACCGCTACCTGTAGCCGACGAGTTCCCCCCCGAGAAGAAGGAGATCAGTCCCATGCTGCGTGTGGCTGTGCCCAACAAGGGCACGCTGGCCGGTCCCGCGTCCGAGATGCTCGCGGAAGCCGGGTACCGGCAGCGGCATGAGCAGCGGGACCTGACCGTGCTCGACCCGGTCAACGACGTCGAGTTCTTCTTCCTGCGCCCCAAGGACATCGCGATCTACGTCGGGTCCGGCGAGCTCGACCTGGGCATCACCGGCCGCGACCTGGCGCTGGACTCCGGCGCCCCGGTCGACGAGCGGCTCGCGCTGGGCTTCGGCGGCTCCAACTTCCGCTACGCGGCGCCGTCCGGCGCGGGGGAGTGGAGCGTCGCCGACCTCGCGGGCAAGCGGATCGCCACCTCCTACCCGCGGCTGGTCACCGACGACCTGGCCCGCTACGGGGTCACCGCCGAGGTCATCCGCCTCGACGGCGCGGTGGAGATCTCCATCCAGCTCGGCGTCGCCGACGCCATCGCCGACGTCGTCGGCTCCGGCCGGACGCTGCGCCAGCACGGCCTGGCCGCCTTCGGCGACCCGATCTGCTCCTCGGAGGCGGTGGTCATCGAGCGCCGCGGGGCCGACGAGCAGGAGGCCAAGGACCGGCTGGTCGCGCGGTTGCAGGGCGTGGTGTTCGCCCAGCAGTACGTGATGCTGGACTACAACTGCCCGCGCCAGCTGCTGGACGCCGCGGCCAAGCTCACCCCGGGGCTGGGCTCGCCCACGATGTCGCCGCTGGCCGACGAGAACTGGGTCGCGGTGCGCGCGATGGTCTCCCGCAAGGAGGCCCCGGCGATCATGGACCGGCTGGCCGCCTTCGGCGCCAAGGCGATCCTGTCCTCCGACATCCGTTCGTGCAGGCTGTGATCCTGGAGACGGCCGTCCTGGACGTGGTCGAGGACCGGACGGCGGAGTTCGAGACCGCCTTCGAGGAGGCCAAGCCGCTGGTCGCGGCGACTCCCGGCTTCCTCGGGCTCGAACTCCGCCGCTGCGTCGAGCGGGACGGCAGGTACCTGCTGCTGATCCGCTGGCGGTCGGTCGCCGACCACGAGCAGGGCTTCCGGCAGGGGCCCGACTACCAGCGGTGGAAGGAACTCCTGCACCACTTCTACGACCCGTTCCCGGTCGTCGAGCACTACGAGCCGGTCACGGCCTGCTGAGCGGCAGTACCACGGGTGCCCGCGCGGCGTTCATAATGAGCACTCGAAACGATCTTGACCTGATCGGGGGTGCCAGATGGCCGTAGTGGAACCGGGGACGTCCCCGCCGCAGTGGGACCTCTACCCGGGGATGCCGTGCTGGATCGAGCTGATCACCACCGACGCCGAGCGGGCCTGCGAGTTCTACGGCGAGCTGTTCGGCTGGGAGTACGAGCGGCACCGGGACCCGGAGGCGGGCGAGCACCTGATCGCCTCCCGCGAGGGTTTCCCGGTCGCCAGCATCCGCGCCGCGTCCGGTGACCAGTCGGTGTGGCGGCTGTACCTGGCCACCCAGGACTGGCAGGCGGCGACGGCGCAGGCCGAGCAGCACGGCGCGGTGGTGACGGTGCCGCGCAACCACGTCACGGGGCTCGGCACGAAGGTGGTGCTGACCGGGCCCAGCGACGCCGAGTTCGGGCTGCTGGAACCGGAGGAGGGCTGGCAGTTCGACGTCGGCCTGCCCGGCACGCTGATGTGGGCCGAGCTGGTGACGATCAAGGCCCAGAGCGCGGACCTGTTCTTCCAGGAGCTGTTCGGCTACACCCACGAGCAGTTCGGCACCGAAGGGCGCTCGGACTACTCGGTCTGGTACCTCGGCGACGAGTCGGTGCTGGCCCGGGTCAGCATGATCCGCGACTTCATCACGCCCAACACCCGCCCGCACTGGCTGCTCTACCTCGGTGCCGACCGGGCGCTGGGCACCGACGAGGTGGTGCACCGGGCCATCGGGCTCGGCGGCCGGGTGCGGGTCGACCCGTACGACTCCAGCATCGGCCGGGTCGCCGTCCTGCGGGACCCGACCGGGGCGCGCTTCGCCGTGGTCGACCCGAGCCAGGCGGGTACCTTCGGCACAGCCGCCAACTTCGACCCTTACGACGATTAGCTGGTGGTTCGGCCCCGGTGCGAGCAGGCGCCCGGGTGGCTGTGCTCTGCGAAGGCCGCAGCCACCCGGCGGATCAGTCGGTGCGGTCCAGGACGGTTTCCGGACCCGGGTCGGGCTCGGGCCAGCCCGGGTACTCCGGCGGCGTGCCGCCGAAGGCCGGGCACAGCGCCTTGTGGTCGCAGTAGTCGCACAACCTGCTCGGATTCGGCCGGAAGTCGCCGGTGCGCCCGGCCTTCAGGATCGCCTGCCAGATCGCCTCCAGCGTCCGCTCGAAGCGGCGAAGCTCGGCCTCGTCGGGCGTGTAGGCGAGGGACTGCTTGTCCGCCAGGTACATCAGCAGCAGCTGGCGCGGGATCCGCCCGCGGGTGCGCCAGAGCACCAGTGCGTAGAACTTCATCTGGAACATCGCCTTGGCCTCGCCGATCTCGCGGGGCGCGGCGCCGGTCTTGTAGTCGACCAACCGGATCTCGCCGGTGGGGGCGACGTCCACGCGGTCGATGAACCCGCGCAGCAGCACCCCCGACTCCAGCTCGGTCTCCACCCGCAGCTCGCACGCCTCGGGCTCCAGCCGCCGCGGGTCCTCCAGCTCGAAGTAGGAGTCCAGCAGGGTGTTGGCCGAGTCCAGCCAGGTCACCAGCTCCGGGTCGTCGGCCCCGGCGAACAGCTCGCCCAGCTCGGGCTGGCCGGCCACCAGGTCCTCCCACGCCGGCGAGAGCAGCTCGCGCGCCCGCTCCGGCCTGCGTTCGGCGGTCGGCAGCGCGAACAGCCGCTCCAGCACCGAGTGGACCACGGTGCCGCGCACCTGCGCCCGGGTCGGCGTCTCCGGCAGCCGGTCCACGGCGCGGAACCGGTACAGCAGCGGGCACTGCTTGAAGTCCCCTGCCCGCGATGGTGAAAGCGCCGGTCGTCTGGTTCCCGTGGCCTGCTGGGCGGTGTCGACCATGGACCAGACCTTAGAGGAGCCCGCCGACACACCCGACGCCCCAGGGCGGGTCACGGCCGCCTAACAGGGCCCGGTCTACCCTGCGCGCATGGCCACCACTTCCGGACGAGACCGGCTGCGCCGAGCGGACGGCGGTCTGGTGCTGTGCCGGGTGTCCGGGGTCCCCGTGCTGCTCTCACCTTCGTGGTGGGTCGGCGCCGCGGTGATCGTCCTGCTCTACACCCCGCTGGTCGGCAGGCTGCTCCCGGGCGCGGGCGTGTGGACCAGCGGGCTGATCGCGGCGGTGTTCACCGTCCTGCTCGCGCTGTCGGTCCTGCTGCACGAGCTCGGGCACTGCGTGGTCGCGGTCCGGCTCGGGCTGCCGGTGCGGCGGGTCCGGCTGTTCCTGCTCGGCGGGATCTCCGAGATCTCCCGCAACCCGCCCGCACCGCGCCAGGAGGGGCTGATCGCCGCCGCCGGTCCCGCGGTGTCGGTGCTGATCGCGGCGGTCACCGGCCTCGGCTGGCTGGCGGTGGAACCCGGCGGGGCGGTCTGGCTGCTGGTGGCCCAGACCTGCGTCGCCAACATCGCGGTCGCGGCCTTCAACCTGCTGCCCGGGCTGCCGCTGGACGGCGGCCGGATGCTGCGGTCCCTGGCCTGGGCGGTGACCGGCAGCAGGCCCGTGGGCACCACGGCGGGCGTGATCGGCGCCGGGGCGGTCGCGGTCGGCCTGATCGTGTGGGCGCTGCTCGGGCTGGTGACCGACGCCGAGGACCAGTGGCTGCGCCTGGGCGTCTGCCTGCTGATGACCTGGTTCGTGGTCGCGGGCGCGGGCGCCGAGCACGCCGCCGAGCAGCGCCGCGGCTGGCCCGCCGGGCTGAGCCTGTCCGACCTGGTGCGCCCGGTGCTCCAGCTCCCGGCGGAGAGCCCGGTGCGGGACGCGCTGGTCGCCTCGGCAGGGCGCGGGGTGGTCCTGGTGCGCGCCGACGGCCTGGCCGTCGGCCTGCTCGACCAGACCGCCGCCGAGCGCCTGGCCGCGCAGGCCCCGCGGGAACCGGCCGAGCGCGCCGCCGAGCCGGTCGGCCCGGACACGATCCTGCTGGAGGACGAGCCGCCAGACGCGGTGCTGGAGCGGGTGCGGACGGTGCTGGCGTGGCAGTACCTGGTCCTCGACTCCGACGGGCGCCCCAGCGGAGTGCTGCGCCGCGAGGACCTGCGCAACGCGATGCAGTCCCGCACCCGACAGGGATGAGCTGGGAGTCCTTCTGCGACGATGGTCCGCCGTGCCCGCTGGTCGCCAGTGACAGCGGTGGGGCGACATCTCCAGGAGGTTCAAGCACGTGAGCACCGTCAGCGGTGAGTTCCAGCCGGGCGACCGGGTCCAGCTGACCGATCCCAAGGGTCGGCACTACACCCTCGTCCTCCAGCCCGGTGGTGAGTACCACACCCACCGCGGCGCCCTCGCCCACGACGAGCTCATCGGCAGGCCGGAGGGATCGGTGGTCACCTCCGCGGGCGGAACCTCGTTCCTGGCCGTGCGCCCGCTGCTGGCCGACTACGTGCTGTCGATGCCGCGCGGCGCCCAGGTCATCTACCCCAAGGACGCGGCGCAGATCCTGATGTGGGGCGACATCCGCCCCGGCGCGCGGGTGCTGGAGGCGGGGGCGGGCTCGGGTGCGCTGACCTGCTCGCTGCTGCGCGCGGTCGGCGAGGAGGGCAGCGTCACCTCCTACGAGGTGCGCGAGGACCACGCCGAGCACGCCGAGCGCAACGTCGAGAAGTTCTTCGGTTCCCGCCCGGGGAACTGGACCCTGCGGGTCGGCGACGTCAAGGACTACGACGGTGGTCAGGTCGACCGGGTCGTGCTGGACATGCTCTCGCCGTGGGACGTGCTCGACACGGTGTTCGCCAACCTCGTCCCCGGCGGGGTGCTGGTGGTCTACGTGGCGACCACGACGCAGCTGTCCCGGGTCACCGAGGCCATCCGGGAGCAGCAGTGCTGGACCGAGCCGCAGGCGTGGGAAACCCTGATCCGGCCCTGGCACGTGGTCGGCATGGCGGTCCGGCCCGAGCACCGGATGGTCGCGCACACGGCGTTCCTGCTGGTCACCCGGCGCCTCGCGGACGGCGTGACCCCGCCACGCCCGCAGCGCCGCCCGAGCAAGGGCTGAAACGCGGCGCGGCCCGTCCCGGAGGGTTCCGGGACGGGCCGCGCCGGGGTCCGCGTCGGTTCAGCCGCCGAGCTCGCAGATCTTCCACTGACCGTCCTCGACCTTGAGGACCATCGTCTGGTCTACAGGCATCGAGTCGCCGTTGGTGGAGAACGTGCCGCCCAGCTTCACCGTGGCCTGCTCGCCCTGCTCGGTGACCGAGCCCAGGCGCACGTTGAACTTCGACGGCTCCAGCTGGTTGAGCCCCTGCTGCAGCTGCTGGCTGTTGGCCTTGCACAGGTTGCTGCGCAGCCAGCCGAAGTCGTGCGCGTTGACCTTGTCGACCACGGTCTGGGCGACCGGCCGGGCCTCGCCGGGGCCCCCGCCCCCGAACAGGAACAGCCCGCCGACGACCCCGCCCGCCACGACGACGACCGCGATGACGAGCCCCAGGATCAGCGGCAGCTTCGACTTCTTCTCCGGCGGTTCGACGTCGGCGAAGCCGTTGGGCTCCTGGATCCAGCTGCCCGGGCCGAACTGGCCGCCCCACTCGGGCGCCTGCGGCGGGAACTCCTGCGGCTGCCCGGACACCGGCTGGCCCGGCACCGGCTGGCCGGGAACGGGCTGGCCCGGCACGGGCTGCGGGAAGTCCTGCGGCTGGCCGGGGGGCTGCTGGCCCCAGGGGGTGTGCTGGTTGCCGTACCAGGCGGGCTGCTGCTGCGGTGACGCCTGCGGGCCGCCCTGCGCGGGAAACCCTTCGCCCGCCGGCTGCTGGCCCCACCCGCCTGGACCGGGCTGTTGCGGCGGATAGGTCATTGCGTGTCCTTCCCCGAGTGGTGTTTCGAGTACAACGCGCCGCGCGAAGCACGGCGGCCGTAAGTAGACCAGAGCCCGAGTGCCCAGTTGTGGGGAGTGGACTTTTTCGGCACCGAATCGTGCCCGCCGTCGCACCGGGCGCGACGGCTCCGGAACGGTCTTGTTCCAAATGATGGGAGAAGTTCTTGGGGTGGGCGCCGAGATGACACCCGGTTGCCGGAGCTGTCCACCCGGATGCCCCCGCCCGCGTCCCGAACACGTGGCGCAACGCCAACATCCGGCGTCGTCGCACCGTGTCCGGCCCGGCCCGCGCGGCCGGACGAGGAGCGCCCGTGCCATGATCATCTACGCAGCGTGGCCGAACCCGGGGTTCGCACTCCCGTCACCCTGGTACCAACCTGACGTCATTCATGTGTAATCCCCGATTTTTGTGGCACGCTGGGCGATCCGGCGGGCAATCACGACGCCGCCGTCGTCGGTGATCGCCGGTACCGTGGTGGTACGAGCACGGGAGGAGGGTGCCGACATGCAGCACGACCGTCCCGGCAGCCGACCTGAGGAGGGCGGCGAGCAGCAGATCGGCGGTAATGCCGAGCTCAACAGCCAGGTTCGTCTTCTCGAAGACGAAGTGGCGATGCTGCGCCGCAGGCTCAACGAGTCCCCCCAGCAGGTCCGGTTGCTGGAAAAGCGGCTGGCCGAGGCATCCGAGAGAGTGAGCCAGCTCACCGAACGGAACGCCAAACTCACCGAAACCCTGAAGGAAGCGCGCAGCCAGCTGATGGCTCTGCGCGAGGAGGTCGACCGGCTCGCCCAGCCCCCCAGCGGCTACGGCGTGTTCCTCGACTCGTTCGAGGACGGCACGGTCGACGTGTTCACCTCCGGACGGAGGATGCGGGTCTCCGTGTCACCGAACGTGGCCACCGAGGAACTCCGGCTCGGCCAGTCGGTGCGGCTCAACGAGGCGCTGACGGTGGTCGAGGCCGGTGCCTTCGAGCAGACCGGTGAGGTGTGCACGTTCCGGGAACTGCTGCCCGTCGACGGCGGCAGCCGCACCCCGCGGGCCCTGGTGCTCGGGCACACCGACGAGGAGCGGGTGGTCTGGCTGACCGACCCGCTTGCCGAGTCCGGGCTCAAGGCCGGGGACTCGGTGCTGGTCGACAGCAAGGCGGGCTACGCCTACGACCTGGTGCCCAAGGCCGAGGTCGAGGACCTCGTGCTGGAGGAGGTGCCCGACGTCGGTTACAACGACATCGGCGGGCTGGGCAACCAGATCGAGCAGATCCGGGACGCGGTGGAACTGCCGTTCCTGCACTCCGACCTCTACGTCGAGTACCAGCTGCGGCCCCCCAAGGGCGTGCTGCTCTACGGCCCGCCGGGCTGCGGCAAGACGCTCATCGCCAAGGCGGTGGCCAACTCGCTGGCCAAGAAGGTCGCGGCGGCCCGGGGTGACGACGACGGGCAGGCCAAGTCCTACTTCCTCAACATCAAGGGCCCCGAGCTGCTGAACAAGTTCGTGGGCGAGACCGAGCGGCACATCCGGCTGATCTTCCAGCGGGCTCGGGAGAAGGCGTCCGAGGGCACCCCGGTGATCGTGTTCTTCGACGAGATGGACTCGATCTTCCGCACCCGCGGCAGCGGCGTCTCCTCCGACGTCGAGACGACCATCGTCCCGCAGCTGCTCAGCGAGATCGACGGTGTCGAGGGGCTGGAGAACGTCATCGTCATCGGCGCCTCCAACCGCGAGGACATGATCGACCCGGCGATCCTGCGTCCCGGCAGGCTCGACGTGAAGATCAAGATCGAGCGGCCGGACGCGGAGTCGGCCAAGGACATCTTCTCCAAGTACCTCACCAAGCAGCTCCCGATCCACGAGGAGGACCTGCGGGAGTTCGGCGGCGACCAGCAGTCGTGCGTGGAGGCGATGATCCAGACGACCGTCGAGCGGATGTACGCCGAGACCGAGGAGAACCGGTTCCTGGAGGTCACCTACGCCAACGGGGACAAGGAAGTCCTGTACTTCAAGGACTTCAACTCCGGCGCGATGATCCAGAACATCGTGGACCGGGCGAAGAAGGCCGCCATCAAGGCGGTCCTGGAGACCGGTCAGCCCGGCCTGCGGGTGCAGCACCTGCAGGACGCCATCATCGACGAGTTCGCCGAGAACGAGGACCTGCCCAACACCACCAACCCGGACGACTGGGCGCGGATCTCGGGCAAGAAGGGCGAGCGCATCGTCTACATCCGGACCCTGGTCAGCGGGAAGAACCAGGAGTCGGGACGGGCGATCGACACGGCCACCAACACCGGCCAGTACCTGTAGGACCGACGCGTTCCCGGGGCCGCCACCAGCCAGGTGGCGGCCCCGGTCGCGTCGAGTGTCGATCCCGGCCCGCACCCGTTAGTTTCGGGGCATGATCTCCACCGAACGGCTCGGCCTCGGGCTCGCCGCGCTCGGCCGCCCCGCATACATCAACGTCGGACGCGCCGGCGTGCTGCCGGAACTGCGCACCGCGCAGGAGATGCGGGAGCGGACCAGGGTCGTGCTCGACGCCGCGCACGCGCACGGTCTGCGGTGGGTCGACACCGCGCGTTCCTACGGCAGCGCCGAGGAGTTCCTGGCGAACTGGCTGTCCGAGCGCGGCCACGGGGACGTCACGGTGTCGAGCAAGTGGGGTTACGCCTACGTCGCGCAGTGGCGCATCGAGACCGAGGTGCACGAGGTCAAGGAGCACTCGGTCGAGCGCCTGCGCACCCAGTGGGCCGAGACCCGCGCGCTGCTCGGCGACCGGGTGCACCTCTACCAGGTGCACTCGCTGACCTCCGACAGCCCGCTGTTCGACGACCTCGCGCTCCAGCACGAGCTGGCCCGGATCCGGGACTCCGGGGTGCGGCTCGGGTTCTCCACCAGCGGTGCCGCGCAGGCGGACGCGATCGAGCGGGGGTGGGAGCTGGAGGTAGGCGGTGCCCAGCTGTTCAGCGCGGTGCAGTCGACCTGGAACTCGCTGGAGCCCTCGGCCGGGCGCGCCTTGGCCGAGGTGCACCACGGCGGCTGGCAGGTGCTGGTCAAGGAGAGCCTGGCCAACGGCAGGCTCGCGGTCGAACCGCCGGAACAGCTGGTGCGGCTGGCCGAACGGCACGGTGTCGGGCCCGACGCGATCGCCCTGGCGCACGTGCTGGCGCAGCCCTGGGCCGACATCGTGCTCATCGGTCCGGCCAGCGTCGAGCAGCTGAACTCGAACCTGGCCGCCCGCGCGGTCCAGCTCTCCGAAGGGGACCTCGCGGCCCTGGCCCCGCTCGCGCGGGACGCGGCGACCTACTGGGGCGAACGCGCGGCCCTGCCCTGGCACTGAGCCGGCCACCGCCCGCGGAGCGCTCAGCGCGCCTCTGCGTTCCTGGCGAACCACTCCTCGATGAACTGGCGCCCGTCGGGAACGAAGGGCCACCGCGGATCGCTCAGCCGCTCCCGCAGCTCCGCGAGCGGCATCCACCAGCCTTCGGCGACCTCCTCCGGCTGGTGGACGATCGGGCCGTCCCAGAGGACTTCGTGGAGGAAGGCGTGGAACCGCACCGATCCCAGGTCGTGGACGGTGCGGAACAGCGGCACCGGCCGGGCGGTCACGCCGAGCTCCTCGGCGACCTCCCGCTCGGCCGTCCGCTCGGGCTGCTCGCCCGCGGCGACCACGCCCCCCGCCCAGCAGTCGTGCATGCCGGGGAAGACGTCCTTGGTCCAGGTCCTGCGGTGGACGTAAACCGAAGCGCGGTCGGGGGACAGGACCAGGACCTCGCCCGCCGCGTGCCAGAGCCCCTCGGCCCGCATCCGCCGCCGGGTCGCGCTGCCCACGACACGCCCGGCCTCGTCGTACAGCGCCACCAGCTCGTTCTGCGCACTCACGGCGCTGATCATCCACCCGGACGCACCGGATCGGCACCGCGCAGTTCCGTCCGGCCCTCTGCCAACGGCCGCGAAACCCGTACGCTGCGAGGTATGCGGCGGATCATGGGAACCGAGGTGGAGTACGGCATCGTCGTGCCGGGCGATTCGAGCGCGAACCCGGTGCTGACCTCCACCCACATCGTGCTCGCCTACGCGGCGGCGGCCGACATCCCCCGCGCGCGGCGCGCGCGCTGGGACTACGAGGTCGAGTCGCCGCTGCGCGACGCCCGGGGCTTCGACCTCGGCGCGGCGGCGCAGCAGCCCAACGGCTCCGACGGCGACGACCTCGGCGCGGCCAACGTCATCCTGACCAACGGTGCCCGGTTGTACGTCGACCACGCGCACCCCGAGTACTCCGCGCCCGAGGTGACCAACCCGCGGGACGCGGTCGTGTGGGACAAGGCCGGGGAGCGGGTGATGGAGGAGGCCGCGATCCGCGCGGCGAGCGTCCCCGGCACCGCGCCGATGCAGCTCTACAAGAACAACGTCGACGGCAAGGGCGCCAGCTACGGCACCCACGAGAACTACCTGATGGCCCGCAACACCCCGTTCACCTCGGTGATCGCCGGGCTGACCCCGTTCTTCGCGTCCCGGCAGGTGATCTGCGGGTCCGGCCGGGTCGGCATCGGCCAGGCGGGGGAGAAGCCCGGGTTCCAGCTCTCCCAGCGCGCCGACTACATCGAGGTCGAGGTCGGGCTGGAGACCACCCTCAAGCGCGGCATCATCAACACCCGCGACGAGCCGCACGCCGACGCCGACAAGTACCGCAGGCTGCACGTGATCATCGGCGACGCCAACCTCGCCGAGACCTCCACGTACCTCAAGCTCGGCAGCACCGCGCTGGTGCTGGACATGATCGAGGCCGGGCAGCGCTTCGACGACCTCAAGCTGGCCGACCCGGTGCAGGCGGTGCACCTGATCAGCCACGACCCGACCCTCAAGCAGACCGTCGAGCTCTCCGACGGACGCCGCTTCACCGGCCTGGACCTGCAGCGGGCCTACCACGAGCGCGCCGCCCGCCACCTCGACGAGCACGGCGGCGAGCGCTCCGCCCGCGAGGTGCTCGACACCTGGGGCGAGGTGCTCGACCTGCTCGCGGGCGACCCGATGGACTGCTCCGACCGGCTGGACTGGCCCGCCAAGCTGCGGCTGCTGGAGAACTACCGGACCCGTGACAACCTGGGCTGGGCCTCGCCGCGGCTGCACATGATCGACCTGCAGTACTCCGACGTGCGGATGGACAAGGGCCTCTACAACCGGCTGGTGGCGCGCGGTTCGATGAAGCGCCTGGTCACCGAGGAGGAGGTGCGGGCCGCGGTCACCGACCCGCCGGAGGACACCCGGGCCTACTTCCGGGGCCGCTGCCTGGAGCGCTACCCGGCCGCGGTCGCCGCCGCGTCGTGGGACTCGGTGATCTTCGACCTGGGCCGGGAGTCGCTGGTCCGCATCCCCACCCTGGAGCCGCTGCGCGGCACCCGCGCGCACGTGGGCGAACTGCTCGACGCCGCGCGCAGCGCCGAGGAGCTCGTGGACTCCCTGACCAGGGGATGAAACACCACGTTTCGTGCACGTCAGCGGGCGGGGAAAGATCGAAAAGACGCCCGCATGGCTGTGGGCGAACGGGTGGTCGGATGGGTAGTGTTCACACCATGGATGCGCGGCACTGAAGCCGGTGTCCTCGGAAGGCGACCACCGGGAGGCAAGATGTCCCAGGAAAAGGTTCAGCGGCACGGCGGCGGCGACGGCGAAGAGGAATCGGGGCCGGAGGCCGCCGGTCAGGAACGTCGCGAGAAGCTCGGCGAGGACGTCGACGCCATCCTGGACGAGATCGACGACGTCCTGGAGGAGAACGCCGAGGACTTCGTCCGCGCGTACGTCCAGAAGGGCGGTCAGTAGTCCCCAGCCCGGACGACCCGGACCGGCGTGACCGGTCCGGCGCCGTCCGGGTGCGAACCTGACCGTCCGACGCCGCACCGGATCCTCGCGGAACGTCCGGTGTGGCAGGACCACGGCTAGAGTGCAACCGAAACTTCGAGCAGGAGACGATGTCGCCGATGGAATCCAGCTCGGCCCGGTTCCCGGGTCAGGCCCTGCCCGCCGCCTACCTCACCCCGGGGTCGTCGTCGTTCGCCGACTTCCTCCGCACCACCGCTCCCGAGCTGGTGCCGGGCGGCCGCCCGGTCCCGGACGGGGTCGTGGAGGCCCCGCACGGAACCACCATCGTCGCCATGACCTTCAACGGCGGCGTCCTGCTGGCCGGTGACCGGCGCGCGACCATGGGCAACCTGATCGCCCAGCGGGACATGGAGAAGCTCTACGTCACCGACGACTACTCCGCCGTCGGCATCGCGGGCACGGCGGGCGTCGCGCTGGAGATGGTGCGGCTTTACGCGATCGAGCTGGAGCACTACGAGAAGCTCGAAGGCGTGTCGTTGTCGCTGGACGGCAAGGCCAACCGGCTGGCCACCATGCTGCGCGGCAACCTCCAGGGCGCGATGGCCGGCCTGGCGGTGGTGCCGCTGTTCGCCGGGTTCGACGTCGACGCCGACGACCCGGCCACGGCCGGGCGGATCGTCTCCTACGACATCACCGGCGGGCGCTACAACGAGCTGGGCGGCTACCACGCGGTCGGTTCCGGTTCGCTGTTCGCGAAATCGGCGCTGAAGAAGCGCTTCGACCCGGAGGCCGACGCCGACACCGCGGTGCGCAACGCCGTCGAGGCGCTCTACGACGCCGCCGACGACGACACCGCGACCGGCGGCCCGGACCTGTCCCGCCGGATCTACCCGTCGATCATCACCATCACCGGCGCCGAGGGCGCGAACCGGCTGTCCGAGGAGCGGGCCGCCGAGATCGCGACCGAGGTCGTCAACGGCCGCATGGAGAACCCGGGCGGCTGACCCCCGCCCCCGATCGCCGTCAACCTCGCCGCGGGCGACCGATCCGACCAGGAGTGCACTGTCGTGACGATGCCGTTCTACACCTCTCCCGAGCAGTTGATGCGGGAGCGTTCCGAGCTCGCCCGCAAGGGCATCTCGCGGGGACGCAGCGTGGTGGTCCTGAAGTACGCGGGTGGCGTGCTGTTCGTCGCCGAGAACCCGTCGACGACGCTGCACAAGGTCTCCGAGATCTACGACCGGATCGGCTTCGCCGCGGTCGGCCGCTACAGCGAGTTCGAGAGCCTGCGGGTGGCCGGGGTCCGCATCGCCGACGTGCGCGGCTACTCCTACGACCGCCGCGACGTCACCGGCCGGGCGCTGGCCAACACCTACGCCCAGCACCTCGGCGCGATCTTCACCGAGCAGATCAAGCCGTTCGAGGTCGAGATCTGCGTCGCCGAGGTCGGCCAGACCGCCGACTCCGACCAGCTCTACCGGCTGACCTACGACGGTTCGATCGTCGACGAGCCGCAGTTCGTGGTGATGGGCGGCCAGGCCGACACCATCACCACCGCGCTGAAGGACTCCTTCACCGAAGGCCTGGAGCTGGCCGCTGCCGCCGAGGTCGCGATCCGGGCGTTGTCGACCGGTGGGGAGGGCTCGCGGGAGCTCGGCGCCGGGCAGCTGGAGGTCGCGGTGCTCGACCGCGCCAAGCCGAACCGCACCTTCCGCCGGATCACCGGCGCGGCGCTGAAAGCGCTGCTGCCCAAGCAGGACGAGCCGGAGTCCGGAAGCGACGACGAGAAGAGCTGACTCAGTCCACTGTGGCCGGACGGTAGACGCTCAGCACGTTCTCGTGCGCGGTGAACGAGAACCGCGTGCCGGGCTCGTGCACCTCGCCGTCGGTGGCCAGCGCCACCGGCGTCCCGCGGACCACGACGTCCATCGTGGACACCCGGCGCTCGACGTAGATGTGGCTGCTGTGCAGCGCGCCCGTCATCGCCGCGAGCACGAAGCGCAGCCGGGAGAAGCGGCGGTCGGCGCGGACCATCCGCACGTCCAGCGTCCCGTTGTCCAGACGGGGGCGCCACGCGGGCGCGAAGCCGTGCGGTGCGTAGGCGCCGTTGCCGACGAACAGCACCCAGACCCGGTGGTGCCGGCCGTCGATTTCCACGTCGAGCGGGCTGGACTCGTAGAGCACCCGGATCAGCGCCATCGCCGCGGCGGGCCACTTGCCCCAGCGCGGTTCCCACTTCTCGCGGAAGCGCACCATGTCCGGGTAGCCGCCGAGGCTGGCGGTGTTGATGAACCAGTCGGTGGGCCGGTCGTCGATGGCGACCCCGCCCAGGTCGACGGTGGCGCCGGATCCGCTCGCGACCGAGTCGGCGACCGAGGCCAGGTCCTCCACCCCGATGTCGCGGGCGAAGTGGTTGAGCGTGCCCGCGGACACCACGGCCAGCGGCAGCCCGTACTCGGTCGCCACCGACGCCACCGCGGCCACGGTGCCGTCGCCCCCGGCGACCCCCAGCGCGCGGACGGAGCCGCCTGCCTGGTCGAGCCGCTGGTGCAGCCCCTCGACCAGGTCCTCCGCCGGCTCGGGGTGCACGATCACGGCCTTCGGCCAGTTCTGGCAGATCCAGTCCTCGGGGTCGAGCTGGCCGTTGCCGGACCCGGGGTTGACCAGGGCCAGCATGCCTTCGCCGTCCTCCAGCGCCGGCACCTCCGACGGGTGCTCGCTGGCCGCGGGCTCGTCCGGCCGCAGCGGCCACCAGTGCCTGGTGCCCCAGGCCATCCCCGCCCCGACGGCCGCGCCGCACAGCACGTCGGTCGGCCAGTGCACCCCGGTGTGGACTCGGGAGTAGGCGACAGCCGCCGCGACCGGGACGACGACCGCCCCGGTCGCGGGGGACTCCATCGTGACGGCTGTGGCGAATGCGGCGGCCGAGGCGGCGTGGCCGGACGGGAACGACGACGACGTGGGCGGGTCGCTGAGCCTCCGGTGCCGGGGCATCAGCTCGGCCGCCGGGCGCCTGCGCGGGAACAGCGGTTTGCCGACCAGGTTCGCGGTCGCGCTGGCGCCGGCGATGGCGGCCACGCCGCGCAGCGCCGCCCGCCGGGTCGGGCCCTTGCGGCAGGCCAGCAGCGCGGCGGTGGTCAGCCACAGCACGCTGTGGTCGGCGGCGGTGGTCAGGGCCTTGAGACCGCGGTCGGCCGGGGAGGCGGGCAACCGGGCGCTGCGCCGCGCCAGCCTGCGGTCGCCGCGGTTGACGACCTCGCGAAACCTGTCCAGCACGCGGGCGACGTTACCCGCGGGTTCGACCAGCGGCTGCCCGGCCCGGAGGGTGCGGTTGAGCCGTCCGGACAACGGGAAAAAGGCCCTTGCGGCCCTGTCATCGCGTGATGACCAGGACGAACCTCACCCTGCGACACCGTTTTCCCGCGCAACGAAGCCCGAACGGCGGACCGCCGGTTGACGCAAATACGCCTAGTGTGGACATATGCAGCGGAGGATCTTCGGCATCGAGACCGAGTTCGGGGTCACGTGCACCTTCCACGGGCAGCGTCGGCTCTCTCCGGACGAGGTGGCCAGGTACCTGTTCCGGCGGGTCGTGTCGTGGGGGCGTTCCTCGAACGTCTTCCTGCGCAACGGCGCCCGCCTCTACCTCGACGTTGGCTCGCATCCGGAGTACGCGACCGCCGAGTGCGACGACCTCGTCCAGCTGGTGACCCACGACAAGGCGGGGGAGCGGATCCTGGAGGACCTGCTCATCGATGCCGAACGGCGGCTCGCCGACGAGGGCATCGGCGGCGACATCTTCCTGTTCAAGAACAACACCGACTCCGCGGGCAACTCCTACGGCTGCCACGAGAACTACCTGGTGGGCCGGTCGGGCGAGTTCTCCCGGATCGCCGACGTGCTGCTGCCGTTCCTGGTCACCCGCCAGCTCATCTGCGGGGCGGGCAAGGTGCTGCAGACCCCGCGCGGCGCGGTGTACTGCCTGTCCCAGCGCGCCGAGCACATCTGGGAGGGCGTGTCCAGCGCGACGACCCGCTCGCGGCCGATCATCAACACCCGCGACGAGCCGCACGCCGACGCCGAGCGGTACCGGCGGCTGCACGTCATCGTGGGCGACTCGAACATGTCCGAGGTGACCACCCTGCTCAAGGTGGGGGCGGCCAACCTGGTGCTGGAGATGGTCGAGCAGGGCGTGCAGTTCCGGGACTTCAGCCTGGACAACCCGATCCGCGCGATCCGCGAGATCAGCCACGACCTGACCGGCAGGCGCACGGTCCGGCTCGCGGGCGGCCGGGAGGCGTCGGCGCTGGACATCCAGCGCGAGTACTACGGCCGCGCGGTCGACCACGTCGCCCGGCGCGGTTCGGACCCGATGTCGGAGCGCATCCTCGACCTGTGGGGCCGGGCGCTGGAGGCGATCGACAAGCAGGACTACTCGCTGATCGACCGCGAGGTGGACTGGGCGATCAAGCTGCGGCTGCTGGAGCGCTACCGCAACAAGCACGGCCTGGAGCTGTCCAGCCCGCGCATCGCGCAGCTCGACCTCGCCTACCACGACATCCGGCGCGGCCGGGGCCTGTTCGACATGCTCCAGCGCAAGGACCTGGTGGACCGGGCGACCGAGGACGGCGAGATCGAGGCGGCCAAGGACACGCCGCCGCAGAGCACCCGGGCCAAGCTGCGCGGTGACTTCATCGCCGCGGCGCAGACCGCGGGCCGGGACTTCACGGTCGACTGGGTGCACCTGAAGCTCAACGACCAGGCGCAGCGCACGGTGCTGTGCAAGGACCCGTTCCGCGCGGTCGACGAGCGGGTGGAGCGGCTGATCAGCTCCCTGTAACCCGAGCAACCCGCAAGCACGAGCGACGGCGCGGCGCCTCCGATCCCGGGGGCGCCGCGCCGTTTCGCTGGTGCGCGGCGAAGTCGCCCCCCTGGTCCTCGTGGGGGTCGGCACCCTCCGGATTCTCGGGTTCCGGCACGTGCCCTCGGGTGCGGACACCATCGAATCGGTCTCGCCAGGACGCGACTCTTCTGGTCATGGCGATGCGGCAACGCGGGCCCATCCAAAGAGACCGACGCCCCTCGGGGCTGGATTTGCGAGAGTGTCCATGAACAAGACGTTGCGGAACTTCGGGGTGATCTTCGCGGGGGCGGCGTGCTGCGCGCTGGCACCGGCCACTGCCCTCGCCGCACCAGCGCCCTCCCCGGCCGGGATCCACCGCGACCTGGGCGGTTTCCACCGGGATACCGGTGATTACGGGAGCGGTTCGTCCTCGAGCGACAGCTCCGGCTCGGGGTCGGGCAGTGGCTCGGGCAGCAGCTCGGGCGGTTCCGGCTCGGGCTCGGACTCGGGCTCCACCGGTTCTTCGGGCTCTTCGGGCTCTTCGGGGTCCGGCTCGGGCACCGAGTCCGGCAGTGACTCGGGCACCCAGCAGGAGCCCGGCAGGCAGAACTTCCTGCCCGGTCTCCCGCTGCCCGGCCTGCCCGGAATTCCGCTGCCAGGTATCCCGTTGCCGGGGATTCCGCTGCCGGGCATCCCGCTTCCGGGGATCCCCGGGATCCCGGGGCTGCCGGGTGGTCCCACGCCCCCGCCTCCGCCGCCACCGCCGCCGATCCCGAAGCCGCCGATCGACATCTGCAAGCTGATCCCACTGCCCTTCGTGTGCGGCAATACGCCGAAGCCTCCGCCTCCGCCGCCGCCACCGAAGCCGCCGGTTCCCAAGCCGCCGATCAACATCTGCAAGATCCAGCCGAAGCTCTGCGAGCCGATTCCCAAGCCGGAACCCAAGCCCAAGCCCGAGCCAAAGCCCGAGCCGAAGCCGGAACCGAAACCGAACCCGAAGCCCGAGCCGAAGCCTGAGCCCAAGCCGGAACCGAAGCCCAAGCCGAAGCCTGAGCCCAAGCCGGAACCGAAGCCCAAGCCGGAACCCAAGCCTGAGCCGAAGCCGGAACCCAAGCCGAACCCGAAGCCCTACCCGGGGCCGAGCCCGTACCCGTATCCGGGAACTGACACGGGCAAGCCCGCGACGGGCGGTGCGCCCGGTGGCGTCACCTTCGCCGGTGACGAGGCCGCGCAGGTGACCGAAGTCCCGCAGGGCTCGGTCGACACCGGTGGCGGCGGAGCGGAAGGGCCCGACGGAACCCTGCTGGCCGCCGGGGCCGCGCTGGTCGCGGGTACCGCGGTGGGCGGATACGTCCTGCGCCGCCGGGTGACCGGCACGGACGACGAGGAGCGCAGGCCGTGAACGCGACGAACACGAGCCGGAACGGGGGCCGCCTGCTGATCACGGCGGCGGTCACCGTCCTCACCTTCCTGGTGCTGCTGTCCGGCTGGGCGCTGATGTCCGGCGGGCCGTCCTACCAGCCGGAGGCCGGGGTCCAGGCCGCCTCCGCGATGCCGGAGTCCAAGCCGGTGGCGGTCGACATCCCGGCGATCGGGGCGCAGTCGTCGCTGGTCGAGCTCGGGCTGGGCCGGAACAAGGAGCTCCAGGTGCCGCCGGTGTCGCAGCCCAAGCAGGCAGGCTGGTACCGGGGCGGGCCCACCCCCGGCGAAGCGGGTCCGGCGGTGATCGCCGGGCACGTCGACGGCGGCGGGCAGAAGGGGATCTTCAACCGGTTGCACGAGCTGCGGCCCGGCGACGTCGTCGACGTGCAGCGGGAGGACGGGTCGACCGCGCGGTTCGGCGTCCAGCAGGTGGTCCAGGTGCCCAAGTCGGCCTTCCCGACCCGGGAGGTCTACGGCAGCACACCGGACGCGCAGCTGCGGCTGATCACCTGCGGGGGATCGTTCGACAGCAAGGCGCACAGCTACCGCGACAACGTGATCGTCTTCGCGAACCTCGTGGCCTGACCGGGAGCGGACGTGGCAGGTGGGTTTTCCCGCCTGCCACGTTTCCGCGTGCTACCGCAGGGGATCCTGCCCGGTGGGGCGGACGACGATCTCGTTGACGTCGACCGAGGCCGGTTGCCGCAGCGCGTACAGCACGGCTTCGGCGACGTCCGCGGGCCGCAGCCTGGGCACCTCGTGCCGCGTCGGGGTGCTCATGTCCGTCTCGACCCTGCCCGGCTGGACGATGGTGACGCGGACGCCGGTGCCGACGCACTCGGCCCGGATGTTCTGCGCCATCCCGGTGACGGCCCACTTCGTCGCGGAGTACAGGTTGCCCGGCCTGATCCCGCGTCCGGCCGCGGAGCCGGTCAGCAGCAGGTGACCGCGCGATCGGACCAGCGCGGGCAGCGCGGCGCGGGCGGTGATCGCGGGGCCGTAGACGTTGGTCAGCACCATGTCGCGCCACTGCTCCGGTTCGGCGCCGCCGTTGCCCAGGAACGAGGTCTCGACGCTCAGCCCCGCGTTGGCCACCGCCGCGTCGAGCTGCCCGAAGTGGTCCTCGGCGCGTTCGACCGCGGCGCTGACCTGCGACCAGTCGGTGACGTCGCAGATCAGCGGGATCGCGTCGGCCGGGCCGAGCTCGTCGACCAGCGTCGAGAGCGGTTCCGCGGAGCGGGACAGCAGCGCCAGCCGGTATCCGGCGGCTGCCGCCGCGCGGGCGGTCGCCGCGCCGATTCCGCGGGAGGCGCCGGTGATGAGCATGACCGGTGCGGGCATGTGGGCCAGCTTAGGGCCCTCCGGGCACCCTCGATCATATTTGCCCGCGCGATTCCTTCAGTGTCAATCGAAATCAAGCCGGTGTTGTGGCGGGGATCGAACCGCTGTGCACCGGGAACAGCTGTGCACTGAGGACGGATGAGTGGGAAACGGCCCGTGAGGCAGGTATTTCTGCTCTGCCCGCCACCGGCTCCGCCGGGTGTACTCGGCACTGCTCACGGAGAACGCTTGCGGTGGCTGGGGAAACCGCAGCGCTGGGGACGACCCGGGAGCTTCGCCGAACGTGAGGACCACATCCGGTTCTCCGGAACCGGCGACCACCAGGGGGAGGTGGGGACCGTGTCCCGCGTGCTGTCCGAACTCGACGACCCCGAACTCAACAACCGAGAACTCGCGGCCCTTCGCGCGGTCGCCGCCGGGCGGGTCGAGATGACCTGCAGCTCCGAGCCGGACCTCTACGTCGACGGCCTGCTGTTCAGCGACCAGGCGACGGCGCGGCGGCTGGTCCACCGCGGCTTCCTGACCGGCGCCGTGGCGGGCGTGCCCGGCGCGCGGGTGCCCGCCGTGCTCACCGGCGACGGCGTGGCCTGCGTCGAGTCCGCGGACCCGAACACTTGATCACATGGTGTGGAGCTAGAGTTTCGAAGTGGCCACTATGCGTGCCGAACGCCTGGTGAACCTGGTGTTGTGCCTGCTGTCCACTCGCCAGTACCTCACGGCGGAGCGGATCCGGAGCATCGTGCCGGGCTACGCCGGCGCACCCAGCGACGAGGCGTTCTTCCGGACCTTCGAACGGGACAAGGCCGAGCTGCGAGACCTGGGCATCCCGCTGGAAACCGGGCGCAACTCGGCGTTCGACCTCACCGACGGGTACCGCATCGCCCGCCGGGACTACGAGCTCGGCGATATCGACCTGCGCCCGGACGAGGCCGCCGCGGTCGCGCTGGCCGTCCGGCTCTGGGACTCGCCGGAGCTCACGGGCGCCGCCCGCGGCGCGCTGCTGAAGCTGCGGGCCGCCGGGGTCGACGTCGACGAGCGGGCGTCCGCGGCCATCGAGCCCAAGGTCCGCACCAGCGAGCCCGCGTTCGGCCCGCTGCTGGCGGCGGTGCAGTCCGGCCGCGCGGTGGTCTTCGACTACCGGCGCCCGAGCAGCCAGGAGGCGCAGCAGCGCACCGTCGAGCCGTGGGGCGTGGTGTCGTGGCGGGGCCGCTGGTACCTCGTCGGCCACGACCGGGACCGGCGGGCCGAGCGCTGCTTCCGGCTGTCCCGGATGGGCGGGGAGGTCAAGGCGTTCGGGCCGCGGGACGCCGTGCAGCGCCCCGCCGACGTCGACCTGCTGCGCGTGGTCGCCGGTGACGAGCGGGAGCCCTCACCGAGCGCCCTGGCCAGGCTGTGGGTCGAGCGCGGCCGGGCGCAGGGGCTGCGGCGCCGGGCGTCGGTGGTCGGCGAGATGGAGCTGGACGGCGTCGCGGGCGACATCGTCGAACTCGACCTGGTGTACCCGGACTCGGCGGCGACCTGGATTGCCGGGTACGGCCCGGACGTGGCCGTGCTGGAACCCGACACGCTGCGCAAGACGGTGTACGAGACGCACCTCGGCGCGGCACGCGACCGAGGGGAACCTGGGGAATGAGGAGCGCGACCGACCGGCTGCCGCGGCTGCTCGCCCTGGTGCCGTACCTGCTGAGCCGGCCGGGCATCCCGGTCGCCGACGCCGCGGCCGACTTCGGGGTCGGCGAGCAGCAGCTGCGGCGCGACCTGGAACTGCTGTGGATGTGCGGGCTGCCCGGCTACGGCCCTGGCGACCTGATCGACCTGTCCTTCGAGGGCGAGACGGTCACCGTCACCTACGACGCGGGCATGAACCGGCCGCTGCGGCTGACCGCGTCGGAGGCCACCGCGCTGCTGGTCGCGCTGCGGGCGCTGGCCGACACCCCGGGCGTCGCCGACACCGACGCGGTGCAGCGGGCGCTGGCGAAGGTGGAGAACGCCGTCGGCCAGGCCCGTCCGGCGGGCGTGGTCGTCGGGCTAGCGGGCCGGGAGGGCGCGCTGGGCCCGGGCGTCCGGGAGACGGTGCAGCGGGCCACCTCGCAGGGGCGTGCGCTGCGGATGCGCTACTACACCGCCTCGCGCGACGAGATCAGCGAGCGGACCGTGGACCCGATGCGGCTGCTGCTCATCGACGGCCGCAGCTACCTGGAGGCGTGGTGCCGCCAGGCGGGCGGGATGCGGTTGTTCCGGCTGGACCGCATCGACGACGTCGAGGCCCTCGACGAGCCCGCGCAGCCGCCGCCGGAGGCCGAGCCCGCGGACTTCTCCGACGGCCTGTTCCGGCCGATGCCGGACCAGCCCGTCGCGGAGCTGGAGCTGGACCCGGACGCCCGCTGGATCGCCGAGTACTACCCGGTGGACGAGGTCACCGAGCTGCCGGGCGGCCGGGCCCGGGTGCGGATGCGCTACTCGGACCGGTCCTGGATGGTGCGGCTGGTGCTCGGGCAGGGCGGCCGGGTCCGCGTCTCCAGTCCCGACGACCTGGCCTGTGACGTGCGTCAACGCGCTGAATCCGCGTTGACGCGGGCACGTCATCTGCCGTCCACCTGAGGGGGTTACGGTGATCGCGTGCCGTATGTGTTGAGCCTGGTCCTTCTCGGCCTGGGGCTGCTGCTGCTCCTGTTCCTGGTGATCCGGATGTTCGCCGCGCTGCGCCGCTTCCGGGCCATGCAGCGGCGGGTCGTCGAGGACCTCGACGACCGCAGCGGTCTGCTGAAAGCACGCATGGCGGGCGTCCGAGTGGCGCTGGCCGAGCGTCGCCACGGGTCTGTTTAGCGGCGCTACTGACTACTAGCCTTTCCGCGTAGCATGGATGCGCCGGAACCAACGAAAGGGTGTGCACGGATGGGTCTGCCAGGTGGATGGGAGCTCGTACTCATCGTCGGTGTCTTGGTGCTGCTCTTCGGTGCCACCAAGCTGCCGCAGATGGCGCGCTCCCTGGGGCAGTCCGCGCGGGTCTTCAAGGCCGAGGCGCGCGGGATGAAGGCCGACGAGGAAGCCGCCAAGGCGGCGAAGGCCAAGGAGCCGCAGCAGCTCGCCCCCGGCGAGTCCAGCGCGCCCACGGCCGCGTCCTCCATCGAGGAAACGCAGCGCAACGACACCAAGAAGTGACTGAGGACGGGAACTCACGGTGGGTAGTCCGCTGCGCCGCCTGAACCCGTTCCGCGCCGATCGGCGCAGATGGGGTCGTCGGCACAACCCCGACGGCACGATGACTCTCGTCGATCACCTCTTCGAGCTGCGCTACCGGCTCGGCGTGGCCATGGTCGCGGTGGTCGTCGGCGGTGCCTTCGGTTTCTGGTGGTTCTCCAACACGCTGTTCGGCCTGCCGTCGCTGGGCGACCTGATCACCGGCCCGTACTGCGCGATGCCGCCGGAGATGCGCTTCAGCCCGACTCCTGGCAAGTGCCAGCTGCTGCAGACCAAGCCGTTCGAGGTCTTCATGCTCCGGCTCAAGGTCGGTGTCTCGGTCGGTGCGGTGCTGTTCAGCCCGGTGTGGCTGTACCAGCTGTGGGCGTTCATCACGCCCGGCCTCTACGCCAAGGAGCGCAAGTTCGCCGGCACCTTCGTGGGCTTCGCGAGCGTGCTGTTCGTCGCGGGCGCGGTCCTGGCGTACTTCGTGGTCCCGGAGGGCCTGACCTTCATGGCCGGGTTCGGCGGGGACACCTTCTTCACCGCCCTCACCGGTGGTGACTACATCAACTTCGTGCTGCTGATGCTGGTGATCTTCGGCGTGAGCTTCGAGCTGCCGCTGATCCTGGTGATGCTCAACCGGGCCGGTGTCATCACCTACGCCAAGCTGAAGAGCTGGTGGCGCGGACTGGTGTTCGCGCTGTTCGTCTTCGCCGCGGTGGCGACCCCGGGGCAGGACCCGATCTCGATGCTGGCGCTGGCCGCCGCGCTGAGCGTGCTGTTCGGCATCGCCGTGCTGATGTGCCGCGCGCACGACCGCTCCAAGGCCAAGAAGCTGGAGAAGCAGGGCATGAGCGGCATCGGCCTGGACGAGGCGTCGGAGATCGACTACCGGCCGTCCCAGCTGGACGTCACGCCCTCCGCGCCGCCCGCGTCGGACCTGTCGGCACCGCCCAAGCAGGACGACGTCACCTAGCGGTACCGCTTGGTCTGAGTGCTTCAGGTGTTCGCTGGCGAGGACAGTCCCGTTCGCTTGTATGGGGCTCCGAAGCGGCAGGACCGCTTCGGAGCCTCCGCCGTCTGAGAAGCTCAGCACGTCCCGCGACGCCTGTCGGTGTGATGTGAAAACCTTGAGGGGTGGCTGCAAGCCGTTCGAACCTCACCAAGCTGTCCCCGTCCGACGGGTACGCGGCGCACGCGCGGCGCAGTGCGCACCCGAAGCTCACCGACTTCACCGGGCAGCTGTCCTTCGAGCTCGACCCCTTCCAGCGCACCGCGTGCCAGGCCCTCGAAGCGGGCCACGGCGTGCTGGTGTGCGCCCCGACCGGCGCGGGCAAGACGGTGGTCGGCGAGTTCGCCGTGCACCTGGCGCTCTCGGAGGGCCGGAAGTGCTTCTACACCACGCCGATCAAGGCGTTGTCCAACCAGAAGTACGCCGACCTGTGCGAGCGCCACGGCGATGACGCGGTCGGGCTGCTGACCGGCGACACGTCGATCAACGGCAACGCCCAGGTGGTCGTGATGACCACCGAGGTGCTGCGCAACATGCTCTACGCCGGTTCCAGCACGATCGACCAGCTCGGCTACGTCGTGATGGACGAGGTGCACTACCTGGCCGACCGGTTCCGCGGTGCGGTGTGGGAGGAAGTGATCCTGCACCTGCCGGAGTACGTGCAGGTCGCGAGCCTGTCGGCGACGGTGAGCAACGCCGAGGAGTTCGGCGAGTGGCTGGTGGAGGTGCGCGGCGACACCACGGTGGTCGTCGACGAGCACCGGCCGGTGCCGCTGTGGCAGCACATGCTGGTCGGCCCCCGCATGTTCGACCTGTTCGGCGGGGAGACCCAGGACCGCGAGCTGCGGATCAACCCGAACCTGCTGCGCCACACCCAGGAGCTGGCCCGGGTGCACACGCCCTACGGGCGCCGCGGCGGCCCGAACGGCAAGCGCAAGGGGCCCAAGCCGCCGCGGTTCTACGCGCCGTCGCGGGTGGAGATCCTCAACGGGCTCGACGCGGCCGGGCTGCTGCCCGCGATCGTGTTCATCTTCAGCCGTGCGGGCTGCGACGCCGCCGTCAACCAGTGCGTGCGCGCCGGGATGCGCCTGACCAGCGAGGACGAGGTCGACGAGATCCGCGGGATCGTCGACGAGCACACCAGCAACCTGCCCGAGTCGGACCTGGCGGTGCTGGGCTACTGGGAGTGGCGGGACGCGCTGGAGCGCGGGGTCGCCGCGCACCACGCCGGCCTGCTGCCCGCGTTCAAGGAGACCGTCGAGGAGCTGTTCGTCCGCGGTCTGGTCAAGGCCGTGTTCGCCACCGAGACGCTCGCGCTGGGCATCAACATGCCCGCGCGGACGGTGGTGCTGGAGAAGCTGGTCAAGTTCAACGGCGAGTCGCACGTCGACCTCAGCCCGGGCGAGTACACCCAGCTCACCGGCCGCGCCGGGCGGCGGGGCATCGACATCGAGGGCCACGCGGTGGTGGTGTGGCAGCCGGGGATCGACCCGAAGCAGGTCGCCGGGCTGGCCTCGACCCGGACCTACCCGCTGCGGTCGTCGTTCCGGCCCGGCTACAACATGGCGGTCAACCTGGTGCAGCGGGTCGGCCGGGAGTCGGCGCGGGAGCTGCTGGAGCAGTCCTTCGCGCAGTTCCAGGCGGACCGCTCGGTGGTCGGCGTGTCCCGGCGGGTGGACCGCAACGCCGAGGCGCTGGCCGGGTACGCCGAGTCGATGCGCTGCCACCTCGGCGACTTCGACGAGTACTTCCAGCTGCGCAAGCGGATCTCCGATCGGGAGAAGGCGCTGGCCAGGCAGAACCGCGCGTCGCGCCGCGCGGAGGCGGCGAAGTCGCTGGAGCGGCTGCGCAAGGGCGACGTGATCGCGGTGCCCGCGGGCCGCCGTTCCGGGCTGGCGGTGGTCATCGACCCGGGCCTGGAACCGATGGGCGAGCCCCGGCCGCTGGTGGTCACCGAGGACCGCTGGTCGGGCAGGCTGTCGGTGGCCGACTTCACCTCGCCGGTGGAGGCGCTGGGCAAGATCAAGCTGCCCAAGCACGTCGACACCCGCTCGCCGAAGTCGCGCCGCGACCTGGCCTCGACGCTGCGCCAGACCGGCATCAGCACCCCGGGCGGCCGGTCCCGCCGCCGGTCCGACTCCGGGGACGACGCCGAGCTGGCGACCCTGCGGCGCGCGCTGAAGGCGCACCCGTGCCACGGCTGCGACGACCGGGAGAACCACGCGCGCTGGGCGGAGCGCTACGAGCGGCTGCGCAGCGAGAACGACGCGCTGCGGCGCAAGGTCGCGACCACGACGCATTCGCTGGCGCGCTCGTTCGACCGGATCATCGCGCTGCTGGCCGAGCGGGACTACGTGCTGCCGGACGACGACGAGGCCCCGGTCACCGAGCACGGCAGGCGGCTGACCCGGCTCTACAGCGAGTCCGACCTGCTCGCGGCCGAGTGCCTGCGGGTCGGCGTGTGGGAGAAGCTGGGCCCCGCCGAGCTGGCGGCGGTGGTGTCGTCGCTGGTGTACGAGTCGCGGCGGGAGGGGCCGATGGCGCCGCAGGTGCCGTCGGGCCCGGTCTCCGACGCGCTGGGCGCGACCTGGCGGCTGTGGGGCGAGCTGGAGGACGACGAGCGCAGGCACAAGCTGGACCGCACCCGCGAGCCCGATCCGGGCTTCGCCTGGCCGGTGTACCGCTGGGCGCGCGGCGAGTCGCTGGAGCGGGTGCTCACCGCGGCGGAGTCGACCGGGCACGAGCTCTCGGCCGGTGACTTCGTGCGCTGGTGCCGCCAGGTCGTGGACCTGCTCGACCAGATCCGCGACGTGGTCGGCAAGTCCGACCCGGTGGGCGGGACGGCGGCCAAGGCGGTCACCGCGATCCGCCGCGGCGTGGTGGCCGCCGGCGTGGTGTGAACGCCCGCATGGGCGGCGCGGCCGGAAATCCGGCTGTGGTTGGATTCGGTGTCGGATTTCGGATCACCGGCTTGGTGATCGGCGCGCGGAGGTGACGATGTCGAGCCCCTACGGGCCGCCCGGGGGACCGCCCCAGTGGGGACAGCGACCCCCCGGTCCTGGGCCGTACCAGGGCGGGGTTCCGCAGGCAGGGCCGGCGTACGGCAGGCAGCCCGGTTACCCGGCGCCGTCCTACGGCGCGCCGGGCTACGGCTACGGGCCGCCGCCCGGGTTCGGTCCCGGTGCTCCGGTCCCGGGCAAGAAGAAGCGCTCCGCGCTGCCGTGGGTGCTGAGCTCGGCCGTGCTGGTCGTGGTGGCCGCTGTGGTGCTGGTGCTGGGGTTCGTGACGCCGGGCTGGTTCGTCCGCACGGTGTTCGACGCCGCGAGCGTCGAGCAGGGCGTGCAGCAGACCTTGGAGGGCTCCTACCGGCTCGGCGCGGTCGAGTCGGTCACCTGCCCGTCCGGGCAGGCGGTCCGGGCGCAGACCAGGTTCGACTGCCAGGTCAGCGTCAACGGCGCCGAGAAGACGGTCACCGTGACGGTCAAGAACGACAAGGGCGTCTACGAGGTCGGGCACCCGCGCTGAAACCGCTCGACGGTCCGGTGACCGGCGGGCAGGATCGGCGTCGTGAGCGATCTCGACGTGCGGCCGGTGGCCGAATCCGAATTCCGCGACGCCAACTCCCTGTTCCTGCGGACCCTGCACATTCCCCCGGCGTCCGACGACCAGTGGGAGCGCAGCTCCGCGCGGTACGAGCCGGGACGGGTGCTGGGGGCGTTCGTCGACGGCGAACTGGCCGGGACCGCGATGGCGCAGTCGAGTTCGCTGGCCGTTCCCGGCGGTGCGGTGCTGCCTGCCGGTGCGGTGACCAACGTCGGGGTCCGGGCCGACCGGACTCGCCGCGGGGCGCTGACCGCGCTTAAGCGGGCGCAGTTCGCCGACGCCCGGGAGCGCGGCGAGCCGCTGACCATGCTGCACGCCTCGGAAGCGGTCATCTACGGGCGGTTCGGCTACGGCGTGGCCACTCGCGCGCGCAAGGTGCGGCTCGACCGCGCGCGTGCGGTCCCGCACCCGGACGTTCCGGCCGGGGGAGCCGTGCGGCTGGTGGACGCGGCGACGGCGGAGAAGGTCCTGCCCGAGGTGTACCGCCGGATCGGGTTAACCAGGCCCGGGATGATGAGCCGCCCGGACGGCTGGTGGCGGCACCGGTTGTCCGCGCTCCAGCAGAACGCGGTCGTCGTCGTGCACAGCGATGACCACGGCGTCGACGACGGTTTCGCGCTCTACGAGGCCAAGGCCAACGACTACCGCTTCGACGACGGCATGATCACGATCCAGGTCGGCGACGTGCAGGCCGCGGACACGACCGCGCTGGCGGGCCTGTGGCGCTTCCTGCTGGAGCTGGACATGGCGCACCGGATCGAGGCGGTGGACCGCCCGGTGAACGAGCCGCTGGAGTGGTGGCTGACCGACCGCAGGCAGTGCCGGGTCACCGGTGTCGGCGACGACCTGTGGCTGCGGCTGGTCGACGTGCCCGCCGCGCTGGGGGCGCGGAGCTTCGGCGCGGCCGATCCGGTCGTGATCGCGGTCCGGGATCCGTTCCTGCCGGAGAACTCCGGCTCCTACCGCATCGGGCCCGAGGCCGTCCGGTGCGCCGACGACCCGCAGCTGGCCGTCGGCGTCGACGTGCTCGCCTCGCTGTACCTGGGTGACGTGTCGGTGTCGGAGCTGGTGGCGGCGGGCCGGGTCGAGGTGCGCGATCCGGCCGCGGTCGCGGCGGCCGACCGGCTGTTCGCCACGGCCGAACCGCCCTGGTGCGGCACGGCTTTCTGACCGTCCGGCCCGCCTGCTTCCGGGCGGGCCGCTTCTTCCCTTGAAAATAAGTAGACCGACTGTCATATTTTAAGGGTGAAGAAGGGCGAACGGACCAGGCAGCAGATGCTCGACACGGCCATGGGGCTGTTCCAGCGGCAGGGCTACCACGCGACCGGCCTCAACCAGGTGCTCAAGGAGTCCGAGGCGCCGCGCGGCTCGTTGTACTTCCACTTCCCGGGCGGCAAGCAGCAGCTCGCGGCCGAGGCGGTCGAGGTCGCGGGCAGGCGGATGTGCGAGCTGATCGAGGAGTTGCTGCGAAGGGCCGAGGATCCGGAGCAGGCGGCGGCACTGCTGGTCGACGCGTTCTCCGCGGTGCTGGAGGGATCGGACTTCCAAAGCGGTTGTCCGATCGCGACGGTCGCGCTGGAGGCCACCGCGGACAGCTCCGAGGTGCGTTCCGCGTGCGGCGGCGCGTACGGCTCGTGGCTGGAGGTGCTCGAATCCCGTTTCGTCGACTGGGGAGTTCCCGGTGACGAGGCAGGTGATCTCGCCGCGGTCGCACTGTCCATGGTGGAGGGTGCGCTGCTGCTGGCGCGGGTGCAGCGGGACGTCTCGGTCCTGCGGGCCGTCGGCCGCAGGCTGGCCGCGCTGCTGGAGTCCGCCCGCCGATGAAACTGTTGCCGACGAGGGAGAACCGATGCGGGTGCACCACCTGAACTGCGCAACGATGCGGCCACTGGGCGGACGGCTGGTGGACGCGCGCAGCCCGCTGCTGGAGCCGGCGCGACTGGTCTGCCACTGCCTGCTGATCGAGACCGAGCAGGGGCTGGTGCTGGTCGACACCGGTCTCGGCACGCTCGACGTCACCACCCACCGGCTCGCCCTGGAGCCCAGCTGGCTCCGGCTCGCCCGCCCGGTGCTCGACCTCACCGAGACCGCCGTCGCGCAGGTCAGAGCTCTCGGGTACAGCGCGGAGGACGTGCGGCACATCGTGCTGACCCACCTCGACCGCGACCACGCGGGCGGCCTGCCGGACTTCCCGCACGCCCAGGTCCACGTGCTCGCCGCCGAGCACGAGGCGCGGGGCGACCGGCGCTACCTGCCGCACCAGTGGCAGCACGGTCCGAAGTGGACGCTGCACCGGCCGGAGGGGGAGCGGTGGTTCGGCTTCGAGGCGGTGCGCGACATCCCCGGCTTGCCGCCGGAAATCCTGCTCGTCCCGCTGCCCGGCCACACCCTCGGGCACACCGCGGTCGCGGTGCGGGCGGACGGCGGATGGCTGCTGCACGCCGGGGACGCCTACTTCTTCCACGGCCAGATGGAAACCCGCCCGTGGTGCACGTCAGCGCTGCGGTACTTCCAGCACCGCATGCAGGTCGACGGTCCCCGGCGGCGGCACAACCGCGACCGCCTGCACGACCTGGCGACCGCGCACCGAGGCGAGATCGAGGTGTTCTCCGCCCACGACGCGACCGAGCTAGAGCGTTACCGCCGCCAGTAGCCGGTCCGCGCTGGCCCCGAGCCTCCAGCGCTCCTGGAGCTCGGCGACCCGGTCGGTGTCCACGGTGGATGGCAGCGCGTCCTGCTCGCGGTCGACCACGACAGGCGCGTCCCGCACGACCCGCACCACCGACGGCGCCGCGGCGAGGTAGTCGGCGGCATCGGCGAGCATCGCCCGCACCCGGGGCGTCACGCCCGTGCCGCCGGCCGCCGCCTCCAGCAGCGCCTCCAGCGAACCGAACTGGGTGATCAGCTTGGCCGCGGTCTTCTCGCCGATGCCCGCCACGCCGGGCAGCCCGTCGGACGGGTCGCCGCGCAGCACCGCCATCTCGGCGTAGGCGTCGCCCGCCCGCTCCGGGGCCAGCCCGTACCGCTCGGCCAGCTCCGCCGGGCCGTAGTCCTGGGCTTTGGCCAGCCCGCCGCCGACGTAGATCACCCGCACCGGCGTCGGCTCCGCGCGGACCAGCTGGAACAGGTCGCGGTCGCCGGTGACGACCTCGACCGGATCGCGCTGCTCGCGGTGCGCCAGCGCGCCGATGACGTCGTCGGCCTCGAAGCCCTCGGCCTCGGCGGTGGCGATGCCCAGCGCGTCCAGCAGGTCCAGGATCACCGGGATCTGCGGGGTGAGCGTGTCCGGCACGTCCTCCTCGGCGGGGTCGGCCTCGGCGACCCGGTGCGCCTTGTAGGACGGCAGCGCGTCCACCCGGAACTGCGGTCGCCAGTCGTTGTCCAGGCAGGCGACCAGCCGACCGGGCCGCCGCTCGGCCACGAGCTTGGCGAGCATGTCGCAGAACCCGCGCACCGAGTTCACCGGCGTGCCGTCCGGCGCGGTCAGCGAGTCCGGCAGCGCGTAGTACGAGCGGAACCACAGCCCCGCCGAGTCGATCAGCATCAGAGGACCTGTCACGGCTGACCAGCCTGTCATGCCCCACCGACGGTCGCGACCAAGCCCCGCCTCCCCGAAGTTCCCGTTCGTCAGAGCGCTTCGCGCGCGGCGCGGCGGGCCCGGAGCGGATCGCGCTCGCCCAGCGCCGCCCGCGCGGCCCGTTCGAACCGCGCCAGCGGCTGCTCCGACAACGCGGCGCCCACGGCGGTCAGCGCGGTCGGAACCATCGACAGGCTGGTGATCCCGAGCCCGGCCAGCACGCCAGCCAGCAGCGGATCGGCGGCGGCTTCGCCGCAGACGCCGACCGGCTTGCCCAGCTCGCGGCCCGCCGAGCCGAGCATCGCCACCAGCCGCAGGAGTCCCGGCTGCCACGGGTCGTTGAGCGCGGCCAGCGCACCGGTCATCCGGTCGGCGGCGAAGGCGTACTGGGCGAGGTCGTTGGTGCCCACGCTGACGAAGTCGACCGCGTCGAGGATCTCCGCCGCGCACAGCGCCGCGGACGGGATCTCGACCATGACGCCGACGCGGCGGAGCCCCGCGGCGCGGGCACGCTCGGCGAACCACGCCGCCTCGTCGGCGGTCGCCACCATCGGCGCCATCACCGACACGTCGGCGCCGGTGTCGCCCGCGGCCGAGGCGATCGCGTCGAGCTGACGGTCGAGGATGTCCGGCCGGTCGAACGCGACCCGGATCCCGCGCACGCCCAGCGCCGGATTCGGTTCGGCTGCGGCGTTGAGGAACGGAAGCGGTTTGTCCGCACCGGCGTCCAGGGTGCGGACCACGACCGGCCTGCCCGCGCAGGGCGCGAAGGTCTCGGCGTAGGCGGCCCGCTGGACGTGCGGGTCGGGCTCGCTCGTGGCGGCCAGGAAGCAGAATTCCGTGCGGAACAGGCCGATCCCCTCGGCTCCGGCCGCGATGGCGGCCTCGGCGTCGGCGGGGGAGCCGACGTTGGCCAGCACCTTGACGGGCTGGTCGTCGGCGGTGCGCCCGACGCCGTCCCACTCCCGGTCGCGGACGGTCGTCGAGGTCTCCACGGCCACCAGCCGGTCGAGCAGTTCGACCGTCCCGGCCTCCCCGTCCACCCGCGCCGACTCGGCGGCACCGGCGAGCACCCCGCGGGCGGCGACCACGGCGGGAATTCCCAGCGAACGGGCCAGGATCGCGGTGTGGCTGGTCGGGCCGCCCTCCTCGGTGACCAGCGCGAGCACCAGGTCCGGGTCCAGGTCGGCGGTGTCGGCCGGCGCCAGGTCGCGGGCGACCAGCACCGCGGGCCCGGTCAGCTCCGGCACGCCGGGGACCGGGGTTCCGGTCAGCTCGGCGATCAGCCGGTCGCGGACGTCCCGCACGTCCTGGACCCGTTCGGCCATGTAGCCGCCCGCCGCGGCGAGCAGCCCGGTGAACTCCTCGGCCGCCTCGAACACCGCGCGGGCCGCGGGCAGGCGGTGCGCGGTAACCAGCTTCTCGGCGTTGGCCAGCAGCGAGGAGTCGGCGGCCATCGCCGCCGTGGTCTCCAGGATCGACCGGGCATCACCGGTCACCGCCCGCGCCCGATCGGACAGCCGTCGCGCGACGGCGTCGGACGCGGGCCGGATGCGGGCGGCTTCGGCGGCGGGGTCGGCGGGAGCGGGGCTGGAGGCCGGTTCGCTCATCGGCTCGGCCACCCGCGCGACCGGGCCGGACACGCGCCCGGCGCTGACGCCCACACCCTGCACTGTCGTCGTGGTCATGTCCGCTCCTCGGGTTTCCGGCTGTTGTCGAAGCCTTGACAATATGGCAACAAGAGTCACAATCAGGCAATACCAAACACGAACCGGAGGCAAACGGGCATGTATGGGGCGGAGCGGCAACAGCTGCTGGCGCAACGCGCACGCCGCGACGGCCGGATCGACGTGATGGCCGCGGCCGAGGAGTTCGAGGTCGCGCCGGAGACGATCCGCCGCGATCTCGGCGCGCTGGAGCGGCAGGGCCTGGTCCGCCGGGTCTACGGCGGCGCGATCCCGGTCGAGAGGCTGGACTTCGAACCGGGCGTCACGCAGCGGGACCAGACCAACGCCGCGGAGAAGGAGCGCATCGCCCGCGCGGCCTTCGACCTGCTGCCCACGCGGGGCACCCTCCTGCTGGACGCGGGCACCACGACCGGCCGGCTCGCGAGCATGATCCCGGCCGACCGCGAGCTGACGGTCGTGACCAACTCGCTGCCCATCGCCAGCCAGCTGGCGGGCCGCAGCACCGTGCACATGCTCGGCGGCCGGATCCGCGGCACCACGCTGGCCTCGGTCGAGTCGTGGGCGCTCAACGTCCTGGACGGCCTCACCGTCGACGCCGGTTTCTTCGGCACCAACGGCTTCTCGGTGGACCGCGGGTGCACCACGCCCGACCCCGCCGAGTCCGCGGTGAAGGCGGCCATGGTGCGGGCCTGCCGGCGGCGGGTGCTGCTGGCCGACCACAGCAAGTACGGCGACGACCAGTTCAGCCGGTTCGCCGAGCTCGCCGAGATCGACGTGGTCGTCACCGACAGCGGCCTCGACGACGCCGCGGTGGAGGAGCTGAACGCGCAGACGAAGGTGGTGTCGGCGTGATCGTCACGGTGACCCCCAACCCCAGCCTCGACCGCACGATCCTGGTCGGCGGGCTCGTGCGCGGTGCGGTGCACCGGGCCACCCAGGTCCGGCTGGACCCCGGCGGCAAGGGCGTCAACGTCTCTCGCGCCCTGGCCGCGGCCGACCGCCCGACCGTCGCGCTGCTGCCCTCCGGCGGAGCGGAGGGGGCCAGGCTCGCCGAGCTGCTGGCCCCGGAGGCGGTGCCGGTCGTCGAGGTGCCGATCGGCATGCCGACCCGCAGCAACGTGGCGGTGGTCGAGGCGGACGGCACGACGAGCAAGTTCAATGAACCGGGACCGGAGCTGACCCCGGCCGAGGTCGCCGTGCTGGAGACCAGGGCCGGTGAGCTGGCGGGCCGCGCGGACTGGCTGGTGAGCAGCGGAAGCCTGCCCAGCGGCTGCCCGGAGGACCTGCACGCGCGGCTCGTGCGCGTCGGTCACGGCGCGGGCGCCCGGGTCGCGGTGGACGCCTCCGGTCCGGCGCTCGCGGCGGCCTGCGAGGCCGGGCCGGACCTGATCAAACCCAACCTCGCCGAGCTCGCCGAGCTCTCCGGACGCGCGCTCGCGCGGCTGGGCGAGGTGCTCGGGGTGGCGCGGGAGATCCGCGCCGCCGGGGTGGCCGGCGTGCTGGTCAGCCTCGGCGAAGACGGAGCGCTGCTGGTGGACGGGACCGGCGCCTGGCACGCGGCAGGCCCGGCGACCGCGGTGCTCAGCACCGTGGGAGCGGGCGACGCGACGCTGGCCGGGTTCCTGCGCGCCGGCGGCAGCGGGCCGGAGGCGCTGCGGGTCGCGGTCGCCTACGGCACCGCGGCGGTCGGGCTGGCGGGCAGCCGGATGCCCGCACCGGAAGACCTGCGCACGGAAGAAGTCCGTGTGCACGAAGTGGACGAATCACTAAGCCTCAGCGGAGCGGCGGCATGAGCACCGAACTGATCACCACCGAACTCGTCGACCTGGAGCTGACCGCCACCGAGCGGTCCGCGGCCGTCCGGTCGCTGGCCCAGCGCCTGGTCGACGCCGGACGGGTCACCGACATCGAGCGGTTCCTCGCCGACGTCGAGGCCCGCGAGGCGCAGATGCCGACCGGGCTGGAAGGCGGCATCGGCATCCCGCACTGCCGCTCGGCGGCGGTCACCGAACCGACGCTGGCCTTCGGCCGCAGCACCGCCGGGATCGACTTCGGCGCCGAGGACGGGCCCGCGCGGCTCATCTTCCTCATCGCGGCCCCCGAGGGCGGTGGATCCGACCACATGACCGTGCTCGCCGCCCTCGCCCGCCGACTGGTGCGCGCGGAGTTCAAGCAGACGCTGCTGGAAGCCACCGATCCGGCGCAGGTCGCCAAGTACGTCCGCGAGGAGGTCACGCCATGAAGTTCGTCGCGGTCACCGCCTGCCCGACCGGAATCGCCCACACCTACATGGCCGCCGAGGCGCTGGAGCAGGCGGCCAAGGCGGCCGGGGACGAGATCCACGTCGAGACCCAGGGCTCGGCGGGCTCCACCCCGCTGTCGGCGGAGGACATCCGGACCGCCGACGCGGTGGTCTTCGCCGCCGACGTCGGCGTCCAGGACCGCGAGCGGTTCGCGGGCAAGCCCACCGTCGAGGCCACCGTCAAGCAGGCGATCAACGACGCGGCCGGCCTGCTGGACCAGGCCAGGACGACCGCCGAGACCGAGCCGGCACCGGACGCGGCCCAGGCCGGGCCGGAGCCGGAACTGGCGACCAAGGTCGTGGCCGGTGCCGGCATCGGCAGCAAGCTGCGGCAGTGGCTGATGACCGGTGTCAGCTACGTGATCCCGTTCGTGGCCGCGGGCGGGCTGCTCATCGCGCTGAGCTTCGCCCTCGGCGGCTACCAGATCTCCGACGCACCTAGCGTCACCGAGCAGTTCGACCCGGCCAGCCTGCTGAGCTGGGCGGCGCTGGCCAACCAGATCGGGTCGGCGGCGATGGAGTTCCTGGTGCCGGTGCTGGCCGGGTTCATCGCGTTCGCGATGGCCGACCGGCCGGCCATCGCCCCCGGGTTCGTCGGCGGGGCGATCGCGGTCACCGTCGGCGCGGGCTTCCTCGGCGGCCTGGTCGCCGGGCTGCTCGCCGGTGCCGTGGTCGGCGCGCTCAAGCAGATCCGCGTGCCCAGGGCGGTCGCCGGGGTGATGCCGGTGATGGTCCTGCCGCTGCTGGGCACGCTGGTGACGGGCGTGCTCATGTTCGTGGTCATCGGCAAGCCGATCGCGGCGGCCATGACCGGGCTGACCACCTGGCTCAACGGCCTGACCGGCGCGAACGCGGCCCTGCTCGGTGCGTTGCTGGGGGCGATGATCGCCTTCGACATGGGCGGGCCGATCAACAAGGTCGCCTACACCTTCGCCGTCGGCGGGCTCACCACCGGCAGCGAGACGGCACTGGAGATCATGGCGGCGGTGATGGCCGCGGGCATGACCCCGCCGCTGGCGCTCGCCCTGGCCGCCACCGTGCGGCGCAAGCTGTTCAGCCCGGCAGAGCGGGAGAGCGCCCGCCCGGCGTGGCTGCTCGGAGCCTCGTTCATCACCGAGGGCGCGATCCCGTTCGCGGCATCGGATCCGCTGCGCGTGATTCCGTCCATCGTGGTCGGATCGGCCGCCACCGGAGCGCTGTCGATGACCGTGGGAGCGACCCTCCGGGCGCCGCACGGCGGCCTGTTTGTGCTGCCCCTGGTCGGTCAGCCGCTGCTCTACCTGGTGGCGATCGCGGTCGGGGTTGCGGTCTCCGCACTCGCAGTGATCTTCGCCAAGCAGCTCGGCCGCACCAGCGCCGCCGAACCCGTTTCCCCTGGCACGTCCGCAGTTCCCGCCTGACCCCGGACGCGTCCGGCTGTCCCTGTGTGACCCGGACACGTCCGTCCCCAAAGTGCCCCGGGCACGTCCCGCTGTTCCCCGTCCGGCCCGGACACGATCGCTGTTCCCCCCGTCCGACCCCGAAACGTCCGTTGTTCCCGTCTGACAAGGAGATCACCATGCAACGTCGCGTCACGATCGCCTCGGCCGTGGGCCTGCACGCCCGGCCGGCCACGCTGCTCTCGCAGGCCGCCGCGGCCCAACCGGTCCCGGTCCGGATCGCCAAGGTCACCGACGGGGCCGCGGGTGCCGCCGTCGACGCCTCCAGCGTGCTGGGGCTGATGACCCTCGGCGTCCACCACGGCGAGGAGGTCGAGCTCTCCGCCGAAGGCGACTCGGCCGCCACCGTCCTCGAAGAACTCGCCGACCTGCTCTCACGGGACCTGGACAACGAACCGGTGAACGCCTGAGCCGAGGAGGACGGGATGCGCTTACCACGCAGAGGGTTCCTGATCGGTGCGGGCGCGGTGCTCGGCCTCGGCCTGACCACGGCGGCGGCCCCCGCGCGGGGCAGCCGCAAGACCCGCCAGTGGCGGCCGGAGTTCCACTTCACCCCCGAACGCAACTGGATGAACGACCCGAACGGGCTCGTCTTCCACGACGGTGAGTACCACCTGTTCTTCCAGCACAACCCGGAAAGCACCGAACACGCCAACCTCAGCTGGGGTCACGCGGTCAGCACCGACCTGCACAGCTGGGAGGAACTCCAGGTGGCGTTGCTGCCCGACGACCTCGGCGAGATCTACTCGGGCAGCGCGGTGGTGGATCACGACAACACCAGCGGGTTCTTCGACCAGGAACCGGGCCTGGTCGCGATCTACACCAGCGCGGGCGAAACGCAGCAGCAGAGCATCGCCTACAGCACGGACCGGGGCCGCACCTGGACCAAGTACGAGGGAAATCCGGTCATCCCGAACCCCGGCATCGCCGACTTCCGCGACCCGAAGGTCATCCGCCACGGCGAAAAATGGGTGCTGATGCTCGCTGCGGGCGACCGGATCGTCTTCTACGACTCGCCCGATCTGGTGCATTGGAACCGGATCAGCGAGTTCGGGGTGGACCACGGTTCGCACGGCGGCGTGTGGGAGTGCCCGGACCTGTTCGAGCTCCCGGTCGACGGCGACCCCGGCCGCAAGCGCTGGGTGCTCGTCGTCAGCATCAACCCCGGTGGCCCGGCGGGCGGTTCGGCCACCCAGTACTTCGTCGGTGGCTTCGACGGCACGACGTTCACCCCGGACGGGCCGCCGGAGCAAGTCCTGTGGGCCGAGCAGGGGGCGGACTTCTACGCCCCGCAGTCCTGGTCGGACGTGCCGGACCGCCGGATCTGGATCGGTTGGATGAGCAACTGGGACTACGCCAAGCAGGTCCCCACCGATCCGTGGCGCGGGGCGATGACGGTCCCCCGAACCCTCTCGCTGGCCACCACCCCGGCCGGTGTGCGGCTGGTGCAGCGCCCTGTCGAGGAACTCGACGGACGGCGGGGCGAACCGCAGCGGTGGAGTGGAGAGGTGTCGGATCAGCAGCCCGCCCCGGAGTTCTCCGGCGCGGCGCTCGACATCGTCGTGGAGTTCCGGATCGGCTCGTCCACGTCGTTCGGCGTGGACGTCTTCGTGGGAGACGGCCAGCGGACCCGCGTCGGCTACGACGTCGCGGCGCGGCAGCTGTTCGTCGACCGGACGCTGTCGGGGAAGACGGTCGTGAGCCCGGCGTTCCCGGCCCGGCACGCGGCCGAGCTGCTCCCCGACGGAGACGTGGTCCGGATGCGGCTGCTGGTCGACCGCTCCAGCGTCGAGGTCTTCGGCGGACGCGGTGAAACGGTCCTCACCGACCTCGTCCTGCCCGACCCGGGCGAGGTCGTGCGGCCGTTCGCGGAAGGCGGCAAGGTCGAGGTCACGTCGCTGGAGCTGTACCCGATGTGATCCGCCCTCGGTGAAACCGCCAAGATCTCTTGGCAGAGCGATCTTGGCGGTTCTACCGTGGCGATCGTGTTGGAGGAACGGCAGGAACGCGTACTCGACGCCAAAAGCCTTCGCGGACTCGCGCACCCGCTGCGGATCAGGCTGCTGGGCATGCTCCGCACCGACGGTCCGGCCACCGCGACGCAGCTCGCCAACCGGATCGGGGAACGGTCCGGAACGACGAGCTGGCACCTGCGCCAGCTCGCCGAGCACGGCTTCATCGAAGAGGACGCCGAACGCGGCAACAAGCGCGAGCGGTGGTGGCGGGCCAGCCACGAGCTGACGATCCTGGAAGCCGAGAAGTTCACCCGCGATCCCGAGCTGGAAGACGCCCTCGACGTCTACATGCACGAGATCGTCACCACCGCCTACCACCGCAATGGCCAGTTCCTCAGCGAACTGCGGGGCTGGAGCGAGGAGTGGGTGAAGGCCGCGACGGTTTCCGACAGCACCCTGTCACTGAGCCCGTCCGAACTGGCGGAGCTGACCAGGCAGATCGGCAGCCTCGTCGACTGGTACCGCCGCGAGCCCAGGGACGGCGACGAGCAGGTCGTGGTGCAGTTCCAGGCGTTTCCCCGGCGGTGCGCGCGCTAGCCGGCCGGTGGGGCAGCGGCGCGTCCGTCGCTCGCGGAGATGGCGTGCTGTCGGTTCGCAGTGCTGTTGCTGAAAGCTGCGTTGCTTGGCTGTGCTGCGCCGGCTGCAAGCTGGTTGCTCGGCTTGCGCTGTGCCCGCTGTAAGCCGCGTTCCTCGGCTGTGCTGCGTCCGCTGCAGGCTGCGTTGCTTGGCTGCGCTGCAGCCTGATGCAAGTTGCGTTGCTCGGCTGTGCTGCAGCCTGATGCAAGTTGCGTTGCTCGGCTGTGCTGCAGCCTGATGCAAGTTGCGTTGCTTGGCTGCGCTGCGCCCGCTGCAAGCCGCCCTGCTTGGCTGCGCCGCGTCGCTGCAAGCTGCGTTGCTTGGCTGCGCCGCGGCCGATGTAAGCCGCGTTGCTTGGCCGTGCTGCGACCGCTGCAGGCTGCGTTGCTTGGCTGCGCTGCAGCCTGATGCAAGCCGCGTTCCTCGGCTGCGCCGCGCCGGCTGCAAGCTGCGTTGCTTGGCCGTGCTGCGCCCGATGCAGGCCGCGTTGCTTGGCTGCGCCGCGACTGATGCAAGCCGCCTGCTCTGCCGCGATGCCGGTGGCTCATAGCCGCGGCGTTCGGCTGCGGTGACGGGAAAGCTGCGCTGTTCGCTGCGATGCCGCTGTTGCAAGTCGCGCTGGTCGGCTGCGGTGGCTGGAAGCCGCGCTTCTCGGCTGCGACGTCGCTGCCACCAACCGCGCTGCCACAAACCGCGCTGTCGGCTGTGCCGCCGCAAGCTGCGCTTCTCTGCTGCGATGTCACCGTTGCCTGCCGTGGCGCTCGGCCGCGATGCCCGTTCCAGGAAGCCGCGCGGCCGGGACACTGCATGCGGTGAGCCCGGACGGCGGCGCCAGCGCCACCGACCGCCGTCATGGCGCGCGAGCGGCACGGGATTAGGGTTGAGCGCATGGCCACCGTTTCGCTGAAGCAGGATCCGTCCGTGCTCTCGGCTCGCCTGGAGCGAGCCGCCGAAACCGCCGCGAACGCGGATCTCGACGCGCTGCTCGTGTCACCCGGCTCCGATCTGCGCTACCTCGTCGGTGCGGGCGGCGAGTCGTTCGAGCGGCTGAGCTGCCTGGTGCTGCCCGCCGCGGGCCGCGACGCCGCCCCGACGCTGGTCCTGCCGAAGCTGGAAGAGCTCGGCTACGCCGACGTCCCCGCCGAGGCCCTGGGCATCGAGGTCGTCACCTGGGTCGACGGCCAGAGCCCGCACGAGATCGTTGCCGACCTGCTCCGCCGCGGCGGAGCGACGCCCGCCCGCCTCGCTGTCGCCGACGTGATGCCGGCCCTGCACGTGCTCCAGCTGCGCGACGCGCTGCCGGGCGCGGAGCAGGTGCTCGCCGGCTCCGTCCTGCGCGAGCTCCGGATGCGCAAGGACGCGGCCGAGATCGAGGCCCTGCGCAAGGCAGGTGCGGCTATCGACCGCGTCCACGCCCGCATGGCGGAGTTCCTCAAGGCCGGGCGCACCGAGGCCGAGATCGGTGCGGACATCACCGAGGCGATCGTCGCCGAGGGCCACACCGAAGCCGAGTTCGTGATCGTCGGCTCCGGCCCGAACGGCGCCAGCCCGCACCACGCCCTGTCCGACCGGGTGGTCGAGAAGGGCGACGTGGTGGTCGTCGACATCGGCGGCCCGATCGCCGAGGGCTACAACTCCGACTGCACCCGCACCTACGCCGTCGGCGAGCCCGCTCAGACCGACGTGCGGGAGACCTACGCGGTCCTGGAGGCCGCCCAGCGCGCCGCGGTCGAAGCGGTCCGCCCCGGCGCCACCGCCGAGTCGATCGATGCCGCGGCCCGCGAGCCGATCGCCGCCGCCGGTTTCGGCGACTACTTCGTGCACCGCACCGGCCACGGCATCGGACTCGACGTGCACGAGGAGCCCTACATCGTTGGCGGCAACGCGATTCCGCTGGAACCGGGCATGGCGTTCAGCATCGAACCCGGCATCTACCAGCCCGGCCGGTGGGGCGCCCGGATCGAGGACATCGTGATCGTCACCGAGGACGGCGTCGAGAGCGTGAACAACCAGCCGCACGAGTTGGTGGTGCTGCCGGAGTGAGTGACCGAGCAACGACGCCCGCAGGGGATCTGGAAGCAACCGACCGGGCCATCCTGCGCGAACTCGCCCACGACGGCCGATGCAGCTTCACCGAGCTGGCCGAGCGCGTGGGACTGAGCGTCTCGGCCGTGCACCAGCGCGTCCGCAGGCTCGAACAGCGCGGTGCTCTGCAGGGCTACGTGGCCAAAGTGGACGGCGACCAGATCGGGCTGCCGCTGACCGCGTTCATCTCGCTGACGCCGATCGATCCGGCCGCCCCGGACGACTACCCCCAGCGGCTGGAACACCTCCCGCAGATCGAGTCGTGCTATTCGGTCGCGGGCGACGAGTCCTACATCCTCCAGGTGCGAGTGGCCTCGCCGCTCGGCCTGGAGGAGCTGCTGCGGCAGATCCGCGAGGCCGCGAAGGTGTCGACCCGGACCACGGTCGTGCTCTCGACACCGTTCGAGAACCGGCCACCGCAGATCTGACGACCAGGAAGGCAACGGTGTACGACCAGTTCGCCGACGACTACGCCCGCCACTCGGAGAACAGCCCGGCCAACAGGTACTACGACCGCCCCGCCATCCTGGCCCTCGCCGGCGACGTGGCTGGGCAGCGCGTGCTCGAACTCGGCTGCGCTGCCGGAGCCCTGTCCGAGCAGCTGGTCGACCGCGGCGCCGACCTCCACGGCCTGGACCGGGAACCGCGCATGGTCCAGCTGGCCACCGACCGGCTGGGGAACCGTGCGCGGTTCGACGTCGCCGACCTCGGCGAGCCGCTCTCGATGGTCGAATCCGATTCCGTTGATCTCGTGGTTGCCTCCCTGGTTCTGCACTACTTGAAGGACTGGTCCCGACCGCTGGAAGAACTGCACCGATGCCTGGCCCCGGGCGGCTCACTGGTGATGTCGGTGCACCATCCAGCGGCGGACTGGGAATGGGCGGGCTTCCCGGAGTACCTGACGACCACGCAGATCCACGACACCTGGCGGCTGGGGGACCGGTCTGTCCAGGTGTCGTACTACCGACGACCGTTGTCGGAGGTGTTCGGCCAGCTCCACAACGCCGGTTTCACCGTTGACCACCTCGTCGAACCGCGCCCCCTGCCGGAGCTGAGGGACATCGATCCGCGGGCCTTCGAGGAGCTGAACACCAAACCAGCGTTCCTCCACCTGCGAGCCCGCACCGCCTGACCTGGCCGGACGACCCCGCTGGCCGGTCGAATCAGGGGTGCGCCCCCTGCGCAGCCACGTCGGACGTCACGGCGCGGAGGTTCCCGCGCTCGTCCGCCCGGCAGGAGGCGGCCGGAGCCTCGCTCGCCAGGAACTCGCCCAGGCAGCGACCGAACTGGGCGTGCCCGGCAGCATTGGCGTGGAACGACTCCTGCATCGCATGCGGTGCGCGGTTCTCGTCCTCCTTGGTGCCCTGCCAGTCCACGGTGAGCCGGGTGAACCACTCGTTCTCGGCGGTCCGGCCCGGATCCGTGCACGCCTCGTGGCCCCGGCCCGCCTGGGACAGGTCGAGGAAGCGGGCACCGACCTGGTCGGCCACCTCGCGCAGACCGTCCGAGAGCTCCTGAACACCGGTGTCCCGGATCCAGGCCATGTCCTGGGTGAGGAACGGGCACCCGGACAGGTTCTGCAGCGCGGGCACGACCTCCGGCGCGACCGGGGACGCGTAGGACTGCACGACCAGGGAGTAGCTGTCCGGCGCGTAGCCGGCGCTGTCCATGGCGGTGCGGACGTCGTGCAGGGCGGCGAGCACCTTGGGCTTCATCCGCTCCACACGTTCCGGCCACTCCGCACGCATCTGGCCCTCGCACCCGGTGGCCGAACGACCCGCCCACGCCTCCAGGCACCGGAAGACGACATCGCCGAACCCAGGATCGTCGTTGGCTCCGATCTGCACGACGACGTCGGTGATGCGGTAGCGATGCGCCAGCTCGGCCAGCCGCTTGGACTGCGACATCTCCGGATGTCCGGGCGCGGGGTTCGCGCCGACCTGCTCGGCACGGGCTCCCGAGCAGGCGAGGTTGATCGGAGTCACCCCGGCGGGCAGCCGCAGCTGGTGCACGGCGGCAGCAGGCGAGCGGTGGCACCAGTTGCCGTTCTCGCCGTTGGTCCCCGGCTCGTAATTCCCGCCGCCCTCGCCGGACAGCGTGCTGTCGCCGAGCGTCACCACCGCCGACGGCAGCTGCTGCTCGGGCGGTTGGGGCCGCTCCGGCAGGTACCGGGTGCTGACCACGACGGCCAGCACCAGCACCCCCGCGATCACTACGAGGGTGATGATTTTCGACATGTGCGCCCGCATCACCGCGAATTCTATGGCGCAGGCCGTGGATCACGATCCTGGCCGATCGTGGTGCTGCTAACAGTGCCCCGTTCGCGTTTCCTCCCTCCCGTGGGAGCATTTGCCCGGTCTGGGACGTTGGACTGGATGTAAGCCACCGACCGGAGGTTCCCGACATCGTGCCGATCCTGGTGTTGCTCCTCGTCGCCGCCGTCGTCGAGATCAGCGTTCTCGTCGTCATCGGGCAGGCGATAGGACTGCTGCCCACCCTCGGCCTGCTGCTCGCCGCGGCAGTGCTGGGTACCTGGCTGGTGCGCAGGGAAGGACGCCGGACGCTTCGCGAGGTCAACGACGCCTTCCGCGCGAAGCGGCCACCGACCAGGGAACTCGCCGACGGAGTGCTCATCGCGGCGGGCGGGATCCTGATCGTGCTTCCCGGTTTCGTCAGCGACGTGCTCGGGCTGCTGTGCCTGTTCCCGCCGACGCGAGCGCTCCTGCGGGGCAGGCTGCAACGCGCCGCCGAACGCCGTTCCCGGAACGTGCAGGACCAGGTCTGGCTGCACGCCCAGCGCATGCAGCGGGAGCAGGCCGCTGCCGGTAGCGGACCCGCGAACGGTTTCCGGACTCCTGGTGGCGATGTCATCGACGGAGAAGTGGTATCCGTGGACGAGGACGACGAGCCTTCGCCTCGTGGAGATGGGGACACACCGGAGATCCAGGCTCGCTCGCAGCGCTCCGATCGCGGGAACGCGCAGGCAGAGCCGCCGGAGGACCGGCCGGGCCGGTGAGCCGGTCGGCGTGACGTCGACCTCGCCAGACCTGCGGGTAAGCTCGCCGGAACGATCGTGGCCGGGTGGCCGGGACCCCACGGCGTACGACTTACCGCGCAGTAGAACACCCGCAACACGGAAACGACTGGGACATGTCCGACACCACCCTGCTGCTCGGCGGCCGGATCTATTCGCCCGCCGGGCCCGATGCCACCGCGATGGCCGTCATCGGCGGAACCGTCGCCTGGGTCGGCAACGACCAGGTCGGCCGGGCACTGCACCCCGACGCCGAGGTGGTGGACCTCGAAGGCGCGTTCGTCACCCCGGCCTTCGTCGACGCGCACGTGCACGCCACCTCGACGGGGCTGCTGCTGAACGGCCTCGACCTGACCGGTTGCGCTTCCCTCACGGAGTTCCTGCACGCCCTGCGCGACCACGTGGAGGAACATCCCGGAACGCTCGTCTGGGGACACGGGTGGGACGAGACCTGGTGGCCCGAGCGCCGTCCGCCGACTCGTGACGAGATCGATGCCGCTGCCTCCGGCGCGCCGGTCTACCTGTCCAGGATCGACGTGCACTCGGCCCTCGTCTCCACCGCGCTGCTCGCCCGCACGCCGCTGGCGGTCGGCGCCGAGGGGTGGAGCGAGAGCGGGCCGCTGACGCGGGTGGCGCATCACCACGCGCGCCGTGCCGCACGGGAGCTGCTGGGCTCCGCGCAGCGGCGCGAGGCGCAGCTCGAGTTCCTGCGCAATGCCGCGTCCCGCGGTATCGCCAGCGTCCACGAGTGCGCCGGACCCGACATCTCCGGCTCCGACGACCTGGCGGACCTGCTCGCCCTGGCCGGTGAGGGCGGTGTGCCCGAGGTCGTCGGCTACTGGGGAGAGCTGGGCGCGCTCGAACGGGCTCGGCAGCTCGGTGTCCGCGGTCTCGCCGGCGACCTGTTCGTCGATGGTGCGGTGGGCTCGCGCACCGCGGCCCTGCACCAGCCCTACGCGGACGACCCGACCACATCCGGTGTGCTGTACCTGGACGCCGAAGCGGTCGCGGAACATCTCGTCGAATGCACCCGCGCCGGGCTGCAGGCGGGTTTCCACGTCATCGGTGACGCAGGGGTCTCCGAGGTCACCGAAGGCTTCCGCCGGGCGGCGAAGGTGATCGGAACCCCGGCGCTGGCGGGCATGCGGCACCGGTTGGAACACCTCGAGATGGTCGACCTCCAGCAGGCCGCCGAACTCGGCGGCTTCGGGGTCACCGCCTCGGTGCAGCCCGCCTTCGACGCGGCCTGGGGCGGACCGGCGGACATGTACGCGCGGCGCCTCGGCGTCGAGCGCGGAATCCGGCTCAACCCGTACTCCCAGCTGGCGGCCAACGGCGTGCTGCTGGCATTCGGCTCCGACGCCCCGGTGACGCCGCTCGACCCGTGGGGATCCGTGCAGGCGGCGGTGCATCACCGCACGGAGGGTTTCGGCATCTCGCCGCGCGCGGCGTTCACCGCGCACACCCGTGGCGGCTGGCGTGCGGCCGGGGTCGACGACGGCGTCACCGGCACCCTGACTCCCGGCGCACCGGCGACCTACGCGGTGTGGGACGCGGGGGAGCTGGTGGTCGCCGCACCGGATTCCCGTGTGCAGCGCTGGTCCACCGACCCGCGCGCCGGGGTGCCGGGACTGCCGGATCTCACTCCGGGCGCGCCGATGCCGCGTTGCCTGCGCACGGTCCTGCGGGGCGAGACGCTCTACGTCCGGGATTCCGACGAAGACGACAACTAGCACCACCTCCGCGTCCATCGTGGACAGTGGGCGGGGCGCGAGGTCGTCCGGCGGACGACCTCGTTCGTGCTTGCGCCTGCGGGCTTTTCGGACGAACGGCAGCGCGGAGGCGGGCGCCGTCCATTGAGGATTCCGGCATTGAGGATTTCGGTTGGCGAAGTTGCTCGGGTTCTGGCTCATGAGACCGAGTATCCGCGCTCGAACACGCGTTCGTCATCACTTGATCCGGTGAAGAACTCCGCGGCATGGCGGGAAATGCCCGAGACGCCCAAATCCGTGTCGCCGCACCGCCCGACGTCCTAAACTGCCGCCATGGACAGCCCAGACCCGACCGGCGGCCAGTCGTCCAACATCCGTGCCTCCGATGCCGAACGCACCGAGGTCGCGCAGAGACTGACCGACGCGGTGGGGGACGGGCGGCTGACCTTGGTCGAGTACACGCAGCGGGTCGACGCCGCCTACCAGGCCGTCACACGCGGAGAACTCGACGCGCTGGTGGCCGACCTACCGGTCGAGGTGCCGAACCTGCCCGAGGCGCCGACGGACGAGACCAAGCGCCGGTGGAAGCTGGCGATCATGGGCGGCTCCGATTACAAGGGCCGCTGGCGGGTGCCGCGCAGATCCGGGTTCTTCGCGTTGATGGGCGGGTCCACGATCGACCTGCGCGACGCGACGTTGCCCGGCCAGGAGATCGAGATCACGCTTGTGTCGATCATGGGTGGGAGCGACGTGATCGTGCCGCGCGGGGTGCGCGTGGTGGTGGATTCCTCGGACTTCCTGGGCGGCAACAAGGTCGAGGTGGACGAAGACTCGGAAATGCCCAACGCGCCGGTCGTGCGAATCCGCTGCTACTCGATCATGGGCGGCAACGACATCCGGCACCCCAAGGTCAAGGCGGACCGGTGAGGGCGCCGCGACGCCGGGCCGTCCGGGGCCGGTAGCACTCGGCGTACATTTGTCAGTGCGCATGCTGCGCCCTTGCGAGATGTACGTACGTTCCGGGATGTCGCGCCGGAACCACTGGCCGAAAAGGTTGATCAGGTGGTCGTCCCCACGTTGAGTGCGCAACGCCGTGCGAAGGGCGGTGGCGACAAGACCGGAGGACGATCGTCGAACGGCCTGGTGTGGCTGCGGATGCTGCTGGCCGTCGCGGCGGGTTTCTCCGTGTACGCGGTCTCGCCGCCGCATGACGTGTGGTGGCTGGTGCCGATCGCGTTCGCCGCGTTCGTGCTGGTCGTGCACGGTCGGCGGGCTCGGGCGGGGTTCGGTTACGGCCTCTTGTTCGGGTTCTCGTTCATGCTTCCGCTGCTGGGCTGGATCCAGGACTTCCTGGGCGCGCAGTTCGGGCCGTGGCCGTGGCTGGGAGTGGCCGCGGTCGAGGCGTTGTTCTTCGGACTGGCCGGCGCCGGAATGGCCCGGGTGAGCAGACTGCGCGCGGCCCCCGTCTGGATGGCCGCGGTCTTCGTGACGGCCGAGGCCGTGCGGTCGAGCTTCCCATTCGGAGGCTTCCCCTGGGGGCGTTTGGCGTTCACCCAGGCGCGTGGAGCACTGCTGCCGCTGGCGTCGCTGGGCGGCGCTGTTCTGGTGTCCTTCGCGGTCGCCCTGATCGGAGGTGCGGTCGCTCAGATCGTGCTGCGGGCGCGGCGTCGGAGCGGCCTCGTGGCACCCGCCGTGATGGTGGTCGTGCCGGTGCTGGCCGGTCTCGCCGTGCTGCCGACGGTCGGGACCGAGGCGAACGCGGGCACCGCGAAGGTGGCGATCGTCCAGGGCAACGCGCCCAACATCGGGCTCGATCTGCTGTACCAGGACGACGTCCTCCACGACAACCACATGCGGGCGGCAGAGGCGTTCGCCGACGACGTCGACGCGGGCCGCCAGCAGCGCCCGGACTTCGTGATTCTTCCCGAACAGGTCGGTTCCTGGGGGCCGGCCCGCACCGACCCCGCACTGACCCGGATCAGCGCGAAACTCGGCGTCCCCATGCTGGTCGGAGGTCTCGGCGTCGACCAGGACGGCCAGTTGCGCAACAAGATCGTGCGCTGGGATCCGGCCACCGGAGCGGGCGCCGAGTACGACAAACAGCACCTCGTGCCCTTCGCCGAGACGATCCCGATGCGCCCGGTCGCCCGGCTGGTGAGCCCCTTCGTCGACCGCTTCGAGCGCGACATGATCCCCGGCGACCGCCCGGGTGTGCTCGATGCCGGACCGGCGCGGGTCGGGGTGGGCATGTGCTACGACGTCGCCTACGACAACGTGTTCGCCGGAGCCGCGCAGGAGGGCGCGACCCTGCTCGCGGTGCCCACGAACAACGCCTGGTACGGGCACTCGGAGATGAGCTACCAGCAGCTCGCGATGTCCCAGCTCCGGGCGGTGGAGCACAGCCGGTCGGTCGTCGTGGCCGCTACCAGCGGCGTGAGCGCGATCGTGCGGCCCGATGGTTCGATCGTGCAGCAGACGGGTCAGTTCACCGCCCAGAACCTGACCGGTGAGGTGCCCCTACGATCGAACACGACGCTCGCGACGCGGCTTGGCAGCGCCCCGATGTGGGCATTCGCCGCCTTGGGCGCGGGAGCGGTTCTGCTCACCCTCCGGCGGCGTCCGCAGGACGCGTGAGGGTTCCTGGAAAAACGATGTTTCGCGCACTGCCGACGTGGCCCGGCGTCGGCAAGGAGGAATGGATGGCGAACCGGCAAGACGGCTCCACGGGGTGGCAGGGCGCGGCTCTGGTGGTGATCCCGACCTACAACGAGCGGGACAACATCGGCCCGATCGTGGAGCGGCTGCTGACCGCGCTGCCGACGGCGCACGTGCTGATCGTCGACGACGGCAGCCCGGACGGCACCGGCGCGGTCGCCGACGAGCTGGCGGCTGAGGACGAGCGGGTCCACGTGATGCACCGCGTGGAGAAGGCCGGGCTCGGCGCTGCCTACGTCGCCGGGTTCGACTGGGCGCTGCGGCGGGAGTACGACGCGATCATCGAGATGGACGCGGACGGCTCGCACGCTCCAGAGGACCTTCCCCGGCTGCTGGGGCAGCTCGGAGCGGGCGCGGACGTCGTGATCGGGTCGCGGTACGTGCCTGGCGGGCGGGTGGTGAACTGGCCCTGGTACCGGGAGGCCGTGTCGCGCGGGGCGAACCTCTACACCCGCCTCGCGCTGGGCGTGGCCGTCAACGACAGCACCGCGGGTTATCGGGTGTACCGGGGCGAGGTGCTGGAGAAGCTGAGGCTGCACGACGTCGCGTCAGCCGGTTACTGCTTCCAGGTGGACCTGACGCTGCGGGCGCTGGACGCCGGTTTCCGCGTCGTGGAAGCACCGATCACCTTCATCGACCGGGAGGTCGGTGAGTCGAAGATGAGCGGTTCGATCGCCCGCGAGGCGCTGGTGCGGATGACGAAGTGGGGGCTGCGGCGGCGCGGCGCGCAGCTGCGGGACCTGGTGCGCCAGATCCGCCGCTGAACACGGAAAGCGCCTGGGCCGGGGCCCAGGCGCTCGCGGTGTCCTCTGTCAGGCCGAGTGGCTGCGGCGACCACGCAGCATCTCGAGCCGTTCGTTGAGCAGCTCCTCGAGTTCGGGGATGCTGCGGCGCTCCAGCAGCATGTCCCAGTGGGTGCGCGGCGGCTTGGCCTTCTTCTGCTCCGGCTCGCTGCCGTCGACGATCTTCGACTCGGTGCCGTGCAGACGGCATTCCCAGGTCGGCGGGATTTCGGCGTCGTCGGAGAAGGGCACCTCGAACTCGTGGTCCTTGGTGCACGCGTAGCGCACCGTCCGGCGCGGTGCGAGGTCGTGGTTACGGTCGGTCTCGTAGCTGACCGCTCCGAGCCGGCTGCCACGCAGAACGCGATCGGCCATGACGGTTCCTTTCACTTCGGCCCGGAGGGAGTCCAGGCGGTTGTGCTCACCGAGTGCAACGACGGTGGGCCCGTCGTCTGTTCCCGATGTGGGTCTTCTGGTCGCCGTCGGTGACGTTCTTCACCCGTCAACGATGGCTTCTGTCCCTAGAGATGCAGTCGGTCCGCGTTCGTGACGCGTTATCCCCCTGCCAATCTATAGGTGCGTTCGAACGGGTGATAGTGCCAGATGTTCGGTCACCGGGGCCACGTGAGGTCGGGACAAACCCGACACAATGGGATCTAGATCACCACCGCTGATCGTGTTACAGCTGTGCAAATTGATAACAGAATGTAGCGATAGCTTGTTCGGCGGTGCCACGACGCTGTGTACTGGCATATTCCGATCATGAGAGTGACCTCGACGGACAGTGTCACCGGCTTGGAGCAGTCGCCGTTCGACTTCAGCGGGCGACCGGGTGATCACCATGAGCACACAACGAACTGCTCACAGCACGGATGGCGGCCGGTTCCCCACCGCCTCGATGGCCCGGCGCACGGGCACCAGGGCGACCAGGACGAGCCCGACCGCGAAGAACACGACGAGTGAGATGATCGCCAGCCGGAACGATCCCGTCGCCTGCCCGACCCCGGCGAAGACCAGCGGTCCGAGCCACGACGTCGACCGCTCGCCGACCTCGTAGAGCGAGAAGTACTCGGCCTCCTTCCCGACGGGTACCATCTGGCTGAACAACGAGCGGGACAGCGCGTTGGTACCGCCGAGCACGAGACCGATCCCGACCGCCAGGCCGTAGAACTGCATCGCCTGACCGGCCTGCACGAAGTAGGCGGCGGCGAGCACGAGCACCCACACCACCAGGCTGATCATGATCGTCTTCTTGGCGCCGATGCGGCGGGCCACCAGCCCGTGCAGGACCCCGCCGACGAACGCGATGAACTGCACGATCAGCAGCGTGATGATCAGCGAGTCCTGCGGGAGCTTCAGCTCCAGGCTGCCGTACTGCGCCGAGACGTTGGCGACCGTGGCGATGCCGTCGGTGTAGATCATGTAGGCGCCGAGGAACGCGAGCGTCAGCGGGAAGTGGCGCGCCTGCTTCACCGTCGACAGCAGCTGCCGGAACCCGGCCGTGATCACCGACGCGCCGCGCTCGCTGCCTTCGGGACGCTGGTGGCGCCGCAGCGCGGCCAGCGGCAGCAGGGTGAAGGCGGCCCACCACAGACCGGACGAGAAGAAGATCAGCCGGACCGCGGCATCGGTGCTGAGCCCGACTGCGTCGTGGCCGAGGTAGATCACCAGGTGCAGGCCCAGCGCGAGGCCGCCGCCGAGGTACCCGAACGCCCAGCCCCGGGACGACAGCTGGTCCCGTTCGTCGGCGTCGGCCAGCTCGGGGAGGAACGAGTAGTAGACGACCACCGACGCGCCGAAGCAGATGTTGCCCGCGATGAACAGCACCACGCCCAGCTGCCAGTTCGCGCCGCCGACCAGCGCGAGCAGCGAGGTCGCCACGGCACCGCCGAAGGCGAACAGCGCCAGCATCGCCCGCTTGTTCTGGGTCCGGTCGGCGATCGCCCCGGTGATCGGCAGCACCAGGACCTGGATCACGGTCGCCACCGACAGCAGGTACCCCCACAGCGAGCCCGCCGGGAACGTCAGGCCGATGATCGAGATGTCGCACTGCTGGAGCGCGTTGTCACCGGGGCATGCGTTCGGCCCGTTGCGGGCGACGTCGGCGCGGGCGGCCTGGGTGGCGACAGATGTCAGGTAGAGCGAGAGGAACACGGTCGTCACCGATGTCGGGAACACCGAGTTGGCCCAGTCGTACCAGCACCAACCGCGCTGTTCCCGCCGCCGCTGTGCGGCATCCGGGGCGAGCTCGCTGCCCATCACGCTCATCCGTCCGGTCCTCCAAGCCCGTGCTCACCTGTTCGGGGGTACCCGGACTTTACTGGCTCACGGTCACCGCAGAAGGATCACGCACCAACAATGCGTAGTTCCACTCAGGAGGGTTCCGGATCACCGAGCCGGTCCTGACTCGGCTCCGGGAACTGCCCGCGCGCCCGCAAGACCTCCCGCAGCACGTCGGGGCGGTCTGTGACCAGTCCGTCGACGCCCATGTCGAGCAAAGCGGTCATTTCGCGGGCGTCGTCGACGGTCCATGCGTGCACTTCCAACCCCCATTGGTGGGCGAGTCGCAGGAAGCGGGGGTCGACGACCTGGAGCCGCCCGTGCCGGGGCGGCACCTGCGCCGCGCAGCCCTCGATCCACGACCGGAGCGGCCAGCCGCCCCACCGCGATCCGGCCCAGAGCATGGTCGCGGCCCGCTGTCCCATCGACGTCAGCAGCCGGAGTCCACCGCCGCGTCGCAGCGCGTCGAGGCGCCGGTCGTCGAACGACGCAAGGCACACCCGGTCCCACGCGTTGTGCGCGGCGAGCACCTTGAGGATCGGTTGCACCGCGGAGTCAGCCTTGACGTCGATGTTGAAGAAGGCGTCCGGTAACTCCTCGAGCACGTCGTCGAGCCGGCTGACCGGCTCCTCGCCGGCGATCAGCGCCGACCCGACCACGCGCCAGGGGAGCCGTCGGATCGCGCCGCGTCCGTCGGTGGTGCGTTCCAGCGTCGCATCGTGGTTCACCACCACCACGCCGTCCGCGGTGGCGTGGACATCCGTCTCGATGTAGCGGAAACCCTCGTCAACGGCCCGGCGGAACGCGCTGAGCGAGTTCTCCCTGTCGTGGAGATCCCCGACGTGCCACCCGCGGTGGGCGAACGCGCGTGGCCAGGGACCTTGGAGGAAGGGGTGAGTCACGGGCACCACTGTGCCGGATCGGCGTGGCGGTGCTGCGCACCCGGGGGTGCCGGTTAGCGTTACCCGCCGTGGAACCCCTGCACGAAAGCGCACGGCAACGCGTCCGGCACTGCTCGTGGTGCGGCCGGCGCATTCCGGAGGCCGGACGCCAGGGCCGGCCCCGGCTGTACTGCGCCCAGTCCTGCCGACAGCGCGCCTACGAGCGCCGGACCGCCGTGCAGCGCGGTGGTCTGCCGGAGGACGCGGTGGTGCTCTCGGCGGCGGAGCTCGCGAATCTCCAGGACCGCCTGTTCCAGTTGCGCTGCGCGGCCGAGGACGTCGTCACCGCTGCCGAGGACGGTGCTGGTGACGCGGAGTTGCGGAAGATGGCCGCGCAGGTCGTCGACGTCGCGATCGAGCTGGAGCGCATCCGGTGACAGTGGTCACGTGAGATCGAATGGAGCATTGTCACCCTGATTCCCGGGGGTAAGGATGTACGCCCACAAGCCCGCCCCGGCGTGAGGAATCGAAGCCGTGCCCCAACACACCGCGGTCCGCGGCCTGCGTCGCGCAGAACTGATCACCGCTGATCCACTGGCCACGCTGACGTTCCACGAGGCGCTGCTCGGCTGGGTGCCGCTGGCATCCGGGAGCGGGTTCGACTGCTGGGTCGGCGACCGCCGGTGCGCCTCGGTGCGCACGCCGAAAGCGGGGGAGCGGACCGAACTGCGCGTCGTGTTCGCCGGAGCGGCCCACGACGGATCCCTGACCGGGCCCGACGACACCAGCGCCGAGATGACCAGGGGGCGAGCTCAGCACGGGCCGTGGGCGCCGGGACCGCGCAAGGGCGAACCCTGCTGGGTGGAGCTGTTCGCCGCCGACACCGCTCGTGCGGACGCGTTCTGGGCCGGCACGCTGAACTGGACGGTCGCGGAGTCGCTTTACGAAGCAGGCGGGCGGGTCGTGGCGGGGCGCAGCGACCGGCAGATTGACGGCCGGTGGGGCTGGCTGTGCTACTTCGCCGTCGAGGACATCGACGTCGCGGGGAACCGGGTGCTGGAACTCGGCGGCGCAGTCGTCGAGTGGACCAAGCATCCGGTGATCGGTGAGGCAGTCGTGATCTCCGATCCGGCCGGGGCCGTGTGCGCATTGGCGAGCACGGGGGAGTCCTGGGGCGGTCAGCGGTCCGAGAGCTCGCCGAGCACCTGATGGGTCCGGTTCGCCCGGACCGACATGCGCTGCTCGCGCGCGGTGACGTCGATGTAGGTCTGGCTTGAGTTGATCGAGGCGTGGCCGAGCAGCTTCGCGATCTCGGCGGCGTTCGCGCCGTCCTCCGCGAGCCGGGTGGCGAAGGTGTGGCGGAGAGCGTGCACCATGGCGCCCCGTTGCACACGGTCGGAGATGCCCGCCGCGCGCAGGGACTGGCGGACGAGGTACTGGAGTCCGCCGCGGCGCAGCGGTTCGCCGCGGTGATCGACGAACAGCGGCTCCGAGCCCGGCAGCCGTTCGCCGAAGCGGGCCCGCCGCGACTGGAGGTACGACTGGATCACCGAATCGAGCGCGTCCTCGATCGGGATGGACCGGTTCTTCCCGCCCTTGCCGCGGACGTGGAGGCGGCGGTCGCCGGCCCGGCCGGCCAGCGAAGCGACGGTGAGATCGAGCAGCTCGGCGGAGCGCACGCCTGTGCACAGCAGCGTCGCGAGGACGGCCAGATCGCGCTCCGGCCACGGGTTCCGCGCCTGGCGCAACCCGGCCGACACCGTGCGGAGCAGGCGTTCCGGGGTGTCCTCGCCCTGAAGCGGCTTCGGGGTCGGGGGTGAACTGCGTGGCTTGGGGATGACCTGCATCGGGTTGCCCGCCACGACTCCCTCGACGACGAGGAAGCCGAAGAACCCGTTCCACGTCGACCACGCCCGCGTGACCGACGACGCGGAGCGGGCGGCGGCGTGGCGGGCGAACGCCGAGCGGAGGGTCGCGGCGGTCAGCTCGGACGCCGGGAGCTCAGGGGTGCCGCTGAGCTCCCCGGCGACCGAGGTCAGGTCGAGGCGGTACGCGCGCAACGAGTTCGCGGCGAGCTTCCTGGCCTGCAGGTGCTCCAGGTACACCTCGATCCAGTGGGCTACCGACCCGTCCGCCACGCGACACCTCCGCAGATCAACTCCGGGGAGCCGATCGAACCAGACGGCACCGACAAGCTGATCACGCGTTGCGGATGAACCGGTCCAGCACCCTGGTCCCGAAGCGCAGCGACTCGACGGGCACGCGTTCGTCCACGCCGTGGAACAGCGACGCGAAGTCGAGGTCGGCGGGCAGCTTCAGCGGCACGAAGCCGAAGCAGTTCATGCCCAGCCGGCTGAACGACTTGGCGTCGGTTCCGCCGGACATCATGTAGGGCAGGGTCCGGGCGGTGGGGTCCTCGGCGATCAGCGAGGCGGTCATCGTGTCGACGAGGCGGCCCTCGAACTTGGTCTCCACCGGCGGCAGGCCGACCCACTCGCGCTCGACCTCCGGCCCGAGCAGCTCGGCCAGCTCGCGGTCGAAGGCCTCCTCCCGGCCGGGCAGGATCCGGCAGTCGACGGCGGCTTCGGCGACCGACGGGATGACGTTGTGCTTGTAGCCGGCGGTGAGCATGGTCGGGTTCGCGGTGTCCCGCAGCGTCGCGCCGACGATGCGGGAGAGGTTGCCGAGCTTGGCGACGGAGCCGTCGATGTCGTCGTCGGGGAAGTCCCAGCCGGTGAGCTCGGTGACGCCGTCGAGGAACTCGCGCACCGAGTCGGTCAGCACCAGCGGGAACCGGTACTGGCCGAGCTTGGAAACCGCGGTCGACAGCTTCGTCACGGCGTTGTCCTCGTGCACCATCGAGCCGTGCCCCGCGCGGGCGCGCACCCGCAGCTTCAGCCAGCGGATGCCCTTCTCGGCGGTCTGCACGAGATAGGTGCGCACGCCGTCCTTGAGCGTGACCGAGAACCCGCCGACCTCGCTGATCGCCTCGGTGCAGCCCTCGAACAGCTCGGGGCGGTGGTCGGCGAGCCACTGGGCGCCCTGGAAGCTGCCCGCCTCCTCGTCGGCGAGGAACGCGAAGACCACGTCGCGCGGCGGCGTGATCCCGTCGCGCTTGAGCCGCCGGGCCACGGCGAGGCTCATGGCGAGCATGTCCTTCATGTCGACCGCGCCGCGCCCCCACACGTAGCCGTCCTGCACGGCGCCGGAGAAGGGGTGCACGGACCACTCCGAGGGGTCGGCGGGTACGACGTCGAGGTGCCCGTGGACGAGGAGCCCGCCCCGCTCGCGGTCGGCACCGGGGAGCCTGGCGATGACGTTGGCCCGCCCGGGCTGGTCACCGGACTCGACGTAGGTGATCTCGTACCCGACCTCGCCGAGCTTCTCCGCCACGTACTCCGCGGCAGCGCGCTCGCCGACCAGCGTGTCGGGGTCGCCGGTGTTGGTCGTGTCGATGCGGATCAGGTCGCTGGCGAGACTGACGACCTCGTCCTCGGCCTGCCTGAGCCCGGGGTCGTCGGAAGCGCCGGAAGTGGGATCGATGTGCTCACTCACCTGGCTTTTCTACCACCCGCGAGCCCAAGTGGGGGGTGGGTTGGGACGGCCTTGAAGCGTCGGCTAATCTTATGTACACAACACAGCGGGGCCGCCCGGAATCAAGGGCGGACCCGAGGCGTCCGAGTGGCGGAATGGCAGACGCGCTAGCTTGAGGTGCTAGTGCCCTATTAACGGGCGTGGGGGTTCAAGTCCCCCCTCGGACACGGACACTATTCACCCGGCTCGCCGGGTGAATTTTTATTTGGGCCACCCGGTCGGCCGGTTCGTAGCAGACTTGCAGGTCAACAGCCTCGTAGAGGTTCGCCAGCCGTCCGGACTTGGTGCTCGACAGTGCTGCGCCGACGTCGCCGAGCGAATCGATCATGGCGTAGATCTCGGCATCGGTGAGTGCATTGGGTGCGGGTGCGTTGTTCAGTTCGGCTTGGGCGGCTGCGCGTTCGGCTTGGGCTTCGTTGATCGCCTCGGTCAGCGCTGCCGGATCTACTCCGGCGGCGATGGCGGCTTGGAAGCGCCGTAGCCGCGCCTCGGCGTCGGTGAGCCGCTGCTTGGCCTTCTCCTGTGTCGGTGCGCTGTTGGGTGCCTCTTGAGACGCGAGCAGTGCCTGGACGGTCTTGTCGATGTTCTCAGGGGCGAACAGCTCGCCGATCCAGCCGTTGGCGGAATCCCGGATGAGGTCTTCCCGGAGGTACACGGCCGGTGGGTGGTCGGCCAGGGCAGGCGAACCGGGCGCTAGGGTGCGCGCGGGGCATCGGTAGTACATGCCGTGCGTGCGGGGGCTTCCTTCCATCTTCCTGGTGCACACCGCGCAGCGGATGCGGCCCCGGAACAGGTAGGTGTGTTTGGTGGGTCGTCCGCTGCGTTCGGTCTTGCGCGCGGTCCGCAGTCCTCCCGAAGCCTTCGAGCGCCGAAGTAGCTGGGCTTGGGTGAAGTCCTCGACCGGCACGATCACGGGGTGTGCTGGCTTGCGGGAGCGGACGATGCGGTCCGGGCTGGATCGGCGGAAGCGGGTGACGTGCCCGGCGGCGACGTCGTCGGGGTCGAGCAGGGTTTCGTGCTTCGTCCAGCGGCCGAAGAACGCATAGCCGGTGTAGCGGGGATTTTCGAGGATGGATCGCACGGTACTGCCTTGCCATCCATCGGCGAGCCGATGCCGGTTCTGGTCCGGCCGTTTCGCCGAGGGACACGGAATGCCATCACGGTTCAGCCCGTTGGCGATCGCACGATCTCCCTTCCCACCCAGGTATCCGGCGAAGATCCGCCGTACGACCTCGGCCGCGGCGTCATCGATCGCCAGAACCTTCAACCGGTAGCCCTCGGCTGCCTTGCGCGGGTTGGGGTGCGGCCCGCCGTCGACGACCAGGTAGCCGTAGGGTGCTCGGCCGCCTTGGTGGCGGCCTTCGTTGAGGACCTGGGCGTCCATCGCCGCCCGCACTCGCGCTTGCACGTGCTGGCGCTCGGACTCGCTCATGCCGCCGAGCACGCTCATGAGCATCTTGTGTGAAGGGTTGCGGGCGTCGAACTTGCCGCCGAGTTCGGGAACCCACAGATCGACGCCGTAGGCGGCGAACCGGGGCGCGATCAGCGAGAACTGGTTGCCGAACCAGCAGCGCGTCCCTTCGCCGACCACCACGGCGTCCCAACCCCGGTTCGGATCCTTCAACGCCATCAGGAGTTGGGAGGCGGCTTCGCGTCGTTCCCACGGCACGGAACGGGATTGGCCCACGTCGAAGTACTCGGCGACGACGTTGCCGCCGAGCGGATCGACGAACTTCTGGGCGTTGCCCAACTGCCAGCCGTGGGAGGTTTCCGGGTCCTGGTTGTCCTCGGTCGAGCAGCGCCCGTAGAAGGCGACCGGCCCGATCCCGGCATCGGCGGTGTCGCTGACTTCGACGCCGAGCAGATCGTCCAGAACCGCCCACGGATCGCCGCTGATTTCAGCAGTCATGTGTTCCTTCCGTCGGAGGTCCACCGGGGACCTCGATCTCGGTCAACTCGACCAGTATGCCAAGCAGTATGCGGCTCGCTTCGGTTGTCAGTACAGGCAGTTCGGCTGGTTGGTGCACGGTGACGGCGTGCTGTTCCTGTCTGCCGTCTCTCATTGCTGATCAGCCTCTGGACCACCAGTAGAGCTGATTTCATCTGACCCGGCTCGGTCGATTGCCGCTCGGATGTCGGCGGTGAAGTAGCCGCGCACCCGTCGGACCTCGCCGTCCTCCGTTGGAACGCGGTGCCGAGTCGGCCGACATTCCAGCTCGCCCATCTGCTTCGCGAACACGCTTGGGTCCATGTCCAACGCGCCGGTGAGCTCGGCTGTGGGCACGAACTCGCGCTGGTCCAGGTCGTCGCCGAGGTAGTCGACGATGGACGCGAGCGGTTCCGGCAGGTCGGCCGGTGTGCCGCTGTTGGTGACACTACTGCCGCTCATCGCCTTGACGACGGCAGTGCGGTCGATCGCTCGCGGGCTGTCGTCGCCCGCCGCGTGGCCGGACAGGGTTCCCGCAGCATCCCTGAGAGCCCTGCCGCGCTCGCAGATCGACCGCCATTCGGCGTTGTTCATGTAGTAGGTCCGCGTGGTCGTCGCGACCGTGTCGGCACCGGCGTCGGTGTCGCCGTCCGGGCGAAGGATGCCGACCCCCTTGTGGCTGGGCAGCAGTGTCGACGCATCGAATCCGCGGGTGTTCATCTGCTCGCCAAGCACGATGTTGGAGTCGCGCCAGTCCATCACTCGCAACGCGAAGCGTGACCCGAGGACAGCCCGCAGCCGGGAGGGGATCGTGTTCGAGTCCGGGCGCTGGGTGGCGAGGATGACCACGACGCCTACGGCCGGTCCCTTACGTGCGAGGTAGGTCAGCAGGTCCGCGATGTACGCGCCGAGCGTGGTTTTCTTCCCCCCATACTCTTCGCGCGTCGTGTTCTCCAAATACACCTGGACTTCGTCGATGATCACGGCTGTGATCGGCATTCCGAGGTCACGGTCCCGCGAGATCGCCGGAGTGATCTTCGATTCGGGGCAGATGTCGTCGTCCAGCGCGGACATCCGAGAGAACCGCGCTTGCACCTCGGCGACCAGCTCGACCAGGTAATCTCGGACGGCTTCGACGTGCTCCTGTTCGTCGCCGCAGACGTATCGGTGCGCGACTGCTTCGGCGGCTTGCCAGTCCTTCCCGCCCTTGCCGTCGAAGACGTACAGCTGCGAGTACGGGTCGAGGATCAGTCCGGCCGCCGGTAGTCGAGTGGCACAGGTCTTGCCCTGCCGAGGGATCGCCCCGACAACCAACGAAGTCCACACCAGTTGCAGGTCGATCCTGCGATTGCGCGCGTCGCGCCCGAAGGGAACCGGCCGCCAGGCATCCCAGAACTCCACATCCAACAGCGGGAACCTCAGCGGCGGCCCGGAGTGCGGGTCATCGTCGGCAACCCACAGGAAGACGCGCCCAGCGTGGCCCCCTCTGCCGCGCACTCGCTCAACGATGAGCTGCAACTCATCGACCGCCAGCGCCGAAGCGAGCGCTTCCCGATGCTTGATGACGTCGACAGCCTTGCGCGTGGCAGGAAGGTCGATGGTGACGGCCCAGCCGGACCCGTCATGCGCGGCACGCTCGACCAGCCGCAGCGATTCGTCCTTACCGATCAGCTTGGCATCCCGGAAGGCGTCAACGAGCACCTGTGGGTCCATCGTCCAGGTCAGCGACCGCGGACCGGCGAGCACCGCCTTGCGCCCTGGCGCGCCGTCCTTGCGTCGGCCGAACATGGCCAGCGTCGCCGAGCCGAGGCCAGTAGCGATCCACAACGCCGTTCCGCCGTACACGACGTATGCCACGGCGATCGCCGCTGCACCCGCAAGCGCTACGACGCCCGTCACCTTCCAGCGGAACAGCGTGAGCTCGCGGATCTCGATGAACTTGTCCGCCAGCTTCTCGGACTGCTCGGCAGCATCCCGGTAGTCGTGCACGCGCACCCACCGACGCCAACCGCGCGCCGACGCCACCAGGCCGCGCGCGACAGCGCGGACGAACCGCCACGGTGACCGCAGCACGAACGCCAAGGTGTCCGTGGCTGCTTGCTTCGAGGCAAGCCGTGACTTCAAGGCCGCTGGCACGCGGGGTGAACGCTGCCACCAGTTCATGAACCGTCGCCACCAGTTCGGCTGCGGCTCGGACGAGGAATTGTCGACCAGTTCGGCGTCAAAGATGTGCGGTTCAACCTCGCGAGACCGTCCAGGGGTGGGAAGCGCTGCGTCGTTCATTGCTGCTTCACCTCGGCAGACAGCGACGCGGCGAGCCGGGAGGACAGACCGCGCGAGCAGCCGGTGACCTCCCTAATCCAGGCTGGGGTCACGGTCACGTCCGGATTCCATGCCTGCCGTGCACGGATCAGGTACTCGTCGAACGACGTCCGTCGCTTGGGGGCTAAGCGGTCCTGACCTGGCTCAGGTGCTCGTTCGGTGACTGACTCGGGCGCGGCGTTCGTGAACGCAATCCGGACCGCCTCGGTGAGATTGTCCCGAAGATCGGTTACAGCCTCGGCCGCAACGAAGACCACTAGCGGGGGCACCGAGTGCAGGACCACCATGTCCGCTTCCCTGGCCGCGTACGCGGCCCAGGTGTTCATGACGTACGTGGCCGCGAGCGTGAACCACTTGGCGCCGCGCACCCATCCGCCGGTGCGGATGCCGTACTGGGCGGTGACCTGCTCGGCCCGCAGGATCGCCAACAGCACCAGCGACACCATGGGATCGAGTAGCCAAGCCGCGAACCACGGCAGCGACCACATCGGTGATCCGGCAGCAGCGAACTGCTGGACGTTGGCCATGGTGAACGCCAAGCCGAGAAGGATTCCGGTCCAGCACAACCGGTCAACTTGCTTGCGGACGTTCTCGACGGACTCGGCGTCGGCGAGGGTGGGCGGCAACTGCCGCCCACCGTTCGCCACCGGGGACATGCGGACCCTCATCGCCGGCCCTTTCGCTGGCGAGGTGTGTCCACCGTGGTCGCGGTCAAGGCCCTGGTCAGCGTGTAGGACGCGAACAGAGCTGGTACGCCGAGGACAGCGAGCAGCAGCGGCGTGTTGCCGGGGTGCGTGATCACGATCCACTGCACGCCGACGATCGCGGCGGCTGTCGTCACGACCCGACCGGCAAGCGACATCAGCCGGGCACCGGCTCTTGCACCCTCGGCGGCCCGCCGCGTGGCACGCGCACTCGCACGCCACACCATGACCAGTGCGATCAAGCCGCCAATAGCAGCCAGGACTTCGACAGGCGTCAGTTGCAAAGTCATCGTGCGTGACCCCCTTCCGCGGCGTTGTTGCGGCGGAGCCAGTACGGATGCAGCGCTCGGCGGTCGTCTTCGGCCAGCGCACCCCACACGCCGACCGTGTGGGTTCCAGCCATCCGGAGCTCCAGTTCCAGGCATTCGTCCTCGACTGGGCAGCCCGCGCACAACAGCGCTGCCAGCTCGCGGTCGGTCAGTGGTTTAGCCGCCCACAGGGGGGCACCTTCGGTGAACTCCCAAAGGCACTTGCCATTGCGTTCCACCGCCTCGGCGAGCGCGGCACTCGGTACGGCACGGAGGCGGTCCAGCCGCCTAGCGATGTCGATCAGCCAGCGGTCGTTGGTCACTTCGCACCTCCGGCCTGCTGGTCGGAGTCGGTGTCGAGCGGCGAGCCGAGCAGCCGGGACAGCTCACTGGCCGGGATCACCTGACGGCCGTTCCGCTGCTCAGTGCGAACAGCGCCGACCCGGATGGCGCGGTGAAGGGACGAGGGAGCGACGCCGAGAATCCAGGCGGCTTTCCGAACGGTGTAGGACGCCGGGCGTCCGGAGTTGGACATGTTGGTCCGCATCAGAAGAAGTCCTTCGATCAAAGGAAGCTGATTTCGTCTAAATACTGATGATTTCAGCGCTCGAAAGAGCGCGAGAAGTCGAAGGCGCGGAATTCGCGCCAGGTCATGTCACGGAATGCGGCACGTAACGGCTAACCTCGGCGCTGAGGCGGAGCGCGGAGGAGTACGTGTCGGAAGATTGGGCGGCAGTCGCCAAGGCCATTAACGAGCGCGTCAACGCGCTCGGCTGGCGACAGCGCGAGCTCGCGGAGCGCTCGCACGTCTCGCAAGCGATCGTCCGCGAGATCCAGCACCACGTTGTGGAGCGCCGCCGGAGTTCGCGGACGCTGGAGTCTCTGTCGGTTACTCTCGGCTGGCATCCGCAGCACCTGATTTCCGTGCTGCACGGACGAAAACCGCCGGAGCCCGACGAGCCGGACACTGCCGGCTCGGACACGGTGTGGTCCCGTTTGGACGCTCTTGAGCAGCGCATGATCGAGATCACCGAACGCCTCGACGACCTGAAGAGTGATCTCGCGACGGTGATCGAACATGTCCGCACGGACCGCTAGGGCCGGGTGGTTTAGCTTGCTGGACCGGACGTTTTCCATGTCCTCAATTCCAGTCCGAATCCGCCCGGCAACCCATGCACCGGCGGTGCACATCCCGTGCAAGAGCAGTGCAGGAACGGTGCAGAAAGCAGCTACCGAGGGCGCGGCGCGATGGATTTAGCGACTGGCTGGACGGGACATGCGGCGTGCGCGCTCCAGGCCGCGTTGCGAATGAGCAATGAGGGGTTCGCTGAACACCTGGGAATCGCCGTCCGAACGGTCAGCGGGTGGCCCAAGAAGCCCACGTTGCGGCCGAAATCGGAGATGCAGCAGTTGCTCGATACCGCGCTTGAACAGGCTTCGGCGTCGGTCAAGGCTCGGTTCGCCAAGCTCCTCGATGACTCGGCCGATGGTCCGACTGATGCCATTCCGGCCGATCCTCCCGTTGACGCCCAAGCGGCGGCTGACGCCGAGCTGAGGATGACCGAGGACCCCAATATCGGCGCAGCGCTCGACTGGCTGGACGAACATGCGGGCTGGGAACCAGGCGCCAGCAGGCGGGAGGTGTCATCGCGGCTGGCGCGGCTGGACGTCCGTGAGTTGCAGAGCCGGGCGAACCGCCGTGGGCGCGTAAGTCAGCGCGACGTCGCGCAAGCTCTGGGCGAGTACTACGGCGCGCAGGTGGGGAGCCACGGAAGATACAGCGCTCGCTATGGAGGCGAGGTCCAGACGGAAACCAGCGTTCTGACGTGCGCTGACTGGCTGGATCTCGCATGTCCGCTGATCGCGTCCAACGATCGGCTTGCAGTCGTCAGCGCGGGCAAGGCCGATACGCGGCTCGACCCGGAAGCCGCGGGCCGCGCAGCGCAGCGGTTGGCCGAGACGCTCGCGATGGGTACAAGGTTGGTCGACATGCCGCTGTATCGGCTGCTCGGCATCGAGCCTTCGCAGGGATCGATCGGTGGGGCGGTCGGCGTCTCGCGGTTCGTCGAGTACGCCGTGACCATGGACCTGCTCGAAGGTGAGTTGATCGACGCCATTGCGGCTGACAGCCCGGCATCGCGTGGTGCGTTGCCGCTGCGGGACAAGTACTTGCCGGACATCGTTTCCGTTGTCGATGTCTCGGGGCGACTGTGCGCGGGTGGCCCGCTCGCGCTGTGCGCGATCGCTCGCCCCGCCAGCCAGTTCCGCGGTGAGGCCGACTACGTTCTCCTGGTGCAAGAACGCTCCGGCCACGTCCTCAACGCCGCGCGTCGCTTGGCGGTGATCCCCAAGGGGTTCCACCAGCCGATGACGGACCTGCGCGCCGATGCGCAGGTCGGTGCGACACTGCGGCGGGAGATGGAAGAGGAGCTGTTCGGGCGAGACGACATCGACAACACATTCGGCGACCAGCGGATGGCCGACCCGATGCACCCGAGCCGCCTCTCCGAGCCGATGCGCTGGCTTTTTGATGGCGCGGACCGGCTGCGAATGGAGTGCACCGGATTCGGACTGAATCTGCTCAGCGGGAATTTCGAATTCGCGAGCCTGATCGTCATCGATGACGAAGAATTCTGGTCGCGCTACGGCGGTCAAGTCGAAGCCAACTGGGAATCGGCAGGGCTGCGGCAGTACTCCAGCTTGGACAAGGAGCTGCTCGCCGAGCTGGTCGGTGATGTAGCGTGGAGCAACGAAGGGTTGTTCGCGTTGCTGCAAGGGCTTCGACGCCTCAGGGAAATCGGCGGTGACCGTGTCGGCCTGCCGCCGATTGACTGGGAGGTAATCTAGTGAGTCGAAACTGGCACCACGGGAACGCCGCGAAAGACGGCAGTGAAACCCGCGGTTGGTTGCTCGGCCACTTTATCGACCCGTCCGAGGGTGTCCGGTCAACGAAGGACGTTGAGGTGAAATGGGGGGTCCACCCTGCCGGTGAAAAGCGGCCTGAGTGGACAGCCGACGATCAGCGCACAACTATGCTGTTGTTGGTCCAAGGACGCTTCCGGCTCTACCTGACCGAAGGCACTGCCGACTTGGTCGAGCAGGGCGACTACGTGGTGTGGGGACCTGGAATTGATCACTCCTGGGAAGCGATCGCGGACTCGGTGGTCATCACTGTCCGCTGGCCGTCGGCGTCCAACTAGGCTCGATCGCTGGCAGCGTCACCCGCTCGTCGCCCAGTTCGCGCAGTCGCCGAATCCCCTGTGAGAGAGCGAAAAGTCCTTCGTTGCTCCATCCCTCGTCGGTCAGCAGCTCGCTCACCAGGTGATGGTCCATAGTGGAGTACAGGCGCAGCCCGGATGCTTCCCAGTTGGCTTCGATCTGTCCGCCGAACCGTGCCCAGAACTCGTCATCGTGAATCACGATCAGACAGGCGAATTCAAAGTTTCCGCTCACCATGTTCAAGCCGAAGCCAGTGCATTCCATGCGTATACGGGCGGGGTCCTCGGTGAGCCACTGCATTGGCTCCGATAGGCGGCCGGGGTGCAACGGCGCGGCCACGCGCGGTGTGTCAACGGTGCTGTCCAGGTCGCTTCTCCCGAACAACTCTTCTTCGATTTCGCGAAGCAGCGTCGTTCCCAGTTGTGCGTCAGCATGGATATCGGTCATCGGCTGGTGGAAACCTTTGGGGATCACCGCCAGGCGACGCGCGGCATTGAGTACGTGACCGGAGCGCTGCTGAATAAGGAGCGCATAGTCCGCTTGGTTGCGATATGAATCCGAGGGCCTAGCGATGGCGCACAATGCGAGCGCACCTCCCGCGCACAACCTATTTGGCAGATCAAGAACTGACTCGATGTTCGGCAGGTACTTGTCTCGCAATGGCAGGTCGAGGCGATCCGAAATGCCGTCGCCAATCGCATCGATCAGCTCTTTTTCCAGAAGATCCATGGTCACTGCATACTCGGCAAATGGCGCGATCCCGACCGAGCCGGAAATGGCACCTTTGCTGGCATTAATGCTCAGCAGCCGATAGAGCGGAACATTCGAGACACGCACGCCAAGCGCGGCGGCTTCAGCGAAGCGCCGCACCGCTTCTCCTGTCTCGGCGGTGCCGGACGCGGTGCGCAGGCCCGGCTCGGTGCTCAACGTAAGCCGGTCGCTGCCCTGCCCGAGCGCACACGCCAGGTCCAGCCAGTCCGGCCGCGTGAGGATACTCGTCCGGATCTCCACCTGGCCGTCTTGCACGCGGTAGGCCCCATGTCCAGGCGCGCCATCCCCGTAGTACTCCGACAAAGCACGGGCGATCTGGCTCCGGCGGACCTTGCCGCGTCGTGCTTGTCGGTTCAGCAGGTCCTCGGTGTTCAGCTTCCCGAGGTGCGACATGACCTCCCTGCGAGTCGTCTCGACGCTCCACCCCACGTGTTCGTCCAGCCACGCGAAGGACATAGCCATGTCAGCGCGAGTTTCCGGCGTCTGCACAGCTGGAGTCGGCATTCCGCGGCGGCCAACGCTGTGGCGCCGAGGCGGGTCCAGCATCGGTAGCGAACACAAGGCGGGCGCGGTTCCGCCACTGCCTGACGGTGGCTTCGGGCGGGCGAGTAGTTCATCAATGCTGAGATCGAAGATCCGTTCAAGCAGCCGCGCGGTTGCCGGGCGGAGGCTCCCCAGCGGCTGACCGTTCGGCTTACGCCCTGACGCCAGACGCTGTAGGTGCCGGACGCTGAGCGTTCCCGGCTCGTTGTGCTCGCGAGCGAACCTCTCCGCGAACTCGGCGAACTCCTGGAGCGTCTGCCTCCGCTCCCTGATCTTCAGTTCGAGCACTGTCCGTGCCGTCTGCATTGCCAACTCCCGTTCGCGCTACCGAGGCGTCGTGTGTCGTCAGCAGGTCGTGTTCAAGTCGTTCCGCTGATTCAGCGCTGATGAAAGCATGATTTCAGTCTGACACGGGCCGCCTCCTGGCGGTCCCCAAATCGTCCGGCGGCGTCACCGCGCCAGGAACGCTGTCGGGCATGGACCACGGCCGAACGGAGCCGGCCGGGTGCGCTCGGTTCTGGCCGTGGTCCTTCCAGATGGGAGAGATCACCTGTGGAAGCGACAGCTGAGCAAGCACAGTGGTTTCAGATCAGGCCGGGACTCGTCGTGGAGTCCCTGCGCATCGCGCACTGCGAGATGCCGACCAGCGAAGACGACGTAGTTCAGGCGTGGTGCTGGCTGAGGTTTCGCCCGGCGGACGTGGAGGAAACGACCGACCCAACGAATCCTCTGGCGCCGGGCAAGGCTCGTCCGTGCTCTCCGTGCGGCGCCTGCTTGTTGCGGCTTATGGCCGCGGCTGCTGCGGAGAACAAGAACGTTCAGCCCGCGATCTCGGCCGAGGATCCTCAGATGGCCGTGCTTGTGCGAAAGGCGCAGTGGCTTCTTGATGACGCCGCCAGCTACCTGCCGCTGGGGCGCGGCACCGCAAGGGATCGAGACGTGCTGGTGACGACGCTGGACGAACTCGTTACTCGGGTCCGTGAAGGGGGGAGACCAGGACTCCCGAACGGTCAGGCTGTCGGATGATTGTGTTCGCCGCACGGGTGGGACGGCATCGCCTTGGCCGTGAGCCGGACGGCTACGTCACGGCGTGGCAGGGCGATCTCAACCCGGATCTACCAACCAGAATCTTGTCGATCGCGGAGTTGCAGAGACCTCCGATCGGCGGGTTCGCAAAGCCGTCGCGCGAGGTCCATGTGGCTATCCTAGATGGACTGCGCCGTCTGTAGGCCGCGCCATCGGGCTTCCCCCTTTAGTCCGTGGTTCCAAAACGAAAGTTTCGTGACATGTTTCGTGACGTCGGCTAGGTGTCGATCGCTGTCACGAAACGTGTCACGGATGGGCTTTGATATCTGCTGGTGTGTGCCTGGGATGTGGTGAGGTGTTGCCGCCAGGGTCCGGTCGTGGACGGCGGGCGCGGTATCACGGAGCGGCGTGTCGGCAGCGAGCCCGGCGGGCGCGTTTGCAGGCAGCAGGCGGGCAGGACTGGGACGCACTAGAACGGACCGACGCCGCGATGGTCGCCGCGCGGCGGGCGATGACCAACGGCGCCGACCCACGGCAGGCAATCCGCGACTTGCTGGTAGCCGCAACCGATCTCGCGAGCGCGTACGGCGTCGCCGGACCAGCTCAGAAGCGCGCGGAGGAAAGCCCTTCTAGGGGCTAGGTCACGAAAGGTGTCACGGAAGACCTGGGCGCGGGTGCCGACACCGGGCACGATCGCACAGCGGACGAAACTGGCGAACCGTCGCAGGTACAACAGCATCCGCCCCGTCTGCCAGAACGAGACGGTGGACCTGGACACGGTTCGCGTCAAGCGGTCATCGGACTTCGAGCAGACCGGGCGGTGGACCATCCTCCGTAGTGCCCCCGCGTTGATCGTTCGCTGGCGCCTTGTCTGCGTGCCGCACTGTGTGTCGAGTTGTGCTCAGGACCGGGTTCACTGTCTGTCGGTGAAGTGGCCCTGCCTTTGGACAGCGCCCGTGTCCCGGTGCTGGGCGTCGTATTTGCGGCCCAGCCATCAGTCCAGGGACGCCTTGGGACACTGTGCAACGGCCGTCCCGAGCCGAGTCGATTGAGCGAATCCGCAGGTCATCTGGTACTCCGCCTGTCCTGCCGACCTGTCCAACGACCCGTCTCAACGGGCCAGACGGGACGCCTCGTCCACGGGGATACCACCTGCTCCACTGAAATGGTGCTGACCCGGCTGGCAAACCCCGAGACCCCGTGCTTGGGTAAGAACGCTCTCACAACCTGGGAGTTGTCACCGTTCTCCTGAATGGTAAGGGCTGCCCCCGTTTAAGCGCTCTTGCTCGCATGTGCGCTATAGTGCACAATGTTTGGAATGCTTCGCGAAGGTGACTAATACGAAACGGGCTGGGGGCAAGGATGAACGACGTAGCGACACACCTTCTTTTTTCTATAGTGTCGGGCAAAGACCCAGGAAAATTTGAAGGCGAGGCAAAGGAAGAGATTGACCGCATACGTCGAGCATTCAGAGAGCGGCTCGATGAAATCTCGATTAGGAAGCATCAAGCGGCCCTGGCAAGTGATGTAGCTACAGCTTTAGCGTATGGGGCCTTGCGTGACCGCAAGTTTCAAAAGAATCTCCGGAGTCTAATCGAGCGACTGCCCGACAGGATTGAGATCGACTCGATTGGTGAGGGTCTTGCGGGTCTAGGCAGTGGTGGTGAAGTTGGTCGCCTGGATCGAGATCTGAAGCTCGCGCAGAGCACGCTAGAGCCACTCCTTTTGGCATGGAGGCTCACGGAGGCATTGTACAATCCTGGTGTGGTGGAGCCAGAATATCCCGAGGATTCACAAATTCCCGAACTTTCGCTCTACACCGTAGCTGATGAGCCAGAGGAAGGGGTGCTGGATGCTCTGGCTGATCTGTTAGACGAGTTCAAACTGAATGTTTATGGCTATTCAATAGTTGAACATGGCTCGTGGTTTCGTCGGTGGACATTGAAAGTCGAAAATTCGGGCGCGGCGGACAGGATAGCACGAGTCGCAGATCAGATCGAACGTGCTGGAGCTTTGCATTATATAAATTCTCCGAGATCTGAAGTTGACGAACGAGAGGCGAATGCTGCGGTAAAGCTAATTGAGGCAATGAAGGACGGGCCGAATACCGTCGTCAAGCTAAGCTCCATGTTGGCGGTCAAAAACGACCAAGGAATCGCTGTTAGGGTTCTAACCGAAGAGGAATTGCGCCTGCTTCGTGATAGGCCAGAGCTTTTGAAGTCGCCCAATGAAATATTGGACAATCTTGGATCTGCTCGCGAGAATAACGCCGAGGAAAATGTTGAATGCGGCAACCTTACTTCTTTAGGTGATCGGAAGCAACTCTTCTGAATCACCTGGCTGCCCGGAGGCTGATAGTTCCCGAGGGGAGGACTGAGAGGTACGTCCGCCCGCTCTCGTGGAGGGATTGGGGCGCCGCGAGTCTGCGTCGTCCACAGTGGCCTGGCAAGGCAAGGTGGGTGTCTGCTCCGTTGTTGTGCCCATCTTGAGGTCAATCTTGCTCGTCGGCCGTTTTCATGTCACCTGCACTGTGCGGACCGCGCTGGGCTTCCTTCCTCGTCAAGTTCCACCAGGTCGAAGCGGTCTGCCTCCGCACACTGGACGTTCCCGGCTGCCGCCCGGCCGTGGCGGTGGCGCGTCCTAGCGCCCCGCCACGCCGCTTACTTCGCGTACCCGTTAGCTGCTGTCGGGCAGCGCGAGCCGGGTGGCTAGTGCGCAACTCCCCCCCCCTCGGACACTCGTTTACCCCAGGTCAAGCGCTTGACCTGGGGTTTTTGGTACCGGAAGTTTCGTTTGAGCTCTGCTGAAATCTTTTGACCAGCAGTTTTACTTGTGGGGTGCACGTCCCCTCCGGATTTGCGCACTAACCACACGTCGCGATCGCTGAGGCCGCCCCCGGCAACGGGCCCCTTGGAAGGGCCGTCCCAGCCATCCTTTAACCGATGCGGGTTGGGCAGAGCACCCACGACTCCGGGCACAACGACCAAGCTAACCAGTCTGGTTGCCGAGAGCTTTGAGGACGTCGGCCAGCCATACCAACGCATACGGAGGGACTTCGCCGCCACGCTCGCTCAGCCGTGCGAGGTTGCTCCAGGGTTCCGAGCGTTGGCCGACGGTCAAGAGGACCGGTCGAACCCGCCGCGGTCGTAGATGATTCACGCGGTGGCCCGCGTCAATGAGCACCGAAACCTGGTGCTCCCAGGAACGTCCGCTCAGCGGCCAGCCGTAAATCAGCACGACGGGGATGCCGCGCCGTGGTCCTCGTAGTGCAGCTCGGTGTGGGCTCATCCACGCTCGCCCGTCCAGCCCGCAGTTGACGAGTGTTCCCGACCGCCTCCGCGTCAATAACAGGCCCGGCTCGTGTTTTTCACCAGGATCGCGCAACAGTGCGGCCGAACGGTTGAGGCGACACCAGCCGCGCCGCGCCCGGACCTTTCTGGGCGGCCGGTCGAGACACCCCGTTCAGCCCAGCCGTGTCACCGATATGCAGCAACGCCCCGCAGGCAACTACGGCTGATCCCTGCCCGACGTCGGACCCCCTGGTCACGATGGTCGCCAAGACGCATTTCGCGAGGCGAGGAGCGCTGCCAGTGACGGTGATCGCGTTCTCCGATGACGACGCCTGTGTCGATCTCGACGCCCGGCTGCCCGAACTTGGCCAGCCCACAGGCCATTTCGACCGGACCCGGTTCCACGAAGACCGCCACGGCAGCGGCCCAGGGCATCATCGGGGGCGGCGGGTGGCCCGCTGCATCGAAGGCCACCGGGTCTACCTCAAACGCAACCCGCACCACGCGTCCTCCAGCCGGGAGGAACGCGACGAACACGGCTTCCACTGGGTTCACTTCCCAGGCGAGCAAGACTGCACCGGCCACGCACCGGCCTCCCCCTCCGAAAGCCAAGAACACAAGATCCTCAAAGCCCGCGCCGTGGTCGCTTTCCGCAGCGCAGGCAACGACCCGGTGCGCACCGAAGTTAATGGCACCAACCGCAGCTACCGCTCCGATGTGCAGTTCCAACGACCCGACGGTTCCAGGTTCGCCCTAGAGATCCAGGTCAGCGGCATCGACGCGGTCACCGCCCGGCGCCGCACCGACCTGACCCGCCGCGATGGAATCGAACCGCTATGGCTGACCTCCCGCGCCGAAGAGGACTGGCAGCAGTTGGTGCCGTGCGTGCGGCTGATCCGCCCACCCGGCGGCGACACCCGCCAACTCCGTATCGAACAGGTCGAGCTGTTCGTCACCGGCACCGTCGAGCCGAGCTGGGAACGCTGCGAAAACAGCCGCGGATGCTGGCGCCGCCGCCTGCACCGCACCACCAGCTGCCCCGGACACCTGCGATGGCGCACCACCACCGAGAGCGCCGGACAGGACATCGACGAGGTGACCACCCGCTACACCGACACCGCCCGAATGCTCGGCATCGACACCTTCGCCGAGCGCATCACCCGCGGCGAACTCGTCATCGTCCACGCAGCCCGCGACGACCGCCGCGGCACTTTCCCCGTCATCTCCACTCCCACCGCCCGGGTGGAAGCCCTCGACTACTCTCGCGAACTCCAGCAATGGCGCGAGTACAACCGCCGAGCACCGCGCCTCAGCCCGGCCACCGCCTATTGCACCCAACCCGATCGCTCCCCCGCAGGCGGCCACGACAATCCCGCCGCGCACGACGCGGTTCCCCCGCCGAGGCCACCGCTGTGGGGTCGCGCCTGCGAGCTGGCCAGGGCACGCGGCGTCTGGGTCCGCCCTGTGCCGGATCCGTCCGATCTCCTGCAACAATTACAGCTCCCCGGCACCGGACTCGTGCGCGGCGAGCTCCTGCTCGTAGCCACGCACACCGACCAGGAAACTCTGGCCGACGGCGGTCTCGACCCGAACCGGATCGCCGTAGCCGCTGACCTCACCACCACCGCACCCGAAGCCGCCTAAACCGGCGCCATGGCTTCGGCAGGAATAACCACGTCGGCCGCACGGCGCTGTGCCAAACTGCCATTTTCCTGCGCTGAGCACGCCGTGCACATCAACAATCGTCTCCGCTGGAGCAAAAGCTCAACCCCGCGCCGACGAAGAAGATCACCGACAAGCCGGGGGGTCCGGCCGGCTGCGGCGTCGGGATCTCGAACGCTGCGGCGGACTTGATCACGGCAAAACCGCAATCATGGCGTAGATCTCGGCGTTGGTGAGCGCATTCGGCGCGGGCTTGTTCTCCAGCTCGGCGCGGGCGGCTGCCCGTTCGGCTTGAGCCTCATTGATCGCCTCTGTCAACGCCGCCGGATCGACGCCAGCGCCGATCGCCGCCTGAAATCGGCGTAGCCGTGCCTCGGCGTCCGGGAGTCGCTTCTTCGCTGTCTCCTGTGTGCGGGGCCAGGATCAGCCCGGCCGCTGGTAGACGAGAAGCGCCGAGCGTCACGAAATGCGTCACGATTGGGGACGATCGATGCCTGCTGGCGTATGCCTGGGATGCGGCGAGCCGCTGCCGCCGGGCTCATCACGTGGACGGCGCGCTCGATACCACGGAGCAGCATGTAGGCAGCGCGCCCGCCGGGCCCGGATCCAGGCTGGCGATGCGCGTTCATGGGAAGTGATCGAACGCGCCGACGTCGCAACGGTGGCCGTACGGCGAGCGTTGAGTAGCGGCACCAATCCCCAGCAAGCGATTCAGGATCTGCTGACGGCCGTGACCGACCTCGCGGAAGCCCACGGTATTGCCGCGCCGGTTCCGGCAGAACAAGCTGCGGATGCGGGCGCTACCGAGCCCGATGTCACGGAAAGCGTCACGGAACTTGTTCCAGGCAATGACCGGAACGTTCCTGCCGAAGGTGAGCAGCAGGAGACGACAGCGGAAGTCGACAGCCTGCCACCCACGCGCCAGCTTCCAAGGCCGATCGGCCACTCTGAGACGGTGGACTTGGACACGGTCCGCATGGAACGGACTTCGGATTTCGAGCAGACACGGCGGTGGATCTTCCTATGCGGCGCTGGTGAGAATGAGCGCCTGATCGGTTACCTGGACTCGGACGGCACCAAGACGAAGAAGTGGCAAGCCCTCGGGCCGATGCTGACTCGGTTCTCCGGTGGCCCTTGCCGAACGAGGCAGGAAGCGCTACTCCGCCTCCTAGATCCTCACGCGCCCAAGCGCTGATCCATTCACCACCCAACTGGCGGGACAGGTGCCCCCACCCCAAAAGCCCCATACCCGAAGTCGTCGAATGCCATAAGACACTGATTAATATTCATGCGAGCCAGGTGGCTCATACGGCACAGCCGAGCGTGTAGGTGCTTTAGATGCAGAAATTTTTCGACGGCAGTCGATAATAAAAAGCATAATGCCTTCCAATGTAGAATCCACACGCACTGTCCTTGCGAGAAATTCCGTGACTTCGCTCGGATCCCTTTTGTGGCACATAACTATATAGAATCCGTGCGCAGCCCCTGCGGACCTCATGTAGATCGGCAGTTGGACCGATACCCCATGGCGCATTTCATCTAGTTTTTCGTCCTTTTTGAATTCAATAATAGCGGTTGACTTGTTCAGGCGTAGAGTGAAGTCCGTAGGGCCGCTCCCATGATCAGAGTTCAAATCCATTTGGATACCAAGTGATCCGAACGCTAGCCGGGAGAACATTCGAAACATCCCTTGATGCTGGCGTTCATGCATCACGTTGCCGGAGTCATCGTAAAGAAGCTTCCAGCCCCCTTGGGTCTCAACGGCATTTTGGAAGCGCTCTATAGCGTCCGCCACCGCGCTGAGGAGTAGTTCTTGATCCGGAATCCCCTGAACATCCAGGCGCAGAAGCTTCGAGGACCATTCGCCGCCCATTGAGAGTGCGGACAAATCTGTAACGCCAAGCCATTTGCCAGTGGTCGAACCATTTTGATATGCTTTCGCAAGGCCAGGGGATTGCTCACGGTAACCGGCGGCAATCAGGTCGAATTTCGAGTAAGAAGTCAAACGGCCAACGACCAGTGAAATATCGTCGCTGCCAGACATGTTGACAGAAGCCGTGCTTGTGATATTGCATTCGGCGCGCGTAACACCTTGGATGGAGTGGGAAGCCAGATCGATCTTGGCCTCACTTAGGCCTGGACCAAGGCTACCGTAGTTTGTAACGCCCGAGTGAACAAACCAGTCCCCTACCTCTGGTTCAAACGCTGTGATCTCTTTGAGTCCCAGCGCTCGAATCAAGTCGGCAACCATGCAGCCCACAAGTGCGGATTTCTTCATTTCGACCAAGCTTGACCGCTCGGCCGATTCCCAGATTTGGTCAAACACCAACTGGCTTACAGGAGGAAGAAGTCCGTATAAGGCATTTGTTCGCGCATAGTATGCCTGGAAAGATAGATCCGCGTCATCCCGCGCTGGAATTTCGTTCCAAGCCATGCGCTTACCCTTCTAAGCGTCAGTTCAAGTCAGTACAATCTGTGCGCCAATTTATCCTACCGAAGTGAGGCGCTGTGCTCGGGGCTAGCTGACTGTCGTTCCCAATTTTGTCTTTCAGCGTCGACGCGCCTGTCTCCCGTCCACGATCAGGACCGTTGCCCACCAAGGAGTCAGTGTGTTCACAAGTGCGGCCAACGCCACGATCGGCTCCCCGCGCCTACCACCACACGGTTCCGGGACAGGTGATCGTGCCCGAAACCGAGCTCCCGCTGCATGTGCTGTGGCGGCCGTTCCGGGACACGCCGGGACACCCGACAGGACCTGTCCCGAACGCGCCATTGTCGTCATTCTCCCAGGTAAAAATGCAAATCCCGCCTGTCCCATCAGGCGTCCCAGGCGGACGCCCTGCGGGACAGGCGGGACAGCGGAAAGCCCGCTCCCTCAGCCGATTTCGGGAAGCTTGAGCCGTGTAGTTAGCGTGCAAGTCCCTCCTCGGACACATAATTACCCCATGCGGCGGGGTTGTTGTCGCTGGTCAGGCTCGGTCGGTTATCACGACCGAGCCTTTCTTGTTGTAGATGATGATCAAGCCGTGGTCGCGTAGGTACTGCGCGAGTGCTTCGGGTTGATCAGTGTGGGGGATGTCGGTGGTGATCTGGGCCAGTAGGTGGTCTTCGCGGGTGTACAGGTTCTTGGGCTGGCGGGGGGGGGGGCGGTGTCGGGTGCTGGTGTGTCCGTGGCGGCATCGGTAGCCGGGGCGGTTGTTCACCCGGTGCGAGTCCATCCGGCGTTGGCAGAGCCCGCACTGCACGAGTCCGGCGAGCAGGTAGCTGCGGGCGCTGCCGTCGCTGGTAGAGCGCCTGGCTCGGATGGTATGCACGGCGACGAAGTCGGTCTCGCTGACCAGCGCTGGGTGCGTGTCCTGTTTCGAGATCACCCATTGCTGAGGACGACCCCACAGCTGGAGTGCTGAGTCGTCTTCGTCTGGGGTGCGGTAGGTGTGCTGGCGGTTCCAGACCTGGCGGCCGGTGTAGCGCGGGTTGGTCAGGATGGAGGACACGGTAGGCACGGCCCAGGCATGACCCGCGCGGTGTGGGTTGCGGTGCGGGTCAGCTCCGGATGGGCAGGGCACGCGTTGGTCGTTGAGTGCCCGGGCGATGCTGGCGAGGCTCTTTCTTTCGAGGCGTTGGATGAATATCCAGCGCACGTGTGGGGCGGTGTCGGGGTCTGGTTCCAGGCGTTGCAGGCGGCGACCCATTGTGCGTGTGCTCGTTTGGGTGCGGGCCGGCGTCGACGAGCCGGTACCCGTAGGGAGGACGTCCTCCGAGGTAGCGGCCCTGGTCGCGAGTTTGGGCGCACATCGCTGTCAGCACCCGGTGCCGGGCTCGGAGAACTTCGCGCTGTGACTGTGCGCCGAGCATGGTCATGAGTGTTTGGTGCTGCGGGTTACTGGCCTGGAACGGACCACCGGCTTCGGGTAACCACGATCGCATTGAACCCGCGGTTCGGGTCGCTGAGCGCGGTCAGGAGTGCGGCGGCTCGGGGGCGTCGTGTCCAGGGGAGGCGCCGGGAGCATCCGGTGTCGAAGTACTCGGCGACGATGGTGCCGTGGCCGGCGATGGTGTGTTCAGCGGCATCACGTTGCCAGGCAATGGAAGTGGCCTTGTGCTGGTGATGCCGTGTGGAGGTACGGCCCGTAGAAGGCGAACCGGATCCCGTTCCCGTCCCTGCTGGGCACGCGTCGTGCCGTTCGGCGACGGGCATGCTTGACCCAATCCCCAAGCACATCCTGATCGTGTTGGTGATGGGTGGCCGTCATGCTGATCACTCCCGCCGGTGAGACCTTTCCGGTGGGACGAGCAGAGCGGTCGCCGGTGATGCCAGGCACACTGCAGCCACTCGTTCAGCCCATCGGCGATCGTCTGTCGCGCGGTGAGAATCCCGGAACGTACGGAAGCCAAGGACGGGAGAGTTGCACGAGGGCGTCGAGGGAGCCGTGTCTCGGCAACTAACGGTGTTTGGCGATGGAAGCACCTGCTGCACCGGTAGGCTGATCAGCCGGAGCGCACGGGCGAAGTTGCGTTGGGGCAAGGAGAACCATGACGTTCGGCGGTGATGACGCCCCGGAAACACGGTTCCAGGAGTCTGTGGAGCTTGCTGATCTGCTGCTCGCTCAATCTCAGCAGAACAACGACTTGGGAGACCTCGATTCCGCGATCGAGCACGCACGGCGCGGACTTGAGTTCGTAGCCGTCAATGACGGTCGTCGAGCGGGACCGCTCTACCAGCTGGGACTTGCCTATGGGCTCCGGTATGAGCGCACCGGTTCGGCCGAGGATCTGCGCGAAGCCCTCCGGAACATGCGCAGCCTGTGCGACAGCATCCCGGGCGGCAACCCTTACCGAGGTGAGATCGCGTCCAGGATGGGACTGCTGGTCGCCCGGTCCCTGGCCCGGCACGACGTCGGTCCGGACGACGTCGACGAGGCGATCAGTGATCTGACCGCGGCGGTCGAGCTCGCCGAAGGCACGGTGCCGACGTCGGTCCGCTGCTCGCTCGGACTCGCGTACGCGACGCGGTTCCTCGGTTTCGAGGGCGGCCAGGAGGACCGCGAGGTGGCGATCGCCATGCTCGCCGAGGTCATCGAACTTCCCGACACCCCTACCGACATGGCGGACACCTGCCGGTTGGCTGCCGCGCAACTCCTGCTCTGCGGAAAGTCGCCCGCCGGACTCCGCAACGGGCGCGTCAGGCTGGACCAGGTCTCGTCGGAGGACCTCCGGATCAGGGCCACGCCGGAGGAAATCGCGACCGCGAAGCAGTATCTGGCGGACGTCTCCACGTTCGCCGATGCCGACCTCAACGGCCAGCTGTCGACGCTGCGGCTGCTGGTGTCAGCTGCGGCCGGTGAGCTCGACCTCGGTGTACCGGACATAGCAGCCGAGCTCGACGTGTTCGATTCGATGATCGGCAGAACGCCTGAACTCGATTCGAACGAGCGGAACGGAATGCGCGCCGTCGTGCACGCGATCCGCGCGCACGCCACCGGAAGGCCCACGGATCTCGGGGAAGGTCTAGGTGACGCGATTGCCGCGCTCCCCGGCGGGCACGTGCTGCGTGAGTTCCTGGTCGGCGTGCTGTTTCCGGGAGATCGGAGACTGGCGGAGTCAGGTGATCGACGCCGGCTCGCCGAGAGCACTTCGACCGCCATCCCCGGCCTGGAGCGGGCCCTGGAACGGCTGCCCCTCGACGATCCCGATCGGCCGAACGTGCTGACCAAGCTGGTGGGGGCGCTGCTCGGGAACCTGTCGTCGCACCACGAGCCCGGGTCCGTGGCCCGAATTCGCGCGCTCGCCTCGGAAGCGATCGAACCGGGCCGGGCCGATGCCGAGAACGCGGGGCTCAACCACGCCGTGCTCGGGATCACCGCCATGCTCCCGAGTGACTCGGCGGCGAGTCTCGACCGCATCGATGCCGCGATCGAGCACCTGCGCGAGGCTGATCGGTTGCTTCCGGAAGGACACGAGCTCAAGGACAACCTGCGGCCGATGCTCGGGGGAATCCTGATCGCCCGTTACGTCCACAGCGGTGAGGAGGAGAACGTCGATGCCGCGCTGCACTACGTGGGGCAGGGCCGCGACGACCCCCTGAACCGGCTGACTGATGTGCAGGTTCGGATTGCGCGGCAGGCTCATCAACCGGATGTCAAGAGCTTTCGGCAAGCCATCCGCGACCTGGAGAGTCTGATCGGTCAATTCCCCGAACGGCATTTCCTGCGCGAACAGGCGATCAGCACGCTGAGTACGGTACGAGGTATCGAGGACTTCCTGGCAGGAGGAACTGGCACCGCGAAGCCCAGCGCCTCGCCCGAACCCGCGAGGGATGTGCCGGAGACCGCGCTTGACTATCCACATGAGACCGCCACAACCGGCATGTCGTGGATCTGGCAGGGAATCACGACCAAGGACAAGGCGGCGATCGACCGTGGGATCGGTATGGTGGGTACCATCGCCAGCCGCACCGACCTCAGCGTCCGGGAGCAGCTGGACGCGATCAGCACGCTGGGCATGGGCCTGCGTGTCCGCTACGAGCTCACTCGCGACCGGCGGGACCTCGACAACGCCATCGACCGGTTCGAGCGCTGGTATCGGATGTTCCAGGAGAATCCCGGCGGATTCCAGTCCGCGCTGTCGCTGAACTCGCTGGCCGACTGCTATTACACGCGCGGGGATCCGGTGCGGCGGGATCCGCAGCGCGCGGTTCGGGTCGGACTTGAATCCCTCCGCGAGCGCGCCAGGAACGTCCTCCTGCAGTCCAGTGCGTCCCGTGCGCTGAACACCGCGGCGGCAGCGGCGGGCGAGGCCGCGGCCGTGAGCCGCTGGTGCCTCGCCGCGGGTCAGGAGGAGAACGCGGTGGCGGCGTTGGAGCTGGGCAGGGGGATGGTGCTGCACGCGGCCACGGTCGACGCGACCGTCCCGTCGACGTTGCGTGCGGCCGGGCACGACGGCCTCGCGGACCGCTGGGAACAGGAGGCCGGCGCGGCCGGCTCCCAGCCGTGGGATCCGGGGGAGTGGCGGGAGTTGGGCGGCTTGGCCGACGCTCCGGTGCCCAGCGACTTGCGGTATCGGGTGCTGGAGGCGGTCGAGGGGTCGCCGGTCGAGAAACGGCTGCTCTCGACACCTCCGGTCGGCGAGATCGCCTCCGCGCTGCGTGCCACGGACACGCATGCGCTGGTCTACCTCGTATCCGCGGCGAGCGGGGAAGAAGGCTTCGCGCTGCTCATCACCGGCACCGGTCAGGTGCTTCGGCTGCGTTGCCCGTCGCTTACCGCCGACGGCAGCCCGGTCGACCGGTTCGACCGAATGCAACGCGAACGCGTCGGATCCGCACCGTCGGAGTCGTTGGAGCAGCGCTGGAAACGCGCGCTGGGCGAGGTCTGTGACTGGGCGTGGACGGCGGTGCTCAACCAGGTGCTCGATTCGGTCTCGGCCGGGCGGTCGCGGCGTCCGAGCCGGATCGTGCTGATACCGGTGGGAAAGCTGGGCGCGGTCCCCTGGCACGCCGCACGGCGTCCGGTACCCGGTGGCAGGATCCGCTACGCCTTCGAGGACGCGATTATCCGCTATGCCTCCTCGGCCCGTCAGTTCGTCGAAACCAGCCGTCGCGGACGTCGGCCGTGGCACCGCGATCCCGCGTTGGTGCGGATCGCGGGCAGCGGGTTGCTTTGGGCGTCCGAGGAGATCGAGGACATCCACCACCGCCACTACTCCCACGGCATCTACCTGGGGCGACGGCGGCAGGCCGGAAGACGGGTCCGCTCGCCGCGGCCCGCCGACGTCCGTGCGCTGCTGCCGAGCGCCACTGCGCCGGGCGCGTCACTGCTGCACCTCGGCTGCCATGCGCAGCTCGCCGAAACGCCGGTCGGCTCCGCGCTGCGGCTGGGTTCCGGTACGACGCTGCAGGTGCAGGACATCCTGCGGCAGGCGCGGGACCGCCCCGCCGACGCACCCGGCGGGCTGGTCGTGCTCGCCGCCTGCGCCAGCGACCTCACCGACCGCGAGCACGACGAGGTGCTGACCCTGGCGACCGCGTTCCTTGCCGCCGGTGCGGTCGGAGTGGTCGGCGCGCGGTGGAATGTCGACGATCTGCCCACGGCACTGGTGATGATCATGTTTCATCACTACCTGAACTCCGGCTACGACGATCCGGCCACCGCGCTGCGCGCGGCGCAGCTGTGGATGGTCGACCCGCGCCGGGCCCTGCCCGACGGGGTCGGCCGGCGACTCACGCCGGAGCTCGCCACGATCGATCCCGGTGAACCCGGAAACTGGGCGGCGTTCACCTACCAGGGCCAGTGAGGAGCACCCATGCCAGCGTCGACGACCTTCGGCATCGACCTCGGCACCACCCAGTCCTGCGTCGCCTACGTCGACGAGTCGGGACGGCCGGTGGTCGCCAGGAACGCGGTGGGAGAGGACACCACGCCGTCCGTGGTGTACTTCGAGGGGCCCGGGCGCGTGCTGGTCGGGGCGGCGGCGAAGAACTCCGCGCTGCTCGCCGTGCACCTGGTGGCGCAGCTGGTCAAGCGGGACATGGGGCGCCAGGACGTGGAGTTCACCTATCACGGCCGCGGTTACACCCCGGAGAAGGTTTCCGCGCTGATCCTGCGCGAACTGGCCAGGGCGGCGCAGGAGAGCACCGGTCGCGTGGTGCGGGACGTGGTGATCACGGTGCCCGCCTACTTCGGTGTCGCGGAGAAGGAGGCGACCCGCAAGGCAGGCGAGATCGCCGGACTCAACGTGCTCGACGTGCTGGCCGAGCCGGTCGCCGCGGCGTTGCACCACCAGGGCCTGGAAAGCGCCGGCGGGAAGCGGCATCTGCTGGTCTACGACCTCGGTGGCGGAACGTTCGACACGACGGTCATCCGGGTCGACGGGGACGACATCCGGGTGGTGTGCACCGACGGTGATCAGGCGCTTGGCGGAGCGGACTGGGACGCCCGGGTCGTCGACCATCTGCTGGAGCTCTTCCGCGCGCAGCATCCGGGGCTGGACCCGAGCGCCGACGACGAGGCGATGCAGGAGTTCCACAACACCGCGGAAGAACTGAAGAAGTCGTTGAGCCGGGTGGAGTCCCGCCGGACCCAGCTGCGGTTCGCGGGCGCCGCGGTGAACGTGGAGTTCACCCGGGCGGATCTGCAGCGATTGACCTCCGACCTGCTCGACCGCACGATGGAGATCACCGGGCGGAGCCTGGAAGTGGCGCGGCGCAAGGGGATCGAGCATTTCGACGAGGTGCTGCTGGCGGGCGGGATGACCCGGATGCCCGCCGTGGCCGAGGAACTTCGGAGCCGGTTCGGCCTCGCCGCGCGGCTGTCCGAGCCCGATCTGGCCGTGGCGAAGGGCGCCGCGCTGTTCGCGCTGCTGCGGCAGGTCAAGGGCGCGGGAGCCACCGCGGAGCAGGTCGCCGGGCAACTTGGCATCAGCGCCGCGAACGTCGAGACGGCTGCGGCCAAGAACGTGACGACGGTCGTTCCGCGGTCCTTCGGAGTCAAGGCGATCGACCCCGCCGATCCGATGGCGCACACGAATCCGTTGCGCGCCAGGCAGATCGTGACGCACCTGCTGGCCGCGAACACCGAACTGCCCGCCGACACCGGCCCGTTCCCCTTCGCCACCGGAGTGAACAACCAGCGCATGGCCGAGATCGAGGTATGGGAGCAGAACGGGCGCGAGGAATCCGAGGAGCTGGCCGACAACACCCGCGTCGGCCGCGGAATGCTGAAGGGAATACCGCCGCGGCCTGCCGGAGCGCAGATCGAGATCACCTTCTTCATGTCCGAGACCGGTACGCTCACGGTGCACGCGCGGGAACAGGAATCGGGGCGGGACGTGCGGTTCGATCTCAACATCGGTGGCATGGACCAGCGGGCGGTCGACGCCGCCCGCACCGACATCTCTGGGCACGAGGTGAGCGGGTGAACCTGCGACACGCGCTGGCCGCGCTCGCCGAGAACTGGGACGACGTCCGGCAGCGACTGGACTCCGACCGCTACACGCATCTGGTCGCGCTGGTCATCGAGTTCACGGACGAGACCGACGCGGAGGTGTCGGCCGACATCGCCGAGGACATCGCCGTTCTGCTTACCGATGCGCTGCCCGCCGAACACCGGGTCCGTCGCGAACTCGCGGCCCCGGAGGCGCGTTTTTCCACCGGGGCCGAGCAGGACTGGCGGCAGTTGGGCAGCACCCTGCACGATCGCCTGCTGTCCAGGGGAGAGATGGAGATACCCGGCTGGGTCCTCGAAGCAGAGGCGCTGGACGAGACGCAGCTGCGGGCGCGGGGGATCGCCGTCGACGATCCGGATCTGCTCTGCATCGAGCACGCGGGCGGAGACCGTTGGCCCGCCTTCCAGTTCGGCTCTTCGGGGCAGCCGCTGGAGGTCGTGCGCACCGTCAACCGGCTCCTCGACGCCGCCGACGACCCGTGGGGAGTCGCCGACTGGTGGCTCGGTGAGAACGCCTGGCTCGACGGTGTTCCGGCCCGGCTGCTAGGGCAGGTCGCCGATCAGACCCTCATCGACGCCGCCCGAGCCAGCTACTCGGAGGTGTGAGCGATGCCGGACCTCGCACCCCCGCCGAAGTACGCCGATTCCCCGGTTCGGCATGTGCTGCCGGCCGGCACCGAGCTGTTCCGGGTGCACCTGACCAAGTTCGACGCCACCAGCTTCCGGCCGGATCCGTCCGACGAGCACTTCGGCGGCGGACGGTTCGACGGCACCGAGCGCGATCCCTACCCCACCTACTACGCGGCGCCGCACTCCTCGACCGCGCTCATGGAATACCTCGGTCGCGATCTGCGCGTTCTGAGCAACGGGTTGCGCACCGCCGGATACGCGAAGGTGAAAGGACGGCAACTCAGCGCGGTCCGCACGACTCGCGAGCTCACGCTGGTGAGCCTGCTCAGCGGGCCCGACCTGGCCGCGGTCGCCCAGGACGAGTGGTTGATCCAGAGCGAGGACTACGGCAAGACTCGCCGCTGGTCGAACTGGATCCGGCAGCAGGCCGAATGGGCGCACGGCCTGGTTTGGCCGTCCAAGCGTGATGTCGGCAAGCCCGCACTGGTGCTTTTCGGCGACAGGTGCGGACCGGAGGTGCTGGAAGTCTCCAGGCAGATCGACCTGTCGACGCCGGTGGGCACCCGGCACGTCAACGTTCTGCTCAGCGCGTACCGGGTGCAGGTTACGACGGGGAAAGGCAGGAAAAGCAGGCCGGTCACGGGATGAAGGACCACACCAGGCCGAAGAGCACGTAAAGGCCGGTGAGGACCACGATTCCCAGCAGAACCCAGCGGTGCACCCGGTAGCCCAACGGCGGTTCGGGATTCATGCGCTCTCCTCGACTGATCTGCTGTTCCGGCCGCGCGGGATCGAGAACCCGCCTCGTCGTATCAACCACAGGAACGGCTCGGCCGGCGACAAGGCACTGCCCGGACGGATTCCGGTGACCGACGACGTGACGAAGAAGCGGGTCTTCGCGAAGTCGCGTTGCGCGGCCAGCACCAGGTTGTCCAGTCCCGCGGTGTTCAGCCACTCCCGGACCGCGCCGGACAGCAGTTGCCGCGCCCACGGCAGGTCGCCGAGCAGGTCCGCCTTGACCACGACGATCGCCAGCGCTCGGCGGTCCAGCGCGACCTGGTAGTCCTTCAGCCTGCGCACCGTCACCTGGTACACGTCCTCGGGGGCCTTCGACGCCGGCTGGGCGGCGACCACCCGCGGGTCCTTCGCACCTCCGAGCTGGTCCTGCACCCAGGGGATGGAGAACGGGTCGACCACGAACACCAGTCCGCGCGCGTGGTCGAGGAACTCCAGCTCGGTGTTGTCCTCCCGGTCCGCGAAGAACTCGCCTGCCGCGTCGAACAGGTTCACCAGCGCCTCCCGGCGCTTCCGGCGGACCCGGGCGGTGATGGCGGCGGGAAGCTGGCCTGCCGGGGTCTTCGCGGTGTTGCCGCCGTCGGTGACGAGCCGGGTACCGTCGTCGAACGCCTGCCTGCCCGACTCGTCGTCGAACTCCAGCGCGGCGCCTGCCGCGGCCAGTTCGTCGCGCAGCTTGACCAGACCCGCGTACACCAGGCGGGTCTTGCCCGCCGAAACCGGGCCGAACACGGGCAGCGCGACACCGGTCACGGCGGCCGACCCGGTCCGCAACGGTCGCTCGCAGCGCTCGCACAGCGCGGTCAGCTTCCGGGCCGCGCGCAACACGGTCGTCGGAAGCCGTGCTTCGCAGCCACAGCGCCGCCACACCGCGCCCAGCAGTCCGGGCCGGATGTCCCGATGTACCCGACCGCAGTTGAAGCACTTGTAGTCGGGCACGTTCTGCTTGTAGTAGCACTGCGGATGGGGACAGACGGCGTCTGCTTTGCGGATCCGGCGCACGGTGCCGTCGTAGGCGCGCAGCACGCCGATCACAGCGCCCCATCCGCCCCAGGCGATCACCAGTGCGACACCGCAGACCACCGTCACGATGAAGGTGCCGATGGCCAGCCCGGCGGTCACGCCCGTCCAGGCCGCGAACGGCACCGCCAGCACCGCCCACCGCACCGCGTTGTTCTGGAAGTCCACCCGCCAGTCGAGGATTCGCTGGTACCCGGAAGAGACGGTGTGCCGCAACGCGGTCCAGACCGCGAGCCAGTCATAACGCCATTGCGCGACAAGGTAATTGGGCCAGGCCCAGTCCCGGCCGTAGGGCTTGTCACCGCGCAACCGGGGAAGTCCCGCCGTTCCGGTGACGACGTGCTGGGGCGTTACCAGCGCCGGCTGCCAGCGGGTTCGTCCGGTGAGCGTCATGCAGGCCATGACGAAGGCCCATGCGATGCCGGCGAGGGAGCCGAGCGACGCCGCGAAGAACGCCACGTAAAGCAGGATGAAGGCCGCGAAGCAGCCCATCCCGACAGCGACGAGCAGGACGACAGGATGCATCACTCACCACGTTCTCTTCGCAGGCCGAACAGGCGGCGCGCGGCGGAGGGCTTCCTGGCCTTGTTCTTGCCGAGTTCCTGAAGCCACGTGTGCCACTCGGCGGCGTGGCTCGCGGCCTCGGCGCGGAGCAACCGGCTGATCCGGACGTGCGCGGGTTGTTTGTGCCGGGTCGCCCACGCCTCCAACGCCTTGTCGAACTCCGTTCGCATCGCCTCCGACACGGGGTCGGAGCAGCCGATGAGGAACGCGAGCCCGACCGCCTTGTCCTTGCGCTGGTCGGGCGAGTCGCTGTTCCAGACCACGGCCAGTTCGCGAACGAGCATGCGCTGCAACGCTTCTCCGCCTCGCGTCACAGCTTCTTTGCCCCTGGGCAGGTCGGCGGCCAGCAGCACGTTCACCACACCCGGTGCTCGCGCGTTCAGCACCTTCGCCGACACGTCGTCCAGAGGCACGGCGTCGAGGTTGCGTTGCACGGCGAGCATCCAGTCCTGGAGCACCCGGTCCTCGTTGCGCAGTGCTACCAACGGTTCTGTCCGCACCTGGTCGCCGAGTGCGTGCAGGACGTCGAGATAGCGGTCGTCCACCACGGAATCATTCAGCGTGGCAAGGACTTTCTGCGCCAAGGAATCCGAGATCTCGGCGGACGAGAGGAACTCCACGATCTCGGTCACCGAAGGCCGGGAGTGCTGAAACAGCGCGTCCCACACCGTGTCCGCTGTGCCGGGGCGCCCGGACTCCCGCAACGCGGCGCGGAAGGCGCCGATGGCGTCCTGGCGGTTCTGCCCGCCGGCGGCCACCGCTGCGCCGGCGACGATGGCGTCCAGCCGCATGAACGGATCGGTGACCGTCGGCAGCAGAAGCGGCCACCAGTGTTCACGGATCATCGTGGCGGTCTGCTCGGCATGCGGGCCGCGCAGGCGGAACGCGAACTCGTCGCGGAGCAGGTCGATCAGCTGCGGCCCGCACGACCAGCGGATCGGGCTGATCGGTGCGCCCGGCGTGTCCGCCCACCAGCTGACGAACCGTGCGGCGGCGGCGCCGAACCGGTCCAGCCGGGGCGTGAGGCCGAACCCTGCCGCGAGCTGCAACAGCAGGTCGACCTGTTCCGGCGGGATGCTGCCGACCGCCGCTTCGACCAGCGTCAGCGCCCGATCCTGGTCGGCCTGGGGCAGGTGCAGCGGCGGCAGCGGCGCGAGGTCGATGTTCCGAGCGCCCCGCACGATCTCGTCGAGCTGGGCCCGGAGCAGCGCATGCCGGATCTGAACGGCGAGTTCCACGGGGCCGGTGCGGACGGCTTCGGCGAGCTTGCGCAGCACGGAAGCGGAAGGCCGCTCGGACATGATCGCCTCGACCACGGGTTCCAGCGCGTCGGCCGTGGACGACGACACCAGCCAGTCGGCGAGCTCCAGCGCGTGTGCGTGGTTGTCGACCGGGTCGCCGAACGTGAGCACACCGCTGACCAGCCGATCGGCCGTCGTGGGGCGGTCGCGGTTTCCCTCGCGGGCGAACCGGTGCGCCAGCTCCACCGCGTCGATCACGTCGAACGGGTCGGCGCGCAGGAAGCGGGGAACCCAGTGCTGCGCCGACCCGGACGGTTCGACAGGTGAGTGCCTCCCGGTTTCGAGGTTGAACACCACGAACCCGTCGTCCCGCGCGGTGTCGGCCAGCTGTCCGGCCCAGTCCGGATGCAGCGCGAGCACCTCGTGCCTGCTGTACTGCGGGTTGGTCGCGAACACGCGGAATCCGATGCGCAGCGCGGTTTCCTGCGGCAGCAGCAGGGTTCCGGCGGCGATCCAGCGCACGATCTCGTCGGCGTCGGCGCCGACGAACACGAGCCGCCGGGCATCCCGGTGGTGGACCCGCTCCAGCGCGGAGTTCACGGCCACCAGCCAGCTTTCGCCGTCGGGCCTGCCCAGGACCCAGTCCCGCACCGCCTCGACCCCGCACGGGCCCGGCTCCGGCTCGGCAGGCACCGGATCGCACTGGGTGCCGGCCGCGGGCTGCTCGGACCACCACGGCGCCCCCCAGAGCTGAGCGGGACGGATCGGCCCGTACGCCTGGGGGTCCACAGTGCACACTGCGTGGGTGAACTGGTTGCCCTCCCGGACGCCGCCCATTTCGGTTCCGAGGTACACCCCGCGAGCGGTGGCGTACACGCCGTCGTGGACGTGCGTCAGCGACGGCGGGTAGTCGGCAACGGGACGCTTCGCACGCATCCAGCCCAGCGGAGCCTCGTACAGCGCCGAACGCTGGACCAGCGTCATCATCTCGTGGCTTGTTCCGGCGGACACCGCCTGGAACTGGAACCCCGCACCACCGCGCAGTCCCTGACCCTGGCGGCAGTCCGTGTAGAACAGCGACTCGAAGCTCATCGTCCACTCCGTTCGATGACCTTGAACAGGCCGAGCAGCCACAACAGCGGTTCGTCCACCCGGAACGGCCGGACCCCGCCGGGATCGATCAACTTGCGGTCGTAGTCCGGTTCGGCACCCAGCGCGGACACCGCGAAGTAGCGGAACGTCTTGTAGTGCGCGCGCAGATGCGCGTCGATGTCGTCGGCTCCCAGCTCGGCGAGGAGGGACCGCAGGTGCTCGTCGGTGTCCCGGCCCGATGCTTCGTCGTAGTAGGGCCCGGGGGAAGGCTCGCGCAGCAGGGCGTGCCCCTCGCCCAGCATTCCGTAGAAGGCGTCGATCTTGGAGAACACGACCGCGATGGGCACCGGGATCCGCTGCTTGCCGCCGATTCCGCCGGTGGTGCGCAGCAGTTCGGTGATCCGGTCGAGCACGCTCAGCGGCGGTTCGGTGTCCCGCCGGCCGGCGTCGGGAACCGTGATCCGATCCTTGGTGCCGGGAAGCTGGAACGGGTCGAGCAGGACGATCAGCCCGTCGGCCGCGCCGAGGTAGGACTGGCTGTTGACGAAGTCCTGGGTTGTCATGTCCTCGCCCGCCGCGTCGTAGAACGACAGCGTGGTGGTGCTGTGCACCTCGCGCCCGAGGGAACGGCGCGGTTGCCGCCACTGCAGGACCAGCGGTACCCGGATACCGTCCGCCGAGCTGGCGGTGGACTCGAACAGCGCGCTGTCGTCGAACAGCGCGTGCTCGTAGCGTTCCAGCCAGCTCGCGGTCTCCACTCCCGCCTGCTCCCCGGCGAAGGACATGTCGGCGTCGAAGCGGCGGCGGATGCGGTGGCGCAGCTCGTGCACCAGCACGGTGGTGTACACGGTCTTGCCGGAGTTCTTTCCGCCGACCATGCCGATCAGCGGGCTCCGGCTGTCGGCGAAGTTCGCGGGCAGCGGCGTCCGGCAGACCGGGCAGGCCCGGATGCCTGTCGACGTGCCGCAGTCCGGGCAGGCCGCTTTCCGTTGCGGCAGCCGGAGTCTCGACGGTGGCGGCGCGAACGTCGGCCAGGACGGGGAGGAGTAGCCGGTCAGCCGCTGCCGCTCGTCGTCGACGCTCTTGGCGCAGCGGTCCCTCCCCGGCGCGGCCCGGCCGGTGCACTGGTAGCGGAGATCGGCCGACTGGAACTGGTTGTAGCAGTAGGGGCAGGCGATCCTGGGCATCAGGTGGCTTTCAGTTGTGTCGTGGGCGGATCGACGAGCCGGACCCCGGCGGTCTCGGTGAAGCACCGCAGCCAGTACGGGCGGCGCAGCTTCGGCAGCCGGACGGAGACCTCGACCGGCTCTCCCGGACGGAACTCCTGCTCCAGGCGGTGGACGACCTGTCCGTCGCCCGGCCGGACCGGCATGACCCGGCCTCGCGCGACGACCACCAGCACCGCGCACGTCGGCACCGGCTGGTCCGCGGTCAACGTGACCCGCGCGGTGCCGCCGAGCAGTGGCAGCGATCGGCGCCGGACGGTGTAGCCGATGTGCGGGGGCAGGTCGCGGACGTCGATCTCGACCGGGGACGACCACGCCGCGCCGTCCTCGGCGACACCGCTGACCCGCACCCGGACCAGCCCGCGGCCCGGTTCGATCCGGCAGCCGCCGGAAGCCTGGTACTCCTGTCTGGTCAGGCGACGGTGGCCGGATCCATCCGCGTCGGTCCACGCGACCTCGGCGACCCTGGCGCGCTCCGGCCAGGTCCAGGACAGCACCAGCTCGGGGCCGAAACGCCGGAACTCCAGCCCGGTCATCGGCGGCAGTGTCGGCGCCCGGCGGCTGGTGCTGCTTTCGACCCGCACGGCGGTCGATTCGCCGTCGGTGCCGTCAGATCTGCGGTAGCGGGCGGTCAGCAGGTAGGCGCTGCCGCTCCCGCGATCGGCACCGCTGTCCCGGAACGACGTCGTCCCAGTGGTCGCCACCGAGGCGTCGCCGGAGCCGTCCCTGCGGAGCACGTCGACGGCGATGGTGTCGGGGTGGACCTTCCAGTTCGCCTGGACCGCGCCCTCGTCGACCTTCACGCGCACGTCGTGAACCGGTGGCAGGATCTCGATCTCAGCTCCGGCCGGACGGGACCAGACTCCTTCTTCGACCGCGGCGAAAACCGCGTATCCGGTGACGATCCCGGCCGGGGCACTGTCGTCCAGCACCACCGACCCGGTGTCCTCGCTGACGACAGCACCGTCCTCGGGATCGACGGGGATCCGGCCGGAGCGACGTACAAGCCGGTAGCGGGTGCCCGCCTCGTGACTGGCCGGCGGGCGCCACGACACCCGCACGGCGAGCCCGTCCGGGTGCGCCGAGACCTCCAGCACCGGTGGGAGCGGGATCCGGCGCAGCTCCGCGGTGATCCCGTCGTCGTCGGCGGCCAGCCCCGCGGCCTGCCGGAGGTGGTGACGGGCCTGCTCCTCGTCGTCATCGGCCAGCGCTCGGTGCGCGGCGTCGCGAAGCTCCCGTAACCGGGCGGACTGGCGCTCCACCAGTTCACGGGCCTTCTGCGCTTCGTCGGTGTCCACGATGCCCGTGAGCGCCTGCTCGGCTGCGACGAGACAACCGTCCTCAAGCAGCTCGGTGACCCTCGGCAGACCGGGAGACGCGCTGGGGCCGCTACCGCCGGTTTCGTCCAGCACGCTTGCCACGGCCTGCCGGGCCTCGTCCTCGTCGAGCTTGGTCAGCCGCAGCTGCCGCAACAGCACCGATGCCGGCGCCCGGTTCTCGTGATGCCTGCGGACGTCGTCGAGCAGGTGGAACAGCGTGAGCGTCCGGAGGTCGACGCCGTCGGCGGTGACGGCGGTGTTGAGGAGACCGAGCGCCTCGCGGGCGGCCCGGTTGCCGGAACGGCGGTTCTCGCGGTCGATCGCATGCCGCACCGCCTCGGAGGATAGCCCGGTGGGACGAGTCGGGGTGCTGTCGAACGAGGTGAGGATCCGCAGGCTCGTGAGTTCTCCGTGCAGCAGCTCGGGAATGCTGGCCACCTCCGCCTCGGTGAGCAGCGACTTCAACCGGCGGTACAGCGTGTCCCGCAGGCCGCTGGTACCGGGCAGCTCGACCGGGGTGCTCAGCCGGACTCCGGCGATGTCCAGCGCCTGGTCCACCTCCTCCGGCGCGAGCTGCCCGAAGGTCTCCCGCATCGTTTCGAGCTGCCGGGAGGTGATCAGACCGAGATCCCCGAAGTCCGTGCGCAGCATCGTGACCAGCTCGTCGACGTGCTGGTTGCGGCTGCCGGTGCGCGCCGCGTCGTGGTCGCGCCACCAGGAGATCCGCAACATGTCGTCGCCGTGCCGGCGCCGTAGCTCCTCGTCCTCGCGCAGGAACGCCTTGTACACGCTGCGCACGAACGACGACTTCGCGGTGGACTGGGCGCTCTTGTTCCAGTGCGAACGGATCTCGCCGACCCGCTGGGCCACGTCGGCGTCGGCGAAGTCCAGCCGGAGCGCGTAGCGCGCCACCAGGTCGTCCGGCAGGCGGCCGCTGCGCCCCCGCAGCGGCCGGACGACCTTCTGCTCGTAGTCCTTCGGGTCGAACGTCATCAGCTGGAGACCGTGATCCCGGCGACGACCTCCGTCGCCGCGGCGACCTCCTCGTCACTGCGCACGCTCACCCGGACCTTGATGTCCAGCGATCTGCCAGTGCTGGGTTCGGTGGCGTTGAGCTCCAGCAGCCCTTCGGCGTCGACGGTCATCCGGATGTTCACCGGGGAGCCGGCCGGCAGCGGCGGAAGACCGTCGATGAGCCCTTTGCCTTCGTTGAGCGCCTTGTTCTCGGCCAGCTCCGGTCCGGCGACGACACCGGACTGCTCGAACAGCTCGATCTCGACGCCCTGCTGGCCTTCCTCGACGGTGGCGGCGTCGAGCTTCCGCACCTCGGTCGGCAACGGGTCGTTGGCGTGCACGAGGTGGTGGATGTAGTGCCGTTGCGGCTTGCGCTGCCAATCGGGCTCGCTGGTGTCGACCAGCTTGACCCCGAACGCCTTCGGCAGCACGTTCCGGGTCTGCTTCGCGGCCAGGGTTTCCAACGTCCGCGAGGAGATCCCGGTCCGCTTGGCCATCGAGTCGACCGCCTCGGCCACCCGGGTGTTGACCTCCGCGGTGGTGCCACCGGCGTTCTCCGCTTCCTCCTTCTCCCGGTGCACCACGCGCCCCAGGGCGTAGAGCGCGGCACCCTTGGCCACGGCCAGATCCGGGTCGTGCAGCTTCGGCTCCCAGTCGAACTCGCTGCGCAGGCGCTCGGCGACGGCGGGCATCTTGGTGGCGCCGCCGACGAGCAGCACCTCGTCGATGGTCGTCCCGGGCTGCTTGTCGGCGAGGGTTTTCAGCGTGCGCCGGACGATCTCGATCGTCTTGTCCAGCAGGTCCCTGGTCTCCTGCTCGAACAGCTCGCGGGTGACCTCGATGCGGGCGCTGCTGCCCGCGCCGCGCAGTGCGACGGCACGGGATTCGGTGCGGGAGAGCTGCTTTTTCGTCTCCTCCGCCGTCGTGGCCAGCGACTGCATGAACTCTTCGTCGTCCTCGGCGTCGGCACCGGCGGACTCGGTGAACCGCTCAAGCAGGTAGTCCCGCAGCCGGGCGTCCCAGTCGGCGCCGCCGAGGTGGTCATCGCCGTCGGTGCACAGCACCACGATCTCCTCGGACGACACCTGGATCACGGTGGTGTCGAACGTTCCGCCGCCCAGGTCGTAGACCAGGATCGTCTTGTCCTCGGCATCGCTGGTCGCCTCGTAGTGCAGGGCGGCGGCCACCGGCTCCGGCACGATGCCGATCACGTCCAGCCCGGCGATCTTCCCGGCGTTCTTGGTGGCGGTGCGTTCCAGCATGCCGAAGTAGGCGGGCACCGTGATGACCGCCCGGTGCGCGGTGCCGCCGGTGTGCGAGGCCGCGTCCTGGGCGAGCTGCTTGAGGATCAGCGCCGAGATCGACTCGGGGGTGTAGGTGGTGCCGTGGTAGTCGTAGACGGCCTTTCCGCCCATCTCCCGCTTGATCAGCGACACGACCTGCTCGGGATAGGTGATCGCGGAGTTCTTGGCGACCGATCCGACCACGACGTTGGACTCGTTCTCGAAGAACACCACCGATGGCGTCGTCTCCAGGCTGTCGGTGTTCCGGCACACCGCGGGCCGTCCGGTCTCGTCCACGTAGGCGATGGCCGAGTAGGTCGTGCCGAGGTCGATGCCGAAGACCTTGAGGTTCTCGTCAGGCATCCGCGTTCTCCTGTTCCTGTTGCGTGCTGTCGACTTCGACGCGCTTCCACCGGTACACGTGCACCCGGGCCGGAGCGGTGATGCGGTCGTTCCCGGTGTCCCGGTACCCGTCGGCCACGACAGCGGCGACCGTCTCGTCCTGCTCGGCGCTGTCGGTGGGAACGAGCTTGACCGCACGGTGTTCGCGCGCGTCGAACCGGTCCCCGGCGGCCGGACGGATCGGCTCGCTGCCGCAGCGTTCCAGGGCGAGTTCGACGCTGAGCGCGAAGGATTCCAGCAGACCCGCGGTCCGTTCTCGGTCGACCTCGGTGGGCAGGGTGGTGGCCTGGCGCAGCAGATCGTTGCGAAGGTTCTGGAGGTCGGTGACGATCGGGCGCAGCAGGAGACTCTGCTCGCCGGCCCGCAGGCGTTCCACCTCAGCGTGCAGGTTGTCGATGACCCGTTCCCGCGCCGCCGCTCTGGCGTGGTGCTCGCGAACCTCTTCGGTGAGCGCGGAAACCGCGCCGGTCAGTTCCGCCAGCGGTTGCGGTGCTTCTCCGGTCTCCGGCGTCTGCGCAACGGTCTCACCCGCGGTTTCGGTGGTGCGAGGCTCTTCGGCACCGTCCGAGCTCGTGACTTCGGACTGTTCGGGCACTTCGTGGTGCGCTTCGTCGCTCTCCGCATGGAGACCGCCTTCGCGATGTTGTTCGCGCATGACCTCGCCGCCTCGATACACGCTTCTCTCCGCAGCAATCCGATAGCACGGAGTCACTTGTCGGGCAGACCATATCGTTGATCCAATCGGCCCTGGTGCGGATCCGGAAGTTGAGCTCTAGCCGGATGTTTTCGGCGCTTGCGTCCTGGAAACCAAGACTGCGGTCAGGAAGGCCACCGATGGTGGCGAGCGATCGACGCCGAGGTGCTGTCCAGTTGCTTGTGGGCCACCTGGCAAGGTGTTGCGGGACGGGTGGGATTGGGTGGGCACGCGCCGAACCGTGGTTTTCAGCGTCGACGACGGCAGCACACCGGAGTGGAAGAAGCCAAGCCGCTACGTAACCACTGGGACATGCTGTTCGAGGGCCGGGAGCCGGGCAAGCGCAAGATCGTCGCCACGTGTGCGCACTGCTTCAACAGCCTGGCGAATGAGTACTCGCAGCTGGGCGGGGACTTCGAGGTCGTGCACCACACCCAGCTGCTGAACAAGCTGGTCCGCGAGAAGCGGCTCGTCCCGGTCGCTCCGGTCGCCGAGGACGTCACCTATCACGACCCCTGCTACCTGGGCGCGGGTCGTCGACGACCACCCCGCGACGTAGGTGCTCATCCTGACCACCTACGACACCGACCGCGACATCGAGCGGGCGATCGACGCCGGCGCTGTCGGCTACCTGCTCAAGGATGCCGGCCGCGACCAGCTCACCAGTGCCGTCCTCGCCGCGGCGCGTGGCGAGACAGTGCTGGCTCCGCGCGTCGCGGCCCGGTTGGTCGCCCGGATGCGTGTTCCGACGCCGGTCACGCTGAGCCCGCGCGAGACCGACGTTCTGCAAGAGGTCGCCGCGGGTTTGTCCAACCCCGAGATCGGCGCGCGGCTCCACATCACCGAGGCCACCGTGAAGACCCACCTGCTGCGAATCTTCGCAAAGCTCGATGTCAGCGACCGCACCGCTGCCGTCGTCGAGGCTATGGAGCGCGACCTCCTCCCACGTCGTGGCAACTCGAAGTCCTGATCGGGCGAGCAAATCCGACTCTGCCACCCCGCGGGAGGCGCAGGGGACTCTCACGGCGCCCGTAGCGCGGCTGGTCCAGCGCGACAACACGTCTGGACAAGCACGACTGAACTCGGGCCACGCCGGGACGCCGTTGCGGCGGCGATCTCCGCTTGAAGCACCCATGCCGTCGGTAAGGAAACTCATCCGGATACAGGGGTCCACCTCGTGAGCAGAGTGTGTCAACATCACCTTCGTGAGTGAGACCCCACCGTCGCCTGAGATCGACACTTCGGTACCCAGCGTCGCCCGCGCCTACGACTACTTCCTTGGCGGCAAGGACAACTTCGAGGTGGACCGCGCGGTACTGCATCAGGCCATGGAGGTACTGCCGGAGGCCAGGCTGCTGGCGATCGAGAACCGGCACTGGCTGACGCGGGTCATCCGCTTCCTCACCCGCGAGGCAGGCATCACGCAGTTCCTCGACGTCGGTTCCGGTCTCCCGACCAGGGAAAACACTCACCAGGTGGCACGGCGGATCGAGCCCGAGACCTCGGTCGTCTACGTCGACAACGATCCCGCGTGCCTGGCCTACGGGCGGGCGTTGCTTGAGGAAAGCGGCCTCACCCACTTCGTCAGCGCCGACCTGACCAAGCCGGACGAGCTGCTGTCGAATCCGACCATCAGAACCCACATCGACTTCGACACGCCACTGGCGCTCATCCAGTGCGGAACGATCCACCACGTCCCGAACGAGTTGCACCCACACGAGATCATGAGGACATACATCGAGGCACTGCCGTCGGGTTCGTACCTCGCGTTGACGCACTTTTTCAACCCGCAAGACGAGAACGGCTACTACGCCGACCTTGCCCGCCGCACCGAGCAATCCTTCCACGACGCCAACCTGGGCAGCGGCTTCTGGCGCACCCGCGAGGAGATCCAGTCCTACTTCGACGGCCTGGAGATCGTGGAACCCGGCCTGTCCTACCTCCACGACTGGTGGCCCGACGGCCCTCGCCTGCGCCCGGTGACCGACGCGGAGCACCTTATCGTCGGGGGCGTTGGCCGAAAGCCGTGATGCTGGCTCACCGGAATTCCATCACGACCGCGTGAACGGGTGCCGCTCGCTGTTCCCGACAGGCTCCTCGCCCAGCCACGACGAGTCGCTGGACCGGCAGCGGTCGTCGAGGCAGGCGCGTCGCGATCACCCTCGGTGCGGCTTCGGCCTGGTCGCCCCGTTCACCGACTTCTGGCCGCTGCTGGGGGCTGGTGTGGTTTACGGCGCGATCCGGTGGTGCTCGGTGGCCTGCTTGTGTTCCCTGCGTGGCTGGTGTTGCGCGGGTCTTAGAGGGCGTCTGGGAACTTGGGTGAGGATCGGCGTGCGACGCCGATGGAGCCCAGACGCACGTCAGTTTCGCGTTCCGAAATGGACGCGTCGTCCACTCCGGTCGCGTTTGACCGGAGTGACCTTGGCGAACGCGGGCACCAGCCGCGGCGCCTCGACTATGCTCGAGATCGTGCCCGTCATCGATCCGTTGCAGGTGGAGGAATTCCGCGGCGAGTTGCTCGGCTACTGTTACCGGTTCTTCGGGTGCTACCCGGAGGCCGAAGATGCCGTGCAGGAGACGATGCTGCGGGCGTGGAATCGCGGGGACGGGTTCGCCGGCCAGTCGTCGGTGCGTACCTGGCTGTATCGGATCGCCACCAACATCTGCCTTGACATGAAGCGCGCCCCGCAGCGGCGCGCCTTGCCGATGGACATGTGCGGCCCCGGTGTGGTGCCCGACGACCTCGCCGGCCTGACAACCAGGGAGGCGGAGTGCTGGGTCGGGCCGGTCGCCGACGACCGGCTCCGGGTGGGCGCGGACCCCGCCGAGATCGCGGTGCATCGCGAGTCGCTGCGGCTGGCGTTCGTGACCGCGCTGCAGCTGCTGCCGCCGAGGCAACGCGTGGTGTTGATCCTTCGAGACGTGCTGGCATGGTCGGCGGCCGAGTGCGCGGAGCTGCTCGCGATGTCCGTGGCTTCGGTGAACTCCGCATTGGCGCGGGCCCGCCGCACACTGGCCGACCACGACCCGGCCGACCGTCGTGCCATCGACGACGCGTCGGAGCGGGCGCTGTTCGAGGCCTATGTCGCCGCCTTCGAGGCCTACGACGTCGACCGGCTGGTGAAGCTCCTCGCCGAGGACGCCGTGTTCAGCATGCCGCCGTATGCGCTGTGGCTGCGGGGCGCGACCGATGTCGAGGCCTGGTGGCGCGGCCCCGGCCAGGTGTGTCGCGGCTCCCGCGTCCTGCCGACCCGTGCCAACGGCGGCCCTGCCGCGGCCGTCTACCACCCGGTCGGCCACCAGCGGTGGGAGCCGTTCGCGCTGCACGTGGTGGACGTGCGCGACGGCCGGATCGCAGGCCTGACCCACTTCATGGGGCCGGCCGTGTTCGCCGAGCTCGGCCTGCCAAGCGAGCTGGTGGCGACTGGTTGAAAAAATCGGCGAGCGACCGATCAGTTCGTGTCGCTCGCCTCGTCTACCGGGCATCGCGATGATTAACCACAACCGAAAGGCACAGCGATGTCTCGCAAGACCACGGCCCACTTGTTCTCCACCGTCGACGGCGTCGTGCACGCGCCCGACCAATGGCAGTTCGATTGTTTCGGTCCCGAAGAGGGCGAGTTCATGGGCCGCGCCCTCGGCAACGCCACCGACGTCGTCATCGGCCGCACGTTGTGGCAGGAATGGTCGGAGTACTGGCCGGGCGCCGAGGACCCGTTCGGCGCCTTCATCAACCCGGTGCGCAAGCACGTGGTCACCAGCACGCTCGAAGGTGACCTCGGGTGGAACAGCACCGTGATCAACGACGACCCGGTCGCCTACGTGCAGAAGCTCCAGCAGCAGGGCGATGGCGACATCATCGTCGCGGGAGGCGTGCGAACCACCCGCTCGCTCTTCCTCGCCGGTGTCATCGACACCCTCACCCTCACCATGCACCCCGTGGTGACCGATGAAGGCACCCGCCTTTTCGACGAGTCGGTGCCGCTGACCCGCCTTCGCCTCCTCGACAGCGCCATCACCAGCGCCGGAAACGCCATTCTCACCTACGGCCTTCGCCCCCGAGGCTAGCGAATTCGTCACTCGGCCCCGCGAGCCCCACCTTCGGGGCCCGCGACCGATGAGTGACCGGGACAAGGACGTCGAGATCCTCGCCTTGCGCCATCAGATCACGGTATTAGAGGGCGTCTGAACGGTGAGGTTACGAGTCTGCGGTGTATGCGAGGCGTCGGGACATGGTCATGGTCATGGCGATGTAGACCATGGCTTCGTGATGTTCGGGCAGGGTCTCGTAGTCGCGGACGCAGCGGGGGTGCTGAGGTTTCGCCCGGCGGACGTGGAGGAAACGACCGACCCAACGAATCCTCTGGAGCCGGGCAAAGCTTGTCCGTGCTCTCCGTGCGGCGCCTGCTTGTTGCGGCTCATGGCCGCGACTGCCGCGGAGAACAAGAACGTTCAGCCCGCAATCTCGGCCGAGGATCCTCAGATGGCCGTGCTTGTGCGAAAGGCGCAGTGGTTTCTTGATGACGCCGCCAGCTACCTACCTCTGGGGCTCGGCACCGCAAGAGATCGAGACGTGCTGGTGACGACGCTGGACGAACTCGTTACTCGGATCCGCGAAGGGGGAAGACCAGGACTCCCGAACGGTCAGGCTGACAGATGATTGTGTCCGCCGCACGGGTGGGACGGCATCGCCTCGACCGAGCCGGACGGCTACGTCACGGCGTGGCAGGGCGATCTCAACCCGGATCTACCAACCAGAATCTTGTCGATCGCGGAGTTGCAGAGACCTCCGATCGGCGGGTTCGCAGAGCCGTCGCGCGAGGTCCGTGTGGCTGTCCTAGATGGACTGCGCCGCCTGTAGATGGCTCGGTGCTCCGGTCGGTGCTGCCGCGAACTTTTCGACCATCGTTTCGTGACCCCCGCCATCGTGTTGGCGGCGCGCATGTCACGAAATGTTTCACGATTGGGCTTTCGATGTCTGATCGCGTGTGCTTGGGATGCGGCGAGGCGTTGTTGCCAGGGGCCGGTCGCGGACGCCGGGCGCGATATCACGGCGCAGCGTGTCGGCAGCGAGCCCGGCGGGCGCGCCTGCAAGCAGCAGGCGGGCAGGACTGGGAAGCGCTCGAACGGGCCGATGCCGCGATGGTGGCCACGCGGAGGGCAATGACCAACGGTGCCGACCCTCGGCAGGCAATCCACGATCTGCTGATGGCCGCAACTGAGCTCGCGAGTGCGTACGGCATCGCCGGGTCAGCTCGGAAGCGCGCGGAGCCGAGCTCTTCCAAGGCGCACGTCACGAAAGTGTTACGGAAGACCACGGCTCGGGTACCGATACCGTGCAGGATCGCGCAGCGGACGAAACTGGCGAACCGTCGAAGGTGCAACGGTGTCCGAGGCCGGTCGGTCGAAACGAGGCCGTGGACCTGGACGCCGTTCGCGTCGAGCGGTCGTCGGATTTCCAGCAGACAGGGCGATGGATCGTCCTCTGTGGCTCAGGGGAGAACGAGCTTCTGATCGGGTACTTGGATCAGAGGGCATCAAGGGCAAGAAGTGGTACGCACTTGGGCCGATGATGGCTCGGGTCTCCTACGTTCCGTGTCGAACGAGGAAGGAAGCCCTGCTTCGCCTTCTGGACTCGCACGTACCCGCGTGCTGAACCATCCGGCCGACCCCGAATCGGAAGGCCGCGCCGTATAACACAACCGGAACCACTTCGGGACAGGTCCCCGTGTCCCGGTGCTGCGCGTCGTCTGTGCGGCCCTGCTACCGATTTGGGGACGCCTCGGGACACGACGTATGGGCCGTCCCATGCCGAGTTCATCAGCTGACCTCGCAGGTCATCTAGCATGTCCGCCTGTCCCGTTGGGTGTCCCAGCAGCCGACCCGACGGGACGGAACGGCGTTTAGCGCGCAAGATTCGCGTGTTCAGAGCTACCTTTCCTCATTTTTCAAGGGCGGCCCCTGCGGGGCCGCCTGCCAGCTGTATGCAAGCCCCGGCCAGGCCGGGGCGCAGAAGGACGGCAGGCGGCCAGGAACCGCGCAGGGGCCGCAGTGATGAACCGAAGCTCAACGAGCACCAGGCGACGAGGACCAGGAGCACGACGAGCACGAGGCCGCCGAGGCGCGAGGGGCACACCGCGGATTCCGCGCCGAAGACGCCGGCCTTCTGGACTGGTTCAACGGACCCGTGCTGGGCGCGCTGCGAGAGTGGGCGGCTTGCCAGTTCCTACGGGCATGCCAGCGTTCCGGCGACGTAGTGGGTTGCCTGGCTGTGCTCCCTCTGCGGTGGGCCGTACATGCAGAGAGTCCGCGAGTCCAGCGGCTGGTGGCACCCGGACGGTCCGGCGACCTCCGAGATCACCGTAGAAGTCCGCCGAACCATCGGGACCGGAGCCGTGCACGCCACGATCGCAGCAGCTACCGGCACCCGGACCTAAGCACGCACTGAGCGGCGCCCACGCCACACGGCTAGGCCTTGCCGAGCCGCAGCCAGACCTCATAGGTCTCCACACTCTGAATGATCTGGCCACTCTCGTGGGCAAGCTGTGCGCGTATCGCATTTGCTGGTCCAGCGCTGGCCTGTGCGGATTCAGCGCTGTCCCAGTACGTGATCGTCAGGACCTTGCGGGCGCTGTGGTCAACAAGGACGTCGACCCCCTGGAAACCAGCGAGCTGCTCAAGCTCCCGCGCTACCGCTATTCGGTCCATGCCTTCAAGTAGTTCTTCAAACCGTGCGGAAGTGCCTGTGTAGGTGCTCACTCGCGCTTCCATGGCCCCTCCTCCTTGCGGCCACCAGCCCTCCAACCAGGATCCCCCGACTAATGACCGTGCACCCACAGCACCAGGTCGAAGACCCGACGCGCCGGGCGCGGTAGCGATCACTCGAACTCCAGTTCTATAGTGGGGCCGTTCGGTGGCAGGGAAGGCCGCCGGGCCGTTCGGGCCGGTCACGCGCACCCCCTCGTGGCGCGGCCCGCCCCTAACGTTGGAGGCGTGTGATGGGGGACGAGCGGGATGTCTGGTCGGGGACATGCCGACTGTGCCGGTGAGTGGTTCGGTCTCGGCGATGTGGACGGCGGAGTCGCGGGGGTGCGATGCGTAGTGCTTGCCGGTGAACTAGCAGCGGTCTGGTTGAGGCGGCTACGTGTCGGTTTCCTACCTCAAGATCAACTCCATGGTTTTCCCATGGTTAACAACGTCAGACGCTCGCAATTAGTCGCCGCTAGTGGCGTTCGCATTTGCGAAACTCCCTGGCCATGTCAGGTAATGGTAGACAACGGGGGAGTGATCCCATGACCCGTCAGGTTATGGGTCCTGTTTCGAAGTCGCAGGCCCCGCCAAGTCGGGGTCAGGGAGTACGAGGCGGGTGGTTAGTGTGCAAGTCCGTCCTCGGACACAAAAGTTGGTGGTATACCCCCAAAGCGTAGAGTGTACGTGTGCACCGCACCAGCGGAGTTTTCGCTGGTGCGGCTCTTGCTGTCCCGGATGTGGTCACCGGGGTGGTGGCCATGGGTGAGCGTCTCGTGCCCGGTGTTGTGCCGTCCACCGACCAGGTGCCGAGCCGGGCGCGGAGTGTTCCGGTGCGCGGGCAGGATGCTGGACTGCCGGTGGCTGAGGTGGCCACGCCTCGGGTGGCCAGGATGATCCACGGGATGGCCCGGGTGGATGGTTCGGGCCGGGTCTTGGACCGGGCGTTGCTGCGGGACTTGGGCTGGGAGCCGGGACAGCCGGTGTTGGTCCGGGTGATCGAGCAGCGGGTGGTGCTGCGGCCGGACCCGACCGCGGTGCACCGGCTGCCGTGGCAGCCGTGTCTCGTACTCCCGATCGCCGCCCGGACACGGTGTCACATCCGCACCGGTGACCGCGTCCTGCTAACCGCTGATCTTGAACAGGACGTGCTGGTGGTGCGGCCTCTGTGGGCTGTGGAGGACCTCCTGGCAGCTGAGCACGCCCGCCTCCTCGAGGGAGGTGGGGCGTCGTGAGTGGGGAGCGGTCCTCACCGGGTGAGGCTGAAATCGAGGCGGCGCGCCTGCTGCTGTCGCGGATGGGGGTCTCGCCACGGGATCTGCTGGATGTGCCTGAGGTGAAGCCGGTGGCGCCGACGTTCGCGGAATATGTTCCTCAGGTGGAGGAGGCGGTGTCGGCGGGGACGCGTCGGGTGTATGGCTCGTATTGGAAGCGGATTGTCGGTGAGTGGGGGGATCGTCGGTTGGATGAGCCGACGGCGTTGGAGATTGAGCGTCTGGCCGAGCGGGTGCGGGTGAAGGTGGTGCGGCGTCGTAACGCGCGGGGAGGTCGAAGTGCGGTGGAGCATTTCATCGCGGCGTTGCGGTGTGTCTACCGGCATGCGGTGGCTGATGAGCTGATCGACGAACGCGATAATCCGGCCAGGCGGGTGGCCAAACCGCGGCGGTTGCCGAATACGCGTCGTGGGTTGCCGGATGACCGGATCGCCGAGATCAACGAGACCGCGGCCACGACCGGGAATGATCCGGAGTTGGATACGTTGATTCTGCGGTTGCATATCGAGACGGCGTGCCGGCGTGGTGGTGCGCTGGCGCTGCGGCCACAGGATCTGGATCCGGATCAGTGTCTGGTTCTGTTGCAGGAGAAGGGGGATTCGGTGCGGTGGCAGCCGGTGTCGCCGACGTTGATGCGGCATTTGTGTGACCACGCCGAGCACCGGGGTGCGCTGGCGTCGGGTGGCCAGTTGCTGCGGTATCGCACCGGGAAGCCGATCACGACCCGCCGCTACGACTATTTGTGGCAAAGGTTGGGAAAACACATGCCGTGGGTGGCCGCGCAGCAGATCAGCACGCACTGGTTGCGGCATACCACGTTGACGTGGGTGGAGCGGCATTTCGGGTATGCGGTGGCGCGGGCGTTCGCCGGGCATACCGACAGCAACGGCGCCGACGGTGGCACCACCACCACCTACATCCGCGCGGGCCTGGATGAAGTCGCTGAGGCGGTGGCGGTGTTGACCGGTGAACCGCATCCTCTCGCCCGGCACACCAGACCCCACTAGAAAAACGGGAAATGCGGACGCGGCCACGGCTTCGGCCGGTTTGAGCGTGATCGTGCCGGTTGTATGCCCGCGTCGTGTAGTGCACTGCGGGAGTCCGGTCGCCCTGGCGACCGGACTCCTGTTCTGTCGGGGCGTGGCGGTGAATTGTGTGTCAGGTGGGGAACACGGGCGTGGGGGGATTCGACACACGGCAACCGGTGACGGAATCGGCTGGGAGCCTGAGAGTGGTGAGGGTGATCGCCCGTTCCACAATCGTGTGCTGGCCTCGTGCCGGTCGTGGTTGTGGCCTGGGTGTCGTTGACGAACTCGCTCGCTTGGCCGGGCTGGCGCATTACGTCGGGATGTCCGAGCTCCTGCGTCGCTCACAGGTGCGCCACGACGGCTGACGGGCTGGTTCTGTCGGTGTTCGAGGAGATGTGGTGCCACCGGATGACAACATGCTCTCGGTTCCCCGCGGTGTGTACGAGCATCTCGTCACGCAGGCGGCTGCGTGGCGGGATCTCCGTGGCTGGTTGCGGACCGAATTCCCAAGGGTGGCGCTGCTGGCCGAATCCCCTCACGTCCGCGAACTGATCCGGGAATGGGTCGAGTGGGACCGCCGCCGGGGCGAGGCCGCAGCCTCCCATTCGATCGCGGATCTGGCCGACTGGCGACAGGTTGGGGTGGTTCCGTCGTTCGCGGAGTTGGAGCGTCGGCGCCGTCTACCCGGCGTGCTGGCCAAGGAGGCGTATGCCCGGCGTGGTGGATATGGGGGTGGCCCGGTGGACTGGGCCACCGGAAGGCCGCTGCACCCGGGCCAGAGCGAGGGTGCATGAGTGTCCCGTATGGACGGTCGAATCCGGATGCTGACGCGTGGTGCGACCCGGCCGACGGCGCGGTCTATCCCGGCGGGGTGACGGCGGCTGAAGGCCTGGCGGAGCGGACACGGCGGAAGCAGCAGGACCCCGACACCGCTGAGACCGCCGGGGCAGGTGCTGGGCGGCGGGTGGTGTGGCGTCGGGCGTCGGAGATCGCGGTCCGGCGGCGGGCGTGGTTGTGGACGGGCCGGGTCCCGTTGGGGGAGACGACCCTGTTGGTGGGTCATGCAGGTGTGGGTAAGTCACAGGCGGCGGCCTGGCTGTCGGCCCAAGTTTCGCGCGGCCGGTTGGCGGGTGAGCTGGAGGGGCGGGCAGCGTCGGTGTTGTATGTGGCGACCGAGGATTCGTGGGAGGCCACGGTGGCGCCGCGCCTGGTGGCCGCGGGCGCGGACATGGACCGGGTCCTGGCGGTCCACACCGAAACCACGGTCGGTACCGACATCGTCGCTGGGGGTGTGTCGCTGGCGGTGGATGTGCCGTCACTGCGCCGGGCCGCCGAGGAGACGGGGGCGCGGGTGATCGTGCTGGACGCATTGCTGTCGGCCATGACCGGGACGGACCTGGGCAAGCAAGGTGCCGTGCGGTCGTTGCTGGAGCCGTTGTCCCAGTTGGCGCAGGATCTTGGGCTGGCGGTGGTGGGGGTGGCGCATTTCCGGAAGTCGACGGGTGCGGATCCGTTGCTGGCGATTTCCGGGTCGGCCGAGTTTGGGCAGGTGGTCCGTTCGGCGATCGGTTTCGCCCGCGACCCCGAGGCGGGGGACGGGTCGGGTGTGCTGTCGGTGATCAAAACCAACCTCGCCCCGATGACGACCCCGTCGCTGCGGTATGTGATCGCACCGGCGTCGGTTCCGGCCGCCGACGGGCAGCTGACGTCGGTGGGCCGATTCCGCTTGGTCGGCGAGAGCGAGCGCGGTGTGGCCGACCTGCTCACTGACCTTCCGGTTTCGTCCGAGGAGCGCTGCGAAAGTGCGGAAGCGCGTCTGTGGCTCCGGGACTTTCTGCTGGAAGCGGGTGGTCGGGCGGAGGCGGGGGTGGTGATCAGAGCGGCGGAGGCGGCGGGGTTGTCGCGGGACCAGGTCAAGAAAGCCCGGATCAAGATCGGTGCCCGGACGGTGAAAGCCGGTTTCGCCGGCGGCCGGTGGGAATGGGTCCTGCCCGACGGCCACGCCAGCGGCGACGAAGATGCCGAAGGTGCCGGTACGTGAGCCCGGCACCTTCGGCACCTTCCACAGCACCTTCGCGCAGCGGGAGGCCCGTGGGCGAGGCCGACGAGGGTGACGGGAGGTGCCGCGATGTCGGTACCGGATCGCTGTGCGGGGTGCGGGCACCGGATGCGGTTGCCGGGGCGGTTTCATCCGTGGTGCGACCCGCAGGTCCGCGCCGGACTCGCACGGGAGCTGATCGCTTGTGTTCGGTGTGGGGAGCGGGTCACAGCGTTGACCGGTCGCGGGGTGTGCGGCTGGTGCCGCGACCGCGGTCACGATGGCCGGTGATCCCACGGCGATGGGGGCCTGGTCGGCAGTAGTGGGCCTTTGGCGAGGGGCCGTCTGGCTGTGGTGTTCAGCGGTCCACGCGGACCGTATGCCGTTGTGCGGCTGAGTCCGGTCCGGGGATGTCGGTGCGGGCGAGGACGGGGTGTACGCCATCGGCGCACAGTTTCTTCGTGAGGACCGGTAGAGGAGAGGTGCGCTGCTGGCCCTGATCGACCCCCTGGATCGGCCCTATGCGTCTACCTCGGGGCCCCGCTGCAGGACGACTTCCGGCGGTACCGTCGGCAATGCGGCGCTAGCGGCGGGGATGCGTCTTGCGGGTACCGGTGGTCCGGGACTGCTGGAGCACGGCCTTCCCGCTGGCTTCGCCGCCCACTTTCATCCTGTGTGGACAAGTCGGGTTGGTCTGCCGCGAGGTGTGTTCGGCGCGGGAGTGCGGCGATCTCCCGTGCTGTGCTGCGTGGGTGGGTATGCCCGGCGGATCGGTGGCCTAGACCTCGGGGCGGGGCTGCGGTTGTGCGGGCGTGGGGTCTGGCCGGTGCGACGGTGAGCGGCCGCGGTCGGCCGCTGGTACTCGTCGGTCTGGTGCCGCGTGGGGCGCGGTAGGCTGCCGCCCTGGTCGGATCACCCGGGGGCGGGGAAGCGGTGGACTATCTGGGGCCTCGCGTCGCGCTCGCCGCTGTCGTGGCGATCGTTGTCGTGGGTGGTGGGCTGCTGTACCGGTGGGTACGTTACCGCCGGTGGGACGAACCGCGGCCCCCACTGCTGCTGCTGGCCGTGGTCAGCGCCGTCCTCGCGGCACTGCTGACGGGGTTGCTCTCCTCGCGCTGATGCCACGCCCGCGCGCCGGTCGTCGTCGACTCGGTGAGAAATGACGGTCGAGTGCCCTGTACCGAGGGGATCGCTCGTATGGTGGTGGCGTTCGGACACGACCTGAGACCGCTGATCAAGGGAGTCAGGGCGTGGCCATCCGGCCCCGCGCCGACGAGCACTGTAGCGAGAGACCCCTTCCGTGCCCGCCGCCTCGATGCTCGTGCGCGCGGTCGCCAGGGAGCAGGCCGAGTTTGATCGTGACGCCCGCGAAGCCGCCGACCTGGCCGCGCGGATCGTCAAGCGCCCCACAGCGTCACTCGTCTCCGGAGACCTCTCCCGGCTCTCCCACGCCGTGGCCGAGCTCGTCCGCCGCCACACCCGGATCCAGGCCAGCACCGAAGCGGTGACGCTGATGGCCGCCGAGCCCACCACCGACCGCACGACCCAGTAAGACCCCCGGACCTGGCACCGCCTGACCGGCCAGCACCCGACCGGTGGCCGGCGCCGTCCGCCGCCCACCGGGCGGGTGCCGTGCGACGTCAAACACCTCGGTGCGGTCTGGTCAGCGTTCGTCGAGGACGAGTTCCGTAGTGGTTGCACAACACCGGTCGACTCCCCGCCTGACAGGTGCCTGCGGTGGTGTGTCCTTGATTCCAGTCGTCAGCCGAGGAACCTGCTCCGCCCCAAGGCTATTCGTCGCTCTGTATTACGAAAACTTCACCAGTCTTGCGTGAACATCCCCGCGTGCGCGGGGCCGACCTCTCCGACGTGCGATACCCGTCGCTGTCCGGACTTCCTCCGCGCCGGTTCCGTTGAAGTCGCCTCCACAGATCCCCGGAACGCTGTCTCGGTGAAACACCCGCAGCAGTTGCGTTGCATCGCTTTGACCCCAGGCTTGATCGAACGGCGATAACTGCACTGAACCGACCCGCAACCGACGGCCGTCGACTTCGAATACCGCGGCCACGGCGCAATGGCCACATACCGGCCAACTCGCGCTCCAAACGCTGCAGCGTGCCGCTGACGGGCCGGATCTTTGCGCAGTCACGCCACAGCACCGCGGTGTGGTGGATGATCCCACCGACCGCGACCGCGGGCTGTCCGTCGATCTCACAGCAGCGGTCCACCGCCTGGGCCAGCCTGCGCACGCCCACCGTCGCTGCGGGAAACGTCGCCGCCCGGTTCTCTCCGTCCGCGATGATCTCCTGAACCGCGATCAGATCCGGATCACGGTCCCGGATCAGCGCTTCGATCCCCGCGAACCGCTTCTGAGCCTGCTCACCGTCGCTGCCGTACAGATTCAGCGCGTTCACCGACATCACCGTGATCACGGAAACACCTTCTCCTTCATCGAGATCAGGACATGGCCAGAACACGAAACGTAGCCCGGGGGCGCCTCATGGAACTCGCCATCAGGGGACGGCGGATGCAGGATCCAATGGCGTTGATGCGGCCGATGTGGGTGTGCCAACTTGATGGATGATGTTGGTTGTCGAGTTGGTCAGTCAGCGGCTGGCGCGGGCTGTGCCTGGTAATGGTCGGCCGTGGCGATAGTCAACACGAGGAGGGCCATGGCAGCGGTGATGGCCCATCCGGCGAAGCTCGTGGCCCAGCCCAGAGGCACGGCTGCGACTGCTCCGAGCAGGCGTTCGGTGGTGCGGCCGGTGCCGAGCAGGGCCCGGTAGGCGGCGTGTCCGAGCAGGAAGATCGCGGTTCCGCAGCCGAGCCACCAGGAGTTGGTGTGATGACCGAAGTGGTGGATGGCATCGGTGATGCCTGCGGCGATGAGGACGATGCCGATCACCATGACCAGGTGGCCGAGGCCGAAGGGGTAGATGGCCAGGAGTTCGCGGCGACGTTCGGGTGAGCTTTCCAGGGCGGTCGCCGCTCGGACGTCGTCGCCGTCGAAGTAGATCCACCAGATGCCGGCGGCCACGGCGAGGCCCAGGACGACGCCGAGGGCCAGGGTGGGGCCTGCTACGGGGCCTTGGGCGCCGATGCCGATGGCGACGATGGATTCGCCGATCACGAGGATGACGATGAGTCCGTGCCGTTCGACGAAGTGGTGCGGTTCGATGACGAAACCGCGGATGCCTCCGAGCATCGGCGAGAGGAAGAACAGGAGCAGGACAGCGGCGGCCCAGCAGAACCAGGTGAGGGCCTCGGGAAGGTACGGGGCGATGAGGATGAGGATTCCCGCGCAGGCGTTGAAGGGCGCGGTTCGCAGGATGGCGGTTCTCGCGGATGCCCGGTCGGCGGTCAGGAACAGCAGGCAGTGGATGGCGACGGCCGCCAGGTAGGCGAGGGGGAAGGCAAGGCCGTCGGTGTCGAAGACGAAGGGCAGGTCCAGGCCCATGATGAAGAACGCCATCATGGCCAGGATCAGCAGGAGGCGGATCACTGTGGCATCGGGGCGGACCGCGTTGGTGAGCCAGCTGAAGCCGAGGAACATCCACCACACCACGGTCAGGGGCAGCAGCGCGTGCAGGAGGCCTTCCCAGCCGGGGTGGGACTCAATGTGGTGGGTGACCTGGGTGATGACGAAGACGAAGACGAGGTCGAAGAACAGCTCGATCGTCGTCACCCGGCCGGTTGCCGCTCGGGTATGCAGCCTGCGCCGGCGGGGTGCGTGCGGACTCATGCGTGGTGATCCCTCGTGATGTCGATGACTTCCGCATGGAACGGATGGGCGGAGAGGCGGAGAGGCGCGCTGCAGCGCGGTGGAGACCGGTTCGCGTGATTGTGGCGCATGCGCCGCGCCTTTTGCGGAAGCACCACTTCACGTGCCGTGGGATCGGCTGTCCTGGTCGGCAGGTGCAGCAGGGGAGGAGATGACTGGGCTGAAGCGTGCTCAGGCGGTGACTCCGACGATGGACTTGGTTTCCAGGTATTCGCCGATCCCGAAGTCGGCCCATTCACGGCCGTTTCCGGACTGTTTGTAGCCGCCCCAGGAGGTGTTGAAGTCGAAGTCGGCGTCGTTGATCAGGACGTAGCCGGTGCGCATCCGCTCGGCGACGGCACGGGCCCGCAGCGAGTCAGCGCCGGTGACATATCCGCACAGCCCGTACGGGGAGTCGTTGGCGGCGGAGATGGCGTCCTCGACACTGTCGTAGGCGATGACGGACATGACGGGGCCGAAGATCTCTTCGCGGGCGATGGTCATGTTGTTGGTGACGTCGGCGAAGACGGTGGGCTTGACGAAATGCCCGCCACGCAGTGTGTCGGGGAGGTCGGGCTTGCCCGGGCCTCCGGTGACGAGCCGGGCGCCCTCGTCGATGCCCTTGTGGATGTAGCCCTGGACGGTGTCCCACTGGTCGGCCGAGACGACGGGACCCACGAAGGTGTCCGGCGCGTGGGGGTCCCCGACTTTCAGTGATTGGACCCTGGTGGTGAGGGCGGTCAGGAATTCGTCCAGGCGCTCGCGGGGAACCAGGGTGCGCGACGCCGCGCCGCATGTCTGCCCGCTGTTGCCCAGGGCGTAAAGGACGGCCGTGTTCACGGCGGTGTCCAGGTCTGCGTCGGGCAGCACGATCTGCGGGGATTTGCCGCCGAGTTCGGTGACGAGCCGCTTGGCTGTGGGGGCCACGCTGACCGAGACGGGTCCCGAGCCCGTGAAGGAGATCATGTCGACCTCTGGGTGCGCGTTCAGTACGTCTCCGACGGCCGAGCCGCGGATCATGACGAGGTTGAACACCCCGGGCGGGATACCGGCTGCGTCCAGGACTTCTGCCAGCACGACTGCGGAGTAGGGGCTTAGCTGTGCCGGCTTGAGAACGGTGGTGCACCCGGCAGCGAGGGCGGAGGCGACTTTGCCAGCGGGTTGGAGGGCGGGGTAGTTCCATGGGGTGATCAGCGCGCACACCCCGATCGGCTCGCGCCTGACCCATGTCCTTCCGCGCTCCTCGACGAGTTTCATGTTGCGCAGCGCCTGTGCGGCGTTATGGAACTGCGACTGGGTGGAGGGGACGTGCAGGGTGCGGGAGAGGTTCAGCGGGGAGCCGAGTTCGGTGGTGACGGCCAGCGCCATGTCCTCGGCGCGGCGGGCGTACTCGGCGCCAATGGTCTCCAGGAGTTCGGTTCGCTCAGCGGGGGTGGTGGCGGCGAAAGCGGCGAACGCCGAGCGGGCGGCCGTGACCGCCCGGTCGACGTCGGCCCCGCCGTCGAGGGCGACCCGGCCGATCGGCCTGCCGCTGGCCGGGTCGGTCCGCTCCAGGACGGTTCGTTCGACCGGTGCGGTCCAGGTCCCGTCGATGTACAGGTTCTGCAGCTCACGCATGGGCGCCTGCCTTGCTTCGCTACTCGGGTGAGGGCGCCGGACGGCGGTGACGCCGCCGTCCGGCGGGTGGCCTGCACGTGACGGATGCAGGCCGGTGTGGTGCTGCCGGTCAGCTGTTCTGCGGCGTGAGAACGCCGCGGAAGCGCATCTTCCCGGAGGTGAGACGGTCGAAGGCGTCGGTGGCACGCGCGAGAGGGAAGGTCTCGGTGATCGGCTTGACCTTGCCCTTGGCCGCGAGGTCGAGGACCTCGCTGAGGTAGTGCTGGCCGCCGTGGGTGGAGCCGATGACCTGCTGGCGCATCATGTGGAACGGCACACCCTCGGAGGAGATGGAGAAGGGCCTGGTGAAGTCCAGACCGCTGAGGACGACGCGGCCATCCACCCGCAGGCCCGTCAGCGCTTCCTCTGCAGCGCCGAAGGCGTTGGTGGTGACCAGGAGGACGTCAGCGCCGCCGAGTTCGTTGAGCTCCTTGCCGTTGGCGACGACGTGGTCGGCGCCCAGCTGGACGGCCAGGTCGTGCTTGTCCGGCGAGTGGGTGATCGCGATGGTCTCGAAGCCGGACGCCTTGGACAGCTGCAGAGCCACGTGCCCCAGCCCGCCGATGCCCACAACGGCAATCTTTTCGTGCGGCTGCGGCGCCGCATCCCGCAGACCGCTCCAGGTGGTGTACCCGGCGCACATCATGGGCGCGGCATCCTCGTAGGCCAGGCCGTCGGGCAGCAGCACCGTCCCCTCGGCCGAGATGGCGATGTACTCCGCATGCCCGCCCTGCGCGGAGAACCCCGTCGTGCGGGCTCCGGCACAGTTCATCGCGGTCTGGCCGGTCAGAGGCCGGTTCTCACGGCAGTAGGCACAGCGGCCACAGGCGGACTGCACCCAGGTCGTCCCGACCCTGTCGCCGACCTGCCGCGTGTGCACTCCGGCACCCACCTCGACGACCTCACCGACCACCTCATGGCCCGGCGTCTGAGGGTAGATGTCCCCGCCGTAACCCTGCGTGGCCCATACGTCGGTGTAACACATGCCCGAGGCGTACACCTTCACCAGAACCTGCCCCGGCTCGGCCGTCGGGGTCGGGACGTCCCGGACCTCCCACAGCTGGTTGGCGCCGGTCATCACAACTGCCTTCATGATTCTGCTCCTTGCTTCGATGCGGCCCGCAAGCGGGATGCACGCGCGGGAAGGACGGAGGGAACTCACCCCATAGGTAACTATCTAGATAACTACACCGTAGTCCACCCCTGTTGGGCCGTCAATATCTAGGTAGTTACCCGTGCGTGAACTGCGAATCTAGGGGTGGGGCACCTGCTTGGGCCGTTGAGGCACCCCCACGGCCACCGCGTCACACGGACAGAGGGCGGATCGACAGGTGCGCCACCGGGGGATGGTGGGGCTTGAGCGGTAGATATCAGCGTAGGAGCCCCCGTGCGGCCCGCATCTTGGCCGGACCTGCAAGGGTGCGAAGCCTGCGGGCCAGGGGCCGGGACCGGACGGCGCGCACCCGTCAGCTGCCGGACAACCTTCGATTTCATCACTACCTGTATAGTTACGCCTGCTGACCATTACACTTCTCGCATGCCGCCGGATGCCACCGCCACCAAGAGACGACTGCTCGAAGCCGCCTACGACGAGTTCGCCCAGCATGGGCTCGCCGGCGCACGCGTGGACCGGATCGGCGAAACCGCACAGGTCAACAAGCGACTGATCTACGTCCACTTCGGCAACAAGGAGCAGCTCTTCGACCTCGTCGTCGCCAAGAGTCTGGCCGACCTCGCCGAGGCAGTCCCCTTCGACGCGGACGACCTCCCCCGCTACGCCGGCGACCTGTTCGACTACCTGCTGGCGCACCCCCAGGTACTCCGCCTGACCGGCTGGGCCCGGCTGGAACGCCCCGACCCCTCAGCGGCCGAGGTGGACGCCTACCGCCCCAAGATCGATGCCATCCTCACCGCCCAGCAGAGCGGAAAGGTCAACAAGGGCATCGCCCCCACGGACATCCTCGCCCTCCTGCTCGGGCTCACCACCGCCTGGGCCAGCGCCTCACCCGCCCTGCAGTCCCTGGCTCCCGAAGCCCCATGGTCCTTCGAGCGGCTGCGCCCTCACCGCGCCGCGATGATCGCTGCCGTGCAAGCCCTCATCGCCTCCTGAACCTGCTGTACAGGGGGATGCAGGCCCCCGGAGATCGCGCACGGACGTCATCAGACTGGACGTGCCGCACCAGCGCACGGAAAATGCAAGATCAAACTGCACACCGCAGGGCAGTGGTCGGGCACCCACCGGTCGTCCTCCGCGGCGGGCACTTCTACCTCCAGCCCCCGGATGTCCAACTGCCGCGATTGCTCGCCGAGCGCTTTCTCCGCGACGAGTTCTAGGAGCGCGTGCCGCAGGCGATCAGGGTGCTGATGTCCAGGTGAGCGATGTTGCGCTGTTCGAGCAGGGACAAGAACGCCTTGCGCACCGCGGGGATCGCGTCCGGCGCGAGGGCGGTCAGCGCGCCGCGAAAACCGCTGCCGAGTACGAAGTTCCACGCCCGGTCCGCGGTCAGGGGCACAGTCTGCTTCAAGGGGCGGACGGTGATGTCGCGCAGTTCCAGGGATTCCAGCCAGGAACGCATCGTCTCGGGTGTCGCGATGCGCAGGCTCGGCGCCTGGGCTCGGCTCGGCGGACCGGCCGGTTCGGTGCGGAAGGTGGCGACGGTGTCCATCAGTGCCTTGCCGAACTCCTCGACCGCGGGCCGCCACCACGCGCTGACGCCGAACCGGCCACCGCCGCGCAGGAGCCCGATCAGCCGCTTCACCGAGACGTCCATGTCCGGCAGGAAGAACACCCCGTAGCCGCACAGCACGAGGTCGTAGAGCTGATCTGGCTCCCAGGTGGTGACGTCGGCCCGGACGAAGTCCACAGTGGTCACGCCGTGGCGGTGTGCTCGCCTGCGGCCCAGGTCCAGCAACCCGTCGGCGAGGTCGATGGCGTCCACCTTTCCGCCCGGTGCCACCGCATGTCCGGCGGGCACGGCCGATGCGCCTGCTCCGCAGCAGGCATCGAGCACCCGTTCACCGGGCTCGGGCGAGGCGAGGATCACCAGAGCCTGCCCCATCGGATCCCACACCCAGGCCGAAGCGTCCTCGAACTCCGTCTGCGCCGCGCTGAACACCGCACCGAGGTCGCGCGCATCGTCGGCAATTCCCATGGCTGCCCCGCTTCCCGGATATCTGGATGAAACGAAAATCATTTCCAATGATAGGGGCGACGGCAACCCATGCCGGTGCGCATCGCACAGCCGGGCGGCGCGCTGGGAGCCGGGCGGCTGCGCTGCAGCAAGGGCGTGTCCACCTCGACGTGCCCGGAAGCGGATGTCGAGGATGACGGGGTGGAACCTACCCCGAGGACCCGTGCATGCCGCAGCGTGTGCGGGATGAAGTCGACACCGCGGCGACGGAGCGCCGCAACCCGACCCGTTCACGTAGCGGGTGGTGGGACGCGGTGTCGGCAGCGCCGCTGCCGTCGGTGTTTCTCGTATCGGGTGGTGGTTGCACCTGGCGGCTGAGCAGCAGTGTTGGACCACATGGATGTTCTGTCGTGGACCGCCGCGTTGGTTTGAACCGAGGCACTACGTCCGGATCGTGGTTCGAGGCAAGCCCGTGCGAACCCGTGGCTGCAAACAGTGTCGGGCACGACGCCACCGGGCCGTACGCCCGGTGGCGTCGTGAGGACGTGAGCGGTCAGAAAGGGTTCACGGGTGAAGGGCTTCGCGTAGGGCGCGTACCTGGTCCTCCAGGTTGCGCCGGCTGACGCGGGCCTTGGGGAACAGCAGGTCGAACCCGTGCACGGCGCCGGGGACCTGGATGAGTTCGGTGGTGACACCGGCCTCGCTGAGACGTTCGGCGTAGCGCCGGTCTTCGTCGCGCAGCGGGTCGGCCTCCGCCGCGACGACGAAGGCGGGAGGCAGGCCGCTGAGGTCGGTGGCATGTGCCGGGGATGCGTAGGGTGCGCGGCCTGCGGCGTAGTAGCGCCAGGCGACCTCGACCGCGCCTCGGTTGAGGACGGGGGTATCGGTGAACTCACGTACCGAGGAACTGGTCATGCTGCTGTCCAAGGCCGGGTAGAGCAGCAGCTGGAAGACCACCTTCGGCCCTCCCCGGTCGCGGGCGCGCAGGACCGTGGAGGCTGCGATGTTCCCGCCGGCGCTTACTCCTGCGACGGCGATGCGCTGCGGGTCGCCGCCGATGCGGTCTGCGTGTTCGGCCACCCATGTCAGGGCGGTGTAGGCGTCGTCGGCCGCGGCCGGGTAGGGGTGTTCTGGTGCGAGGCGGTAGTCGACGGAGACCACGACGGCGTCGGCGTCCAGGGCGTACCGCAGGGCGTGGTCCTCCTCGGCCTCGGGGGAGCCGTAGGTGAAGGCGCCGCCGTGCAAGTAGAGGATGACCGGCAGGTCGTGGTCGGTGGCAGGGCGGTAGACGCGCAGGCGCAGTTGGCCTCCGGGGCCGGGGATGAACACGTCGTTGACCTCCGCGCGCCCGTCGAAGGTCGTGTCGGGGCGTTCACGCAGCCGTGCGTACAGCTCGGAGGAGGACAGAACGGCATCCAGGCCGTAGAAGGGGAAGACGCCCGCGTCGGTGGTTTCGAGCAGCGACTGGATCTCGGCATCGACAGCTGGGACGGAGATGGTGGACATGAAGGGGACCGCGCCTTTCGGGTGTGGAGTGCGGAACTGACATCAGTCTCTTCCGCTCATGAACACCGCAAAAGTGGCCTGAGGGCCATCATGTGCAACTATTGGGCCATGGCCGTTGCAACTCCTCACCAAGTGGCGGTTCTCGCCCTCGCACCGGTGGTGGCCTTCGACCTCAGCATTCCGGCCCAGATGCTGGCCTCGGTCGAAACCCGCACGGGGAGCGCGGCCTACGAGGTGCGGACCGTCACGCCGGATGGCTCCGAGGTGCCGACAGTGAACGGGTACGGCGTCACGCCCCAAGGCGACCTAACCCTGCTGAAGCACGCTGACACCGTGATCGTTGCGGGCACCCGCTGCCCGGACGTGCTCGAGGACGGTGCGGTGGACTCCCGTATTGCGGAGGCGTTACGCGCGGCCCGGCGTCGCGCTCGGATGGTGTCCCTGTGCACCGGGGCGTTCGTTCTCGCCGCTGCCGGCTTGCTGGAGGGATGCAGGGCCGCGACACACTGGCGCTACGCGGAGCAGTTCAGACGGCTCTTCCCGGCGGTCGACCTTGACACCAACCCGCTGTACGTCACCGATCGCGGGGTCCTGACCTCGGCCGGCGGTGCGGCGGCCATCGACCTGTGCCTGCACCTGGTCCGGGAGGACCACGGCAGCTCTGTGGCGAATCGAGTGGCTCGGTACAACGTCGTCGCACCCATGAGGGATGGAGGCCAGGCGCAGTACATCGATCATCCGGTCCCGGAGGATGTGGGAACATCGACGGCCGGGGCGCGGACGCTGATGACGGAGCACTTGGACAGGCGGCTGTCCCTCAAGGACCTCGCGGCGCACAGCCGCATGAGCGTGCGGACGTTCACCAGGCGGTTCCGGCAGGAGACAGGTCTCTCCCCGGCTGAATGGCTGGCCTCCGCCCGCTTGAAACATGCTCGCTACCTGCTGGAATCGACAGAGCTGCCCGTGGATGACATCGCCGCCAGGACCGGTCTGGGAAGCGGCACGAACCTGCGGCAGCGCATGCGGGGCAGCTTGGACACCACCCCCTCCGCCTACCGGAGGGCATTTCGCTCGACCACCACGGCGTCCACGTGACCCGTCTCAGGCGCAACGAGGACAGACAGCAGTTCGCCAGCTCGGTCAGGACTCCAGTATGGCGCGGATGTTGTCGTGTTCCCGTTCGATGTAGCGGGCGTCGGCGTCGTAGATGCCGATGTGGTTCTGCACAGCGGGGTCGCCTTCGGCGGCGCGGTCGCGGATCCACTGCCGCATCTCGTCGAGTCGCCTGAGTACGAGTTCCGGGATCTGTGTGCGTTCTTCCAGTGGGGAGAGTTCGCAGATCCGTTGTAGGCGCGGCATCCGGTCGACGTCGTGGGACCAGCCGCCGTCGAAGTAGTTCTCGAGTGCCGACAGGGGCGCGAAGCGGTAGGCGAAGTAGGCCAGATCATCGACGCGTGCGCCGGGTCCCGCGTTGTCGAGGTCGATGACGCCCACCGGTCGCGTTCTGTCGAAGATGACGTTGTAGGGCGCGAGGTCGTAGTGGCAGATGACCTCCGGCCGGGCCCCTGGCCGCGCCGGGCGTTCCCATTGCAGGTCGGTGCGAGACAGCAGTCCGACCGTGGCGTCGTGGTAGCGGCGCAGCAGCAGGGTGCACGCTTCCGGCGCTTCGTCGCTGCGGACTTGTTGGTCATCGGGTACGCACCTGAGGTGCCGGGCAGGTAGGTCAGGATTTCCCGTCCGGCGTCGTCGTTTCCGAGAAACCGTGGCGTGTTCGGAAAGTTCTGCCTTTCGAGGTGTAGCAGCCGTTCGTGGACTGCGGTGCTCTGCCGGGCAGGGGCGCGTCGCACGGTCTGGCCGGTGCGGACGACTTCGGTGCTGTTGCCTCCGGTCAGCCGTTCTTCCACCATCCCACCATCACTTCGCAAGACGGGGAGCATGTCCGCACCACGGCGAGAAGCGTAGTGCCGTGGTCTCAAGGGCGGCGGGACAGCAGGCATCCAGCCAGCGCGGCGGCGAGACCGGCCAGCCCGGCCGCCGCGAAGCCGCCCGCTGGCGCCGAAACGTCGGTCGCCACCCCGACGATCGGGGAGCCGAGCGCGAAACCAGCGCTCATCTCCGAGGATTGCAGACCGGTTGTTTCACCCCGCACGCCGGCTGGTGCCAGCCGGCTCACCGCGTCGGCCACTGCGGAAAGGGTTGGGGCGGCGAGAAGTCCGGTGCCGACAACGGCCGCACACAGCCAGGGCCAGTCGTGGGCAAGGCCGGCGGGAATCGTCACGAGTCCGAGCAAGTCGAGCAGCAGCCACGTGGGCAGCGGCCGAGGTAGCGCGCCATAAATCAGGCCGCCGGCGACGGAGGCCACGCCGAGCACGGCTACGACGGCGACACAGGGAACCTGGCCTGCTTCTTCGAGCGTGGCGACGATGGCGAGGTCGACGCCGCTGAGCAGCGTCGTGGTGCCGAATGCCATCGTCGGCGCGGCGATCATGCCGGCGCCCAGCCACTCCCGGCGCGGAGGCCGTCCGGCCGCGCCGGTGTCCGCCTCGTCCTCGGCGTGCAGCGGCGGGTTGAGCAGAGCGATCCCGGCTCCGCCTGCCACGATCGCCGCGCCGACCCCACGCCACCACACCGGGCGACATCGTTGCCGCACAGAGGATCACCACCGCCGGGCCCACCATGTACGACAGCTCGCCCTGCACCGACTCGAGTGCGAACGCGGCCCGGCACTGCCTCGCCGTCGTCATCGTGGCGATCGCCTGCCTGGTCACCGGCTGGGCTGGCACATCAGCAGACTTGCCAGGAAGGCGGCGCCCAGGCCGACATGTGAGGTCAGCGAGACCGCCTCCGGTCTCGGCTCCGAACGGCCGGCCACCACGAGCACCGGGTGCGGCTCGTCTGCCCCGAGCGCTTCGCAGCGCACGTGCAGTCCTTCGGCCCGGGTCGCGGCTGCGGCCAGCTGCCCACTGGACATGCGTGCCAGGAGTGGAGCGAGCGGGCGCAACGTCTCCCGGGGAAAGCCTTCGATGTGCGACGCCACCGATTCGGCGTGGTTGCAGACCAGCGCGACTTCAGCGCCGGTCTGCCGGTGCAGCCAGCCGACAACCTTCCCCGCGTCCGGTCCGGCCCTGCGCGACGTCTGGCGCCGCACCTCGCGCGGCAATCCGTCCGAACCGCCGCCCCGCCACTGCGCCCCCTCAACGCCGTTCCCCTGTGCAGACATCTCGTTCTCTCCGGTCTGAGACATCCCTCGGATACCGATCACCCTTGCGTTCGGCCCAGAAGCGGTAAAGCGCCTGTTCGTGCGGAATTCGCCAGCGAGTCGAGAAAGGGCGTCGTCAGCCGCGTGCGAGCGCGGCGGTTGTGCCGGGGGTCGCCTCGTACTCCTCGACGGCGTGCGCGATCCAGCCCGCTGAGCGGGCGATGACGAAGACGGCTTCGCCCGCGCCGCGGGGCATCCCGTGCACGAAGCACATCGCGCCGAGTGCGAATTCGGCGTTCGGGGCGAGGTTGCGCCGGCTCCGCACGAGATCGACCACCGCACCGACGATGCACTGGCGGTCGTCGTCTCCGCCGCTGTCGGCCAGCAGCGCCATCATCGTCGCGGCGCGCGGGTCGGGACCCGGGTAGCGGGGCTGGCCGAAACCGGAGACCCGGTCGCCGCGCACCAGCCGGTCCGCCAGCACCCGGGGCACCTCGGTGACCGAGTCGATCTCCTCCAGCCAGGCCTGCACCGCCAGCGACGAGCCGCCGCCCAGCAGCAGGCCGCTGGCCACGCTGGTACCGGCCAGCACCACCGAGTAGGGGTCAGCTTCGCTGGCCGCCGCTTCCCGGGCGGCCCGGGTGGACGGACCCGGACCGTGCTCGGCGAGCAGGATCAGCGCACCGGAGAGCAACGACAGCTGCGCGGCGGACGGCTCGGCGTCGGAGAGCTTCGACCACAGCCGCGCAGCGAGGTCGTCACCGGTGCGCTGCTCGTCCACCGCCTTCGCACGGGTGGGCAGCGCCTCGACGAACGCCGGCGCCAGCGTGCGGGCGATGGAGATCACCGCCGAACGCGAGAGGTCGTAGCGGAACGGGTCCGACGATCCGAGCAGGACGGCCGCCGCCTTGAGCCGGTCCAGCGGCAGGCTGGCCGCGGGCATGGTGTCCTGCAGGCGGTGCAGCAGATCCCGGACCGGCTGCTCTGGCGGGCGGAGCCTGCTCGGGCCTGGTTCCCCCGTCCACAGCAGCTCGGCCACGGCGCCGTACGAGCTGGACCGGACCAGATCGGTCGCGTCCCGGCCGCGGTAGAGCAACCGGTTCCCGACGATCCCGCCGACCTCCGTGCTGGTGTCCGGCTCGGCACCGGTCGTGACCGGCTCCTCGACGATCCCCGCGCCGGCGGCCGGGCGGGCCCCGCGGCGGTGGGCGAACGCGTCGACCTCGGCCCGGGAGAGCCAGCTGCGCCGGTCCCCGGGCAGCCGCGTGCTCGCGAGCAGCCCCCGGCTGATGTAGGCGTAGACGGTCGCGGGCTTGACCCCCAGCGCGCGAGCCGCCTGCGACACCGACATCACGTCGTCCCGACGTTGCGCGGCGAGAGACATCGCCCTTCAACCTCCCTGCTCGACCGTACCCGGAGAGTTGATTGTATTGACGAGCAGCCAAACGCTCACAGCGCGCTCGGCACGACCAGCAACCCCCACGCGAAGAGCGGCCCGATCACGACGATGGCCGCGGTGTATCCGAGGAGTTGCCGGTAGATCCGCACCTGGTCCGAAGCGTTGCTCAGCACGAGTGCGCCGTTGCTGGAGAACGGTGAGGTGTCCACGATCGTGGCCGACAACGCCAGCGCGGCGACCAGGCCCGCGGCGCTGAGATCGCTGGACAGCAGCAGCGGCACGGCGATGGGGATGATCGTGGCGAGGATGGCGGTGGACGACGCGAAGGCGGAAACCACGGCCACCACGAAGCACAACAGCAAGGCGACAAGCATGGGACTGCCCATCCTGGACGCGCCCTGGGAGATGGCGTCGATGGTCCCCGCCTTCTCCAGGATGCCCACGTAAGTGATCATTCCGCCGACCAGCATGACGGTGGACCAGCTGACACCTTCGATCGCCTTGGACTGGCGCTTGATGTCGATCAGCGCGAGAAGCGCACCGGCGCCCAGCGCGAGGAAACCGATCTCCAGGCGGAACACCAGGGCGCCGACGACCATGAGGACGAGTGCCGCGAGGGTCAGCGCCTGCCGCCAATCGATCTTCGTGACCTCGTCGGTGTGGTCCTCGGCCAGGTCCGGTTCGGGCTCGGCGGGCGTGGATCGCCGGTAACCGCGCAGGACCAGGAAGCTCACCACCGCGATCAGGACGTTGAACGTGAAGTTGGCCAGGAACAGCGCGTGTGGCGCGAGGTGCAGCGGCGTCTGCTCGATCATGCCGAGCACGAGCGCACCGGACACCGCTATCGGGGAGAACGATCCGGCGTGGGCGCCCGCGACCAGCAGGGCTCCGATGAGCAGCTGGCTCATCCCGTGCCGCTGCGCGGACTTTAGCCCCACGGGAGCGAGCAGCGCGATGGCCGCAGCGGGGAAGGTGCCGAGCGCTGACAGCGTCCCGCACAACGCGAAAAGCACCCATGGGATCAGCGTGACCTTGCCGCGCACGAGTTTCACCCCGCCGCGCACGAGCAGTTCGACGGTGCCGTTGCGCTGCGCCACCGCGAACAGGTAGGTGACGCCGACGATCGTGACGAACAGGGAGACCGGGAACCCTTCGAGGATCTCGTCCTCGGTCAGGCCCAGGGACGAAGTGCCCACGAGGAAGGCCGCGATGAACGCGAGGATCCCGATATTGATCGGCAACACGGTCGCCACGACGAACATCACGCCCAGCGCGATGACCGGCAGGATTTCAGACATCGTCGTCCTCACTCGAATCTCTGTGGTGCGCGGCGAACAACCTGGAATCAATATAATCAACATTCAAGGTTGACGGACGACGGAACCGTACGAAGCGCAGCTGTCGCTGTCAACTGGCCTTTATCTGGTGTTGACAGCGAAAGGTAGCGGTTCTAGCTTGCTCTTGCGTCAACAAAATATGTTGATTATATTGATAGTGAGGATCGAGAGTGTCCCAGACCCGGACCGAAACCACCGTTGTTCCCGCCGACCTGTTGCGCTCGCTGGCGACGCGAGCCCTGCTCGGCGATGGCGTGCCGATTGATGACGCCGAGGCGATCAGCCGGGTGCTCGTGCAGGCGGACCTGTTCGGCATCCACACGCACGGCATCGGGCGGATCCCGCAGTACCTCGAACGCGGGCGGCTCGGCGGCCTCGACCCCGCGGCCCGGGTGCGCGTCGAGCGGGTCGCCCCGGCGGTGGCCCGGGTCGACGGGGCGAACGGGATCGGCCCGCTGGTCGGGGCCCGGGCGCTGGAAGCGGCGGTGGAAGGTGCCCGGGGGAGCGGGGTCGGCGCCGCGTTCGCCCGGCACAGCAACCACTTCGGGCCAGTGATGCCGTACCTGTTCCAGGCGGCCGAACAGGGCTTCGCCGCCATCATCGCCAGCAACGCCACCACCACGATCCCGCCGTGGGGCGGCCGGGAGGCCCGTATCGGCAACAACCCGCTGGGCATCGGCGTCCCGTCCCCCGGCGGGGATCCGATCATGCTCGACATCGCCATGAGCGTCGTCGCGCGCGCCAAGATCCGGCGGGCGGCCGCCGCCGGGAACACGATCCCGGACACCTGGGCGACCGACATCGACGGCAACCCGACCACTGACCCGCACGCGGCGCTCGAGGGGTTCCTGCAACCGGTCGGCGGGCACAAGGGGTACGGGCTCTCGCTGATGGTCGACCTGTTCGCCGGCCTGCTCTCCGGCGCCGCCTACCTCGACCACGTGAGCTCGTGGAGCGTCGATCCGGAGCGCGCCCAGGATCTCGGCCACGTCTTCATCCTGATCGACACCTCGCGGCTGATGGACGCCGACGCACTGGCGGCGCGGATGGCCGACTTCGCGGGCATTCTGCACAACACCCCGCCCGCGGACCCAGCCGCGCCGGTCCGCATCCCGGGCGAGTCGGAGCTGGCCGCGCACCGGGCGCAGTCCGCGAACGGGGTCGAGGTGACATCCGCCGACGTGGCCGCGCTGCAAGATCTGGCCGCGAACGCGGTCGCACGGTGAGGTGGACGGGCCACCTCACTGTGCAGGACCTAGGGCGTGTTTTGGATGTGGCGTAGCCAGATGTTGATGGCGGCGATGCTGACGGTCGCTTGGTAGCGCAGGGCGAGTTTGTCGAAACGGGTGGCGACGGACCGGTGCTGTTTGACCTGGCTGATGCCGCATTCGACGGCGTGGCGCTGCTGGTAGATCATGGGCGTCAAAGGTCGGTGGCCGCCCGCCGCGTGAGCCACGGGCTTGGCGGTGGGCGGCCTGGTCGCGAGGCTGGGCGATGGTGGCCCGGATTCCACGGCGGCGCAGGTAGTTCCGGTTGGCGCGTGAGCTGTAAGCCTTGTCGGCCAGGACCCGGTCCGGGCGCCGACGTGCGCGTCCCGGCCCGAGCCGGGGCACCGAGATCGTCTCGAGCACCACCGTGAACTGCGGGCTGTCTCCACGCTGCCCCGCGGTCACCACCAGCGATAACGGTTTACGCCCCTGCTCGCAGGCCAGATGCAGCTTGGTGGTCCACCCACCCCGCGAACGGCCCAGCCCATGATCGGCGGCCTCGGTGCCACCAGCGGAGGTGGTGGGCGGTTCGGCCTGCAGATCCCCCTATTCCGCGCACCCGCCGCATGCTGGTGCGCTCGCGTGATCGTGGAGTCCACGCTGACCTGCCACAATGCCGGTAGCGCTGCGGCCCGCCCCGGCGTTGTGGGCTGCCTTGCGGCGCTCACAAAGCTCGGCTGGCGTGCTAAGTCTCGAAGTAGAAGACCTGGACCGAAACTTTGTGCGGCTCCTCACTTGCGGTGAAGAACGCGCGAAACTCGGATTCTCGGAAGCGCGGGTCGCTTCGCAGAACAAGGTTGAATAGTTTGGCGACTTCGATGCCGTGCTGAATGTCTGTGACAGGAGAGCTTCCGTAACTCTCTGCCAGTGCGGCGCGGCGATTTCCCAACGCGGCCAAGCCCTGCTGCGCCTCGTCCCGGGCGTCGTCTACCGCCCGGGGGTCTCCGGCCAGCAGGCCCTGATCGTCGACGTACACGTCGAACTTGATCGGCTCGGGTGCCAGACGGGGTGGTGGCGGGTCTTGCTGAAGGAGCTTGGGTAGTTGGAAGGCGAAGGTGCCGCCCAGCGTGACGGCGAGCACCGTTCCCAGGGCGAGCAGTGCTCGCCTGAGTTTTGGTTTCCGCGCCGGGGGCCGCGGGCGTGTGGCTGGGTCGACGCTGGTCGGCGCGAAGGTCGTCGTCTGGCCGTCCTGTGGTGTTGGTGGTGCCGCGTTGCGGGCGAGACGTAGCGGGCGGCGTGGTCGCTGGCGCGGCGCCGGGGCTCGGGCTTGCCGTCCAGCACGAGTGCGTCGGCGACCTTGTCGAAGATCGGCCCGAGGGTGAGCCCTTCCGGCTCTCCCGGCAGGCCGCGCTCGATGGTGTCGGCCAGGTACTTGGTGAAGTAGGTCTGCGGCCGGCGGTGCTCGGTGTCGAGCTCGAACCAGGCGGTGGAGAACTCCCCGCTGGCCATCATGAGGTAGAAACCCGACGAACGCGGCAGATCCCGGTTCTGCGCCGCGAGCTGCCCGTCCCTCCCGGCGGCCAGCCCCGCGAAGCAGCAGTCCAGGATCGCGATCTTCGTGGCCGCGTTGCTCACCCGGAAGGCGTGGCGGACGTCGTCGAAGGGGAGGCTGGTGGTGGTCCGCAGGACCGGGTCGCTGCTGGTTTCGGTCAGCGCGAGACAGAGACGGTCGTCGTTGTCGTACTGGCCGTGGCCGACGTAGTAGAACAGCGCGACATCGGTGACGGGGCTGAACCAGGTCGCCAGGTCGTGTCGGAGGTCGCCGGGTCTGGCGCGGTTGGACACGACCTCGACCCGGTCCCTGGGCCAACCGCCGCACAGCGGGCTCGCCAACAGCGCCCGCATTCGGTGGAGACTGTGCTTGGCGGCCGGCACGGACTTCAGATTCGTGTAGTTCCACGTGCCGATCAGCACCGCTCGCGACCGGGCGAAATCACCGTCCAGAGCGTCAGGCATCGCCCAACAGTCTGTCCACTATGGACTCCGCGTCGTCGACGTTCGTGGCCGACACCGTGACTTTCCGATCACCGGACTCCAGCGTGACGGTCACGTCCGAGCGCCGGGAGCGGAAGAACTCGGGCAGTGTCCTGATCGCGACCACCAGGGCTCCGCCGCCGGCGGCCAGAATCTGCAGCAGGTCCAGGGCTCCCTGTTCTCCCGCTCTGGGCTCGCCGGAGATCTGGGAAACCTCGACCCCGGCCCGGCGCAGGTGGTCGCGTAGCGACCGCTGCTCGGCAGGATCGGACACCGACAGCACAACGCGTCGGGACGCGTCCTCCGTTGCCGTGTTCTCCATCGCCGTGATCCTCCATCTGCCTGGTCGGCGGGTACGCGCCAAGAACCGCATCATTTCAGGCACCGGTTCCTTCTGAGGAAGGATCCGGTGGGTTGGCAGGGGCAGATGCTGATCTGTTCGGTTGACAAGCTGCTCGCTACGGCAAGCCAGGGGACCGATTTCGAGCCTGGCGGCGCTTCGCGCGGAGTTTCGCGAGGCCATGCGGAACGAGGCGACTTGTTCATCGCGCGGAAGAACCGACACCCCAGCCCGCCCGTTGACAGGCAAGTACAAGCCCAGTCGCGTGTGTCCCTGGAGGAAGGGACTGTGGAATGGTGGCGAGTGCGGCAGGGCGCCACCACGCCTCGGGCACATCGAAGTGCGACCCGAAAACGGAACGAGCACTACGCCGCCGTCCCCGTGGCCGAGCGCCGCACAGGGGCGGCAGGTGGGAGGGAGAGTCCACACGGCTGGCCGACGAGCCTGCCGCGACACGTGTGGCGGCGAGGGTTGCGTGGTGTGCTGGAAGGGTGTGGTGGCCGTTTCGGGCGACCACACCCTTGATTCATGCTGGCTGTGCTTGACGAGGTCGCCAGGGACCGATCTCGACCCGGGGAGGCGGGTGTTGTCGAGTGGGTCGAGGACGCGGCCGACCCAGCCCTCACAACGCAGGACTTGCTGCCGCGGTAGCGGTGGCAGCCGCAGTAGTCCGACATTCCGCCGTGGCGGGGCGTGGCGGAAGTGCGCGGCGAGGCGGTCGTCGAGTGCGGGGGCACGGCGGTCGACCGAGCCCACGTATCGGACACGACGATCGATATCGGTGACGATGTAGGCGCCGCACGCCACCGACGCGTACTCGAATCCCGGCCAGGACGTCATCGACTGGGACCAGGCGGTGAAACCGGGTACCGACATCGATACCGATCTTGGTGCCTGGGCGGGGCGCGTCCAGGCTGGGGATCAGGTCGCTGAGCACGTCGTGGATCTGGACCGCCCGTGCCATCGTGTAGATGGTGGACCTCAGGCCGGTTCGGATCCGGATTCTGGCCAGACGCGGAAGAGTGGTGGAAGCCCGTCGCGGTTAGGGCAGTTCGGCGCCCGGCGCACACCAGCACGATCTTGTTCTGTCGCTTGGGCTACGGCCCGGTGTGGATGTACGACGCCCAGCGGCTGGGGTCGCCCGGATACGCGTCCCGTAGCTCCCGCACGACCTGGTGCAAGGCTCGCGTGGTGCGCGTCAGGTCAAGGCGATCGCCATCGGAGATCAGGTCGTAGACCCTTCGTGCGATGTACGGCGCTTGCTGGTCCGCGATGGTCCAGAGGGTCGCGATTACCTGTCGGTAGCCGACCAGTTGCAACGCACTGGCCATGTGGATGCTCTCGTCGAGCAGGTCAACGCTACCGACCGCGGTCTGACACGCCGACAGGAACGCGAACTCCGCGTCGGTCAGCTCAAGCGCGGCCACGTCCAGCACGGTGAGCGGACCGTCGTGCAGATAGAGCGCGCCTGCGGACGGGTCATCCACCCGAAGCCCGCCGTGGCAGGCGAAATGCACATAGGCGTGACTGCGCAGATCGTTGAGCACTTCGGCCCGGGTCGCCTGTTCACCGACGCGGCTGGTGTGCCGTGCGGCGAAGTACGCGCCGATCAGGTCCGCTTCCTTCCGGGCACCGGGCGGAGGAGGGAGATTCTCGGTCGTGGGCATGGCAACCACGAGCGCGCGTCCGTTCGCCCTCCCGACCGGCTGCCTGGCCTTGGCGAGCGCTTGCAGAGTTGGCACATACGAGGAGACGGCCCGGTCCAGGACGGTCCGTCCGTCCAGCTCGTCGTGATACCCGGCCGCATGCAGGGGCAGCACGGTGAGCGGACCGGTCGGGCACCAGATGATCCGCGGCAGTTCACCACGGTTCGGTGGGGCGAGTTCGGCGAGTACGGGTTCGGCGATGTTGTCCCACAGCCATTCCAGCGTTGCCAGCACTGTCTGGTTCGCGGCCGCCCGGTCGAGTGGCGTCGCGCCCGGGCGGTCCAGGGTCGCGCGTGCGGCCAGGTAGGCGTCGGCCCTGGCGTGTGCGGCGTCGAAGACGTTCGGCAGCTCAACCACCGTGACCCGGCCGTGCGTGACGATCAGCGCGTCGCACCTGGTGTCGAATAGGTTCACGATCACGACCGGGTGTTCCCCGAGTCCCTGTGACAGCTTCTTGAAGGTCGGTGTGCGCAGCAGGTCGGTCATGCCTGGCAACGTTCTGGCCCTGGCCAGCAGGGTGTCCCACTCGTCGGCGTGCCGGATTCGGCGTTCGCGGTCGTCCTCGCCCGCGTCGAGTTCGACGGCCAGCGTCCTGAGCCGGTCGGCGAGTTCGCGGTCCGCGGTTGCGAGCGCGGCGAAGTCGTCCCGCAGGCCAAGAGCCTGTGCCCAGAGCACGGATCGGCCCTGTTCCAACAAAGTGACCGCGCGTTCGGGTTCGCCCGCGGACAGCGCGGCGGCGGCGCTCGCCGACGCCAGCCCTTGCCACATACGCAAAGCGTGTTCCCTGGTAGCCCGGCTCGCGCCGACCCACGCGGCCCTGGGCAACAGGTCGAGGGCCTCGGTGAACCCGGCGACCGCGGTGTCGTAGCGTCCGGCCTCGTTGGCGTGCGCGCCCCACCGGACCGCCGCTGGTATCCGGATCGTGGCCGGACCGGACGTGTCCTGCGCCGCAGCCTGATAAAGGTCGATGACTTCGTCCAGGTCGTCGTCCCGCCGGGTGACGGTCAGGCGCGAGGCACGTACCTGCGCGGCGGTGTACAGCAGCCGAGCCCGGCGGGGGTCACTGTCAGCGGAGCCGGCCGCCGCGAGACCGCCGATCCTGGTTGCCTCGTCGATGTCCTCGATCGATTGGGTCCTGATGAATCGCAGCAGCAGGACCAAGCTCAGGTTCGATTGCCGCTCAGCGAGTTCTCGATGCCCGGATGGGGTCGCCTCGACTGCCGCGCGACTGACGTCGACGGCCTCGTCCAGTACCTCCACGTCGGGGGCGGCATCGGCCCGCAGCAGGAGCGCTCGTCCCAGGCCGGTGAGCCTGGTCGCCAGTTCGGCGTGATCGGGCGGCGTCCGCGTGACGATGTCCCGGGTGATCTGCAAGGCCTCGTCCAGGTCCGTGATCTCACCGGTCCGTTCGAACCTGGTGTTGAGGTCGCGGGTCAGGTTGAGCAGCACGATCTCCCGGTCCGGGGCGTCGCCGGGCATCGATTCTGCCACCGCACGCCGGTCCGCGATCGCGTTGTCCAGGTCGGTCAGATCGCCGACCCGGTCGTAGCGCATCCGCAGGTAGCTGGCCAGGTTTTGGCGGTAGGAGTAGCTGGCGGGCTTGTCGGGCGGGGTGGAGGCGACCGCGAGCCGGCTTCCAGCTGCCGGACTCCCGCCGCGATCAGCGATTCGGCGATGGCGACGCGGTCGGCGACCGGCACGAGGACGGGTTCGTCCTGCAGGCCGTCGCGCAGCACGACGTCGGTGATCGTGACGCCCACGGTTCACACCACCTTCCTGGCGCGGTACTCGGCGAGCAGGGCAGGGGAGAGCCCGAGCAGTCCGCCGAGCACCTCGTCGGTGTGCTCGCCCAGTTCGGGGCCGGGCCGGCGGACATCGCCGGGCGATCCCGGAATCCTGGGCACGACACCGGGGAAGCGGACCTCTTCGGGTTCGCCGTCGACGACGACCTTGAACGGGCGCAGCATGCTGCGGGCCCGGTAGTGCTCGTCGTCGGCGATGGCCCGGGCGTCGTGGACGGGTCCGCACGGCACGCCCGCCTCGCTGAGGACGCGCACGGCGTCCCGCGCGGTGCGGCCCGACGTCCATGCGGTGATGGCACCGTCCAGTTCGGACTCCCTGGCATGGCGGGCGTCGCCGTCGGCGAGTTCCGGGTCCGCCGCGAGGTCGTCGCGGCCGACCGCCGTCATCAGCCTGCCGAAGGCACCGCTGGAGTTCCCGGAGATCATCACTGACTGCCCGTCCGCGGTGGGGTAGACGCCGCTCGGTACCACGCCGGGCAGGTTTCCGGCCGTGCGTTCGCGCGAGATGCCGTAGGCGTCCAGGTCGGGGATCAGCGACTCCATCATCATGAACACCGACTCGTACAGGGCGACGTCCACGACCTGCGGCCCGTCCTGCGCCTGCCCCCTGGCCCTGGCGAGCAGGAGCATCAGCGCGCCCACCGCGCCGTAGAGCCCCGCCGCCGCGTCCGCGATGGGCGCCGCGGGCCGCACGGGTGGCCGGTCGGGGTGACCGGTGACGTGGCGGAGCCCGGCGAAGGCTTCGGCGACACCGCCGAACCCGGCGCGGTCGCGGTAGGGACCGGTCTGGCCGTAGCCGGAGATCCGGACCAGGACCACGTCCGGGTTCGCCTCCGCGAGCTGGTCCGGGCCGAGGCCCCACCGCTCCAGCGTGCCAGGGCGGAAGTTCTCGACGACGGCATCGCACCGTCGCACCAGGTCGAGTGCGACCGCACGGCCCTCGTCGGCGCGCAGGTCGAGGGTGACCGACTTCTTGTTCCGGGCGATGGTGCGGAACAGCATGGAGGTGTCGCCACGGGTGCGCCGCCAGCCGCGCAGCTCGTCGCCGCCGTCCGGGCGTTCGACCTTGATCACGTCGGCGCCGAAGTCGGCGAACAGCCGCGTCGCGAAGGGGGCGGCGATGAAGTTGCCGAGTTCGAGGATCCGGAGGCCGGTCAGTGGAGCGTCAGCCACAGTGCTGCTCCTTATCAAATAATGAGAAATAGACTCAATTATTGATAAGGACGGTAAGGTGCGACGACAGCGGAAGGCAAGAGCCCGAGTGGTTTCATCGGTACTGCAAGGCAGATCCGAGGCGGTCTGCAGCCGCTTCGACGAGCGCGCCGTACTGGGCGCCGGGACCGTCCGCGCCGACCCGGAACACCGGTGCGGCCAGGCAGACCGCCGCGACCACCGCGCCGCGGTAGCGCACGGCCGCGCTGACCGAGCACAGTCCGGGCGTGCGCTCGGAGACGCTTTCGAACCAGCGCTTGCCCGGCTCGTCGGCCGCGAGCGCCTTCGCCGCGGAGCCCTTCGCCGACAGCGGCAGCACCGTCCCCACCGGCACGGCGGCACGAAGCTCCTCTTCGGACTCCGCACTCGCGACGCACAGCCGTTCATCGCCTCGCAGCACCCACAACTGGGCCGTCTCCCCGGTCCGAGCGCGCATGTCCTCCAGCACGGGTGCGGCCGAGGCCGCCAGCGCGGACGAGGCGAACCTCGGTCCGATGTGGTGCTGACCGGCGGAATCGCGCATCAGCAGCCCATGCTTGACCATCGCCGAAACGAGCCGATGCGTGGTCGGTACGGACAGCCCCAGCGCACGCGCGAGTTCGCTCGCGCCCATCGGCGCCGTCTCGACCGCGTCGAGAATCTTCACCACGCGGTCGAGCACGCCCACTCCGGTCGGTTCTGCCATGGATCCACCGTAACCGGTGAGCCTGGTGCCACCTGCGGTGTTCGCCGTGGGCACCGGCCTCAGCGAGTACGCCAGGGCCAGCGTCAGCAGGACGATCGCCGCGGTTCCGGTAGCGCAGGTCGATGCGCCGACTCAGGAGCGGACGCCCATGAGGTGCTCCAAAGCAAGCTGGTCGAGGCGCTCGTAGTGCATTCCTCGTGCGGCTGCCTGGTCGACGTCGAAGTCGGTCTCCGCGAGCAGGTCGTCGCAGGTCTCCCCGTCGCCCAGGGTCGGTGTCGAGAGTTCGGGAACCCGCGACGCCGCCAGTGCTTCCTTGACCCGCGGGTCCGAGCGGAATGCTGCGGCGCGTTCCTTGAGGATCAGGTAGTTGCGCATGCAGCCGGCCGCCGAAACCCAGACGCCGTTGGCATCCTCGGTGCGGGGTGGTTTGAAGTCGAAGTGCCGCGGTCCTTGGTAACCGGCGGATTCCAGCAGGTCGACCAGGAAGAAGGCGCTCTTGAGGTCACCTGCGCCGAATCGCAGGTCCTGGTCGTACTTGATGCCGTGCTGACCGTTGAGGTCGAGATGGAACAGCTTGCCCGCCCAGAGGGCTTGCGCGATGCCGTGCACGTAGTTCAGCCCGGCCATCTGCTCGTGCCCGACCTCGGGGTTCACTCCGACCATCTCCGGGTGCTCCAACCGGTCGATGAACGCCAGCGCATGCCCCACAGTGGGCAGCAGGATGTCACCACGGGGCTCGTTCGGCTTGGGCTCCAAGGCGATCCGCAGGTCGTAGCCGCGGTCCCGGATGAAGGAGCAGACGAGGTCGACGCCTTCCTTGTAGCGGTCGAGCGCGGCTCGGACGTCCTTGCCGGCGTCGGTTTCCGAGCCTTCGCGTCCGCCCCACGCCACGAACGTCTTCGCACCCAGCTCCGCAGCGAGTTCGACGTTGCGGAGCATCTTGCGCAGCGCGAACCGGCGTACGTCGCGATCGTTGGCGGTCAGCGCGCCGTCCTTGAACACCGGGTGGGAGAACAGGTTCGTGGTCACCATCGGCACGACGACGCCGGTTTTCTCCAGCACGGCGCGGAACCGCGACAGGACGCGGGAGCGCTCGGCGCCGTCGCTGCCGAACGGGATCAGGTCGTCGTCGTGGAAGGTGATCCCCCACGCTCCCAGGTCGGCCAGCCGGTGAACTGCCTCCACCGGGTCCAGCTCGGCCCGGGTGGCCGCGCCGAACGGGTCACCGCCGCGGAAACCGATCGTCCACAGCCCGAACGAGAACCGGTCTCGCGGCGTCGGTGCGTACTCGTTCATGTGTCCTCCTCGTCATCGGCAGCCATCGATTCCGGAAGCACTGGGGTGGCACGGCGCCTCACCGCACGTACGGCCAACCCTGATCGTCCCATCCGAGCAGGTTGATGCCGAGTCGGTGGTCTCCGCCCGCGGTGGCGTCGTAGTAGTGGTACACGAGCAGGTCGCCGTCGGAGTCGGGCATGACGCTCTGCCCGCCCGGACCGATGATGGTGTCGTGGCCGGCCAGGATTTCGGTACCGCCGCCGTCGGCCATCGGCTTCCCGTCGCGGTCCAGGTACGGGCCGGTCGGATCGGCCGAGCGGCCGACCATGATCCGATACGTGCTGTCGACACCCCGGCAGCACAGGTCGAACGAGACGAACAGGTAGTACTGGCCGCCGTGCTCGATGATGGCGGGCGCCTCGACGGCGTGCGGTTCCTCCGGTCGGGAGGCCAGGCGGTGCAGGGTCTGGTCGGTGGGATGGCGTTTGCCGGTCGCCGGGTCCAGCTGGAACATCCGGACGCCGGTCCAGAACGACCCGAACGACAGCCACCAGCGTCCCCGCGAGTCGACCAGCAGGTTCGGGTCGATCGCGTTGTGGTCGTCACCGGTGGTGGTGGAGTGGACGACGCCGTGGTCCTGCCAGGTGCCGGGAAGGCCGGTGGGGCTGGTGGCGACGCCGATCGCGGAGTGGTTGGAGCCGGTCGTCGAGGCGGAGTAGTACATCCAGTACTGACCATTGTGGAACGACGTGTCGGGTGCCCACACGTCGCCGTCCGGGTTGTAGTCGTACACCCAGGACGGCGCGGTCTCGAAGGCCGAACCGGTCCGGTCGAACCGGATCCGGTCCGGCGAGGTGCGCGTTTCGACGCGGTCGTGCGTGGCGAACAGCAGGTAGCCGGCGTCGGTGCGCACCATCGACGGATCGTGCGAGGCGAGATCGCCCGTCACGACACCGGGCCCGGGGTAGTCGGCCGCCGAAGCGGGCACCGCGGTCCCGGTCACGGTCAGGGTGGTGAGGAGGAAAAGCAGATGCGTTCTCATCTTCGAGCTCCTTCCATGAACGACCGCTGGGGCTACCGCGTCGAGTCGGGCACTGGAACACCGAAGTTCGGTGTCCCGTCGGCGTTCCAGCCGAGAGCTTGGATTCGGGTGTGGCGGTTGGGATCCTTGAGCGGGTCGCCGACGATCTCCTTGTACTGGCGCGCGTGGTAGACGAGCACGTCGGTGCGGCCGTCCTCGGCGACGGTGAAGCTGTTGTGCCCCGGTCCGTACTGGCTTGTGGTGTCGTTGCTGGTGAACACCGGGTTCGGGGACTTGGTCCAGGACACCGGATCGAGCAGGTTGCTGTTGGCGTCCGCGGTCAACAGGCCCAGGCAGTAGTTGCTGTCGGTGGCGCTGGCGGAGTACGTCATGAACACCCGGCCGTTGCGCTGGATGACCGAAGGGCCCTCGTTCACCTTGAAGCCGCGGGTCTCCCATTCGTAGGTCGGGGAGGACAGCCGCGCGGGATGTCCCGCGACGGTCCAGGGATTCTCCATCGGAGCCAGGTAGATGTTCGAGTTGTTGTCGATTCCTGGTTCTCGCTGGGCCCAGATCAGGTAGCGGGTTCCCTGATGCGTGAACGTGGAGGCGTCGAGCGAGAAAGTGTCCCAGGCCGTGACGATCTGGCCCTTCTCAGTCCACGTTCCGGCGAACGGATCGGGGGAGGAGTTCTCCAGCACGTACATCCGGATCCGCCAGATGTCCTCGGTGCTGCCCGCGGCGAAGTAGATGTACCAGCGGCCGTCGATGTGGTGGATCTCCGGCGCCCAGATGTGGGCGCCCATCTCGCCGCTGTTGTGCTTGCGCCACAACACCGATTCGCCGGCGGTGCCCAGTCCCTGGATCGTTCGCGACCGGCGCAGGATGATGCGGTCGTACTCGGGAACCGTGGCGGTGAAGTAGTAGAACCCGTCCGAGTGCTTGAAGATGTGGGGATCGGCGTGCTGCCGGACCAGGGGATTCGAGTACTGGACGGCCGAAGCCGAAGCGGCCGGGGGCAGCGCCGCTGCCGCTCCCAATGCCATTGCCCCGGCCAGAAAGCCCCTGCGGCCGATCAGGTCGTTTCCGTGGCTCAACGTGTTCTCCTCACGGCTTGATCCGCATGAACGTGATCGAGTGCGGTGGGAAGTCGTAGGTGAAGGTGCGGCCGACGCCGTCGAACGTCGACTGGATCGGCCGGATGGGTTGCGACGTGGCGGTGTTCTCCGCCGCGGGATCTCCTTGCAGCGTGGTCACCCGGGCCACCGGATCGGCTTCCATCCCGAGGTCGACGCGGGTGCGCGCCGGATCGTCCTGGGCGTTGACGACCTTGACGATCAGTTCCCCGGTGGCGTCGTCGCGGGTCACCACCTGGCGGAACGCACCGGTGCCCGGTGCGGCGGTGCTGGGCACGACCCGGTCACCGACGTTGGTCATGAACAGCTTCTGCGTTTCGTAGCTGGTCGAACCCCAGGACTTCTGGTTGTCGAACCAGATCAGGTCCGGGCTCCACTGCACCGAGTCCACATTGGCCAGCAGCGGTGCGTAGGACGCCATCTTGACCACGTCGGCGTTGCGCTCCAGGCCGGTCATGTACGCGGCTTCGACCAGGGAGTTGTGGAAGCGGTTGTCCTTGGAAGCGTACTCGCCGAGGAAGACCTTGGGGCCGTTGCGGTCGTAGGCGTCGTACCGCTGATCGTTGTCCAGGAACCACTGCGGATCGTTGTAGTAGTGCTCGTCGACCATGTCGACGCCGTGCTGGCGGTTGAGTTCCCAGGCGCGGTCGAAGGTGGTGCCGCTGTCGTCCGGTCCGGAGTTGCTGATGACCGTGATGTCGGGGTAGCGCTCCTTGATCGCGTCGCGGAACTTGACGAAGCGCTCCATGAACTCGTCCGGCAGGTTCTCCTCGTTGCCGACCGCCAGGTGCGTCAGGCGGAACGGCTCGGGGTGTCCCATCTCGGCGCGCTTCTGGCCCCACGGCGAGGTGGCGGGCCCGTTGGCGAACTCGATGAGGTCGAGGGTGTCCTGGACGTGCCGGTCGAGCAGCGCGGGATCGTCGGTGGCTTGGTTCTGCCCGCAGCCGGTGACCAGCGCGGGGACCACGGGCAGTGGCATGGCGCCGATGTCCTCGGCGAACTGGAAGTACTCGTAGTAGCCGAGGCCGTAGGACTGGTTGTAGCCCCAGAAGTTGGCATTCGTCGCGCGCTGCTCGACCGGGCCGATGGTGTCCTTCCACTGGTAGGACCGGCGGCGCTCCCAGTCCGGGGCTTGGTAGCCCTCGTGGCTGCCGGTGTTGACCAGGCAACCGCCGGGGAAGCGCAGGAAACCCGGGTTCAGCGCGGCGATCTTCTCGGCCAGGTCGAGGCGCATCCCGTTCGGACGGCCCTTGAAAGTCTTCTGCGGCAGCAACGAGACCATGTCCAGCCGAACCGTTCCCGAGCCACCGGCGGATACCGCCAGGCGGCCGGCCGCGCTGGTGGTGGTCGCGGTGAGCGTGCCCGTGTACTTCGTCCAGCCGTCGCCGCGTACCGCGATCTCCAACGGCTCGGCGAGCGGTTTCCCCGCGGTGTCGTGGACATTCACGGTCAGCGGAGTACCCGCTGCCTGATCGGTGCGCGCCCACAACGAGAAGTCGTACTTCTCGCCGGACTGGAAGGCCAACCCGGTGTTGTAACCGGAGTTCGTGACGCCGAACCGCGCGTCGGGACCGCCCTGGCCGTCGAGCCGGAGTCGGAGGTAGTTGCGGTTGCGTTCGTTGAGGCGGCCGTCGTCGTCGACGACTTCGGCGGCGCCGGTCGCCCCGCCGGTCGCAGTGTTCTCCCAGGAGGTCAGCGGCGTGTAGTTCTGGTTGTCAGCAGGGGAGTATTCGAAGGACCTGTTCTGGATCAGTTCGGCGTAGAGGCCGCCATCGGCCGCACGGTTGATGTCTTCGTAGAAGACGCCGTACATGGTGTCGTCGATGGCCGGACCGGAGGCGGCCGGGTCGACGGTCAGCGAGTAGTCGGCGGCCAGAGGCGCGCTCGCGGCGTGCGGAACCGCCAGCATCATGCCCGCGAACACCACTCCCATCGCGGGGACGAGTCGCTTTCGTGGCCGGTGCTGTGCGGAAGGCTCAGGAACCCCTGTCTGCATCTGCGCTCCTCGGGGCGTGTGGGGGACTTGGGCAGCGCGGTTCGTCGGCCGGGAGGGCGAGTGGACGAGGCGACGCGCTGGGGGAGTGAGCTGCGGCGATCGACAAGGTGACCGCTAACATTTCGCAGTTGAGATCGGACCGTACGAGGAAACCCGCCGTGGGTCAAGTCACACTCGTGCGGCAGTTCGCCGAGATGGCATGCGGACGAATTGTGGCTGTGCAAACGGCTCATCGGCGAATCCGGCCCGCCAGTGCCGCTGTGTCGATTCAGGGCGGTGAAAGGTTGACGGCCGATGTGTTAGCGCTAACATCATTGTCGCTCCGGTTTGACCAACGATGGCCAGGCCGCGGACTCGGTCGGCGCAGGAGGACGCAGTGCCTGATTCCGCTCCCACCGTCTGGTTCCTGACCGGCAGTCAGGGGCTCTATGGGCCGGACGACGCCGTGCAGCGGCTCATGGCCGAGGGTTACGGATTCGGCGGCGAGGGTGACTGGAAGACCGCGGTGCTACTGCGCGCGTTCAAGGTCGCGGCCGAGGGGTTGCCCGGCGGCACGTCGTTCATGGAGGACTACACCTACCACCTGGTGCCGGGAGAGGAGCGGATTCTCGGCGCCCACATGCTCGAAGCGTGCCCGTCTCTGGCGGCGGGCACCCCGAGCCTGCACGACGACGATGTCGTCGCGCCGGATGCCCCGCTGCCGAAGCTCCCGGTCGCCCTGCTGGACCTCGCGGAGATGACCGGCACCGAACTCGCCCTCATCGACGGCCGGACCACGGCGCGCCGGTTCCGCGACGAGCTGCGGTGGAACCACGCCTACCACCGGCTGGCGCAGGGGCTCTGGCCGAACGCCGCTACAGCCGCTGTCTGAACAAGGGAGTCTTCTCATGGCACGCAAAGTGAGCCGTCGCGACGCGTTGCGCCTCGGCGCGGCGTCGGCTGTTCTCCCGGCGTTCTCCTCGCTGCTGCCGGCTTCCGCGCAGGCGAGTCCAGCGGGGTCGGCAGCGCCGCAAGCGCGTCTGCATCCGTTCCCGCTGTCGGATGTCGCGCTCGGCGACGGGCTGTTCGCGGACAAGCGCGGCCTGCTGCTGGACTTCGTGCGCGGCTACGACGAGAACCGGCTGCTCCAGGTCTTCCGGTCGAACGCCTACCTCCCGACCGGCGGGGCGGTCGCCCCCGGCGGCTGGGAGGGCCTGGACGGCGCGGGCAACGGCAACCTCCGGGGTCATTTCACCGGGCACTTCATGACCGCGCTGGCCCAGGCGTACGCGAGCACCGGTGAACCGGAGTTCGAGCGCAAGCTCCGGACGCTGATCGCAGCTCTGCACGAGTGCCGCGAAGCTCTGCGCACGCCGCCGTCGATCCGCAGCGCGCCGGGCCGGTTCGGCACCGCCATCGACTTCCAGCGTGGTGCCTACCTGCACCTCGACGTTCCCGGCCGTCCGGCCAACGGGCTGCGGGCCATGACCTTCGCGGCCTGGGTGCGTCCCGAGGCGGTGGACACCTGGGCGCGGATCCTCGACATCGGCAATGACACCAGGACGAACCTGTTCCTCACCGCGCACGACGACGGCGGCTTGCCGCGGTTCGCGATCACCCGGGACGGTGCCGGCGCGGAAAACCGGATCACCGGGCGGAATCCGCTCCCGGCAGGGCAGTGGAGCCATGTCGCGGTCGTCCTGGCCGAGGGCTCCGGTTCGTTGTACGTCAACGGAAAGCAGGCCGGCAGCGGTGCGGTGCCGCTGGCACCGGCCGACCTGGGAAGCCTCGCGCACTGCTGGATCGGCAGGTCCCACTACGACGACCGCCCGTTCGGCGGCGTGCTCGACGACATCAACCTGTGGTCGCGCGCGCTGAGCCCGGACGAGCTCGCGGCCCTGCAACAGGCGCGGGCGGCGGACACCCCGGCCGGTCCGGGAGACCGCTTCTCCTTCAGCTGCGACGAGCACGGCGGCACCACCGCGCAGGACGGTTCGGGCAGCGGACGGCACGCCGCCTTCGGGCGGACCTGGGGACAGCCGAGCCATCCGGGTTTCCTCGCGGCCTACCCGGAAACGCAGTTCATCCTGCTGGAGTCGATCACGGAAAGCAGCTATCCGGTGGTCTGGGCGCCCTACTACACCACGCACAAGATCCTCCAGGGCTTGCTGGACGGCCATGCCGCAACGGGAGATCAGCGCGCCCTCGACCTCGCGGCGGGGATGTGCGACTGGATGCACTCGCGGCTGAGCAGGCTGACCGACGCCGACCGTCAGCGCATGTGGGGGCTGTTCTCCAGCGGCGAGTTCGGCGGCATCGTCGAGGCGATCCTGCGGACCCACGCGCTCACCGGCAGGCCCGAACACCTCCGGCTGGCCCAGTACTTCGACCTGAACTCGCTGATCGACGCCTGCGCCGACAACCGGGACGTCCTGGACGGCAAGCACGCCAACCAGCACATCCCGATCTTCACCGGACTGCTGCTCATGCACGACCGGACCGGGCAGGACCGCTACCGGGAGGCCGCGCGGAACTTCTGGCGGATGGTCGTCACACCGCGGATGTTCGGCATCGGCGGCACCAGCGAACGCGAGTTCTTCCGCAAGCCAGGGGTTGTCGCCGCACTGCTCAACCAGAGCGACGCGGAAACCTGCTGTGCCTACAACATGCTCAAGCTGACCAAGGAGCTGTTCCTGCGCGAGCAGGACCCGGCGTACGCCGACTACTACGAGCGCGCGCTGTTCAACCAGGTACTCGGGTCCAAACAGGACAAGGCGGATGCCGAGAAGCCGTTGGCGACCTACTTCATCGGCCTGCAGCCCGGTGCGGTCCGCGACTTCACCCCGCATGACGGGACGACGTGCTGCGAAGGCACCGGTATGGAGAATCCCACCAAGTATCAGGACTTCACCTACCTGGCGCGCGACGACGAGGGTGCGCTCTACGTCAACCTCTACCAGCCCTCGGCGCTGCGGTGGACGGCGAAAGGCGTGACGGTCACGCAGGAAACGCCGTTCCCCTACGAAGGCCGTTCCTCGCTGCGCATCGCGGGTTCGGCGGAGTTCGCCCTGAACCTGCGGGTTCCCGCGTGGGTCGGGCCTGGGTTCGCCGTGCGCGTCAACGGTGTCACGCAGCCCGTCTCGGAGGGGCCGGGCAGCTACGTCACGCTGACGCGGGCGTGGCGGGACGGCGATGTCGTGGAGGTCGATCTTCCGTTCCAGCTCCGTGCCGAACGCACCCCGGACGATCCGGCGGTGCAGAACCTGATGTACGGGCCGGTAAACCTGGTCGCCCGGGATTCCCGGACCGGCTTCCTGCCCTTCAGCCTGTATCCGACGGCGCGGTTGTCGGGCGACCTCTCCCGCGCGCTCACGCCGGTGCCCGGCGATCCGTTGCACTTCCGTCTCGGGGAGACCGAGCTGGCCCCGTTCTTCGAGGGAACCGAGGACCCGTTCCACGCCTACTTCCGCAGGGAGGAGCCCAGGATCGTCTTCGACTCGGTCGACTCCGGCGTCCGGAACCCGGCCGGCAGCGTGGGCACGTTCCTCGACGAGGTGTGGGCCGGCGCTCCCTTCGCGAACAAGGGCGAGTTCACCGCTCGTGTCTCCGCGGTCTCGGAGCGTTGGCGGGATGGCGGTCATTTCACCGATGCCGAGCGCGACCGGATCATGCGGGCCGCTGCGGAGGCGCCGTTCTCGGAATGAACTGCTGTTCGACCAGCTTCCCGGAGCGGCTCGGCCGGACCAGCTAAAATGTGAGCGACCCTGGTGGTGGTGACGGGAGCTGGTTGGTGGTAAAGCGGTCCGACGATGTGATCGGGTCGGTCACGTCCTCAACCGAGCGCCCGCCGTCGCTCGCCGACGTCGCGGCGCTCGCGGGCGTGTCGCACATGACCGTGTCCAGGGTGGTCAACGGCACCGGCGCGGTGCGCGCGGAGACCCGGCGCCGGGTGCTCGAAGCCGTCGACCGGCTCAGCTACCGCCCGAACTCGCTGGCGCGGGGGCTGGCCACCGGGCGCTCCCGGACCCTGGGCGTGGTCACGCTCGACTCGGTGCTCTACGGCCCGGCGAGCACGCTGTTCGGCGTGGAGACCGCCGCGCGCGAGCAGGGCTACAGCGTGTCGGTGGCGAGCATCCGGGCTCCGGAGCTCGCCTCGGTCACCGGTGCGGTGGACACGCTGCGCAGGCAGGGCGTGGAGGGGATCGTGGTGATAGCGCCGCACGTCGCCGCCACCCGCGCGCTGGAGACCGCGCCGCGGGACGTGCCGCTCGTGGCGGTCGCCGACATCGAACAGGCACCGGTCCCGGTGGTGTCGGTCGATCACCGGGACGGCGCACGGCGCGCGACCGAGCACCTGCTCGCCCTCGGGCACCGCAACGTCCGGCACATCGCCGGGCCGGAAGGCTGGCTGGAGTCCGCTGCGCGTGAAGAGTCGTGGCGCGCCGCCCTGACCCGGCACGGGCTGGAGCCGCCGCCCGTCCTGCGCGGTGACTGGAGCCCGCGATCCGGCTACGAAGCCGGAAAAGCACTGCTCGCCCAGGGCGATGTGGACGCGGTTTTCGTGGCCAACGACCAGATGGCGCTCGGTCTCTTCCGCGCCGTGAACGAGGCCGGTCGCAGAATTCCCGATGACGTCCGGGTCGTCGGGTTCGACGACGTTCCCGAGGCGGCGTACTTCTCGCCGCCGCTGACCACCGTCCGCCAGGACTTCCTCGCGCTCGGCCGCGAAACGTTCACCCGGCTGTCCGGTCTGATCGACGGCAGTCCAGGGACGGAGCGCTCCATGGTTCCCGCTGAACTGGTCGTCCGGGAGAGCACCGGCATGCGGACGCGGTGACCCTGGTCATCTCCGTGAGGTCCGGCTGTCAGTCGTAGCCTCGGACGACATGATGCTCGTCCTCGTCGGCATCTTGTGCAAGGACTGCTTGTTCGGTGGTCGCCCGTTCATCCTCTGTGGACTGATTGAGCGTCCCGGGGATTGACATGACCTTGTCCTTTCCTTATCAGGAACCGATTTTCTCGAGCTCGCTGTCGTGGACTGCCCACTGTGCTAGATCGTGCACGAGCCCGTCCGCGAACAGTGCGCAGGTGCGGTCCTCGATGGCGAACACACTGAGCAGGTCGACGTCGAGCAGGCGAGCGGCGACGAACGGGCCGGTGATCCGGGTGACATCGCAGACCGCCCCGATGCGGAACAGGGAACGCGATTCGTTCGTCACGTCATCGCCACCGGCGCGCAGCACGATCCGCTGGTGCGGTGCGATCGCACGTGCTGACACCGCGACGGCGATGTTCTCCAGTCCGTCCGAGGAAACCGCCGCCAGCGCCCGTGCCTTGGGCAGCGACAGGCGACGCAACAGGAACCGGTCGCCGCCGCGGCCGACCACGACGGGGACTCCCAGCGCACGGGCGAGGGGCAGGCAGGGCGCGTGGTGATCGCGCTCGACGGCGACCACCCCGATTCCCAGTGCCTGCAGTTCGCAGCACAGGCGCAGCCCCACCTGCCCGAGACCAACCACGACGACGTGGTCGCGCCGCGGAACGGCGCGGCTGCCGACGAGGGCCGTGAGCCGGCGGGACGTCAGCCGGTCGACCAAGCCGGCGGTGAACATCGCGGCGAAGGCCAGGACCGCGAGCATTGAGACGGCGGACAGCACCTTGTACCAGTCCGGTGCGTGCTCGGCCGCGGGCGCGGAGCCCACGGTCGTCAGGGTGCGCGCGGCGTGCCAGGCGGCGTCCGGCCAGTGCTCGTGCAGCACCAGCACACCCAGCGCGGTGTCCAGGGCTGCCACGAGCAGAAGCCCGGCGAACCCGATGAGCATCGCCCGGGACGAGCCGTCCACCGGGCGGAGCTGCCCGAGTGCCTTGCCGGCGCGGGCTTTCCACGACCGGGGCCGGCGGTGGTGCCAGTCCACCCGCGGCCCGGCAGGGGAGTGCCGGACCGCCACCAGCTGGTCGCCGACGCGCCGGAGGCTGGCCAGTTCCGGTGCCACGCAGGCGCCCAGCAGCGTCGGCACGATCGCGTCGGTCATGCCCAGCACCGTGCAGTTCGGCACGGCGCGTGTGATCTCGGAGGCGACGGTGTGATCGAAGATCGTGACGACCAGCCGGACCCCAGGTGCCAGGTGTTCGACGAGCAAGGTGTAACGCAGCGCGACGATGTCGTCGCGGGAAACCACCGCCACTCCGTCGACCGGCTCACGCAGGTGATCCCGCAACGCCTCGTCGTCCGGGCGGTGCAGTCGCAGCGCTGCGTTGCCCCATCGCTGGGCGTGTTCGGCCACGGAGAGGCCCAGGTCTTCGTCGTCGCCAACGACGAGCAGCCGACGCCCGGTCGGTGGAGCGGGTGGTTCGTTCATCGCGGTAGATCCTTGGTCGGTTGCGCTGGCCTGAAGACGTGCCTCTCCGCTGCCGGTGCCGGGCGGGATCGCCGCCGGACTGGATGTGACGCACGCTACGGGCCTGGCCGCCCAGGGAGATTGTTCGATCCCACGAAGAACCGAGGACGGGTTTGTTCAGGTCACTCACCGACCGCGAAGGTGCCCGTACCGCAGGTCCAGTTCCGGCTCGTCGGCCCCGTCGGTGTAGCTGGCGGACCACGGAACCGGGCACGGGGGCTCGTGCTCCGGGTCGGGGCAGATCAGCCGGGTGAGTTCCTCGCGCAACGCTTCCGCCTGCCGGCCGGATGCCAGCACCCCGATCCGGATCTCGTGGATGTCGCGTTTCCCGGGGTCGGTCCCTGGATGCTCGATCCGCCACTGCTCGGGCAGCTCGTCCCTAGCCAGGCTGAACCTGGCGGGAGTCGCGGTCTCCCGCTGGCACGCGTCCGCACGCCCGGCCCGGAAACGCGTGTGTCGCAGCGGGTTCGCGGGTCCACAAGGTGGCGCGTGTGGTGCCTCTCGGCCGACGATCCATCGTCTGGTCACCCGCTGGTTGTTGCGGGCCAGGACGTTGTTGACACCTTCATGTCAGCGCGTAGGCGCTGGTGTGGTGGCTGACGCCGGCGGCCATGAGGATGAACGCGGGCGACAATGCGGAGCCGGCACGAGCCGCTTCGGCTCTGTGTGGCGGGTAGTGAAATCGGGCGCTGCGTCGCGCGTTACGCCGGTGGCGGCTTTACCCGGTTGGGCAGGAGGAGAGCCGCAGGTGCTCGACGTAGTCCTCGACCGCGGAGATCAGCTCCCGGTCGTCGGCGAGGGTGGCGTCCAGAGTGGACAGGACACGGCGCGGGGCGTCCGTTGAGCGGGCCAACGAGACCAGTTCGTCGGCGCGGGGGTCGCGGACCGGGCGGTCGCGCAGATGGATCAGCCAGCCGGCCAACGCCGCGACCGGGGCTTCCGGCATCCGCTGCGCGGCTCGTTCGGCGCGCAGCACCGGGAGGATCCGAGCGGGGATCTTCTGGGAACCGTCCGCGGCGATCTGCAACAGGTTGTGCCGCACCCCGCGGGAGGAGAAGCGCTCAAGCAGACGCTGCCGGTAGTCGGTCAGGTCCTCCGCCGGGAGAGACGCGTGGCGCGACGCGATGTCCCACCAGGACTCCGTCAACCCGGCCAGCACCGGGTGGCCGACGGCCTCGTCGACCGTCGCGCACCCCAGCGCGGGGCCGACGTAGGCCAGCAGCGTGTGCGCACCGTTGAGGAACCACAGCTTGCGCTGCTCGTACGCGGCGAGGTCGTCGGCGAACCGGGCACCGGCTTTCTCCCACGCGGGCCTGCCGAGCGGGAAGTCCCCGGCCAGGAGCCATTCGCTGAACGGTTCGGTCACCACGGGAGCCCGATCTTCGAGCCCGGTGAGCCGCGCGGCGTTGGCGACGTCCTGCTCGGTGGCCGCGGGCGTGATGCGGTCGACGACCGTGTCGACGAACGACACGTGGTCCTCGATCCACGAGCGGAAGCCCGGGTCCTCCCCTTCCGCGGCGGTGCGGATCGCCTCCCGCAGCACGCCGCCGTTGCCCGGCAGGTTGTCACAGGGCACGAGCGCGATCGGGGTGCCGCTCGCGCGGTGCCGCCCGCGCAGACCGGCGACGACGCGGCCGATCGCGGCGCTGTCCTGGTCCCCGGACACCTGGTAACCGGCCTCGGTGATCGTCAGCGTCAGCAGCGCCACGTCGGGAGAAGCCAGATCGGCGAGCCACTGGTCGGTGTCGCTGCCGGGATGGGCACGGCTGATCGCGTCGACGATCTGCGCCTGCGGCTCCCCGTCTCCGCGCACCTGCAGCGAGTACAGACCGTCCTGCTCGGCGAGCCTGCGCGGCAGCTCGGTGTTGCGGAACGTGTAGGCCGCGATGCCCCAGTCGGGGTCGGCCATCGTGTACACGGCCTGGTGGGCCCGGTGGAACGCACCGAGTCCGAGGTGGACGGCGCGGACCGGAGCCGGCGGGCGTGCGTGGGCAGCGGCGCGGGTCAGTCGTGTCGTCACAGTCGGAACGCCCTTCGCGGCTGGCGGTCGTGGAGGTCCTGGATGACGAGGGCGGCGTCGTCCTCGCTGAGCACGTGTTCGGCGACGAGTCCCGCCAGGTGGGCCGCGTCGACCCTGCGTGCCGTGTCGTGGCGGGCCGGGATGGAGCAGAACCCGCGGGTGTCGTCGATGAAGCCCGCGTTCCGGTGGAAGCCGGCCGTTTCGGTGACGGCGTCGCGGAAGCGGTACATCGCGCGCGGGGCGTCGAGGAACCACCACGGCGCACCGAGGTAGACCGAGGGGTAGAACCCGGCGAGGGGGGCGAGTTCGCGGGAGAAGACCGTCTCGTCGAGGGTGAACAGCACGGTCTGGAACCGCGGGTTCGTGCCGAAGCGCTCCAGCATCGGCTGCAGTGCTCGGGTGAACTCCGCCTGCAGCGGGATGTCGTGGCCGGTGTCGGGGCCGAAACGGCGCAGCGTGTCCGGGTGGTGGTTGCGCCTGCTGCCGGTGTGCAGCGCCATCACCATGCCGTCCTCGCTGGACATGCGGGCCATTTCGCCGAGCAGCTGCCGGGACAGCAGGCGGGCGTCATCGACGCTGGCCGTGCCGGATCGGATCTGATCGAACAAGCGCTGCGCCTGCGCGGCGTCCAGGAACGCCATGCGCGCATCGGGCGCGCTGTGATCGGTGGCGGTGGCGCCGTGCGCGCGGAAATGCTCCCGGCGGTTCTCCAGCGCGCGGATGAGCCCGTCGTAGTCGCTGGTGTCGATGCCGCCGGCGGCGGCGAGGTCGTCCAGCGCCGCGGTCCAGCCGGGGCTGGTCGCGTCGAGGTAGCGGTCGGGGCGGAAGGTCGGCACGACGCGGCCCGACCAGGACGGGTCCTCGGCCAGGGCCCGGTGGTGGGACAGGTCGTCGGCGGGGTCGTCGGTGGTGGCCAGCACCGCGATGGCGAACGAGTCGTACAGCGCGCGCGGCCGGAACTCGGGCTCGCGCAGCCGGGCGGTGATCTCGTCGAACAGCTCGTCGGCGGTGGCGGCCGAGGGTTGCACCGTCACGCCGAGCACGTCGTGCAGCTCGGCCTCCAGCCAGCCCCGGGACGCGGTGCCCAGGAACAGGTGCCAGTGCTCGCAGAAGGTCCGCCACACGTCCCTCGGCTGCGCGGGTTCGGTGCCGTCGGCGCTGTCGCGCAACCCGAGGCCGGTCAGCGGGACGCCGTGGGCGTGCAGCAGGCGGGTGACGTAGTGGTCGGGGGTGACCAGCAGCGCTGCGGGGTCGGTGAACGCGTCGTCGGCCGCGAGCAGGCGGGCGTCGACGTGCCCGTGCGGACTGATCAGCGGGAGGTCCCGGACGCTGTCGTAGAGCCGCCGCGCGATGCCGCGCTGGGACGGTTCGGACGGGAGCAGCCGGTCCGGGTGCGGGTTCAGCGGCACCCGGCCTGCGGGGGCGTGCTCGCGTTCGTGGTGGGTCCCAGGGGTTGCTGCCATGCCGCGGTCCATACGGGCAGCGTCGTCACCCCGCGCGACGCGTGCAACTAGTTGCCATCAGTTGTCATGCCGGGGGCGGCGGTGGAGCCGCGCGTCACGAGATGGGCGTCGAACAGCCTGGAATCCGCACCGGCGCGGTGGGTGAGCTGGGCGTGCAGGGCGTCGACCGCGGCTCGACCGAGCCGTTCGGTCGGTCCGGCGATCGTGGTCAGGCCCGGGGTGGTCAGGTTCGCGCCGAAGATGTCGTCGCACCCGATGAGGCTGAGGTCCGCGGGCACGTCGACACCGGCCGCCTGCAAGCGCTTCAGGGTGCCGATGGCGATGAGGTCGTTGTAGGCGATGGCGGCGGTCGCGCGCTGCAGCATCAGCGCGTCGGTGGCTTCGTACCCGCCCCGGAGGTCCGGCGCGTGCGGCCCCACGAACGCCGCGTCGAGGCCGAGCGCACCGGATTCCTCCTGCACGGCACGCCAGCGCGCGCTGTTGATCCAGGAGTTGCGCGGGCCGGCGAGATAGGCGATGCGGCGATGTCCGATGGCGGCCAGGTGGCGGACGGCCTTGCGCATCCCGCCCGCGGTATCGACCACGAGGCTGGGGATTCCGCCGATCTCGCGGTTGACGATGACCAGCGCGCGGTGCCGGGCGAGCTGGCGGATGACGTCGTCGGACAGGCGGGACGTGGCCAGGATGGCGCCGCTGGTGGTCGCCAGCAGCTGGCGCAGGTTGCTGACCTCCACCTGCGGTGACTCGTCGCTGTCGATCAGGGCCAGCGTGTAGTCCTTCTCCAGCGCCCGGGCCTGGGCCGCCTTGATCAGCGGGGCGTAGTACGGGTTGGCGATATCGGTGACGACCAGGGTGATCGTCCGCGTGCGGCCGGGTGCCTCCGCGCGCGCCAGCGGCCGCGGGAGGTAACCGATCTCGGCGGCGGCGGCGCGGACCTTCTCCCGGGTGGTGGGGTTGACCCGGCCGGGGTGGGAGAAGGTGCGCGACACGGTGGAGGCCGCGACGCCGCAGCGCTTCGCGACGTCGTAGATGGTCGGCCTCGTCTGGTCCACCTGGCACCTCCGCTGTTGATGTTGGCAACAAATGACAACTGATTGCCAGCCTACGGGGCGGCTCCTACGTTGAACCGACCACGAGCCGCCCGGCCACCGCGCCGATCACGCTCGTCGTTCCCAGTCAAGGAGGACCAGTGCTCATCGAGCGTGCAGACGTCATCGTCACCAGCCCGGGACGCAACTTCGTCACGCTGAAGATCACCACGGACGACGGGGTGGTCGGCTACGGCGATGGCACGCTGAACGGCCGGGAGCTGGCGGTGGCCAGCTACCTCACCGACCACGTCGTGCCGCTGCTGATCGGGCGCGACGCTCATGCCATCGAGGACACCTGGCAGTACCTGTACCGCGGCGCGTACTGGCGGCGCGGCCCGGTGACGATGGCCGCGATCGCGGCCGTGGACACCGCCCTGTGGGACATCAAGGCCAAGGTCGCCGGGCTGCCGCTCTACCAGCTGCTCGGCGGGGCCAGTCGCGAGCGGTGCCTGGTCTACGGCCACGCCAGCGGCAAGGACATCCCCGAGCTGTTCGACTCGGTGCGCCGGCACCTCGAAGAGGGCTTCCGCGCGATCCGCATCCAGACCGGCGTGCCGGGCCTGGACTCGGTGTACGGCGTCGCCTCCAGCGCGGCCGCCTCGATCGGCGACGACACCCGTTACGACTACGAACCCGCCCGCCGCTCGGCGCTGCCCGCCGAGGAGAGCTGGGACACCCGCGCCTACCTGCGGCACGTGCCCTCGGTGTTCGAAGCCGTCCGTGGCGAGTTCGGCGAGGACATCGCGCTGCTGCACGACGCGCACCACCGGCTCACCCCGATCCAGGCGGCAAAGCTGGGCAAGTCCCTGGAGCCCTACGACCTGTTCTGGCTCGAAGACGTCACCCCGGCCGAGAACCAGGAAGCGCTGCGCTGGGTGCGGCACCACACCACCACGCCGCTGGCGATCGGCGAGGTGTTCAACTCCGTGTGGGACTACCAGCACCTGATCCGCGAGCAGCTCATCGACTACGTGCGCTCGCCGATCACGCACGCGGGAGGCGTCACCAGCGTGCGCCGGATCATGGACTACGCGGCGATGTACCAGGTCAAGTCCGGTATGCACGGCCCGACGGACGTCTCGCCGGTCGGGCTCGCGGCCGCGGTGCACCTCGGCCTGGCACTGCACAACTTCGGCATCCAGGAGTACATGGTCCACAGCAAGCAGACGCGGGAGGTCTTCGGGCCGACCTACGAATTCGCCCACGGCGGCCTGCGCCCGAGCGAGGAACCCGGTCTGGGCATCCACTTCGACGACGACCTGGCGGCGAAGTACCCGTACGAGCAGGCATACCTGCCGGTGAACCGGCTCCAGGACGGCACGGTTCATGACTGGTGAGTCAATCACCCGCGCCGCCGCACCATCACCCGGGTCGTAAGCAATTCGCCAGATCGGAAGAAGTTCACGTGCGTGTCACATCACGAGTCGAGCGAGTGGAACGGGTCGGTGACCGGGTCCACGTCCACACCGACGGTGTCGAGATCCGGCTCATTCTCCTGGCCGACGGCATCCTTCGCATTCGTGCCGGTTTCGAGGGCGATTTCGCCGAGGAGTCGTACACGCTCACCACGACGGCGTGGCCGGACCGGCTCGACGAGTTCATGGGCGACGAGCGCACGCGGGTGGCGCCGCAGCCGTTCGACCTCGACGACCTGGGCGACCTCGTCAGGGTGACCGGCGGGAACCTCCGCGTGGACATCGAGAAGGGCCCGTTCCGGATCCGCGTCCACGACGAGGCGGGCACTCTGCTGCACTCGGATGTCGTCGGGCTCGGCTACCTGCAGGATTCGAACGGTCGCCGCATCCACACCAGCGAGATCTCGCGAAACGACGCGTTCTACGGTTTCGGCGAGACCACGGGGCCGCTGAACAAGGCGCAGAAGCTCATCACGATGAGCCCGAAGGACGCCCTCGGTTACGATCCGCGCGAAACCGACCCGCTGTACAAGCACATCCCGTTCTACCTCAAGATGAACAGGGAGAACCGGAAGGCCGTCGGGTACTTCTACCACAACACCTACGACTGCGATTTCGACCTCGGCCGGGAGCGGAGCAACTACTGGCCCCCGCACAGCCGCTACCGCGCCGACGGCGGCGACATCGATCTCTTCCTGATCGCCGGGCCGGGCATTCGCGATGTCGTGCGGCGCTACACCACGCTGACCGGCAGGCCACCACTGCTGCCCAAGTACGCGCTGGGCTACCTGGCCTCGTCGATGTACTACTCCGAACTCGACGCCGACAGCGACCGCGCGATCACCGAGTTCATCGACATCGCCAGGGCAGAGGACATCCCCGTCGACGGTTTCCAGCTCTCGTCGGGCTACACCACGCAGCAGACCGAGGCCGGGCCGAAGCGGTGCGTGTTCACCTGGAACGAGCGCCGTTTCCCCGATCCTGAGGGCTTTTTCGCCGGGATGGCCGAGCGCGGCATCACGGTGTCCCCGAACGTCAAGCCCGGTGTCCTGGACGTCCACCCCCGCTTCGCGGAGTTCGAGAGTGCGGATGTCTTCGTCACCCGCAGCGCCGACGCGGCTGCGACAGCCGGTGACGGCCCCGCCGCCGGTGCCTGGTGGGGCGGGCCGGGCCGGTTCGTCGACTTCAGCAAGCCCGCCGCCCGCGAGGCGTGGCAGCGCTGGCTCGTCGAAGCGGTCCTGGACAAGGGCACCACGTCGGTCTGGAACGACAACTGCGAGTACGACGGCATCATCGACACCGACTCCGGCGTCGACTTCGAGGGCGCAGGCGCGACGATCGGTCGCCTGCGCAGCGTCATGCCGAACCTCATGTGCCGGGTGACCCGCGACAGCATCGCCGCGACGGCTCGGTCGGCTCGTCCCTACATCGTGTGTCGCTCCGGGCACGCGGGCATCCAGCGCTACGCCCAGAGCTGGGCGGGCGACAACTCCACCTCGTGGGAGTCGCTGCGGCACAACATCGCCACGATCCTCGGGATGGGCCTGTCCGGCTTCCCGCACCACGGCTGCGACATCGGCGGATTCCACGGCCCCGCACCCGATCCCGAGCTGCTGGTGCGGTGGGTGCAGCACGGCATCTTCCAGCCGAGGTTCTCGATCCACTCGGTCAACTCCGACAACACGGTCACCGAGCCGTGGATGTACCCCGACCACACGCCCCACGTCCGGGATGCCATCAAGCTGCGCTACCGGCTGTTCCCCTACCTGTACTCGCTCACCGCGCGCGCCGCGGCGACCGGCTGGCCGATCATGGAACCACTGGTCAGCGCCTTCCAGAGCGATCCGGCCCTGGACGAGACGTCCGAGGAGTTCATGCTCGGCGACGCGCTGCTCGTCGCCAACGTGCTCACCCCGGGGGCGAGCGCCCGCACCGTCCGGCTTCCGGAGGGCGAGGTGTTCTACAACGCCTGGACCCGCGAGCGCTACGAGGGCGGGCAGGTCGTGGAACTGCCGGTGGACCTCGGCTCGATCCCGCTGTTCCTGCGCGGCGGCGGCATCGTCCCGGTCGCGGAGAACCAGCTGCACAGCCTCACCCGTGACGAGGTGACGGACCTGCGCCTGATCTGCGCCCCCGATCGCGACGCCCGGTTCACGCTCTACGAGGACGACGGCCTCACCCGCGCCCACGAGGACGGTGCGTTCCGTGAGACCGACATCCGGATGACCGCCGGCGAGCAGGTGCGCCTGGAACTGACCCGGCGCGGCGGGTACCGGAGCGCCGTCGAACGGCTGCTGTTCGACGTCGTCCGGCCCGGCCAGTGCCCGCATTGGGTCGCCCTCGACGGCGAGCGCCTCCCGCAGCACCTCCACCGCACTCGCTTCGACGCCGCGGAAACGGGCTGGCACTACGACATCGGGCTCGGATCCGTGCTGATCAAGACCCCCGACACCGGCGGCGATCTCGCCGTCACGATCTCGTTCGAGCCCGTCGACATGATCGGCATGTGAGAAAGGCAGTCATGCGGAAACGACTGATCAGCGGCAGCGTCGCCCTGGTCCTCGTCGCGGCCCTCGCCGCGTGCGCACCGGCCTCCGGCGCGCGGACGAGCGCCGCGGCGACGCCGGAGAACCCCCTGGTGCTGACCCTGGCGAACAACCTCAGCGACGACCACGTCACCTCCAAGGCGCTCGCCTCGTTCGCCGACGACGTCGAGCGCCGCAGCGGCGGCCGCATCGTGGTGAAGATCTACGGCAACGGTCAGCTGGGCGCCGAACCCGACACGCTCGGCCAGGTCCACGAGGGCATCGTCGACATGACCCGGGTCAGCGCACCAGGACTGGCGACCTACGACCCCGGCTACCACACCTTCGGCCTGCCCTACCTCTTCGATTCCGAGCAGGAGTTCTACGAGGTGATGGATTCGCCGCAGATGGCCGAGTACTTCCGCTCGACCTCCGACGACGGCTTCGTCGGCCTCACCTACTACAGCTCCGGGGCGCGGTCCTTCTACACCCGGAACACGCCGGTGCGGACCCCGGAAGACCTGCGCGGGCTGAAGATCCGCGTGCAGGACATGCGCTCGCAGACCGACTTCGTCGGCGATCTGGGTGGCGCCCCGGTCGTGATGGCGTTCGCCGACACCTACACCTCGCTGCAGACCGGCCTGATCGACGGCGCCGAGAGCAACGCGACGGTGCTCACCGAGAGCGCGCACGGCGAGGTCTCCCACGCGTTCTCGATGACCGAGCACACCCGGATCCCCGACATGCTCGTGATCAGCACCGAGACCTGGGAGCGGCTCTCCCCGGCCGACGAGGAGCTGCTCTCCGAGGCCGCTCGCGCATCGACCGAGCAGCAGAAGACCGACTGGGCGAAGAGCACCGAGCAGGCGATCACCGACGCGAAGGAGATGGGAGTCGAGTTCATCACCGACGTCGACACCGCCGCCTTCCGCGAAGCCACCAGACCGGTGGTGGACGCGTACGCCGGGCAGTACCCGGAGGTCGCGGAGCTCCTCTCGGTCGTCGCCGCCGGGAAGCGAGGCGCGGAATGACCACACTCGACCGACTGAACCGGGTGCGACGAGCGCTGGGTGGCGTCCTGGCGGCCTTCGCCGGTGCCCTGCTCGTCAGCATGACCCTGCTGGTGCTGTACCAGGTCTTCACCCGCTACGTCCTGGGCACGCCCGCGGCCTTCACCGAGGAGCTCGTGCGCTACGCGCTCATCTGGACGTCGATGATCAGCGCCGCGTACGCGTTCCTCCACCGCAAGCACATGGCGCTCGTCGTCCTGCGGGGCCGGTTCTCGCCCGCGGTGCGGCACGTGCTGGTCATCGCCTCGGACGTCCTCGTGCTGGTCTTCTCCGTGGTGGTGCTGGTGATCGGCGGCACGATGCTGGTGCTCAGCGCGGCCACCAACTACTCGGCCCTGCTGGGGATCTCGCGGGGGCTGGTCTACACGATCGGGCCGATCGCCGGCCTCGCGATCGCGTTCGCGCAGGTGCTCAACATCTGGGAGGACCTCACCCGCGAGGTCTCGATCGAGACGGAGGGGACGGACTGATGGGTGCTCTGACCGCTGTAGGCGTCTTATTCAGCGCGTTCTTCATCCTGCTGTTCGCGGGCGTGCCGATCTCGGTGTCGCTCGGGATCGCCTCGTTCGTCACCGCGTTGGCGTTCCTGCCGTGGGACGACTCCACCTACGTCATCGGGCAGCAGATGAACGTCGGCATCGAGAGCTTCGCGCTGCTGGCCGTCCCGTTGTTCATCTTCGCGGGCAACATCATGAACACCGGCGGAATCGCGCACCGCCTCGTCGACCTCGCGCTGGTGGTCGTGGGCCGGGTCCCCGGCGCACTGGCGCACACCAACGTCCTGGCCAACATGTTGTTCGGGGCGCTGTCGGGCTCGGCCGTGGCGTCGGCCGCCGCGATCGGCAGCACGCTGCACGACCGCCAGAAAAACGCCGGGTACGACCCGGCGTTCGGGGCTGCGGTCAACATCGCGTCGGCCCCGACCGGACTGCTCATCCCGCCGACGACGGCCGCGATCGTCTACTCGACCGTCGCGGGCGGTGTGTCCGTCTCGGCGCTGTTCATGGCGGGGTACGTGCCCGGCATCCTCATGGGCGTGGTGATCATGGTGATCGCGTACGTGTTCACCCGGCGGCAGAAGTACCCGAAGGCTGACCGCGTCACCTTGGCCGAGGCCTTCCGGGTCCTGCTCAGAGCGATCCCGGGCCTGCTGCTGGTCGTCGTCGTGGTCGGAGGCATCGTGCTCGGCGTCTTCACGGCGACCGAGGGGGCCGCGGTCGCCGTGCTGTACACGCTGGTGCTGTCGCTGGCGTACCGGAGCATGTCGTGGACGGCCTTCAAGGACGTCGTGACCCGCACGGTCGTCGCGACCGGCATCGTCATGTTCCTCATCGCGGCGTCCGCGGGCATGTCGTGGGTGATGGCCTACACCGGTATTCCGACAGCGATCACGGAGGGGCTGCTGTCGGTGGCGGACTCGCGGGCGGTCATCCTGGTGCTGATGTTGCTCGTGCTACTGGTGGTGGGCACGTTCATGGACATCACGCCGGCGATCCTCATCTTCACGCCGATCCTGCTTCCCATCTCCGGCGAGCTCGGCATGGACCCGGTCCAGTTCGGCATGGTGCTCATCCTCGCGATGTGCATCGGCACCATGACGCCGCCGGTCGGTTCGGTCCTGTTCGTCGGGACCGGCGTGAGCGAGGTGTCGATCGAGCGGGTGGTCCCGAAGCTCATGCCGTACTTCGCCGGGCTGGTCCTGCTGCTCGTCGCCGTCACTTTCATCCCCGCGCTGTCGCTGTGGTTGCCGGGCATGATGGGCCTGCTCGAGTAGCGGTCAGAGCCGCTCCGCGGCCGGGCGCAGGCCGTCGTTGACGGTGCGGAGCAGGTCCACCTGTGGGGTCCCAAAACTCGGCCAGAGGGGCTGATCTTCGGTTTCGTGCTGCGGGTTCGAATTCGTTGATCAGTCCTCTCAGGACTCGGGTTCGAATCCCGCCGTCCCGACGGTCGCGATAGCCCGCTGGGGTGGATCTTGGGGTGGTGGCTGCGGTTTTGGTTCGTTGATTGTGGCTCGTTCGCGCGGCGTTGGTGTGGTGGTCACGATGCGGGGGCAGCGTTGGCGCGTGCTTTCCTCACGCCCCGTCCGGGCCCTGTTGGTCATCTCCGTACTCGCCGTCTCGGCGGCGCCCCCCAGTGCTGTCGCGGTGGGGTCCGCTGCCGACGGTGCCGGTGTCCCGTCTTCCCCGTCGGCCTGTGCGCCGTTGTCTCAGCCCGTCACCACAGCCGGCGGTGACGTGGCCGCGACGGTTCTGCCCGGGGCGGACGGGGGCGCTTCATGGTCGGTGACCTTCCGGGGCAGCCCGGTCGTGCAGCCGTCCGCCCTCGGCTTGGTGCGGGCTGATGCCGATTTCACCCGGGGTCTGCAGCTGTGTGGCGTGAGTGCGCCGCGCCGCGTCGCGGAGACCTACACCTTGACCCAGAGCAAGATAAGCACGGTGGACGAGCCGGCGTTGGAGCGGGATCTGACGTTCCGGGGCGCCGGCGGAGAACGAATGGTCGTCACGGTCCGGGTTTTCGACGACGGTGCGGCTCTGCGGTATGCCTTCCCGGACATCGCCCCGGACCGCCAGGTCGAGATCACTCGCGAGGCCACCGAGTTCGCGGTGCCCAAGGGCGGCGACTCCCTCCAGGTCACCAACAAGTCCACGCCGCTGGCGCCGAAGAACCAGGAGTGGTATCTCGACCGCGGCGCAGACGAAAAGCGCCTGCTCAACCCCATGGGAACGAGCAACGCGGACGGCTGGAGCTTCCCCCTGACCCTTCGGACCTCCGTGGCCGATCGCCCGTGGTGGGTCCACATCGGTGAGGCCGACCTGCACGGCAACTACCCGGCCACGCATGTCCGGGGCTCGGTTCCGGTGATCGACGGGGCCGCACGCTACGGCATCGAGTTCCCCAAGGACGACGAGGCCCGTGGCGCGTACGGCACCGGCAATCCCCAGGCGCGGGGCCCCTGGACGTCTCCCTGGCGGTTCGTCGTCGCGTCGCCCGATCTGCAGGACGTGGCCGCCACCACCGCGACCACGGACCTGGCGCGCGACGCGGCTCCACGTGACTGGTCGTGGGTGGACCCCGGTGCGGCGAGCTTTTCCTGGATGAACAGCCCGAGCTCGCTCGCGACGCTGGACAGCTTCATCCCGTGGATCGACCTGTCCGCGCGGATGGGGTGGAAGTACGCGCTGGCGGACGCGCGCTGGGACCAGATGACCGACAGCAACGGCACTGTCGTCGGGGTCGAACGGATCGTCGAGGAAGCACGCAAGCGCGGCGTCGGTCTGTGGGTGTGGGTCAACTCCGGTGGCCCGAACAACGCCAACCCTGGAACGCCGAGGGACATCATCGTCGACCGGACCGAGCGCCGTGCCTACTTCGAGCGGCTCCATGCGGCCGGGGTCAAGGGCGTCAAGGTCGACATCTGGGAGAGCAACAAGCAGGACCTCTTGGCGCAGCAGCGGGCCGTGCTCGAGGACGCCGCCGACTTCAAGCTGATGGTCACGCTGCACAACACGACCGTGAGCCGTGGCTGGGAGCGCGAGTACCCGCACCTGCTCGGGGTTGAGGGCGGGATCGGTGGAACCTACGAGAACAGCACAAGCGCCCACTCCGACCGGATGCCCGAGCACAACACGATCCTTGCCTTCAACCGGATGGTGTCGGGCCCGTTCGACTACTCCCCGGCGGTGCTCAACACCGATCTGAGCCCCACGACGCCGCGTCGCTCCACAGCTGCGCACCAGCTCGCGCTGCCGGTCATCATGCACTCCGGCCTGACGACCTACGGCGGCAAACCCGAGGCCTACCTCGGCCAGCCGGCACCCGTGCGAGAGCTGCTCAGAACACTTCCGACCGCCTGGGACGAGGTCAAGTTCCTCGGCGGCGCCCCGGGTGACAGTGTCGTGATGGCCCGGCGGGCCGGTGCCACCTGGTACGTGGCCGGTCTCAACGGCAAGACCGTGTCCACGTCGACCTTCGAGCGCCCGGACCTCGACACCGGCTACACCGCCCCGGTCGGGGTCGCCCGCACGCTCACGGCAGACCTGGCGGCCCTCGGGTGCGGCCCTGGAGCGGCGGTAACCCTCTTCTCCGAGGCGGACGGAGCCGAGGCGCACAACACGATCACCGTGACCAACCCGCCACTTTCGCCGGACCGCACGCTCTCGGTCGACACCGCGCAGTTCGGCGGCTTCGTCGCCACAGTGGACGGCTGCCGGGCTTCCTGACCTCACACCGAACCGTCGCCCCCGGTTGGCTCGGCCGAACGCCGAGCACGACCGGGGGCGACGTCGATCCGGCCGAGAGTCCGTTGGAAGCGGTTATGCCCGGTCACGGTGGCGTTGTGGGCTGATCCCGCGGGCTCGTTTGAAAGCAGAGCTGAAGGCGAACGCGCTGCCGTAGCCGACCTGCCGGGCGATGGTGTCAATCGTGGCGTCCGACTCGACGAGGAGATCGGCGGCCAGGTCGATTCGCAACGCGGTGAGGTAGGCCATCGGTGGCATGCCGACGAGGTCGGTGAAGCGGCGGGCCAACGTCGCTCGGGACACCCCGGTCCGCTGGGCGAGCGCGGCCACCGTCCACGGATTGCCCGGGTCGCTGTGTACGAGTCGCAGGACGGGCCCGACGACGGGATCGCCGTTGGCTTGGTACGAGGTGTCGGGCCTGGTGAACCATTCGCGGAGGATGGTGATCAGCAGGAGATCCAGAAGTCGTTCGAGCACGAGATCCTGGCCCGGCTCGTTTCGCATGGTCTCCTCGGCGAGTACCGGCACCAGCGCCGATCCGACGCGGGCGGCACTGGGGATGACCAGCAGCGGCGGCAACGCGCTGAGCAGGCGCGTGGCGATCTCGCCCGGTCCCCGGTACTTGCCGATCAGCAGTATCGACGAGTCGTCCGCGACGTCGTCGCGGGTCCGCATGCCGTTGACCCAGGTGCGCACACCCATGTCCGTGACCTCGGGCAGCTCCGCGCCTCCCGCGGTCGTCCGCTTGGGGCCGGGCTGAACGACGACCTGGGTCGGGGTGCGGGGGTCATCGGCGAAGGTGAACGAGTCCGGGCCACGCATCACCGCGATGTCGCCCGCGTTCAGTCGCACCGCATCGCCGGTGCTGGGTACGACCCAGGGCGTCCCTCGCAGGATGGCCACCACGTTGAGCGGCGCCCCGTCCTGCACCTGCACCGACCACGGTGGGTTCAGGATGGACCGCAGCACCAACCCGTCCCTGACCCTGGCTCCGTCGAGCAGGACCGACAAATGATCCACTGGCACAGCATAAGACGCACCCTTATGGGTCTGCGAGCCTCGAACATGGCACGAAACCCGGCATTCCGGTGGACTAGTGATCATGACAGCGACTGCACCTACAACGTTGGTCCTCGCGGGGACAGGTAAGACCGGAAGCCGGGTCGTGTCCCGGCTCGCCGAGCACGACGTGCCGGTACGGGTTGGCTCGCGGCGTGGTGAGCCGCCTTTCGACTGGCAGGACGAAACCACCTGGGAACCCGCTCTGCGGGGAATCGACGCAGCTTATGTGGCCTACTATCCCGATGCGGCGTTCCCCGGCGCGGCCCAGGCGGTGCGTTCTTTCGCCGACCTCGCGGTGGCCAGCGGCGTCCGGCACCTCGTCCTGCTCGCCGACCGCGGTTCAGCCGAGGCCGAGCGGTGCGAACAGGCAGTGCGGGAGTCCGGTGCGGAGTGGACCGTCGTGCGGGTCGGGTTCATCACGCAGAACTTCAGCGAGGCGTTCCTCGCGGAGCTGGTGCGGGGCGGTGTGGTCGCGCTTCCGGCCGGCGACGTCAGGGAGCCGTTCACCGACGCGGAGGACATCGCGGATGTCGCCGTCGCCGCGCTGACCGAGAAGGGCCATGCCGGCCGGATCCACGACATAACCGGACCAAGGCTGCTCACCTTCGCCGATGCCGTCGGCGAGATCGCCGCGGCGACCGGCAGGGAGATTCGTTATCTGCCGGTCACCTCCGAGCAGTTCGTCTCGTCGCTGACCGGACGAGGTGTGCCGGCCGCGTACGCGACGCAACTGGCCGACCTGATGACCGAGGTCTTCGACGGCCGCAGGGAAAACGTGACCGACACCGTCGAGAGCGTTCTCGGCCGGCCGCCCCGCGACTTCGCGGAGTACGTCCGCAAGACCGCCGCCACCGGAGCCTGGGATGCCCGTGCCGGGGCCTCTGACGGAGGCTGACGTGCTCGGGAAGTCGGAGCACGGTTCGACCAGGCGCGACATGACCACCGGCGGACGCGGTGGTCATCGCCTGGTTCAAATGCTCACCATGTGGCTGTCGATCTATCCGGCCCTGACCCTCGCGTTGTGGCTCTTCGAACAACTCGGCCTGTCGCAGCTCGCCCTGCCGCTGCGCACGCTCGTCCTGACCGTCGTACTCGTGCCGATCATGGTCTACGTACTGGTCCCCGCGGTCACGAGCGCGCTGAAACGCGCGGCGCGGATCAAGTCATCGGCAAAGTCGTGATGCACGGAGTTCCCATCGGATACTCGGTCCGCCCGTAGTGTGGGCGGACCATCACGAGCCGATCCTCTGTACCCCAAATCATGAGTGCCCACCACGGACGCCAGGACCAGGGGGGAGTTACCTCAGTGTCGAAATCAAGCTTTCGCCGGGTACGTCCGATTCTGTACGTGTCGTTGACAGTTGTTCTTGCTGTTGTGCTGGGGGTGGGTGTGGCCGCCAACCAGACGGAGGCAGGTCCCGAGTCCCTCCAGGCTCACGGCTCGATCAGGAGTCAGACCATCACCGGGCCCGCGTGCACGTCGCCGGTCGGCAGGTGCTTTGTCGCCACCTTCGAGGGAACCATCCAGGGATCGGCTGAGTTCGTCGGGAACAGCATCACGCCGACTTCGCAGCCGGGCATGATGCTGATCAACGGAAACTTCTCCATTCACGACAAGCACGGAGACATCGCCTGCGTCGAGGATTCACTGCTCAACACTGCCCCGGGAGGCGATGGCGAGTTCGTCTTCCTCTGCGAGATCACCGGTGGCACCGGGAAATGGGACGGTTCTTCCGGCTACCTGCAGGCCACCGGGAATTTGAGAGGAATGCAGGGTGCGGCGCAGTACATCGGCAAGCTGAGCGTCAGGTAGTGGCCCGGGTGCTGAAGTAGTCCGGTGTCATCGGGCGAGGCGGGCAAACGCTGGTTGGTGCCTGCCTCGCGCGCAACCGCCGGAGTATTCTTTCCCTGTTTGTCGAGCGGATACCAGTCCTTTGCTGGACCCGCGTGTTCAACGCGGATCAAATTTCCATTCGCCACAGAATGAGGGGGGTTCAGCGGCGTGTTGGTGGACGAACAAGATCGGGCAGTGAACGAGGCCGCGACCAGCTACCGCGGCCTTGGTGGCAGTCGGCGCCTTCTTGCACTGATCGGAGGAGCGCTGATCCTGACCGGGCTGGTCGTGGCGGGGAGGTTGTTCCTGCCGCAGGCGTTCGTGGGTGTCGCCCACATCGACCCGCTCGCGCGGTTCTTGATCGCGTTGGCGTTGATCGTCCTGCTCTGCCACCTGATGGGCGGGCTGCTGCGGAAGCTCGGTCAGCCTGGCGTGGTCGGAGAGATTCTCGGCGGAATCGTGCTGGGACCGTCGGTGTTCGGGGCGCTGTGGCCGGACGGCCGCGCCTGGATGTTCCCTCCCGAAGTGGTGGCGGCACTGGAGATGGCGGCTCAGCTCGGGCTGGTGACCTTCATGTTCATGCTCGGCTGCGAGCTGCATGTGCACCACGCACGTGTGCACCGCAAGGCCGTCGGGTTCGTCGTCGTCGGCGGTATCGGTCTACCTTTCGCCGGTGGGATGGCCATCGCGGCGCTGGTACAGCCGATGTTGGCCGGACCGGTCCCGCACTCGGTGATCTATCTGCTGTTCTTCGGCCTGGCGGTGTCCATCACGGCGGTTCCCGTGCTGGCGAGGATCCTGGTCGACCTGCGGTTGGACGGCAAAGAGCTGGGTGTGGTCGCGCTGACCTCCGCCGCCATTGGCGACGGCATCGCATGGCTGGCGTTGACCGTCATTCTCGCCGCCACCGGAAGCGGCGGCACCGGACAGATCATGACCACTGTGTTCGTCGCCGCGTTGCTGACGGCCTTCGTCGTGCTTCTCGTCCGCCCGGCGCTGACCTGGGTGCTGCGGTACGCGAGTCGGTACCAGGCCGCCGACCAGCTTCTTCTTCCGCTGTTGCTGTCCGGCGCGATCGCGTTCGCCGCCGTCACCCATCTCATCGGCATGCACCCGGTGATCGGGGCTTTCCTTTTCGGTCTCGCGGTTCCCCGCGGATCTGCCGTGGTAACGCAGATAATTCGCCAATTGCACGGATTCACGGTGCTCGTCTTGCTGCCGTTGTTCTTCGCGGGAGTGGGCCTGAGCACGTCCATCGGGCTACTGGGTGATTCCCCGGTTCACTGGTTGCTGTTCGGCGTGGTGCTGCTCGTTGCCATCGTCACCAAGTTCGTCGGGACGGCTGGCGCCTCCCGGCTTGCGGGAATGCCGTCGAGTGATGCGTTGCGGCTCGGCGCCCTGATGAACTGCCGTGGTGTCACGGAGCTCGTCGTGGCCACGATCGGCCTGCAGAGTCAGATCATCAACACGCTGGGATTCACCGTCCTCGTCCTGGTGGCACTGATCACCACGGCGACAACCGGACCGTTGATAAAGCTGTTCACCCCGCGCCGGGCAAACCTGCAGAACGAGCCGAGTGTGCGTGAGCCCGACGGCCTGGTCAGATGACCGAACCAGCTCCCCGGAATTGAGCCCGGGACAACGGGCTGGCAGGAAGAACAGCGATAGCCGTGAGGAACGGGAGAGCCGTAAGGATGACTGAAGATGCAATGAGCTCATCGACGCGCGTTGTGGACGGAGCACAGGCTGCGCCGCGTCGCACGGACTGGGTGGCCTTGGCACGCGAAGTCGGGCCAGGGTTCGCGGCGCGGGCGGTTGAGAATGACGCGACAGACGCATTCGCTGCCGAGAACTACGCCGAGCTGAAGGCACACGGTTTCCTGTCCGCCGGTGTGCCGGCGGAGTTGGGTGGGGGCGGTGCCTCGCACCCGGAGCTGAGTGCCATGCTGCGCGAGCTGGCCCGGCACTGCGCTTCCACCGCGCTCGCGCTGTCGATGCACACCCACCTCCTCGGCACGAGTGTGTGGCGCTGGCGTCAGGGAGAACCGGTGGAGCCGTTGCTGCGACGTGTCGCTCAGGACGAGATCGTCCTGGTGGGCACCGGGGCTTCGGACTGGATCGACTCCTCCGGCACGGCCGAAAAAGTGGAGGGTGGCTACCGCGTCACCGGGCGCAAAGTCTTCGGCAGCGGCTCTCCGGCCGGCACGCTGCTTCTCACCAGTGCGGTGTACGAAGATCCCGAAGAAGGACCGACCGCGCTGCACTTTCCAGTAACCATTGCCGGCGAAGGCGTGACCGTACTGAACAACTGGCGAACCATGGGGATGCGCGCCACCGGCTCCAACGACATCTTGCTTGAGAATGTCTTCGTGCCGGAGAGCGACGTCTGGCTGCGCCGCCCAAAGGGCAGATGGCACGCCTTCTTCACCATCGTCGCCGCAATCTCCCAGCCGCTGATCATGTCGGTTTACACCGGTCTCGCGGAAGCTGCCTCAAATATCGCGCTCGGCATCGCGCGCAAGAAGATCAAGAGGGGTTTCGACCCCAATCTGTCGTACTTGCTCGGCGAGATGGAAAACAGCTTGGTGACCGCACAGCTCGCGGTGCAGAACCTGGTGGACCTGTGCGACGACTACGCGTTCGAACCGACCGTCGCGACTGCCGACGCCGTGATGGTCCGCAAGACAATCGCTGCCAACTCCTGCATCAAAACCGTGGAGAAGGCGTTTGAGGTAGCGGGTGGAGGCGCCTATTTTCGCGGCGTTGGGCTGGAACGCCTGCTGCGTGACGTGCACGCAAGCCGGTACCACCCTCTTCAGGAGAAACGTCAGCACTTCTTCACCGGCCGTATCGCTCTGGGGTTGGACCCGGTCGGTTAATGGTCCGCGGCTTCGCGTCTGAGCATGGCGAGCCGGGAGTGATCCGGGATCCGACCCAGCAGGCCGCAGCTTTCGGTGATCCTTCAACAAATGCGGTCCGCAAGATGTGCCGGGTGGTCGACTGTGCAAAATCGTCAGTCGACCACCCGCAAGCGTAGGCAAGGACGGCTCGGCACCACCGCTGCACAGCTCCACGCGGGTCGAGTAAGGCCGGCGAGCTGCTGAGCGAGAAGCTTTCCATCGGCCCGATCTTGACGACCTGTAACGCAAGAATTTAGATTACCCTTGAAACGGTTGTTTACGCGTGGCTGAATACTGATAGCAGGTGCTTTCTTCGACCGCCGTCCCTCAGTACCGAAGAGGAGAGGTCATGCCAATGCTCGACGACCCGTCGGAGCACCCGACTACTCCAGTCCAGTCCAGCATTGTCTCGCTCGCCTCGATGGGCAACGGCCTGCAACCGGTGGACATCGGTACCTTTCGTGCGATTATGGGAAGCCTGCCGACCGGCGTTTGTGTGATCAGTGCGATCGACAAGGACAACGAGCCGCGCGGGCTGACCTGCAACGCGGTCTGCAGTCTGTCCCAGGACCCACCGCTGCTGATGGTGTGCGTCGACTTGCTCAAAGAAAGTCTGCACGCGCTGCGCGACAGCCGTGGATTTGTGGTCAACATCCTGCGCGAGGATCGCAGCCAGGTGTCTCAATTGTTCGCTTCTCGCTCCGCCAGCAAGTTCGACGGAGTGTTCTGGGAATCGAGCGCCGTGCTCAAACTACCGCTGCTGACCACCGACGTGCTGGCGTACGCGGAATGCCGCATCGTGGCCGACCTCGAGGTCGGCGATCATGCCGTCCTGGTCGGCGCGATCGTAGGCGGCGAGCCCCCGCTGACCGGTCGTCCGCTCATGTACTGGCAACGTGACTATTCCAACTGGCCGGAAGCAGCGCTTCCGAACGGGATGGGAAGACCAACCAACAGTGCCTGACAGCAACAACAGGTCAACGTGTCCATCTTCTCGGCCGGGCACCACAATCGTGGACGGAGTATGAAGCGATGAACCTGCAACGTCACAGCAACGACAAGACACCCTACGACGTCGCGATTCTCGGTACCGGTATCGGCGGGTCGATGCTCGGCGCCATCCTGGCCCGTCAGGGTGTCAAGGTCCTGCTCATCGACGCCGGCCAGCACCCCAGGTTCGCCATCGGCGAGTCGACCATCCCCTACACCCTGCTCACTCTGCGGATCCTCGCTGATCGATATGACGTCCCGGAGATCAAAGCGTTGGCGACCTTCACCGACGCGAGCCGCACCATCGGTAACACCTTCGGGGTCAAGAAGAACTTCGGCTTCCTGCTGCATCACGAGAACCAGCCGCAGAACCCGCAAGAGGTCAGCCAGTTCACCACCCCCGGGCTGCTGCACGAGGCCGCGCATCTGTATCGGCAGGACACCGACGCCTACCTGTTCCAGGTCGCGATACGCTATGGCTGCACAGCACGGCAGAACTGCCGAGTGGCCGATGTGGACTTCGACGACTCCGGCGTGACCATCGGTACCGTCAACGGCGAGCAGTTCCGCGCCCGTTATCTGGTGGATGCCAGCGGTTTCCGCTCCCCGCTGGCGGAGAAGTTCGGACTGCGGGAAGACCCTTGCCGGTTCAAGCACCATTCCCGGTCCCTGTGGAACCACATGCTTGACGTCACGCCAACGGACAAAGTGCTGAACCGCCCGCGCGAGCACCGGCCGCCGACAGCGTGGTACGAAGGCACTGTCCACCACATGTTCGAACGGGGCTGGTTCTGGGTCATTGCCTTCGACAACAACAAAGTGTCGAGCAATCCGCTGTGCAGCGTGGGTTTGACCCTCGACGAGCGCCGGTACCCCAAGCCCACCGATATCTCACCTGAGGAGGATTTCTACCGGCACGCCGCACGGTTCCCGGACATCGCCCGGCAGTACGAGGGCGCCAAGCCGACGCGGGAATGGATTTCGACGCCTCGGCTGCAGTACTCGTCAAGCAAGACCGTGGGCGACCGGTGGTGCCTGCTCGCGCACGCGGCCGGCTTCATCGACCCGCTGTTCTCCCGCGGTATGTCCAACACCGCGGAGGCGGTGAACTCCCTGTCCTGGCGATTGATACGCGCTGTCAAGGACGACGACTTCTCGGCCGAACGCTTCGAGTACGTCGACCGGTTGCAGCAGAGCCTGCTCGACCACAACGACGAGCTGGTCAACGCAGCCTTCATCTCCTGGTGCGACTACGATCTGTGGACCGCCGTGTTCCGTTCCTGGGCGGCTGGTACGAATGCCGGCAGCTATCGACTGTCCCGTGCCCTCACCAAGTTCGCCAAGGACGGCCGCGACGAACACTTCATGGCTTTGGAGGAGCCGGCGCACCTGGGGTTGTACTGGCCGGACCACGATGGTTTCGCCAAGTTCTTCGGTTCCATGGTCAGCCAGGTCGACTCGGTTGAGCAGGGCGTGCTCAGCCCGCGTCAGGCGGCCGACAACATCTACACCCAACTGCGCGAGGCCGACTTCATCGCCAAGCATTTCGGTTTCGCCGAACGGGAACAGCGCTTCATCAGCCCCACGCCGAAGCAGTTCATCAAGACGGTGCGTTGGGCAAAGCGCGAAGGTGACCCGAAGCTGCGCGAACTGATCATCAACAACGCCAAGGACGCACTCCTGGCCCGGGCCAAGGGAAAGAAGCTGTACTAGCCGCGATGCGGATGCGGGTGCTTACCTGGCCGGACATCAACGGCGGTGTATTCAACAGCGGCCGACCCGGCCGGTCTGCACCTGCGTGACAAAAGACTTGGCGCCATTTGTGTGATCGTCGCGACAGCGCTGTCGGCGGCTTCTGCGATATCTGTGGCATTCGAGGGGTACGTGCGATGAACCTAAAGCAGAACGGACGTGGCCGCGCCGACGACGGATTCATCCGGCTGGGCGGGCTGTGGCATTCGGCGTTTCGGCGTCTTCTCAGCGGAAAAGGTCTCTGGCTCGGCGAGATCTTCAGCAACGCCGCGCGCAAGCACGCCGGGACCGAAGTGGAACTCGACCGTCCGTTGCAGTGCTTCGCCGACGACGGGCTGCACTTCACGGTCGCGCAGCTGGCCGAGATGGTCGACGAGCTGGCCGCGCGGCTGGGGGCGGCGGGGGTTCGGCCGTCCGAGCGGGTGGCGATCTACAAGACCGACAACTTCGACATCGTGCTGTTGGCCTGCGCGGCTGCCCGGATCGGTGCCGTGCCCGCCTTGCTCTCGCCGGCCCTGGACGGGGACGTGGTCGCCAAGCTGCTGGACCGGATCGGCCAGCCGTGGCTGATCACGGACGGTGACACGCTGGACGGCGAGCTACGGGACGTACCGGTCGCCGAGACCACTCGGGCGGTCCTGCTGTCCGCGGGAGCGCCGCGGCCGGATGCGATCTCGCTGAGTTCGCACGCCGGTGCACCTCGGCGTCAGCCGGTGCGCCAGCGCCCGCGCGACCCGATGGTGATCACGCACAGCTCGGGCACCACCGGATTGCCCAAGCTCGCCGTGCACTGCCCGGAGGGCTTTTGGCACCGGCAAGCACCGCAGAAGCTCATTGCCTGGCCGATCCGCGGCCGGGAGAAGGCCGCACTGAGCATGACCCTGGTGCACGCCCGGTTCTACATGGCGCTGGAGATGTTCCTCAGCCGGGGAAACTCGATGGTGGTGGCCGTTGACCCGGACCCGGCCAAGATCGGCCCGCTGCTGGTGCGGACCCGGCCGGGATTCCTGGAGACCCACCCCAACACCTTCGTCGACTGGGAGGTGCTGGCCGACGCTCCGGGCGCACCACTGTCCAGCGTGCGCATCTTCAACGCGGCGTTCGACGCGATTCACCCGAGGACGATCAGCCGGATGCTGAATGCGTCCCACCGGCGCCAGCCGCTGTTCTTCCGGTTCTACGGCCAGTCGGAAATCGGTCCGGTATCAGGCAATTGGTATACGCGGCGCAGCGCCCCCAACGCCGTCGGGCAGTGCGTCGGCTTCCCGCTGTTCGGCTTCATCTCGATGCGCATTGTCGGCCTCGACGGTCGCCGTCGGCGCGTCGGCCGATCCGGCCACATCGAGGTGCGCGGCCCAAGCCAGATCCTGACCTACCTCGGCGAGGAGGATCGCTACGCCAGGGAAGTGCACGACGGCTGGTGGCGGATGGGCGATATGGGCTACCTGGATCGATGGGGCCGGTTGTACCTGCAGGACCGGGAGGTCGACCAGATCGAGTCGATGGAAAGCAACCTGGAGATCGAGGACCGCCTCATGTCCCGGCTGGACGAACTGCGCGAAGTGGTGATCGTGGCGGGGGCGGACGGTCAGCCGGTCCCGGTGGTGGCGACGATGAGAGAACAGCCGTTGGACGAGGTGCGGTGGAAGCAGGCGACCCGAGACCTGCCGACGATGGCGCCGGTGGTGCAGTGCCGGTACGAGCAGCTGCCCTACACCGCGACGCGGAAGATCCGCAGGCGTGAGCTGACCCGCATGCTGCGAGAGGGAGTCATCGCCAACGACCAGGTGCGGTGAGCACCTGAAACTGTCTCGGCATCGATTGTGCGCGACCTGGTTCGAAACGGATGACAGGTTCATGCTGGTGGTTTTCGCCAACTCGCATGTTCGATATATTTAATTGGCCGCTCGCGGCATTTCTTCCGGTTTTGCGAGCTTATCAGTGCGCTGGCGCTCGCGTGCGCAAGGAGAGCAAACGATGCAATTTGCGGAACATTCTTCGGTTGTTTCCGGAACCGACCGATTGGCCGCTGCGGTGTCGAAGTGGGCAGAACACAGTGGCGCGCAAACTGCTGTCTGCGCGTTCGACGGAATCCTCAGTTTCGCCGAACTGGAGGATCGGACGCGGATGCTCACCGGCAAGTTGGCGGCCGAGGGGGTCGGCCCGCAGACCTCTGTCGGGCTGTTCCTGGGCAGATCCCGGCTCGGACTGCCTGCCCTGCTCGCTGTCTGGTCGCTCGGCGCCACTGCGGTGCTTGTCGACGAGCGGCACCCGGTGGACCGGATCAACTTCATGCTGCGCGACGCCGGCGTACAGCTGCTGCTGGCTGATCAGCTCCCAGAAGGCGCGGCACCGCGACGAGTCCGCACGATCAGCTCGGAAGTCACTGGTGCGCAGCCGGCCGATCCGGTGACGCCCAATCCCGACGACTGCGCCTACCTGGTCTACACCTCGGGCACCACGGGCTGGCCCAAGGGTGTGGAAGTGACTTACCGCAACCTCGGGGTCTTCCTCGACGCACTCGCGAGCCTCGAACTCAAGCCAGGTGGCAGGGGCATCAACGCGGTCTCACCCGCGTTCGACGGCTGGCTGTGGTGCACGCTGCTGTACCTGCTGCACGGACAGGGCATGGCCGTCATCGACTTCGCGGCCGCAGATGGCTCCGGCGACCTGTCCGCGCTCGTCGCCGAGCACGAACCGACGACCGTGTGCCTCACACCGACCCTGGTGTCGGCTCTGGAGCGGATCCCCGCCGCGGACGCGGTCGTGGTGGCCGGCGAGCCCTGCCCGCCGAACCTGCTCCCTCGGCTTGCGCACATCCCTCGCGTGCTCAACGTGTACGGCCCCACCGAAACGACGATCGCTGCCACCTGGGCCGACAGCGCCCATGGCGACGACCCGGCGACCATCGGCCGAGCACTGCCCGGCTACCTGACCTATGTGCTGGACGAGAACGGCCAGCCGGTCGGGCCCGGCACCGAGGGTGAGCTGTACGTGGGCGGCCTCGCGGTGGCGCGCGGCTACCGCAACCGTCCCGGCCTGACCGAACAGCGGTTCCTCCCCGATCCGTTCCTGGGCGGCGACGCCCGCATGTATCGCACCGGTGACCTGGTCCGGGAACGACTCGACGGGCAACTCGAGTTCCTCGGTAGGGCCGACGAGCAAGTCAAGGTGCGCGGCTTCCGGGTCGAGGTCGGCGAGCTTGAGAGGACCGCCCTGGGTGTCGACGGCGTGCGGGCGGCTGCCGCGTACGTGATGTCCACTGGGGACAGTCTGGGCCTGGCCGTGACCACGGTGCCAGGTACGGATGACGCCGAGTGCACGAAGCAGATCCGCGAACAGTGCGCCTCCCGGTTGCCCGACTTCATGGTGCCTTCGGTGGTGGAGGTGGTCGGCGTGCTGCCGACGCTGCCCACCGGCAAGATCGACCGGGCAGAGCTGGCTCGGACTGCCCGCGTGGTGACCACAGGACGGGCCCCTGGCACCGAACGCGAGCATCAGGTCTGCGAGGTCTGGAGCGAGGTGCTCCCGCATCCCGTCCATGACGTCGAGGCGAACTTCTTCGAGGTCGGCGGCCACTCGCTGCTGGCTGCACGCATGGTCGGAGTTCTGCGTCGGAGCACCGGACTGCCGGTGTCGGTGAAGCATCTGCTGGCCGAGCCGACCGTCGCCGCTCTGGCCCGTGAGCTGGACCTGCTCGCGCTGGCCCAGTCGGGAGACTCGTGATGGGTGGCTCCTGGCTGGTGCCTTGGCATCCACGGCCCGACGAGCGTCCGCTGCTGGTGTGCCTGCCGCCGGCGGGCGCGGGATGTGGACAGTTCGGAGCGTGGCAAACCGCGCTGGGCGACGACATCTCAGTGGTCGGGGTTCAGCTGCCGGGCCGGGAAACCCGATGGGCGGATCCAGAACCGTCCACGATGGAGGAAGCAGTCGGGGCGGTGGTGGCCGAGCTGACCGATCTGGTTCCCCCCGGCCACCGCATCGTCCTTTTTGGACATAGCTTCGGTGGACTGCTGGCCTACGAGGTCGCCAGATCGCTGTGGCGGCAGTGGAAAACCTGGCCGAGTTCCCTCGTGGTGGCAGCGTGCAAGCCACCCGGGGAATGGGTCGGCGCGGGCCGCGGCCTGGCCGACGACGAGGAGGAGCTGGCCAACCTGCTTGACGCCCGCGGGCTGGACGCCGAGGACCTGGACGAGGACAGCCGGGAGTTGATGCTCGAAGTCCTGCGGCAGGACGCCCGGTTGTCGCTCAGCTTCGCCGAACCTGACCAGCCGGTGGTCGACTGCCCGCTGGAAGCGTGGGGTGGTCAGGACGACCTGACCGTCTCGCACCGGCATGTGGCCGGCTGGCGGGACTACGCGGGTGGTGGGTTTCGGGAACGGCTGTTTCCCGGTGGCCACTACTTCTGCCTGGAGGCGCCTGCTCCCGCTCTGGAACTGCTGCGCTCGATGGCTTGTCAGCCGTCGATCGACACGAAGGGAAGCAAGCAGTGATCGAAGCGCCGATCGTGGACCTTACCGACCCGGAACTGTTCTCCAGCAACGAATTCTGGAAGGTGCTGGCCTGGTTGCGGGCCAATGACCCGGTACACTGGCACGAGGACGGCAAGGGTTCCGGTTTCTGGGTCGTCACTCGCTATGACGACGTGACCGCCGTCTACGCCGACGCGGAGTCGTTCAGCTCCCGGTTCGGCATGCGGCTCGGCAGCGATGAGGACGCGGTTTCCGCGGTGTCGCAGCGAATGCTCATAGTGTCCGATCCACCCGATCACACCTACCTCAAGCGGGTGCTGTCCAAAGCCTTCAGCGCCAGCGAGATGTCCCGGCTGGAAGGGCTGGTGCGGGACGTCGTCCGCGAGGTGATGGACGACGCCGTTGATGCCGGCGAGATCGATTTCCTCGATGTGGCCAAGCTGATTCCCAACTACGTGGTGTGCGCGGTGATGGACCTGCCCCGCGAGGACTGGGCCTGGGTCGGCCGGACGACCACCGACGCGTTCGAGGGCGAGGACGAGGAGACCCGCAGCGGCGCTCACAGTGAAATCTTCCTCTACTTCGACGACCTGCTGCGGCAGCGCCGGGGCGGCTCCGGCGAGGACTTCGTCAGCCGGATCGCGCGCGACCGGCGGGCCACCGGCGAGCCCGGCCAGGACCGGCTGCTCACCGATGAGGAGATCGTCTTCAACTGCAACGGCGTGCTCGCCGGCGCCAACGAGACGACCCGGTACTCGACGGCAGGCGGTGTGCTCGCGCTGGCGGAAGATCCCGACCAGTGGCGGACGCTGCGCGCAGGCGGCGCGGCAGCGATTCCGAACGCCGTTGAGGAGATCCTGCGGTGGACGGTGCCAGGCGTGCACGCACTGCGTACCGTGACTCGGCCGGCCGCCATCGGCGGCCAGCCGGTCGGAGTCGGCGACCGCGTCACCGTCTGGAACGTCTCGGCCAACCGGGACGAGGCCGTGTTCACCGACGCGGACAGGTTCGTGGTCGATCGCTCGCCCAATCGGCACATCACCTTCGGCGCCGGTCGCCACCTGTGCCTGGGGGCCCGGCTGGCACGACTGGAGCTCGCCGCTTTCCTCGGTGAGCTCCTCGAACGGGTCGAAAGGATCGAACTGTGCGGAGAACCGCGGTATAACGCCTCCAACTTCACGTGGGGGCTTCGCAAACTGCCGGTACGACTCGTAGCGAAATAGAAGGTTCCCCAAGAAATCTGCAGATCGGAGACAGCAAGTGGACCACAGGATCAAGAAGGTCGTGATTCTCGGCGGAGGCACCGCGGGATGGATGACTGCCGCGTACCTCTCCAAGGCCCTGCAGAACACGGTGGAGATCACCCTGTTGGAGGCAGCCTCCGTACCGCCGATCGGTGTCGGCGAGGCGACGGTGCCGAATCTGCACCGGGTCGTGTTCGACTTCCTCGGCATCCCCGAGGACGAGTGGATGCGCGAGTGCAATGCCAGTTTCAAGACCGCGGTCAAATTCATCAACTGGCGAACACCGGGGGAGGGCAGTCCCACCGCCCGGGAGTGGCAGGGCCGACCGGACCATTTCTACCACCCGTTCGGGCTGCTGCCTTCGCAGGAGCAGATCCCGCTGTCGCACTACTGGTCCTACAAACGGCTGCTCGGCGAGACCGATGAACCCTTTGACTACGCGTGCTTCCGGGAACCAGCGATCATGGACGCGAAGAAGGCGCCGCGCTCGTTGGACGGCGAGCCGGCCACCTACTACGCGTGGCATTTCGATGCGCACCTGGTCGCCGACTTCCTGCGCCGTTTCGCCACTGAGAAGCAGGGTGTGCTGCACGTACAGGACACCCTGCGGCAGGTCCAGAAGGACGATCGGGGCTTTGTCACGGCGCTGACCACCGAGGGCGGGCGCGTCCTCGACGCCGACCTGTTCATCGACTGCTCCGGCTTCCGCGGGCTGCTGATCAACGAAGCGCTCGGCGAGCCCTTCATCGACATGAACGACCATCTGCTGTGCGACAGCGCAGTAGCCGCCTCGGTGCCGCACGACGACGAGGCGAACGGCGTCGAGCCCTACACCTCGGCGATCGCGATGCCCTCCGGTTGGACCTGGCGCATCCCGCTGCTGGGCAGGTTCGGATCCGGCTACGTGTATTCCAGCAAGTTCGCCAGCCGGGACCAGGCCACCGAGGACTTCTGCAAGCTGTGGGACCTGGACCCGGAAACCACGCCGTTGAACCAGATCAGCTTCCGGGTCGGTCGCAACCGTCGGGCCTGGGTGAACAACGTCGTCAGCATCGGTCTGGCCTCCTGCTTCCTGGAACCACTGGAGTCGACCGGGATCTACTTCATTTACGCGGCCATCTACCAGCTGGCCAAGCACTTCCCGGACCGCCGGTTCGACCCGGTGCTGGTGGACCGGTTCAACCACCAGATCGAGACCACCTTTGACGAGACGCGCGACTTCCTGCAAGCGCACTTCTATTTCTCGCCGCGCACGGACACGCCGTTCTGGCAGGCCAACAAGGAACTGGAACTGGCCGATGGAATCCTTGAGAAGGTGGCCATGTACAAGGCAGGCGTGCCGGTGAACCCGCCGCTGACCGACGAGCGGGGTTACTACGGCAACTTCGAGGCGGAGTTCAACAACTTCTGGACCAACGGCAGCTACTACTGCATTTTCACCGGGATGGGGATGCTGCCCGACCGGCCACTGCCCGCGCTGACCTACAAACCGGAGTCCATCCAGGCCGCGGACCTGCTGTTCGCCAAGGTGAAGCAACAGCAGCAGGCGCTGGTCGCGGACCTGCCGTCGAACTACGACGTCCTGCGGCAACTGCACCGCAAGGACTGACCGAACCCGGCCCGGGAACCGGTCTCTTCGAGGTCACGGCAGCCGCAGGTTGATCAGGTACGGCGAAGTGAACGTGGTGTGGTCACCGGATTGCTTGCCGGGCAACGGGAACAGCCGTGCCGACAGCGGCTTGGCCAGCCGGACGGCGAGGGTCGCCACGTCCATCAGCAGGCCGGCGATGTCGCTGACGGAGGTATCACCCGGCAGCGGCACGGTGTCCAAGCCGGTTCCGCAGACCGTCGAGTAGGCCAGCAGCTGGTGCATCCTGAGGCGACCCTCGGTCCACTCACGCGCCAGTACGGTGTCCTCCATAACCGGCAACATCAGTCCGTTGTAGCCACATGTCGGCAGGTTCGTGCTGCGCAGGGCCTCGGTGATCGCTGCCACCACCGCGACCGTGCCGGGAGCACCGAACCTGCCGACGAGGCCGAGTTCTATGGCCGCACCAATGCTGGTGTCGACCGACGGTGCCGGTGAAAGGTCTATCCCACCGAATCGCAGCCCGGACTCCTCAGCCAGTCGCTGCCCGAGCCGCACCACCGGGGTCGCATCGGTGATCATCGCTTCGCGCACTCGCGCAGTGATCGACGCAGGGTCGAGCTCATCGCTGTTGGCGAGCGCGGCGGTCACGATTCCGGCTCCCTGCAGGCCGATGGTGACTGCGTCCGGTCCCTGGTGGTAGCCGGCCGGAAAAAACGGGTGGCCGGACGGCACGCAGGCAAGAGCCGCGAACCGGAAGTTGCCTATTCCTGCCTCGGTCCGCTGCGCGATCCGGAGCATCGCGTGGGCCGTCGGCTCCACCGCATCGAACAGAATGCCTTGCTGCGCCGTGGCAATCTGGACGGCGCTGCTCAGCGCGGGGAGGTCCGGTATCAGTTTTTCGATCAACGCGATCTGCTCCAGCAGGATGTCCCGCCGTGTTGCTCGCGCTGGTCCCAACGAGAAGTGGTCGATGCCGAGGCGATCGAGGTCAGTTTGCAGGCGGCGGGCGTAGGAGCTCAGCTCGTCGGGTTGACCTGGGAAGTCGTCGAACACCGGCGGGGCGGTGATGCGGACCGTCTGCACCTCGTAGCCGGCTTGCCGGAAGGCGGCCTCCATCACCCGCAGCCGGGTGATGGAGGCCGCGAGTCTGGCCCCGGACAGCGGGTGGGGACCCGCGAGTCCCAATGTGATGGTCCGAATCACCGGCTGCCCCATGGCCACTCCCGAAATCTCGCACCGACCGCATCGGTGCAGGTGAACAGTACTGAACGGCAATCACGAAAATAGGAGGATTCAGCGTTCCTCAAGTCGTGCTGCGAATTCGCTCCACACCTGAGCGTACCCGCGGGCCAGTTTCGCCACCAAGCCCGCGCAGTGGTCGGGCACCATTTCGGCGATCTTCTTGGGTGCCGTCATTTCCACCTGGTGCTGGGCCAGCCATCGGAGCAGGAATTGACCCGCCTTCTTGAACCGGAGCGAAGGGTCTGCCTTCAGGTTGTCCAGGATGGCGGCAACGTCATCATCGCAGGTGAGACCAGTCTTCTCGGTCGTTTCCCGAGGAGCGCAGATCTCCGGTGGCCGGGGTGCGCCCGATGATTCTTGGACTCCCTGCCGTTGCGATGTCGGATCCTGGCCCGCACGCACGCGTTGCCGCACGTTGTGCACAGTGGAGTGTGACACACCGGCCTCCTTCGCAATGGCGCGGATCGACGCGGTGGGTTTCTCGGACAGCAGCTTGGCGACCTCCAGTCTGGCCGCGGAGCTGCTGGCAGGCCGCACTCGGCCGTCCTTGCCGACTCTTCTGGTTGAATGGGCGTTGTGCGAATTCGAACGCCAGCGCAGTTTGCCGACAGTCCCCGCGGAGAGACCAACAATGGTGGCGATCCGCCGGTTCGACCACTGCGGGTGCAACTGGATGATCCGGGCCGCTGCCGTGGTCCGATCAGCACGGGTCAGCGGTAGTCCGTGCGCGATGTTCAGCTGCACGGCGAGCAGGAAAGCGTCGCTGTCCGTGCCCTCGTACACTCTTGCTTCGATCTTGTCCTCGCCACGCAGAATTGCGGCGTGAACTCTGTGAATTCCGTCGATGACCTGCCCGGATCGACCGTGTACGACAATGGGAGGTAATCGGTCTTCCGACTCTGCGAGCATTCTGATGTGCTCGTCACTCGCGCCAGCCTGTCGCGGGGAACCATCAACCAACAAAGATTTTATCGACACCATGACGGTCGGCAGGTCATCCAGCCGAATGGACTGCTGACCGGTCGGCTCGCGGACATCTTCCTCAGATGCACCTTCGCGGGTCGCCGTGGAACCCTCGGACATCTTGCCCCCTTCAAGATAAGACATGACGTTGTCGATTTGTGCCAACCTGCGGATCGGCCCAGCGGTGCCAGCCGGAACACGCCCGGTCGCCGGCAGCACTTTGACTGGGATTCACCTCCTGGATGGGCAGTGGTCTGGTCGGGTAACCTAGGGGTTGACGGGCCCGCTCGGGTGCGCCCGAGCCGTCCGAGGCCGACGAGTGGTCGTCTTTCGACCATGCCCGCGAAGGCGTCGAAATCGGGGCCCAAAGCCTGCAACTGGATCGACAGTGACGAGAATGCTGGAAGTCTCTTTCGGGCGTCGCCCTTGTGTCGTTTTTATCACTTTTTGAAACGATTGTAGCCCCGATCGCGGCGATGATCCAGCCCAACATCAAGCTGACCTTGGCCGCAACTCAGCCGCTGTTCGCGGCTGTCTTCAGCACGGCCAACTCCGCGGCGTCATTTTTAATCGATTAATTCCACGATTAATCGATTAACGATGAGCAAACCTGCTCGCTGGGCGGGATTTCGAGGCATTGAGCGAGCATCGGATGCGAGCCCGTGAAGAGAACTGAGGCACCGCCAGGAACACCGTGGGGCGCCGGTGATCATGGTTGGGCCGCTGGGTCCGAGGGGTGGTACGGCCCGACGATGCGCCAGAGGTGTGGCCAGACCCCTAGCGCTGTAGCTCGAGTGCCCGGTCTTTTCCTGCGGGGCTGTCGGGCAGATGTAGTGGTCCGTCTGCGGAGTGCAGCGGTGTGGTGAGCAGTTCTTCGCGCCTGAGCAGCGGGCCGAACAGTTCGCTGCCCCACGTGCTCAGCGCCTCCTCGACCACCGCCGACGCGGACTCGGTACCCAGGCCCATGTCACAGGGACCGAGCGGCGCGCGACACCGCCCAGCAACGTGTGCATGGGTTACGCCGAGGCAGCGCACCCAGGCATCGTGCAGGGCCACCTCGACCGCAGGTCGCGCTCCATCCGGGCTCTCTTCCTGCTCAGGCCCGGGCGGGGCGACCGCCCTGGCCGGGGTCGGTGGTCGGTCAGGCGGGTTCGAGGACGAAGTCGTACTCCGACCGCCAGGAGCCTTTCCGTGTTCCCGGCTCGCACGGCTGGTGACGTCGCGCGCCCGCAGTCCGGCGAAATGCGTGCGCCGAGAGGTAGACCAGGAACTGGTGCGGACGGCCGCCGCTGCAAAACCCAGCGCGTCGGTCCGTCGTGGAAACGAGGGCTGCGGGTACCGGGTCAGTTGGGCAGGGGAGTGTTGGGCCAGAGGTGGATGCGGTAATGCTCGGTGCCTGGACGGCGGTCGGCGGGTGCTGGGAGCGATCCGCTGGGTGTGTCGAGTGAGGTGAGCAGTTGTCGGCGGTACTCGGCGGCGGTGGTGCGTCCGTGGTGGGTGATGCGTAGTGCGTAGGTGCCGGGTCCTTGGGGGAGTTCGATGCCGATGGCATCGCCGGTGGGGGAGGCCAGGACGAGTTGTCCGCTGGGGCAGTGCAGGGTCAGCGGCGGGCCGAGGTGTTCGATGGTGTCGGGGTGGCTGTCCCAGATGTGGGCGGTGACGGTGACGGGGCTGAGGTCTTGGGCGCAGCTGATGTACAGCTCGTCGTCGGTGCTGGCGGCGACGTCGTGCTGGGCTTGCTCGATGACGCCGCGAGGATCGGGGCTGGGGGCGGTGTCCTGGTCTCGCAGTGTGATCAGGTTGTGTGCGGGGATGGTGGTGAGCTGGGTTTCGGCGAGCAAACGGGGCATGAGCGGATCCAGGGTGAGACGCGGCAACAAGTGCCGTTGCGGTACGAGGTCAGAGAGCAGGCCAGGAGTGGGCGTCCCGCAGCAGTCCGAGCATCCCGGACACGAGCCGCATCTGCTCGACCGTCCGGATGTCGGCCTCCAGCAGCTGCGGGCTGCACACCAGCACCGCCACCGACTGCGCTCGCGACAGTGCCACGTTCAACCGGTTGCGCGACAACAGGAAATCCAGTCCGCGGGGCAGGTCGATCGCTGACGAGGAGGTCATCGTCGTCACCACCACCGGGGCTTCCTGGCCTTGGAACCGGTCCACCGTGCCGACGCGCACGTCGCCGAAACCGGCGTCGGCCAGCGCGTGCGTGACCGTGCGCGCCTGAAGGTTGTATGGCGCCACCACGAGGAAATCCGCGTCCGTCAGCGGACGGCCCTGCCATGTGCGCCCGTGCAGGTCCGCGATCACCGACACGACCTGCGCAGCTTCCTCGATCGACCGCGTGGTGTTCCCGCGGTGCTCCACCGAGGCGAGGTACAGCCCGGAGGCGAAGCCGTCGACCGAACGGTCCGCGGATGGGTGCGAGTGCAGCAAACCCGCGTACGACAACCGGGAAACCGGCGCGCACACGGCCGGATGCATGCGCCGTGTCTGGTCCAGGAAGTAGCCCAGCTCGGGCGGCATGATGTCCGCGTCGCCGATCAGGTGCCCCAACGCCGACGCCTCCGCGCCCGCCGGGTGCGTGCCCTGCACGACCTGCGGCAGCTGCTGCGGATCGCCCAGCAGCACGAGGTTCTTCGCGCACATCGACACGGCCAGCGCGTCCGCGAGCGCGAACTGCCCGGCCTCGTCGATCACCAGTACGTCGAACGGTTCCTCGCGCACGGCGGCGTTCGCGAACGTCCACGCGGTGCCACCGACGAGGTGCCCGTCGTTGTGCTCGTCGCGCCATTTGGCCAACGCGTTGTTCGTCTTCGGTTGGTCCCACGGCAACGCGGGATCCGGCGTCCGGCGCGGCCGTTTCGCGCACGCCATCGACGGTGCGTTGCCGAGCGCGGCGGACAGCACGTTCTCCACGGCCTTGTGGCTGTTGGACGTCACACCGACCGTCCGCCCAGACCGCACGAGGTGTGCGATCAGCTTGCCCGCCAAGTACGTTTTCCCCGCCCCGGGCGGGCCCTGCACCGCGAGCACCGACCCGTCGAGCGCGTCGACCGCCTTGATCACGGTGGCCACCAGGTCCTCGCCGGGTGCGGGCAGCGCACCACCACGCAACCGCGGGATCCGGCGCAGCAGGTCCACGCCCGGATGAGCGGGCAGCTCCGGCAGCGCTTCCCCGACCAGCCGGGCCAGGTCGGCCACGGCCTCGTCCTTCGGCGCGGGCCGCACCGGGCCGCCCGGCAGGACCGCGACCGGTTGCTCGTTCGACGTGCTGTCCGGTGCGCTGCTCTCCTCCAGCGTCAGCTCGACCGCCGATGCCGCCACGACTTTCGCGTCCCGCGCATCGGCGCCGTACCGCAGCCGCACGCCGTCCCCGACCGCGAACGGATGCGGCCGGTCCGGGTCGCACGCCACGACGAGCGTGCGCTTGGCCGTGCGCAGCCGTCCCGACGGCGGCACCCATTCCCCCGCGGACACCGATACCGGCACAGCGCAGGTCGTGTCCACCTCCAGGTCGCCGACCGGTGCGGCGAGCTGCCGGAAGAACTCCCACCACGCCGGGTTCGTCTCGCGCCGGTGGTAACCGACGGAAGCGGCGAGCAGTGCGCGAGCGTGGTCGTCCGGGGTGAAGTCGGCGGGATCATCGGGCAGGCCGTCGAGCAGCGGGTCGACCAGCGCCGCCAGCGCGGCCGCGCGTTCGGCCCGGCGCAGCGCGGCCTCTTCCTCCTCCGTTTGCCGCAGCAGGGCGTCCACTTCGGACTCCGGCGCCGGTGTTGCGAGCTCGATGCCCGCTTCCTCTCGTACGCGGTGCAGGAACTCCAGCAGCCGCAACGTGGACACGCAGTCGTACTCGTTGTAGTCGGCGATGCCGCGCAGCACCTCGTCGGCCTCTTCGACGTCGCCGGCTTTGGCGAGCGTCAGGTAGTCCTCGTACGCCTCGATGCTCGACGCGGCCGTCTTCACGTCGCCGTCGCGGGCTTCCGGCATGTACAGCGGTTCGAGGTACTTGATCGAGTACGACCGCTGGCCGACGCGCAAAGCCTTGCGCACCACGGCATACAGGTCGATCATCCGGCCGCTGCGCAGTAGTTCGTCCACGGCTTCCTCGCGCGTTCCGTGCACCGCGGCGAGCCGCTTGATGGCCGTGACCTCGTACGGCGCGTAGTGGAAGATGTGCGCGTCCGGATCGTCGGTCAGTCTGGCGGTGGCGAAGTCGACGAACTCCTCGAAAGCACGCTTCTCCTGCGGGCGCGTATGAGCCCAGAACGGTGTGAAGCGCGCATCGGGCGTGACGGCGCCGAACAGGTACTCCAGCCCGGCGCCGGCGAGCGCGTACGGGTCGCCTTCCATGTCGAAGAAGATGTCGCGCGGGCTCGGTGGCGGCAGCTCGGCCAGCGCCGACGGGTCGATGATCTCGTACGCCAGTTCCCCGGTTTCGTCCTGCCGCACCTGGATCGCGGCCTGCGCGCGCAAGGTCGCGAACGTGCCCACCGACATGTCACGGGGCCGGTCCGCAGGCTCGGCGGTGGCGAGCGCGTCGATCGTGCCGAGCCCGGCCGTCACGAGCTTGCGTCGCTGTTCGCCACGCATGCCCGCGACCAGTGACAGGTCCCGGTCCGCCTCGCGCGCGGACGAGCAGTGGTCGGCGAAGACGCAGCCGGTGCAGGCGGGGCGCTCGTCGGCCCACATGCGTTCCGGCAGCCGTGCCGGACGCGTGACCAACCGGTCACGGAGGCGATCGAGCAGCGGCAGGAAATCGTCGACGCGCAGGCTGCGCGTGGTGCCGTCACCGAGCAGCAGGTGCATCTCCGGCCCGGCCGGCCAACCGGCGCGGCGCAACGCGTCGGCGTACGCGGTGAGCTGCAGGACCGCGGATGGCTTCGCGTGCCGCGCGAGCTTCGTGTCGTAGACCTCGTAGCGGCCTTGGTCGTCGCGAAGCAGGAAATCGGCGCGGCCGGAGAACTCACCGTCGTGGAAGACGGCCTGGTAGACCACCGGCGCGCTCGCCCGCAGCGCTTCCTCGGTGGCCTTGGCGGCGGAGACCTGGTCGCGCTCGTCGATTTCGATCACGGTCTTGTGCTCGCCACGCAACCGTTCGAGCGTGGCTTCCTCGTGCGCACGGCCGTGCTTGACGGCCAGCCGGTCGGGCCCGGAGCTCGGGCGCGGCGCACCGGGCAGTCCCGCCGCCCACGCTTGCTTGAGGATGCTGCGATGTTCGCATTCGAGCAGGTCGGCGAGGTCGGACGGGGTATGCATCGCCTGGCAGTCTGACATGCGCGCCCGGCCGGGTCGGCGGCGTGGGTGCCGACACGCTGTGGCTTGCGGCGCGCACTCAAGGTATTGGTTCAACTCGGTCCGGAGACTTGAACCCCACCAGAGAACGGGCGCCCGTTTTGACGCTCCTTGATTCCCGCCTTTACTCCGCCGGGATGAATGCGGTCTGGAGCAGCTGCGGTCCGCCGCGGAGCATGCGGCTGGCGAACGTGCCCCGGCCCGGCGGCAGCGGGCGCGACTTGATGTTCGCGATCAGCTGGCCATCGTCCTTGTGCGCGCTGAGCACCAGCCCCGGTGCCGACGTCTCGCGCAACCTGCCGAGGACCGGCTCGTACAGCGCTCGAGCAGCACCACCGGAGTTGCGCGCCAATACCAAGTGCAGGCCTACGTCGCTCGCCTGCCCCACGAACTCCGCAAGCGGTGCGAGCGGGTTGTTGCCCTGCGGGGCGACCAGCTCGTAGTCGTCGACGACGACGAACAGCTCCGGCCCGCTCCACCACGACCGGTTCTTCAGCTGCTCCTGCGTGATGTCCGGCCCGGGCAGCCGCTTCTTCAACGACCGGCAGACGTCGTTGATGTTGCTCTTCAACTGGTCCGCGGTGACCGAGTACTCCAGCAGGTGGCCGGTGTCGAGGAATCCGATCAGGGTGCGCCGGTAGTCGACCAGCAGAATGAGCGCTTCCTGCGGTGTGTAGCGCTCGGTGATACCTCGCAGGATGGTGCGCAGCACCGCCGTCTTGCCCGAGTCCTGCTCGCCGAACACGTAGAAATGCGACTCCACCAGGAAGTCCAGGTACACCGGGGCGAGGTCGTCCTCGTTGATGCCGATGGGGACCAGCTTCGGAATCGGCTGCTGCTCCGGACGCGGCAATCGCTGGTACGGCAGCATCTCCGGCAGCAGGCGGATCTCCGGTGCCGGGCGGCCCTGCCAGGAACTCCTGATCCGGTACACCAGGTCGGCGACACGCGCGGAAACATCGTCGGGTTCCGCACTGCCCACATGCGGCAGTGCAACCAGGAAGTGCAGCTTCGAAGTGTGCAATCCGCGCCCCGGACGGCCGTCCGGGACCTTCGCCGCGAGTTTGCGGTCGACCTCCGACTCGCTCGGGTCACCCAGCCGCAGCTCGATGCGGGTTTGCAGCAGATCCCTCAGGGCCGGGCGGATCTCTGCCCACCGGGCAGCGGTGACGAACACGTGGATGCCGTAAGCCAGACCGTTCGAAGCCAGGTTCAGCACATCCTGCTCGAGCGGTTCGAACTCTTCCCGGAACGACCGCCACCCGTCGATGACCAGGAACACGTCGCCGTACGGGTCGTTTTCGAACTCACCGCGCCGCTTGCGGTCGCGGTAGTCGGTCATGCCCTCCACGCGGTTCTTCTCGAAGAGCTCTTCCCGCTCCGCCAGCAGCATTCTGAGCTGCGCGATCGTCCGCCGCACCCGGTCGGCATCGCGCCGCCCGCCGACACCGCCGACGTGCGGGAGATCCCGCAGCGTGAACAGCCCGCCACCGCCGAGATCGATGCAGTAGAACTGCGCTTCCTGCGGCGTGTGCGTCAACGCCATCGACGCGATCATCGCGCGTACCGCGTTCGACTTGCCCGAACCGACACCGCCGACGATCGCACCGTGCCCGGCCTGACCGCTCAGGTCCAGCAGGAACGGTTCCTGCCGTTGCTGGAAGGGTATGTCAATCAGGCCCACCGGCACCTGCAAGCGTCCTCTGCCCGCGTATCCGGCGGCGGCGTAGCCGCGGTCTTCAGTCTGCTGCAGCGGCGGCAGCAGGGCGTCCAAAGTGGGCGGTGGGTCCAATGGCGGCAGCCAGATCTCGCGGGCTTGCGGTCCCCTGCCTCGGAGTTCGGCCAGCAGTTCGTAGAGCAAGGGGGCGCTTTCGCCATCCCCGGAACCGGACACGTATGCGGCACGGAAGCGCGTCATGCCGTTGGGGTGCTTGAGGTAGCCGTGCCCGCCATCGGTGGGAAGTTCGGCGGCGTCTGGAACACCGATCGCGGCGCGGGATTCCGTCGCGTTGAAGGTCCGCAGGCCGATCCGGTAGGACAGGTGAGCGTCCAGGCCGCGAAGCTTGCCCTCCTCCAGCCGCTGCGACGCAAGCAGCAGGTGGACCTGCAGTGAACGCCCCAGCCGCCCGATCATCAGGAACAGCTCGGCGAAGTCCGGCTGCCGCGCCAGCAGCTCGGCGAACTCGTCGATGATGACGAACAACGTGGGCAGCGGCTCCTCGCAGCGCTCGTCGCCTGCCTCGCGCTTGCGCCGGTATTCCCAGACGTCCTTCGCGCTCGCCGCGTTCAGAAGTTCCTGGCGGCGGTACAGCTCGCCGCTCAGCGCGTCCTGCATGCGGTCGATCAGCGAAACATCGCTCTCCAGGTTCGACACGACCGCCGAAACGTGCGGCGCGGCCGCGAAGTCGTGGAACGTCGCGCCGCCCTTGAAGTCGATCAGCACGAAGTTCAGCGCAGTGCTGGGATGCGTGGCCATCAGGCCGAGCACGAGGGTGCGCAGGAACTCCGACTTGCCGGATCCGGTCGCCCCGACGCACAGACCGTGCGGCCCCATCCCGCGGGCAGAGACCTCCTTGATGTCCAGCTCGATCGGCAAGCCCGCCTCGTCGACGCCGAAAGCGATCCTGTAGAGCTCGTCTGGCGGCCGCGGTGCCCAGGCCCGCTGGGGGTCGAAACCCCCGTCGAGGTTCCACAGCGGGACCGGATCGACGGTGCGACCGGTGGCTTCCTGCCCGGCGGAGATCTCCAGGTCACCGGGCACGATCGGGGAATGGAGCAGCGCAGTCAGGTCCTCTGGGATGTCCGGGCCGTCCTCCAGCTGCGGCAGCGCGACCCGGAACCGCCGGCGGTCGGACAGCGCCCACCCCGGTTCGGCGGGCAGCGTGGCCGACAGTTCGGGATCGATGCGGGAGGCGCCCGGATCGTCCAGCGCGAGCTCGATGTGCGCCTGCAGCAGCAGCGCCACCGCGCGCGGGATGTTCTCCCACTGCCGCGCAGTCAGGATGATGTGCACCCCGCAGGCCAAACCGCGCTCGGCGATGCGGCGGACGGTGGTGGCGAAACCCGGGATGTCCTCGGCGAAGGTCTCCCAGCCGTCGACCACCAGGAACACGTCGGCGTGGTGGTCGCCGGGCAGCTTGTCGGCATGCCGGCGGCGGATCTCCCGGTAGAAATCGAGATTCTCGATGCCATACCGGTGAAAAAGCTTCTTCCGCTGCTCGATGAGGCCCTCGACCTCCCGGAGCACGGCTTGCGCCGTGGCGTTGTCGATCGCGTTGGCCAGAACGTTCGCCCGTCGCTGCAGGCCGACCAGCGCACCATCGCTGTCCAGGCAGTAGAACCGGACCTCGTCTGCCGGATGCGTGGCGGAGTGGCCGACGATGAGCGTGCGCAGCAGGGTCGACTTCCCGGAGCGGAACCGGCCGATCACCGCGAGGTGCCCGTGGTGGTCGAACGGGTCGATCGACACGATCTCGCCGTGGTGCCGGTCGACGTCGTGCGCCCGCCCGATCGGCACGGTCGGCCCGGACCGGGCTTGGTCGGCCGGGATGAGTTCCTTGAGGCGCAACGAATCCTCCTCGGCGAGCAGCCGGCTGCGCGCTGCCTTGGCGAGGACGATCGAGCGGTGCCGCACCCCTCCGTTGGTCGGTGTCATCCCTTCGGCATGCAACTTGCGGGAGGCGAACTGGAAGAGCTCCTCTGCGGTGATCGCCCCGTCGTGGTCGGTGTCGGCGGCGCCGGTCTTCAGCCCCTCGATGATCGCGGAGGTGAACGCACTGACCGCGATCGGCTTGTTGAGCACGAGCTGTTCCTGCTCGTAGGCGTACTCGATCTCGTTGGTCGCGGTCATCACGTACACGCCACCGCCGGACTGGTTGTCACCGCCGAACCGGTCCGTCACATCGACCGCCGTGGAACTGCGGGCGACGATGTCGTTGGTGAACACTCCGCTGTAGCAGCAGTCCAGGATCACCGCGATCGACTGCGCCCGGCAATCCCGGATCATGCTCTGCACCACCGCGGCCGGGATCGCGGTGGAGTACGGCAGCGCCAGTTCGGTGTTGTAGGCGGCGAAGAACAGCTCGCTGTGGTCGTTTTTGATGCCGTGCCCGGAGACGAACAGCAGCACCATGTCGTCGGGCCCGCGATCGCGGAACAGGGTCTCGACCTCGCGCTCGACCCCGGCCTTGGACTCGTTGACGACCATCTGCACCGAGTCGAAGTCGCCGATGGCCGGATCGCGCAGCAGGTCGCGTAGCTGGTGCGCTTCCTTCACCGGGGAGCGCAGCCGCCTCAGACCGGGGTCCCGGTAGTCGGAGGTGGCCACGAGCAATGCGTGGCGAGTACCCATCAGCTCATCGCTCTGCGCGGCGGTCTTCTTCCTTGTCCTCGGCGAACATCTCCGTCAGCCGACGCTGGACCTCGGGGGAAGCGCCGGTGACGGTCAGCTCCTGGCCGTCGGCCTTCTTGATCGTCACCGAGCGGCTCGCGGAGCGGTTGATCAGCGCGGTGATGACCTGCGTGACCGCGGCGCCCGTCCCGCCGGAGAGAGTGCCGGTGACGATCAGCTCGGCGAGCTGCGCCCCGACCCCGGACTTGCTGTCCGGCGGGGCGTCCTCCCTCGAGCGCCGCACCTCGATCCCCCGGACCGAGCGGAGATCCCGCATCAGCTGGTCGTGCATCTGATGCAACCGCTGCGGCGAAACGGTCGGCTCCTCGATGTTGATCCTGGCCTCGATCATCGCCCACCCCCAGCTCGTCCAGAATTCGCCGGACCATATATACCAAACAGCACCCCCGGCCTGGTCTCGCTTCGATCATGTTCGGAGGAAGATTGCCGCGCTACCGCAAGATCCACGATTTCAGGCTCGGTGCGTCGGCTGCGGTCAGTGCCAGGCTTTTGGTCTGTGCGCCCGTCGACAGGGCACACCGCCGCGCGACGTCGAGGCGCATGGTGATCGACTGGCCCGCCGCCGTAGAGCCATCCGCGCCGACTTCCTCACCGCTGCCGCTCCTGCTACAGCAGGTCGTGGATCCGAATTGGCAGGTCGCGGATCCGGCGGCCGGTGGCGTGGTGAACGGCGTTGGTGATCGCCGCGCCTACACCGATCGCGCTCAGCTCGCCGATGCCCTTGGCGCCGATCGGGCTGGCATGCCGGTCGTCGTCGAGGAACGTGATGTCGATGTCGCCGATGTCGGCGTTCACCGGGACGATGTAGCCCGCCAGGTTCTTCGACAGGAAGCGTCCGCGGCCCGGCTCCAGCACCGATTTCTCCAGCACCGCCTGCCCCCAGCCCCAGACGATGCCGCCGATCGCCTGGCTCCGGGCGGTCAGCGGGCTGAGGACGCGCCCGGCGCCGTAGACGGCCGTGCAGCGGCCCATCCGCACCAGGCCGAGATCGGGGTCCACCCGCACCTCGGCGAAGACGGCTCCGTAGGCGTTGACGGAGTGGTCCTTCCAGCGGGCGGCGTCCTCGTCGGGGTCCCAGCGTCCCTCGACCTCCAGGTAGTCGATCCCGGCGGTGCGAAGGCCCGCGGCGCCGCCTGCCGCGGTGAGCTTGTCGCCCAGCTCGGTCGCGGCGATGTGCACCGCCGAGCCGAGACTCATCGCCGACATCGAGCCGATCGCGGGGCTGCCGGGGGGTTGTGCGGTGTCGCCGTGTTCGATCCCCACTCGCGCGGGTGCGATTCCCAGCACCTCGCCCGCGACCGCCTGGATCACGGCCGGGGTGCCGGTGCCGATCTCCTGGATCCCGGTTTCCACCACGAACCGGCCGTCGGCGTGCGCCCGCATCCGGACGGTGGAGGCGGCGCGGTTGGTCTCTCGGGTCACGGCGGCCACGCCCCAGCCGACGAGGTCGTTGCCGTCCCGCATCGAGCCCGGCTCGGGCGTCCGGCGCTCCCAGCCGAAGCGGCGCGCGCCCTCGCGCAGGCAGTCGGCCAGCGTCCGGCTCGAAAACGGCTTGCCCGTCGTCGGGTCCACCTCGGGCTCGTTGCACAGCCGCAGCTCGACCGGGTCGATGCCCGACGCGCAGGCCAGCTCGTCCATCGCTGACTCCAGCGCGAACAGGCCCAAGCCCTCGGCGGGCGAGCGCATCGCGGTCGGGTTCGGCCGGTCGACCTGCTGCACCCGGATCCGGGTCTGGATGGCCGGGGAGGCGTAGAGCCAGCCGGCGGCGACCGGCGCGCCCTCGCAGAAGTGGCCCTCGCCGCGGGCGGTGGCGTTGACGGCGTGGTGCCGCACGGCGGTGAGCCGCCCGTTCGCGGTCGCGCCCAGCGTGATCTCCTGGCGGGTAGCCGGCTGATGACCGTTCAGGGTGAACATCTGCGCCCGGGTCGAGGTGAGCCGGACCGGACGGCCCACCGCCTTGGCGGCGGCTGCGGCCAGGGTGGTGTTCGGCCAAACGTATCCCTTGCACCCGAAGCCGCCTCCGACGTAGGGGCAGACCACCCGCACCTGTTCCGGATCCAGGCCGAAGAGCCCCGCGAGCGTTTGCTGGGTCAGCGTCAGCGTCTGCACGGAGGAATGCACCGTGAGCCGGTCGCCGTCCCACTCGGCCAGCGTCGACGACGGCTCGATCGGGTTGTGGTGCCGGTCGGAGGTGGTGTACCTGGCCGACACCACCGTCTCGGCGGCGGCCAGGCCCGCCTCCACGTCGCCCGTGCGGTGGTCGGTGGGCCAGAGGACGTGTCCGCTGTCGGGTGGCACCGGCTCGGCCTGACCGAACATCAGCGGCTCGGTGACGTCGGCGTACTCGGCGGTGACCAGGTTCGCGGCATGGACGGCCTGCTCCCATGTAGCGGCCAGCACGATCGCGATCGGGTCACCCTCGTACCGCACCGCGTCGTCCTGCATGGGCAGCGCAGCGTGCCCCAGCGGGGGCGAGGACTGCGGCCGCAGCCGCGGCAGGTCGGCGGCGGTAAGCACGGCCGCCACCCCGGGCGCTTTCTCGGCCGCGGCCGTGTGCAGGGCCGCCACCCGACCTGTTGGGACGGACGCGCCGACCAGCGCCGCGGCGAGCGCGCCCGGTGCGGGGACGTCCGCGGCGTACTGCGCATGCCCGGTCAACTTGGCCGGGCCCTCGGGGCGCAGCGGGCCCGTCGGCTGCGTTGTGGTGGTCATTGCACTCCTCCCGCGGTCCGCAGAGCCCGGACGGCGGCGCGCTGCGCCAGCTCTACCTTGAACTTGTTGCCCGGCAGCGGGCGCGCGTCGGTGAACGAGCGCGCCACCGCGGCCCGTAGCCCGGCCGGGTCGTCGAGAGCGATCCCGGCCAGGGCCTGCTCGGCGGCAGGCAGCCGCCAGGGGCGGTGCGCGACGCCGCCCAGCGCGATCCGCGCGTCGCCGATCACGCCGTCCTCCGCATGCAGCGTCACTGCGGCCGACACCACTGCGAACTCGTACGACGCCCGCTCGCGGACCTTGAGGTAGTGCGAGGCGCCGGGCGCAGCGGGCACGTCCACCGCGACGATCAGCTCGTCCGGGGCCAGCTCGTTGTGGCGGGCGGGCTCGGTGCCGGGCAGCCGGTGGAAGCCGGTGGCCGGGATGCGGCGTACGCCCCGCTCGCCGACGGCCGTGACGGTGGCGTCCAGTGCGGCGAGCGCCACCGCGAGGTCGGAGGGGAAGGTTGCGGCGCAGTCGTTGCTCCACCCGAAGATCGCGTGGGAGCTGGTGTCACCACCGTCGAGCGCGGCGCATCCCGAGCCGGGCAGCCGCTTGTTGCAGGGCAGTTCAACGTCGGCCCGGAAGTAGGGACAGCGGGTGCGCTGCATCAGGTTGCCGCCGATGGTGGCCATGTTGCGCAGCTGCGCGGACGCGGCCCTGTGCAGGGACTCGGCGAGTACCGGGAAGCGGTCGCGCACCGTCGGGTGGGCGGCCACGTCGCTCATCCGCGCCAGCGCCCCGAGCCGAAGTCCGCCGTCGTCCGAGACGTCGATTCCGGCGAGGGGGAGGCCTGTGATGTCGACCAGGCGGGCCGGGGTCTCGATGCCCTCCTTGAGCCAGTTGACCAGTTCGGTGCCGCAGGCGATGAGCCGGGTGCCGGGATCGCGGAGCGCGCCGAGTGCCTCATCGACCGTGGCCGCCCGGGCGTAGGTGAACGGCCTCAACGATCCGTCCTCTCGTCGTCGGCGCCGGGCCGCATGGCAGCGGCCGCCGCAGAGACGGCCGACACGATCTGCGGGTAGGCCGCGCAGCGGCAGATGTTGCCGCTCATCCACTCCTTGATCTCCGTGTCGGTCGAGGCGTGGCCCTCGTTGATGCAGCCCACGGCAGACATCACCTGCCCGGCCGTGCAGAAGCCGCACTGGAACGCGTCGGTCTCCCAGAACGCGTGCTGCAAAGGGTGCAGTTCTCCGTCCGGGGCGAGCCCTTCGATGGTGGTGACCTCGGCCCCCTGCGCGCCGACGGCGAGCGTCAGGCAGGACAGCACCCTACGGCCGTCGATCAGCACGGTGCAGGCGCCGCACTCGCCGCGGTCGCAGCCCTTCTTGGTGCCGGTCAAGGAGAGCCGGTCCCGCAGCGCGTCCAGTAGCGTCGTGCGCGGGTCGACGGCGAACCGCTGAGCGGTTCCGTTGACCTTTAATGACCTGCTCTATCAACGGTGCGTGAGACTCACCAGTCAGATTCATGTCAGTGTCGTTGACCGATTCGATCAGCTGACCGAACTTTCGATGCCGAGCTGAGCGAGATCCTCTCGAATACCTTTGAGGTGAACCGTTTGTCGGAGATGAGCAGAATTCCTTCGCGCCCGGCGATCAGCTTTGCCCCGACCTCCAGCATTGCTGCCAGGACCTCGCGCTCGCCGATCTTCGCTCAGTGCTGGCCGGCCATGCCTCGGCCGTGGTGGGCGGTGGTGGCGGACGGAAGGGCGGCGGCCCCGAGGATCACAGCCAGTGCTCCGAGGACCCACGCGCTGCCCGCAGACGCCGGCTCTGCGCTGTAGCCCACGATCCAGGGTGAGATCACCAAGAGCGCCCCCAACGCCATGTGCACCCACTCACTGGTCAGCGATCCCGGTTTGACCAGCGACCAGATCGCCGACGCGGTCAGCAGCACGCCCAGGACGATCAGGGATGCGGTCGCTGCGGCCGAGGCCGCGGCCCACAGGGGTGAGAGCACCGCGAGCACTCCCACTGCCACGACCAGCCAGTCCTGCCATCGAGTCCATTGCTTGACCATCACGGCCACCTCCCCGGGCAACACTGCTACCCCCATCGTCCGCTCGGCGGCGGTGTGGCGCACCCCCGTCGGCAGACGCGGAGCGGGAGCGGGTACCCCGGCCGCTCGCGAACCCTCGCAATCGCCCTGATCAAGGACATTCGGCGTAGTCTGAGATCAACGAGGTTCTCGGCAACGTGAGCAGTCCAGCTCCACAGTCCCGGGGGTCAGTACCGGTCGTTGATCGACCGGGAAGGAGTTCCACCATGGGACCCGACCAGCCGCGCCCGAGCACCGCTCCGCGCTTCACGCTCAAGCCGACAACGAGCACGCGAGGATTCGTCGACGGCGCCTGGTGGCCGCGCTCGATGAACCCAGCAACCGAGTTCACGTCGCTGCTCACCGCACTCACCGCCACCTCGGGGCCGATGACCCGGCTCGCCTACAACCCGACCGGGTGGGAACCGGCCACCAGAAAACTCCGCGTCAACGGACGGCAGGTACGCCTCGAAGGGTTCCACGCGCTCGATCAGCGCACGGTCAGCCTGACGGACCCGAGCGGCCACCGCATGGTCCTGTTGCTCATCCCCGTGGAAACGACCGAACTTCGCGGGAACGCGGTCCTGGCCAAGGCGTCCGAACAAGACAGCGCCGCCTCGCCCCACGACCTGCTGGCTGATGACCCGACGCCAACCGAGGAATCACCGGAAGCCCGTTGGGAAACCGACGGCGGCCACCTGCTCACCGGCCGATAGACCCGCTCGGCGGAGGAACAGATCCTCGGTCTGGTACCGCAACGGCAGTTATGTGAGTGGGTAGCCGCGTCGATGGGCGACTTCGGTCGTCGCGGGCGTGGGCCGCCTGGATCCGCTGGTACGCCTCTGATCGGGTGAACGAGGTGGGCCTATGACCGCCACGGGAACCGAGAGCACCGTCAACCGCCTCGGTTGGCGGTTGACGGTGCTCCGGCGCAGGCCACGCACGTTCGTGCGGCGAGGGAGAGCGTCGTAGCTCACGCTGGAGGCGGTCCGCGGGCAGTGGTGAGCATGGCGACGCTTCGGCCGGCCCCACCAGGATTCGCAGGACACAGGAGGTTCTCCGCGGAATGGGGGCAGCCACATGATCACGACGCTCGCCGAGCAGGACGACTTGACGCTCGCGCCCGGCTTCTTCGAAGCCATCAGTCGCGGTGTTGGTGCGATCCTGCTCTACGCGCTCGTCGGCCTGGCGCTGATGATCATCGGTTTCTACGCCATAGACGTGACCACACCGGGTCGGTTGAGCCGCTTGGTGCGGGAAGGAGCGCCCAACGCGGTCGTGGTGACCGCGCTGGGTTTGGTGAGCATGGCGCTGATCGTCGTGGTGGCGATCTACTCCACTTCCGGCCGCCTGCTCGAAGGACTGCTCACGTCGATGATCTTCGGCCTGGTAGGAATCGCCGTGCAGGTCCTCGCGGTCAGGCTGCTTGAGCGGATTATTGGCATCGACATCGGTCTTGTGCTGAAGGCCGAGCGGTTCTCCCCGGTCAGCCTGATCGTCGGGGCCGGGCACTTCGCCCTGGGACTCGTGGTCGCCGTCGCGGTGAGCTGAACAAGCCAGCCGACGGAGCTGCTTCGCGCGGGCTATCGAGGCGACCGTAGCGGACACCGAGTGGTCCGCTGCTGGTTACGAAATAAGGGCCTCCGCAGCCGCGGAGGCCCTTACCGGAACGCCAGCTCGAGTTTGACGAGCGTCTTTCGCACTTCTGAACTCCGCCTGCTCCAGAACTTCCGGCAGGGCTCAGGACTACGAACGTCCTTGAGTTGGACCATGCGTTCCTTCGGGGCTGTCGTGCCATCGCCCCTTCGGTTTACCGACCCTCTCGATCGATTCACCGCACTCTTAGTACACGCCTATTGAGGGCAAAAGTCAATGAACCGAGTCGTCTGAGCTGCTGAAACTTTATTGAGGACACCACCTAGGGAACGCCGGCACAGGCTGCCCGCGCGGAAGGGGAGTCCGAGCCTGCGGAGGTCCTTTGTGGTCTCCACCGGACCACGTCGCGCTCGATGGTCTGCGTCCCACATCGCGGTGGTGGTTTGACTGCGCACGTGATCACGTGTGTCGTGAGCGCTATGACCGAACCCCGCAGCATCCTGATCACGGCTGGCGAGCTTGCGGAAGAGCTGGACTCGCCGAATCCGCCGGTGGTGCTGGACGTCCGGTGGGCGTTAGGCGATCCCGATGGCCACCGCCACTACATTGCCGGACACGTGCCCGGAGCCGCCTTCGTCGATCTGGACGCGGAACTGGCGGCCGAACCTTCCGCGCTCGAAGGCCGCCATCCGATCCCGGATCCGGGCGACCTGCAGGACGCAGCTCGACGATGGGGCGTTCGCAACGGTAGTGCGGTGGTCGTCTACGACGACGCCGGAAATCTCGCCGCAGCGCGCGCCTGGTGGCTGCTGCGCTGGGGAGGGGTGGCCGACGTCCGGTTGCTGGACGGTGGTCTGAAGGCGTGGCGGGAAGAGGGGCGCCGCCTCGAAAGCGGGCCGGCGCCGGAGGTTCCCGCGGGGGACGTGGTGATCGAGCCGGGACACCTGCCGACTCTGACCGCCGACGAGGCAGCGGCCTTTCCCGGCGACGGCGTGCTTCTCGACGCCCGCGCCGCCGAGCGCTACCGGGGCGAGGCGGAACCTATCGACCCCCGCGCCGGGCACATCCCCGCTGCGCTGAGCGCACCCACCGGCGACAACCTCGCAGCCGACGGTCGATTCCGCTCCCCGGCCGAGCTGGCCGACCGCTTCCGCGCGCTCGGGGCCGAGCCCGGTCGTCCGGTCGCCGTCTACTGCGGTTCCGGAGTCACGGCCGCGCACGAGGTCGCCGCGCTGGCGCTCGCCGGTGTGGACGCGGCGCTGTATCCGGGTTCCTGGTCGCAGTGGTCGGCCGATCCGAGCCGACCGGTGGCCACCGGGTCGGACCACCCGTAACCCGTCGGACGCTCAGCGTCCACACTGGACAGCTGGAGGCAGCCAAGGTACTCGGGCTGCCTCGGCTGCGGGCCGTGCGGCCCACGATCGCACCCGAGCTTTTCCGCAGCGCGACGCCCGATTCCTCAAGGCACCGCCGCTGTCCCGAAGCCTGCGGGGACTGAGTCGAGGAGTGTCCTGGTGTAGGGCTCGCGGGGGTCGTCGAAGACGGTCCCGACGGGGCCGCTTTCCACGATCCGCCCCCGGTGCATGACCGAGACGGTGTGCGCGAGCTGGCGCACGAGCGCCAGATCGTGCGAGACGAACACGTATGTCAGACCGAGCTCCGCCTGCAGCGACAGCAGTACCTCGACGATCCCGGCCTGGACGCTGACGTCGAGCGCCGAGGTCGGCTCGTCGAGCACGATCACGTCCGGTCTGAGCACCAGCGACCGGGCGATCGCGACCCGCTGGCGCTGGCCGCCCGAGAGGGCGGCGGGCCTGCGGGAGAGCAGGTCCTCGTCCAGCCCGACGGAGTCGAGCGCCTCGCGCACGCGCTCGCTGCGCTCCTGGCGGGTCCCGACGCGGTGGCGGTCGAGCGGTTCCCGCACCAGGCGCTCGACCTTCCACGTGGGATCCAGCGAGGTGAAGGGGTTCTGGTAGACCAGCTGCAGGTGCCTGCGGGCCAGCTTCAACAACGCGTGCGACCTGCCGGACACCTCCTCGCCGGCCACCCGGATGCTGCCGGCATCGGGCTCCTCGAGTCCGAGCAACAGCCGGATGGTGGTCGTCTTCCCCGAGCCGGACTCGCCGACCAGCGCGTGGGTGGTGCCCGCCTCAACGGCGAACGACACGTCGTCGACGGCGGTCAGCGCCTCGCCCTCGACGGTGTAGGTCTTGGTCACCCCGCTCACCTCGATCTTGGGCCGCTCGCCTCCCGGGCGGTCCCCGCCGGCGTCGCGCAGGTGCCGGTAGCGGTCGGCGTTGAGCGCCGGGACGTCGGCGTGCAGGCGGCGGGTGTACTCCGACGCCGGTGACGAGAACACCGTCGCGGTACTGCCTGCCTCCTGCACGGTCCCTTCCTTGAGGACGACCAGGGAGTCCGCGCGCTCCGCCGCGATCGCCAGGTCGTGGGTGATCAGGAGAAGGCTGATGTCCAGGTCCCGCTGCAACCGCGACAGCAGGTCGAGGATGCGCTTCTGGATGGTGACGTCCAGCGCCGAGCTCGGCTCGTCGGCGACGATCAGTGCAGGCCGAGGCAGCACGGCCAGACCGATAAGGACGCGCTGCAGCATGCCCCCGGACAGCTGGTGCGGGTAGGAGTCGTAGACGCGGCGCGGGTCTTCCAGGCCCACCTGGGCGAAGGTCTCCAGGACCAGTTCCGTGCGCCTGGCCGCTCTCGGCTCGTCGAGGAGGGCAGCGGCCTCCTCGGCCTGGGCTCCGATCGTCCGCACCGCGTTGAGCGAGTTGCCCGGGTCCTGCGGCACGAACCCGATGCTGCGGCCGCGCAGTGGCCGGAAGCGCCGCTCGGGCAGCGACAGGACGTCGTGGCCGTCGAAGTCCACCAGGCCCTTCGCGTGCCCGATTCCCGGCGGCAGCAGGCGCAGCACCGAGCGGGCGATGGTCGACTTGCCCGAACCCGATTCGCCGATGAGCGCCAGGCTCTCGCCGCGCCGGAGACCGAAGCTCACGCCGTGGACGACCTGGTGGGTGCCGTAGGCGACCGAGAGGTCCTCGACCCGCAGCAGCGTGCCGGCGTGCCGGGTCGGGCTCGTGGGCGTCTCCACGCGGTCGAGGGTTTCGGTCAGTCGGTCTTGCGGAGCCATCGGCTGATCCTGTTCACGGAGAGGACGGTCGCGATCGTGACGAGAGCGGGGGCGTAGACCAGCCAGGGCGCCAGCGGGTAGTTCTTCCCCGTCGAGATGAGCAGACCCCAGTCGGAAGCCGGGGGCGGGTCGCCGTACCCGAGGAACGCAAGCCCGGCGATCACGAGGATCGACAGCCCGAACTGGAGCACGGCGAGCGTCAGCACCGAGCGGGAGGCGTTGGGCAGCACGTGGCGCAGGAGGATGTGCCACCGGGACCCGCCCTGGAGGTAGGACGCCTCGACGAAGACGGCGCGGCGCGTCTTCAGCACCTCCGACCTCATGACGCGGGCGAAGACGCCCACCGCCGAGACACCCGTGGCGATGGCGGCGTTGACCGTCTCGAAACCGAGCGAGCTGACGATGACGACCGCGAGCAGGAACGCCGGGATCGCGAGGAGCACATCGACCAGCCGGGCGAGCACGATGTCGACCCAGCCGCCCGCGAACCCCGCGACGAGTCCGATCAGACCGCCCGCCACGACACCGATGCCCACCGCGATCAGCGCGCTGGTCACCGAGGAGGCGGTGCCGTGCACGACGCGGGCGAACAGGTCGCGGCCCAGGTTGTCGGTGCCGAACCAGTGGGCGGTACCCGGCCCGAGGAACTTGTCGGACGGCACGCCGATCGCGGGGTCGTGGCCGGTGAACAGGCCGGGGGCGAGCGACCACGACAGCACGACCGCCACGACCGCGAACGACAGGATGACGGTGGGAGGAACCAGGCGGGCCTGCCCGCGGCGCACCACGGTTCGCGTGGATGCGGTGGTGGGAACACTCATGGCGCCACCACCGCGGTCCTGTCGCGCTGTACCGGCTGCGTGCCACCGAGCCGCACCCGCGGGTCGAGCAGCGGGTACACGAGGTCGGCGACGAGGTTGACGACGACGAAGACGACGGCCGCGAGCGTGACGACCGCCTGGAGCACCGGGAGGTCCTGCGTCGTGACGGAGCGTTGCACGAGGCTGCCGATGCCGGTGCGCCCGAAGATCGTCTCGGTGATCAGGGCGCCTCCGAGCAGTTCGCCGACGGTCAGCGCGACGACGGTGACGACTGGAAGCGAGGAGGGTTTGAGCAGGTGGCGCAGGAACAGCCGGGTCTGGCCGAGGCCGCGGGAGCGGGCGACCGAGGCGTACTCCTGGCGTGCCTCGTGGTCGAGGTTGGCGATGAGCACCTCGGCGACCTGGGCGGATACCGGGATGCCGAGCGCGACGGCGGCGAACAACGTCGCCAGCGGGGCCTCGGAGTCGATGACCCGGAAGAGCCCGAGCTGGAAGGAGAAGACGTTGATCAGCACCAGGCCGATCACGAAGTTCGGCACCGAGAGGAACAGGGAGGGGAAGGTCCGCAGCAGCCCCTGCCCGTAGCGCTTCGGCAGGTACTGCGTGCCGAGTCCGGTGGCAGCCGCCAGCACCAGGGACACCGCCAGCGCCGACGACGCGAGGACGAGCGTCGACGGGAGCACCTCGCCGATCAGCCGGGACACCGGAAGCCCCGATCGGAGGGAGACGCCGAGGTCGCCCACCAGGAACCGGGACAGCGCCTCCCACAGCTGCACGTGCACTGGGCGGTCGAGCCCGTAGTAGGCGACGATCCGGTTGATCTCGTCTTCGGTGAACCCGTTCTCCGGGTTGCGCAACGTGTTCGTCACCGGGTCGCCGGGCAGCACGCTGATCACGATGAAGGTGAACACGTACGCCAGCAGGATGACGACGATCGCCTGGAGAACGCGCCGCAGCGCGTAGTTCGCGTATTGCCGGTTCATGGCGTCGCCTTCAGCCGAGCCAGGCGGTGTAGTAGTTGGCGTAGGCGATGCCGTTGTAGGTCACGCCGCGCAGCCTCGGCGACTGCAGGTAGATCCGCTGCACGATCTGCGTGAGCGGCACGAAGTATCCCTGCTGGAGCACGTATCTCTGCAGTTCGTCGAGGGGCTTGGCGCGCTCGTCGACGCTCTTGGCTCCCGCCACCGCGGTACCGAGCCGGGCGAGCTCCCGGTCGCTCTGGCCGACGCCGAACCAGTCCTCGCCGTCGTTGGCGTCGGTGAGGATCCCGGCCACCGTGCCCGCGTCGATGAAGCTCCGCGTGACTTCGTAGGCGGGCACGTTCGGGTTGCCGACCTCGACCCGCTCGCCGTAGGTCACGACGTCGAACGCCTGGATGTTCACCTTGAAGCCGAGCTTGCCGAGCTGCTGGGCGAGGAGTTCGTCGACCGCCTTGGAGGTCGCCAGGTAGGGGTTCGGGTGCAGGGTCAGCTCCAGCGGCTTGCCGTCCTTGGCGCGGACGCCGTCGGGGCCCTTCGACCACCCCGCCTCGTCGAGGAGGCGGTTCGCCCGGTCGGCGTCGTAGGCGAAGTCGCCGCTGTGGTCGGTCGCGCCGGGAACGTTGCTCTGGAAGAGCGATTGGGCGGGAAGCCAGTCCTCGGTGTAGATCGTCGAGATGATCTCGGACCGGTTGATCCCGTGCTGCAGCGCCTGCCGGACCTTGATGTCGTTGAACGGCGCGACCTTGGTGTTGACCGCGAAACCGTTGACGAAGCCGAGGTAGCGCGGGGTCGCGACCGTGAGTCCCTGGTCCTTGAAGGACGAGAGTTCCTGCGGGGACGGGTTGTAGGCGACGTCGGCCTGGCCGGACTGGACGGAGGCCGTGCGCACTGACGGCTCGGCGACGACCTTGTAGGTGATCGAGTCCAAAAAGGCCGGTCCCTGGTGCTTGAGCGCCGCGGGGCCCCAGTTGTAGTCCTCGCGCTTCTTGAGGACGACGCTGTCGCCCTCCTTCCAGGAGTCGACGACGAACGGGCCGCTGCCGATGTCGTTGGCGAGGTCGGCCTGCTTGTCGGCGGGCAGCGCGATCGTTTTCGGCGACATCAGGATCGAGCCGTGGTAGCCCAGCGTCGGGATGAAGCCCAGCGTCGGAGCGTTGAAGAACACCTTGACCGTGGCCGGGTCCACGGCCTCGGCGTGGTCGTAGGTCTTCGGGAACAGGCCGATCGGGCTGATGCCTCGGCCGGGGTCGCCCTTGGCCCAGATGTCGAGGTTGGCGAGGACGGCCGAGGCGTCCAGCGGCGTGCCGTCGGAGAACGTGACGCCGTTCTTCAGGTGGAGCGTGAACTCCGTCGCCTCGGCGTTCTGCTCCCACCGCTGCGCGATCCACGGGCTGACCGCGCCGTTCTCGTCGACGTAGACGAGCTTGTCGGCGACGTGGCCCCAGATGTGTCCCTGGAAGCTTGAGATGGCGCTGTCGTTCGGGATCCAGCCGTCGCCGAGCGAGTCGATGAGGAAGGTGATGTCGCCGCCCGGCTTCGGCTCGCCGGAGCCGCCCGAGGTCGCTCCGCCCGGTGCGCAGGCGGCGAGGGCGACGACGGTTGCCAGGCCGACGATCACCCGGAACAGGCGGCCCGGAGGTCTGACGCGACGCGACGCGCGGGAGGTCTTCACGGAGCTTTCTCCTCGAAACGGGGGCGGAACGGCACGGAGTTCTGAGGTTCCGGCCGGGGGAGTGCGCCTGGATCAGCGCTGATTCGCCACGAATCTAGGAGCGGGCGCCGCGCGGGGTCCAAGATGAGTTGGAGATCGGATTCCATCGAGGAGTCTGATCCGGCGACGCTCGTTTCTCCGGCGTTCCCGCCCCTAGCATCGGGGCCGTGAGCCGGACGCAGGAGACCAGCGCGCACTGGGGGACCTACCTGGTCGAGGTGTCCGCCGATGGCCGTGATGTCGTCGCTGCCCGCGCGCACGCCGACGACCCCGACGCCGCGCCGGCGATCGGCAACGTCGTCGACGCCCACCGCCATCGCTCGCGCGTGGCGCGGCCCAGCGTGCGCCGCCGCTGGTTCGAGGGCGGCCCGAGTCCGGATGCCGGTCGCGGCGACCCCGCCGAGGAGTACGTCGAGGTCGGCTGGGACACCGCGCTCGACCTGGTCGCGCGCGAACTGGCGCGGGTCCGGGACGCGTTCGGCAACCAGGCGATCTTCGGCGGTTCCTACGGCTGGGGCAGCGCGGGCAGGCTGCACCACGCGCAGAGCCAGTTGCACCGGTTCCTCAACGTGATCGGCGGCTACACCCGCTCGGTCAACGACTACAGCCGCGGCGCCAGCATGGTGCTGCTGCCGCACCTCATCGGCCAGCGGGCGACGGCCGATCTGCGGTTCAAGCCCGTCTCCTGGGACGACATCGCCCGGCACACCGATCTGCTCGTCAGCTTCGGCGGTGTGCGCCGCTCGAACACCTGGGTGGTGCCCGGCGGGCACGCGCGCCACGTCGGGTCCGGGCTGGCGAGGGAGGCTGGCCGGACAACGCGGGTCGTGACCCTGTCGGCTCAGCGCGACGACGCCTTCGCCGACCTCGGCGCCGAGTGGTTGGGCGTCATGCCGGCGACCGACACCGCGGTCATGCTCGCCCTCGTCCACGTCCTCGTCGTCGACGGCCTTGCCGACGACGCGTTCCTCGCGACCCACACCGTCGGGGCCGACCAGGTGCGCCGGTACGTGCTCGGCGAGGCGGACGGGGTGCCCAAGACGCCCGAGTGGGCCGAGCGGATCAGCCGGACGCCGGCGAGCGCGATCCGGGAGCTCGCACACCGCATGGCTTCCGGGCGCACGCTGGTCAACGTCGTTTACTCCTTGCAGCGCGGCGAACGCGGTGAGCAGGCCCTCTTCGCCGGGCTCACGCTCGCGGCTTTCCTCGGCCAGATCGGCCTGCCCGGCGGCGGTTTCTCCCACGGCTTCGGGTCGATGGGCGACTACGGCGTGGGAATCGCCGGTGCGCGGCTCCCGACGTTCCCCCAAGGCAGGAACCCCGTGCCGGACTTCATCCCGTGCGCCCGGATCAGCGATCTGCTCCTGCGTCCCGGCGAGGAGATCCCGTACAACGGCGGGCGGCTGCGGCTCCCGGAGACGCGGCTCGCGTACTGGGCGGGCGGCAATCCGTTCCACCACCACCAGGATCTGCGGCGGCTCCGGCGAGCACTGGCCACATTGGACACCTTCGTGGTGCACGAGACGCATTGGACGCCGACCGCGCGTCACGCCGACGTGGTCCTTCCCGTCGCGAGCACGCTGGAGCGCGACGACGTGGCGGCGGGTGCGGGCGACAGCAGGCTGCGGGCGTCACCGTGCGCGGTGACGCCGCACGGCGACGCGCGGGAGGAGCTGTGGATCTACACGCGGCTGGCCACGAGGATCGGGGCGGATTTCGCAGAGGGCCTGGACTCGCGGCAGTGGTTGGAGCGGATCTACGAGGAGTGGCGCGGGAGACCTGGTTCGCCGCCTGCGCCGCCGTTCGAGGAGTTCTGGCGCGACGGCGACGTCGCACTGCCCCAGAACCCCTACCGCGACACGGTTTTCGCCGCCTTCCGCGATGATCCGGTGGCGCACCCGCTGGAGACGCCGAGCGGCCGGATCGAGCTGTTTTCGGGGACGGTGGCGGGTTTCGGCCTGCCCGACGTCGCCGGGCACGCGCAGTGGCGGGAGCCGACGCAGTGGTGGGGCTCGCCGCTGGCCGCGGAGTTCGACCTGCACCTGCTGTGCAACCAGCCGTCGCACCGGCTCCACAGCCAGCTGGACATGGGTGCCGCCAGCCAGTCGACCAAGGTCGCCGGTCGCGAGCCGTTGCGCCTGCACCCCGTCGACGCGGCCACGCGCGGTGTGGTCGACGGCGATGTCGTGCGGGTCCGCAGCGCTCAAGGGAGCCTGCTCGCCGGCGTCGTCGTCACCGACGCTCTGCTGCCCGGCGTGGCGCAGATGCACACCGGTGCCTGGTTCGACCCGAGTGCGCCGGAGGTCGCCGACTGCGTCAACGGTAGCGTGAACGTCCTCACCCGCGACGTCGGTACCTCGACGCTGAGCCAGGGCACGAGCGGCGCGCACGTGCTGGTGGCCGTCGAGAGGTATGACGGCCCCCTTCCACCGGTGCGGGCCTACGAGCCGCCGAAGCTGGTGCGTGAGCTGGCAGAGTAGGTCAGGTTTCGAGCAGACGGCGGCCTGCGGCGAGCAGGGCGGCGTCCTCCTGCGGAGGGTGGACGCGGACGCAGAGCACGTCGCGCAGGTGTCGTTCGAGCTGGTTGCGCCGGGACAGCGCCGGGTTGCCGAGAGCCGCGACCGCGGTCTGCACGGCTGCCACGACCGAGCGGGCGATCGCGACCTTGATCACCGGCAGCTGCGGGAGGATCGACTCGTCCCCGGCCTCGACGCGCAGAAGCGCGCCGTGCAGCAGGGTTTCGGCCTGCGCGATCTGCAGGTCGATCTCGCCGGCCACCGACTGGATCCGCTCGGTCGTGGCGATGGGCCTCCCGAGCGCGGCGGGCACGCGGGTGCGGGCGAACTCCCGGAACGCCTGCCGGGCCGCCCTGGCGGCCCCGATGTAGAGCGCGGGGTGGCCGAAACTGCCGGGCCCGGCCATGGCCGCCGGATCCCGGTAGACGCCGTCCGCCCCGCGCGGGATCTCGACGAACGCCTCCTCGGGGAGCTCGACCGCCTCGTAGCGGACATCGTGGGTGTTGGAGGCGCGCAGGCCAAGGTGGTCCCAGGTGTCTACCCAGGTGATGCCGGGCAGGTCGCCGGGGACGATCACGTGACCGACGCGCGGGGCGGCGGGGTCGCCGTCCGGCTCGTCGGCAACCGCCCACACCACGTGGTAGGCCAGTGCCGCGCCGCCCGTCGCGTAGGACTTGTGCCCGTCGAGCACCCAGCCGGACCGGCTTCGCCTGACGGTCGTCTTCGGCAGACCGCCGCGGGCCGGGGCGCCGAGCTCCGGCTCGGCCCGGATCGCGTTGACCGGCGCGGGCCCGGCTGCCGAACGCCGCAGCACGTCGTCGTAGAGATCCTTCGGCCAATGCCCGTTCGCGGCCTGGGTGGCATGCGCGGCAAGGGTGTTCGCCACGATCAGCGCGACCGAAGGGTCACCCTCGCCGAGTGCGATCAGGATGCGGGCCGTCTCGCGCGGCCCCAAACCGGGGCCGCCGTACTGCCGTCCGACGGAGGCGGTGAACAGGCCGGCGCGGTGGGCGGCTTCCAGGCCACGCACCGGCACGGCACCGCTCCGGTCGTAGGCCGCTGCCGTCTCGGCGACCTCGGCCGTGACCGCGGCGAGAGTCTCGTCGGTGAGATCCGGGACGGGGAGGTCGTGGGCCGGTTGCGGCTCGCTGTCGGTGGGCAGGTTGCGGGTCGCGGTGTTCGTCACGCCTGACCTGCCGTGGCGTAGCGCCGGTAGTCCTCGGCGTAGTTGCCGAGGTGCTCGGCCTGGAGCGTCCCCCGCCTGCCGGTCGCCTTGCGGTGGGCGAGTTCCTGGTGCACCAGCGGGAGCACGTGGCGGCCGTAGTCGACGGCGTCGGCGAGCGTGTCGTAGCCCCGGATGCTCACCAGGCTCGCTCCGCGGTCGATGTAGTCGAGGATCGCGGCAGCCACCGTCTCGGGAGACCCCACAAGAGCCGTTGACGCCCCGGCCGCGTTGGTGACGGCGGCGGTCCGAGTCCACAGTGCCCGGTCGTAGAGTTCGGCCTTCTCCGCGAAGGAAAGCGCCCGCTGCGAGCCGACGTTTTCGGGCGCGCCCTGCTGGTGGCGCTGCTTGCCGAAGGCCGACTTGCTGAAGGTCTCGGAGATCTTGGCGACGTAGGAGTGCGCCTTCTGCCAGGCCAGTTCGTCGGTCTGCGCGATGATCGGGCGGAAGGTCACCCAGATGCGGGGGACAGTGGTGCGGCCCGCGGCGCGGGCGATCGCGTGGACGCGCTCGATCTCGCCGCGGAGGTCGTCCAGCGGCTCGCCCCAGAAGCTGAAGATGTCGGCCTTCTCACCACCGATCCGGAAAGCCTCCTCGGACTGCCCGCCGATGGAGATCGGGATGGGGGAGCCGTGGGGCGCGAAGCCGGGGCCGAAGTCGTCGAACTGGTAGAACTCGCCCTCGTGGCTGAACGGAGCGGGCTCGGTCCAGGCACGCCGCAGCAGGTCGATGTACTCCGAGGTGCGGCGGTAGCGGCGGTCCTTGGGGAGGTAGTCGCCCTGGCGGGCCTGCTCGGCGTCGTTGCCGCCCGAGATGAGGTGGACGACGGCTCTGCCTTCGGTGAGCTGGTCCAGGGTGGCGAGCTTCTGGGCGGCGACCAGCGGGAAGGTGGTGTTGGGGCGGAGCGCGACGATCGGCTTGATCCGCTCGGTGAGCTGGCCGACGGCCGAGGCGACGACGAACGAGTCGGCGGTGGAGGAGCCGTAGGGCAGCAGCGTGTAGTCGAAGCCGCCCTCCTCGAGGGAGCGGACGTAGGTGCGGAAGTAGTTCAGGTCGATGCCCCGGGTCCGGATCGGGTTCAGCTCCGTCGACGGGTTCAGGTGCGACAGGCTGATGAACTCGACTTCCTCGGAGGCGGTCCCGGGGATCGTCTGGTCGAAGGCGGGTGCGCTGGTCATGGCGGATCCTGTCCCTGTTTTCGTTGCTGTGTCGCGCTTTTTGCCGCGCTTTCAGGAGAGTCCGCAGCCGCGACTTGCCGGCTCGGGTCTGGTTCGACCGTATGGCGATGCCGGACCCGGCGTCCAAGACAGGCGCGCGATCAATACCGATAGCCCCGCGTTATCGGCGCCCGCCAGGGCCGCGGTCAGGCTCCTCGGGCCGCGTTGCGCGCGGTCGGCACCAGCTGGAGGTGCGGTCGCTGCGCGAAGAACTCCACACCGGCCGAGAGCGCGGTCTGCTCCACCTCAGCCGCCAGACCGCGACGGGCGACCATCCGCAGATGCGTCGTCCCGGCGTCGGGCAGCTCGCCGGGCACGGTCAGCCCCGACGGTCGGCCGCCGACGCTGGGCAGGAGCGCGACGCCGAGACCGGCTCGAACACCGGCGAGCACGCCTTCGAGCGTCGTGGACTGGGCGGCGACCTCAACGCGGTGACCATCGGCGGACAGGACCGACAGCGCCCGCTCGCGGAGGCCGCACGGCTCCTCGAAAGCGATGAGCGGCCACGCCTCGCCGGGCGCGGGCGGCGTCCAGCCGCGTGCGGCGTACCAGACCAGCGGCAGCCGGCCGACGAGCCGCCCGGCGCCCTGGCCGTTGGGATCGAGGACGAAGGCGAAGTCGACCGTGCCCTTGCCCACGTCCTCGGCGAGCTGGGTGGAACGGCCGATCTCGAAACGAGTGGCGCAGTCGGGGAACGCGGCCCGCAGCGCCCTGATCATCTCCGGCAGGATCTGCTCGGCGCTGTGCTCGGTGGAGCCGACGACGATCGTCCGGGTGCGCTCGGCCTTGAGCCGCCGCAGCGAGGCGTCGTGGACCTCGATGATCCGCCGCGCCTCGGCCAGGACCCGCTCGCCCTCGTGGGTGAAGCGCATGTTCCGCCCGTCGCGTTCGAAGAGCTTGCGCTTGAGGCCGCGTTCGAGGAGCCGGACGTGCTGGCTCAGCGCGGGCTGACTGATGTGGCGCACTGCCGCGGCCTTGCTGAACCCGCCGCACTCGGCGATCGCGACGAGCGTGCGCAAGTGGTCGAGGTCGAGCGAGTTGGTCATGCCCCGATTAGAGCCGATCAGCGCGATGTCCGAGATGCCTGACCGGCATGTGGGACGCCGACCGGTCGTCCACCCATCACGTTCCCGCATGTGCGGTGATCGCGAATGACTCTTGGACGCACTGCCGGATCCGAGGTGAGGGTGCGAGGGTGACCACTCGAACGATCTCCACCAGCCCCCTCGTCGGCGTGTGGGACGAACCCGACGGTCTCGCCCCGCGCGGAACGGTCGTCGTGCTCACCGGGCGGGGAGAGACTCCCTTGTCCTATCAGCGCTTCGGCCGCAGGCTCGCAGCCGACGCCTACCGGGTGCGCGTGGTCGGGGTCGACCTCGACGACCTTGAGACCGCCCGGAAGGAGGCCCGGACGTTGCTCGGCGACGACGACCTGCCCGCGCCGAAGGTGCTGGTCGGCTCCGACTCGGGAGCGGCGTACGCCGCCCGGCTGGCCGATGAGCTGGACCTGGTCGACGGCGTGGTGCTGGCCGGGCTGGCGCTGCCCGGCAGCGCCGTGGTCGGGCGCTGGGAGGACGAGCTTGAGGCCCGCACCGCGTGTCCCGCTCATCGGCGGGTCATCGGCGGCGACGACGGATTCGCCCGCGGGCAGCTCGCCCGTCCAGTGCCGTCCGACTGGGTTGTGCACGCTCCCGCGAAGCCGTCCCTCGTGCTCCACGGCAGCGCCGACCCCGTCACGCCCTCGGCCGCGGCATTCGCGCCCTTCCTCGACGTGGAGACCGCGCGGCTGAGGATCGTCGCCGGTGGACGCCATGACGTCCTGAACGACGTCTCGCATCGTTCGGTGGCCGCGACCGTCGTCCTCTTCCTCGAGAGCCTGAGACTCGGCGGCGAACTGCCCGCCATCGTGGGGGATGTCCAGGGCTGATGGGCTTTCTCGACGAGCTCCGCAACACCGTCGCCGGCGTGTCCACCTCCCCGGCCGACTTGGCCGCCGCGGCCCGGGACCGCTCGGGCGCGAGCCCCGACGGGCTGCCGCTCGCAGTCGTGCGGGCCGCCGCCGTCGACGGGGTCCAGGACACTCTCCGGTTGGCCAACGAGCACGGCGTTCCGGTCGTCCCGCGCGGCGCCGGCACCGGACTCGCCGGCGGCGCGCTCGCGGGCCGGGGCACTGTGGTCCTGGACCTCAGCCTGCTGAACCGGATCGTCGAGATCGACCCGGACGACGAGCTCGCCGTGGTCGAACCCGGTGTGATCACCGCGGCGCTGGACCGGGCAGCGCAGGAGTACGGCCTGCGTTACGCGCCCGACCCGGCCAGCGCGGAGATCTCGACCATCGGCGGCAACATCGCGTCGAACGCGGGCGGCATGCGCTGCGTCAAGTACGGCGTCACCCGGGAGGCGGTCCTGGGGCTGGATGTCGTGCTTGCCGACGGCAGGCTCATCAACACGGGTCGGCGCACCGTCAAGGGCGTCTCCGGCCTCGACCTCACCGCCCTCTTCGTCGGCTCGGAGGGAACGCTGGGCGTGGTCGTCGGCGCGGCACTACGACTGCGACCGCTTCCCGAGCGCACGCTGACTGCGGCTGCGGCCTACGACGACGTCGAGGCGGCGGCCCGGGCGTGCAGCGAGCTCGCCCGCGCCCGCCGTGAGCCGAGCCTGCTTGAACTGCTCGACGGCGCCACCCTCGGCGTCATCGACCGCGCGCAGGGGAGCGACTTCGCGGCGCGCGGGCAGGCGCTGGTGATCGCGCAGGCCGACGGGCCGGCGGCGGAGGAGGAGATCGCGGCGATCGCCGACGTGCTGGGCAAGCAGGCCACGTGGTCGGAGCGGGGTGTCGATCCTGAGTCGTCCGAGCGCCTGCTGTTCGCCCGCCGTCGGGCGTTGCCGTCGATCGAGCGGTTCGGCCGCGCGCTCATCGAGGACATCTGCGTGCCGCGGTCACGGCTCGCCGACGCCTTCCGAGGCGTCGAGCGCATCGCCCGCGCGCACGACGTGGACATCTACACCTTCGCCCACGCCGGCGACGGCAACCTCCATCCGATCGTCGCCTACGACGCCGGCTCGCCGGAGCCGCCCGCCGCCGTGCGGCGTGCCGGGGACGACCTGTTCGCGCTCGCGCTTGAGCTCGGCGGGACCGTCACCGGTGAGCACGGCATCGGCCTGCTCAAGCGGGACTGGCTCGCGCGCGAGGTCGGCCCGGACGTCCTCGGGGTCCACGGCGCGGTCAAGGCAGCGCTGGACCCGCGCGGAATCCTCAACCCGGGCAAGGGATTTTGACACCCCTGAAAACGGGACGGCCGGTCATGAAGCGCGGGAGTTGAGGACGCAGTCGACGGCCGTATAGAGGGTGTCGGTTTCGGACTTCAGGATTGACTCCTCGGCGGGCAGTGCTCGCTCGATCGAGAGTCCGTTGAGGACAGTGAGCAGGAATCGCACATGTCGTGCGTGGTCTCCCTTGGGGAGTGCGCCTTCGTCAGCGAGAACCGTCAGCCAGTACTCGACGCGGCGCCACCCTTCCCGTTCCATGGCGAGATACGCCGCGCGCACCTCTTCGGTCGGGTCGGGCGCGATGAACGTCTGGTACGCCTTGCTCCACGCCTCTCGTGCTTTCTCCCCCACGCCGGCAGGGGCGAGCACTTGCCGGAGACAGTCGACCAGTCGGTCCCGGGCGGGGCGCGATCGGTCCTGAATCGGGTCGTCGGGGAACACCTGGTCGTAAATCCTGGCGAGCACCGTGTCCTGCAGCGCGCGCTGGGTTGGGAAGTGGAACCTGAGCGAGCCGGTGCTCACCCCGGCTCGTGCCGCGACCGCACGCACGCTCAGCCTCGCGGTCGCATCCTCGGCGACCATCGCCACCGCAGCCGCGATGACCTTCTCCCGTGAGCCGATGCTCCTGTCTTCCTGGGTCACCATCTCACCTCCCAACACATCGTACTAGTACGCCGTGCTACTGTCGGCGCTAGCACAGTGTGTTAGTGGGATGCGGTGCACGGAAGCCAGAGGGGGAAACGTGATGGGGGACTGGCGGCAGCGGCGGGCAGCCAAGCGCATTGAAGACGGAGGCTCCCCGCGGCATTCCCGGTCGAGGGCGGCACCATCGAGGTGGCGATGAGCTCCTACGGGATCAAGCGCTGCCACTACGTCACCACCGTCGGCGCGGAGCGGCAGCTCGCCCCTGACCCGAAGTCCGCCGAGGGACGCCGTGCCCGCCTTGATCGCGAGCACCCGGCACTGAGCCGCTCGATCGGCTTCTTCTCGGTGATGATGCTCCTTGTCGGCGTGGGCCTGAACCTGCTGCAGATCGCCGAACCGGTTTCGCGGATCCCTCCGATCGCGGAGAGCATCGGACGTTTCGAATCGCCGATCCACCTGCCGCTCTGGCTCAACATCGCGCTCGCCCTCGGGGCCTTGCTGGGAAGCATGGAGCGGGCACTTCGGCTGCGCTACAACCCCCTGCTCGACAAGTTGGCGCACTGACCACACAAAATGAGAGGAAACCAGGGCCACGATGATCAAGCCGAATTGGCTGCTCAGCCCGGGCGGGCCCAAGAACGCGGCGTCGGTTCCGGCCGGAGTGGAATACCACCGTGTGCTTGCGGGCGAAAAACGCCGCATCGTTCGTGGCATCTTCGCGATCGTGCTTCTGGCGGCGGGGCTCGTCATCTTCCCCACGGCTATCGGTATGGCGGTTGCGCAAATCGACGTACGGATGGGCAACACCCCTCCGATCCTGGGTGGTACCGACTACACGCCGCTCTACCACGCCAGCTCCATGATCTCCCTCGGCTTGCTCATGCCGTGGAGCGCGCTCATCCAGCGGTGGCTCTATGGCGTGCCCGGCGCATCGCTGCGCTCCGTGACATCGCGGTTCCGTTTCGACCTGTTCGGCAAATCGCTCCTGGTCTTCGGTCCCATGTGGATGGTCGTGATCGTGCTCGGATTTGTCACGCCCGGTGCGGAGGCTCCTTGGTCGCATACCGACCTCATCGCCATCTTCATCGCCACGCTGCTCCTCACACCGCTGCAGACGACCGGCGAGGAGTACGGCGTGCGTGGGCTGATCTTCCGCGTTGTTGGAAGCTGGGCCCGCGGGCCACGGGCGGGACTGGTCGCCGGAGTCCTGGTTTCGAGCGTGCTGTTCACCGCGGCCCACGGCTCAACCGACCCGTACATCATCGTGTGGTACTTCGTGCTTTGGACCTCGCTGGCGATCATCACCTGGCGCACGGGCGGCCTTGAGATCGCGGCCATGCTCCACGCCGTCCTCAACACGGTCTCCTTCATCGTGGCCCCGTATCTTCGTGCGGACCTCGGAGCCCAGCTGCAGGACCGCTCCGCCGGCGTGGGCACGCCGTACCAGCTTGTCCCCACCGCCGCTGTCATCGTTATCACCGCGATCGTCTGGTGGTGCACCCGAAAGACGGGACCACTGCGTACCCCCTCGGCGGGACCGCCCGAATCGTCAACACCCTCGACAAAGTCCGCGCGAGCCCGGGGTGCCGAGCTCATCTGTCGTGATGTGCCGTCGGGCTAGCTTCGGTGGTGGTCTGCAAGGTAATCGCGAAGCCGGGTATGGCGGAATTGGTAGACCGCACCTGTGGTGCGTAGTACGCCGCGAGCGTTGGCGTCTTCGAGGAAACGTTTTGGCCGCCACGGCAAGCGGCCGGTCAGTGGCAGCCACAGGCGCGCGAACATCAGCCAGCTCCCCCACGAAGAGGACGCCAAGCCCCACATTCCCAACAGGAACCCGAACGCGATCCCGTACGGGAGTTTCGTGCCCGCGTAGGAAAGCCCGAACCCAAGCACGATCGTCGTGGTCGTTCGGACGAGTGCGACCGCTCGGTCACGGCTCAAGAGCGTCCACGGGGCAGTGGCGTGGGGGTCGTAGGAATCTCCGAGAGCCAACACGATGACCATTGCGAACCCGACCATGAGCCCAACCGCGAGCTCGAAAATGAGCCCGAACGCGACCCCGATCACAATTACGAGCACAAGCCCGCTGGTGAACTCGGACCTGGATTTCTTGTGGTGCGACAACCAGGAGCGCGGTTCACGGTCTCGCCATCGTGGGCCCAGGCGTAGTCGTTCCGGTCCCCGTTCCGCGAGCCAGCGATAGAAGACCACTTCGAACCCGAGCCCGAACACGAGTCCCATCGTGAGCCCGGACACGAGTCCCATCTTGAGCCCAGCCGCGAGCCCGATGCAGAGCCCGGCCGCGAGCCCGGAGACGGCCGCGGTGACGAGGATGCGCGTACGGCGGTGGAGGGTTGCGGGCAGGTACCACCAGGTGAGGTCGTGGGTGTCGCGTTGGGTGAGGTGGGTGGCGAGGTAACCGAGCCAGTGGCGGGCTCGGTCGGGGTCCCAGTTCGGGTCTCGTGCGCTGCGCTGGCCGGCGTCGCTGCGGGCATAGACGGTGTCGAGGTAGGCGTCCAGGAGGTGATCTTCCACAGCCGTAGCGATGGGGAAGCGTTGGATGTCCAGGAGATCGTGGGGATCGTGGTCAGGGGTGTCGTTATAGACGGTGCGGGCGAGCATGACCATCAGCGGTGTGGTCAGGACGCGGGTGAGGTTCTGGCTGGCGGTCTGATCGGGTTGCGTGTTCAACCGGTCGAACACCGCGTCCCATTCCCGGCTGCGGGACTTGCTGGCACTCAGGCGTAAGAACCGGTGGGCCTCCTCGCGGGCGACGGCCTGGAGTTCGATGGCCGCGGCACGGCCGACTGCTTTGACCGCGTGAGCAGCCTCGCGGTATTCGTCTGGGCGGCTGGTGACGACCAACGGATAGTCGATGTTGCTGATCTTGCTGATCGCGGCACGGTGATGCTGGTGTGAGATCTCGTCGAAGCCGTCCAGGACCGGAAGGATCAGTTTCTCCTTGACGAGGACTTCGGCCTGTGTCTCGCCCGTGACGGGATTCTTGTCGTGCAGGAACCCGAAGTCCCGGAGGAGTTGCTGGATCAACCAGGGCTGGAGATCGGTCGAGTCGGGGTTCCAGCCGCTGAGGCTGAACAGCGCCGGCACCGGCCCGGTGACGCCGTCGGTGTCAAGCAGGTCGAGAATCAGGCGGTGGGCGAGCACGGTCTTGCCCGCCCCGGCCTGCCCCACGATCACCAGTCGCTTCGAGCGAACGGCCTGGTAGGTTTCCCGGACGGCCGTGAAGTGCCCCTCCAGGGGCACGGGCTCGTTGCTGTCGTGGATGTTCTCCCAGTGATCGACCAGGTCGTCGTCGGCGGTGCACCACTGCACCGACAACGCGCCAGAACCGCTGATTCCCCACTTCTGCACTACCCCTGTGCTGGCGTCCCGGACCGCGCGGGCCAGACGCCAGACGGCCTCGCGCAGCGACTCGTCCGCACTCTGCGGAGCAGGCGGTTGCTGCCACACCAGGTCGCCATGCACCTTGCCGATCTGGAGAACACTCCTGCCCCCAGGACCCGTGAGCTCGTTACGGATCTCATCGCCCTTCGCCACATCGTGCAGTGTGCCGCACGTGCCTGCGCACCGTGCATGATCACAACTGGATCCCCCAAACCGACTCTGAAAACGGACCTTGAGGGAAACCTGTTACGCACCATCCCTTCCCGGCTCACACCGGAAGATCTCGCAACATTGACGATGCGAGGAGCACGCCCAGTCTCCCCACCGCCCCACCGCCTGCGGGATCGCTGCGCGTCCAGCGACGAGTCCAGGCGAAGAAATCGCCGTCCGCCCCAACCGCAACCACGAACCCATCACACGGCTCTACACCACCGGGAAAGGCGCCAAACCCGACTGACCGGTGTTAAGCATCTCCTGAGCACAAACGGTCAATGATCACCTGTTTGTGCCAGGCACCATGGGAACGACGCTGTTGCGGGATGCGGGGAGGTACGTTTCAAGCCCTGCCCCGGGCAAGTACCTCGGAAATGCGCGACCGGATCGCGATGACTCCAGACGCGATCACTGGAGCCATCGTTCGCGTCGGCGGCGCTGCTGCGGCCGTTGCGCTCGGTGCCGGACGACCGCATCGCCAGTGCCGCCGAGACGGTTTCCGGAGCACGTCCCCTTTGCCCGTCCGGAATTCCGCTCAGCGCACGGCTGCCCGGAGCAGGCGGGACCGGACGGCGTTCTCCTGCTCCTTGGCCGTGCCCGTCGAGTCGACGGGCACGGACATGACCAGCCCGGCGGCGCCCTGGACCCAGCCGCGGTCGTCGTAGCTGTCGACCTCGACCGGAATGCCGTTGCGCATCAGGGGAAGATGCGCGCGCAGCGCGGGTTCGAAGCCCGGCTGCCAGTGCTTCCACGCGGGGGTTCCCTCTCCGTGGAGCACGACCGTCTCCGGGTCGACCACGTTGACCAGCCCGGCCACCGCGCGCCCCAGGATTTCCCCGGCGTCGCGGAAGATCTCCTGCGCCTCGGTGTCGCCCCGGTCGGCTGCCGCGCGCAGTTCCGCGATGCCGTGGTCCGGCGCCAGGATTCCACGTCCGTGCGCCTCGGCCAGCAGTGCGCGGTCGCCGATGATCGCCTCCAGGCAGCCGCGGTTGCCGCACACGCACTGCGGACCGGACGGGTCGACCGGGGTGTGCCCGAGTTCCCCGGCGTCGCCGTGCGCGCCCCGGTACACGCTGCCGTTGGCGATGATCGCCGCGCCGATGCCGACGCCGATGGTGACGATGAGGAAGTCGCGGTGCGTTCGTCCCCGTCCGTAGAGGCGCTCGGCGACCGCGAGCGCGTTCACGTCGTTGTCCACCAGCACCGGCAGCCCGAGGCTCGCGCGCAGCCGCCGGCCCAGCGGCAGCCCCCGCCAGCCGAGGATGTCGGCGTTGACCACGCCTTCGCCGGGATCGCTGACCCCGCCCGGGACGCCGACGCCGACGCCCAGCAGCGAGTCGGCGCCACCCTCGCACTTCTCGGCGACCGCGAGCAGGGTGTCGGTGAGAACGCCGAACGCATCGGCCGACCCGGGGTCGAAGTCGTGCTCGACGACTTCGCGGACGGTGCCGTCGAGCGCCACGTCGGCGATCGCCAGGTGGTCGGGGGTGACCTTGACGCCGAGCGCGTGCGGGGCCGTGCCCGCCAGGCCGAGCGGCTGCACGGGACGGCCGCCGCGGGAGGGCGCCGGGGCCAGCTCCTCCAGCAGGCCCTGCGCCAGCATCTCCTTGGTCAGCTGGGTGACCGTCGCGGCGCTGAGCTCCAGCCGCTGGGCGATCTCGGACCGGCTCAGTGAGCCGGTGGTGCCCGCCAGCGCGAGGATCGCGGCGCGGTGGCGGTCTGCCGCCTGCGAGGTCACCGGGCGTCCCCTTTCGTCAACTTCGAAGAAAGTCTGATGTTAAGAAGGCGGCGACACGGACGTCAAACCTTTAGATCGGCCCGTTTTCGCAGGTGCATCTGCGCTATGGCTGATCAGCTCCGCCTTGGAACCGGTGGCCTGGAGGGTCTTGACGTGGTCGCGGCCACAGCTTACCTTCCCTGTACTTAATTTAACTCCAAAGAAACCGGGCCGTCTCGAGTGGCGGTGAGCGCGACCCGCTCCCGCTGCCGCGGCCCGCCAGCCGCCACCTGATCGTGGCGCGCGGCGCCCGTGCGGGCGCCCGCATCCTGCCGAGTTCGCGACGGTCGTATCGAAGGGGATCGACTTGAGGCTGAGACGTGCGAGCACTGTATCGATCATGATCAGCGGGCTGCTGTTCACCGCGGCCTGCGGCGGTGGGTCCGAGGGCGAGGACAACGCCGGGAAGCTGGAAGGCCGGGGGCCGATCACCTTCGCCACCGGCAAGGACGACACCGGAGCGACGCCCCGCATCGTCGCGGAATGGAACCGGACGCATCCCGGCGAGCCGGTCGAGCTGATCGAACTCCCCGCCTCCGGTGACGACCAGCGCCAGCAGATGATCCAGAACGCTCAGACCAAGTCCGACGCCTTCAGCGTTCTGGACCTCGACAACGTGTGGACCTCGGAGTTCGCCGCGCACCGGTGGATCGTCGAACTGCCGAAGGAGCAGTTCGACCTACCGGCCTTCGTCCCGCCGAACCTGGAGACCGCGCACTACCGAGGGCGGTTGGTCGCCGTTCCGGCCACCTCCGACGGTGCGATGCTCTACTACCGCAAGGACCTGCTGGACCGGGTCGGCGCGGTACCGCCGACGACCTGGGACGAGATGCGGCAGGTGTGCGACCGGGTCCGGACGCTGCCCGAGGCGGCCGGGATGTCGTGCTACATCGGGCAGTTCGAGAAGTACGAGGGGCTGTCCGCCAACTTCGCCGAGGCGATCAACAGCGCGGGCGGCCAGATCGTCGGCGACGACGGCAGGCCGCGCGTGGACACCCCCGAGGCCAGGCGCGGGCTCGACTTCCTGGTCCAGGGATTCCGCTCCGGGACGATCCCGAAGGAGGCCATCGCTTTCAAGGAGCCGGAGTCGCGCCGGGCCTTCCAGGAGGGCGGCGTGGTGTTCAGCCGGTGGTGGCCCTCCCAGTGGTCCAACCTGAGCAAGACCGACGGATCCTCTGCGGTGGCGGGCAAGTTCGCGGTCGCCCCGCTGCCCGGCGCCGACGGTTCCGGCGTCTCCAGCCTCGGGGGGCACAACCTGGCGATCTCGGCCTACGCCGAGAACAAGGCGACCGCGCTGGACTTCATCAAGTTCCGGACCGGCGAGCAGCAGCAGAAGGTGATGCTGGACAGGGGATCCTTCGCGCCCACGCTCAGCTCGGTCTACGACGATCCGGCCCTGCGGGCGAAGTTCCCGTACCTGCCGGTGCTCAAGGAGTCGATCCTCGGCGCCGAACCCAGGCCCCGCGTGGTCGATTACGGCGAGGTCACCCAGGCGGTCCAGGACGAGGTCTACGACGCGCTGCGCGGTGCCAAGACCTCCGAACAGGCATTGGCGGACCTGCAACGACGGCTCGACCTGCTGACCAGGCCGTGACAGAGGAAACCCCATGACGACGACGATGAACAACACGCTGGTCCGCGCTCAGGGCGCGGTGAACCACAAGCGCCCGCCCAGAAGACCCGGCCGCAGGCGCTCCTCCTCGGCACGGCTGGCGGCTGCGCTGGTCTCGCCGACGCTGCTCGTGCTCGGCCTGGTGGCCGTGTACCCGATCCTCGCGGCGCTGCGCCAGTCCTTCTTCACCGAGAGCGAGCGCCTGGACGCTGACGGCTTCGTCATCGACGAGCCGCAGTTCGCCGGGCTGAACAACTACGTCGACGCGATCGTTGGATCGGGTGCGCCCCGGTTCTGGAACGCCCTGGCCAACACCACGTTCTTCACCGTGACCACGGTCGTGCTGGAAGCGGTGCTGGGCATGGTGATGGCGCTGATCATGCACCGCGCCTTCCGGGGTCGCGGCCTGGTGCGCGCCAGCGTCCTGGTGCCGTGGGCGATTCCCACGGCGGTGTCCGGCCTGCTGTGGCGGTGGATCTTCGCGCCGGACGGCATCGCGAACGTGCTGCTGGGACAGCAGATCCTGTGGAGCTCCGACGGCACCGCCGCCAAGTTCGCCGTGATCGTGGCCGAGGTGTGGAAGACCGCGCCGTTCGTCGGGCTGCTGACGCTGGCGGGGTTGCAGATGATCCCGAAGGAGCTCTACGAGGCCGCGACGGTCGACGGCGCCGGGCCGTGGCGGCGGTTCTGGAGCATCACCCTGCCGCTGGTGAAACCGGCCCTGCTGGTGGCGGTGCTGTTCCGGCTGCTGGACTCGCTGCGCATGTTCGACCTGCCGTTCGTGCTGATCGGCCAGCAGAAGCAGTCGGTGGAGACGCTGTCGATGCTGGCGTGGCAGGAGGCCACCAACATCCACTACGGACTCGCGGCGTCCTACGCGACGATCATGTTCGCCTACGTGGCAGTGGTGGCGTTCGCCTTCGTCAAGCTGCTCGGCGCCGACGTCATCGGAGAAGCCCGCAGGAGCAAGCGGAAGGCGGTCACGTCATGACAACCCTGGCGCCGAAGTTCAAGCGCTGGCTCCCCATGCTGGGCATCGCGGTCATCGTGCTGTACTGCCTCGCGCCGTTCTACTGGATGGTGGCCACCGCGTTCCGCCGTCCGTCGGACCAGTTCGACAACTTCCCCGTCCCGCGCGTGTGGTCGGTCGAGAACTTCCTCGCGGTGTTCGCACCGGGCACGGGGTTCGGCCGGGCGCTGCTCAACAGCCTGTTCGTCGCGGGCTGCACCACGCTGCTGACGCTGGTCATCGGCATCTCGGCGGCCTACGCGCTGGCACGGCTGGAGTTCCGGGGCCGTGCGGTCGTGGTGGCGCTGATCATCGCGTGCAGCATGTTCCCGGGGATCTCGCTGGTGGTGCCGCTGCTGGAGCTGTTCACCGACCTGCGCTGGATCAACACCTACCAGTCGATGATCACGCCCAGCCTGTCGTTCGCGCTGCCGCTGGCGGTGTGGAACCTGACCGCGTTCTTCCGGCAGATGCCGGTGGAACTGGAGCACGCCGCGATGGTCGACGGGTGCACGCCCGCGCAGGCCTTCCGCAAGGTCATCCTGCCGCTGGCCGCTCCCGGCGTGTTCACCACCGCGATCCTGACCTTCATCATGGCGTGGAACGAGTTCATCATCGCGCTGTCCATGGTGAACAAGAAGGAGATGCAGACGGTCACCGTCGCGATCTCGAAGTTCACCGGCGCCCAGGGGTTCGAGCAGCCCTTCGGCACCCAGATGGCCGCCGGAGTCGTGGTCACCGTCCCGCTGGTGATCGCCGTGCTCGTCTTCCAGCGCCGCATCGTCGCCGGGCTCACCGCCGGCGGAGTCAAGTAGCCCCACCACCTTCCGAGGAGAAGCCCCCATGCCCGACTCGATCGAGACGTCCGCGACCCCGTGGTGGCGGGACGCGGTGATCTACCAGGTCTACATCCGCAGCTTCGCCGACGGCAACGGCGACGGGATGGGCGACATCGCGGGTATCCGCTCGCGACTGCCGTACCTGCGCGATCTCGGCGTCGACGCGATCTGGATCAACCCGTGGTACGTCTCGCCGCAGGCCGACGCCGGCTACGACGTGGCCGACTTCCGCGACATCGACCCGCGCTTCGGCTCGCTGGCCGAGGCCGAGCGGCTGATCGGCGAAGCCCACGAGCACGGGATCAAGGTCATCCCCGACATCGTGCCCAACCACACCTCCGACCGGCACGAGTGGTTCCAGGCGGCACTGGCCGCCGGGCCGGGAAGCCCGGAGCGGCAGCGCTACGTGTTCCGGCCGGGGCGCGGCCCGGACGGTTCGCTGCCGCCGAACAACTGGCAGTCCTGCTTCCGGGGCCCGGCCTGGACCCGGGTGCCCGACGGCGAGTGGTACCTGCACCTGTTCGCCCCCGAGCAGCCCGACCTGAACTGGGCGCACCCGGAGGTGCGCGCGGAGTTCGAGTCGATCCTGCGGTTCTGGTTCGACCGGGGCGTCGACGGCTTCCGCATCGACGTCGCCCACGGCCTGACCAAGGACCCCGAGCTGCCGGACGTCGTGGCGCCGCAGGGGTCCGGGTACGTCTACCCCGACGGTGAGCACCCGCACTGGGACCGCGACGACGTGCACGAGATCTACCGGAGCTGGCGGCGGATCGCCGATTCCTACGACGGCGACCGCAAGTTCGTCGCCGAGGCGTGGGCGGACACGCCCCGCCGACTGGCCAACTACGTGCGCGAGGACGCCCTGCACACCGCGTTCAACTTCGACTTCCTGCAGTGCCCCTGGGACGCCGGGCGGCTGCGCGAGGTCATCGACACGACCACGACCAACCTGAACTCCGTGGGCGCGCCCGCCACCTGGGTGCTGTCCAACCACGACGTGGTCCGCCACCCGAGCCGCTACGGTCGCCCGGCGGTGGACTGGCTGCCGGGCACCACGTTCCAGCGCGACGGCGAGGTCGACCTCGCGCTCGGCACCCGGCGGGCCCGCGCCGCCGCGCTGCTGTCGCTGTCGCTGCCCGGCGGCGCCTACGTCTACCAGGGCGAGGAACTGGGGCTGCCCGAGGTCGAGGACCTGCCCGACGAACTGCGCCAGGACCCGACCTGGGAGCGTTCCGGTCGCACCGAGCCCGGCCGCGACGGCTGCCGGGTGCCGATCCCGTGGTCCGGGGCCAAGCCGCCGTTCGGCTTCAGCCCGCAGGGCTGCGACGCCCAGCCGTGGCTGCCGCAGCCGGAGTCCTGGGCCGCCCTCACCGCCGAAGCCCAGCAGGGCGACCCGGACTCGATGCTGGAGCTGTACCGGTCGGCGCTGCGCCTGCGCCGCGAGCACCCCGCGCTGGGCGAGGGCGATCTGGTCTGGCAGGAGGCGGATGCCGACGTGCTGTCGTTCCGCCGCACGCCCGGATTCGCCTGCGTGGTCAACCTTTCCGGCGCGCCCGTCGCGCTGCCCGAGCACGACCGCGTGCTGCTCGCCAGCGGTCCGCTCGACGGCGACCGGCTCCCACCCGACACCGCCGTGTGGCTGGCGCTGTGAATTCCGAGCGGAGCAGGAGACCCTGAGATGGCAGGCATCACCTACGACAAGGCGACCCGCAACTACGCCGGAGCCGACCGGCCCGCGGTGGACGAACTGGACCTCGACATCAGCGATGGCGAGTTCCTGGTGCTGGTCGGGCCGTCCGGTTGCGGCAAGTCCACCAGCCTGCGCATGCTGGCCGGGCTGGAAACCGTTGACGCGGGCGCGATCCGCATCGGAGACCACGACGTCACGCACCACTCGCCCAAGGACCGCGACATCGCGATGGTGTTCCAGAACTACGCGCTCTACCCGCACATGACCGTCGCGCAGAACATGGGTTTCGGGCTGAAGATGGCCGGTCGGCCCAAGCACGAGATCCAGCAGCGGGTCGCCGAGGCGGCGAAGCTGCTCGACCTGGAGCAGTACCTGGAGCGCAAGCCCAAGGCGCTGTCGGGCGGTCAGCGCCAGCGGGTGGCGATGGGCCGCGCCATCGTCCGCGAACCGCAGGTCTTCCTCATGGACGAGCCGCTGTCCAACCTGGACGCCAAGCTGCGGGTCTCCACTCGGACCCAGATCGCCGCGCTGCAGCGGCGGCTGGGTGTCACGACCGTCTACGTCACCCACGACCAGGTCGAGGCCATGACGATGGGGGACCGGGTGGCGGTGCTCAACGAGGGCGTTCTGCAGCAGTGCGCGTCGCCGCGCGAGCTCTACGACCGGCCCGCGAACGCGTTCGTGGCCGGGTTCATCGGTTCGCCGGGGATGAACCTGGTCACCTGCGCGGTGACCGAGGGCGGTGCGCGGCTCGGCGACGTGCACGTTCCGCTTCCCCGGGGAGCAAGCGACGACAGGAGCGTCACCGTGGGGTTCCGCCCGGAGGCGGTCGAAGTCGCTCCCGTCGGGAACGAGGCCGTGGTCAAGATCGTCGAGGAGCTCGGTTCGGACGCCTACGCCTACTGCACGCTGACCGAGGGCGGCACCGACGTCGTCGCCCGGGTGGACCCGCGCAGTGCGCCCGCCAAGGGCGAACGGGTCCGGCTGCGGATCGCTCCCGACCAGATCCACGTCTTCTCCGCCTCGACCGGAGAGCGCCTTACCCACAGCTGAGGAGAAAACCGTGCAGTACCGATCATTGGGCAGCACCGGTTGTGCGGTGTCGGCGTTCGCGCTCGGCACGATGACCTTCGGAAAGGAAACCGGCGAGCAGGACGCGCACGACCAGCTCGACCGGTTCGCCGCCGCCGGTGGCACGCTCGTCGACACCGCGGACGTCTACAACGCCGGTGCGAGCGAGCAGATCATCGGCCGCTGGCTGGCCAGGCAGCCGGCGTCGGTGCGCGACCACGTGGTGCTGGCGAGCAAGGGCCGGTTCCCGACCGGGACCGGCCCGAACGACGTCGGTCTGTCGCGCAAGCACCTGGCGACAGCGCTGGACGCTTCGCTCGCCCGGCTCGGGGTCGAGTGCCTGGACCTGTACCAGGTGCACGCCTACGATCCCCGCACCCCGCTGGAGGAAACGCTGCGGTTCCTCGACGACGCGGTGCGCGCGGGCAAGGTGCACTACGTCGGTCTGTCCAACTTCACCGGATGGCAGTTGCAGCGGGCCGTGGACCTGGCCGAGTTCGGCGGCCTGGCCCGGCCGGTCACGCTCCAGCCGCAGTACAACCTGCTGGTCCGGGAGATCGAGTGGGAGATCGTGCCCGCCGCGCGTGCCAACGGGCTGGGACTGCTGCCGTGGTCGCCGCTCGGCGGCGGCTGGCTGACCGGGAAGTACGCGCGCGACGAGCGGCCGGTGGGGCAGACCAGGCTGGGGGAGGACCCCGAGCGTGGCACCGAGGCCTACGAGCCCCGCAACCGCAGCCAACGCACGTGGGACGTCATCGAGGCGCTGCGCAAGATCGCCGGCGACCGCGGTGTCTCCTCAGCGCAGGTCGCGCTGGCCTGGGTTGCCGACCGGCCCGCGGTGAGCTCGGTGATCCTCGGTGCGCGCACGCTCGGCCAGCTCGACGACAACCTGGACGCGGCTGATCTGCACCTGTCACCGGAGGAAACCGCACTGCTCGACACCGTCAGCGATCCGGGCGCTGCGGATTACCCTTACGGCACAATGGGATTGGAGCAGCGCAGTCGCGAGTTCTGAGCCGGCGCCGGGGTGGTCGCACGAGTGCGGCCACCCCGTTCGTGCCCGGGACCGCGGCTGGCGCGCATTTCAAGCGATGCCCGTTCGTGTCCAAGACGAAGAACGCGGAGTGTAGCCTGCGGGTATGACCGACGATACGGAGTTGGCAGCCCAGGTAAGGCACGCGGATCTGACCCATCCCAACATCGCGCGGATGTACGACTACTTCCTCGGTGGGTCCGCGAACTTCGCCATCGATCGGGAAACGGCTGAGCAGGCGCTGCGGATCGCGCCGACGGAACGGGACTACTGCTGGGCCAACCGCGGGTTCCTCGGCCGAGCGGTGCGCTACCTGGTCACGGAGGCCGGGATCGACCAGTTCCTGGATCTGGGCTCGGGCGTGCCGACGGTGGGCAACGTGCACGAGATCGCCCACGAGCACAACCCCGCTGCGCGCGTGGCCTATGTGGACTGGGAACCCGTCGCGTGCCACCACGCCCGGCACCTGCTCGGTGCGGAAGAACATCGGGTGACGGTCACCGAAGCGGACGCGTGCGACGTGGAAGCGGTGCTCAACGCCCCGGGCGTGGCCGGCCTGTTCGACTTCGCCCGTCCGATCGCGGTGCTGGCCTTCGGCATCCTCGACATCATCCCGAGCCTGGACGGAGCCGGGCTGATCAGCCGCTATCGGGACGCATGCGTGCCCGGCAGCGCGTTGGCCGTGTCGAACAACGCCCAGATGACCCGCACCGACGAGGAAGTCGCCGGTATCCGGGGCCTGCTGGCCAACACCTCGACGCCGCAGCTGCACCTGCGCAGCCGGGAGGAGGTGGCCGCGCTGCTGCCCGGCTACACCCTGGTCGAACCAGGAGTGGTGCCCGCCGCGCAGTGGCGGCCCGACCGGCCGGTGACCGACGAGGAGGCGCGACGCGGCAACGTCTACGGCGCCGTGGGAATCCTGCCGCGCGCCTAGGTGCTGTTTGGGAATGGGTTTTGGTTAGGTCGCGGAGCCAGATGTCGATGGCGGCGACGTGCAGGGTGGCGTGGTAGCGGACGGCGAGTTTGTCGTAACGGCTGGCGACGGCCCGGTGTTGTTTGAGCTGGTTGATGCCGCATTCGACGGCGTGACGCTGCTGGTAGGTCGCGGGGGCGAACGCGGGCGGGCGTCCACCGGTCCGGCCGCGTGTGCGGCGGTGGGCGGCTTGGTCTTTCGGGACCGGGATCGTGGCCGGAATCGCTCGTCGGCGGAGATAGCGCCGGTTGGCCGAGACCAACATCGATAGTGGCTTGCGTCCTTGCTCGCAGGCGAGGTGGATCTTCGATTGGTGGTTGATCTACCTACCGGAGACCTCACCTATTTACGACACCGCCCCAACTTCCTAAACACCGCCTAGCTTTCAGCAGCCGCAGGAGTCGCGGTGCACGAACCGGGACGGCAGGCGGTGCGTCTCGGGTTCGACGCCGGGGGCGCCGATTCGGCGCAGCAGCAGGCGCGCGGCCTCGGTCCCGATGTCGCCGCAGGGCTGGGCGATCACGGTCAACCGCGGTGCGAACCACTCCGCCCAGAGGAAGTCGTCGAAGCCGACCAGCGCGATGTCGGCCGGAACCCGGAGCCCGGCCTCGCCGAGCGCCTGCATCGCGCCGATGGTCATTCCGTTGTTGGCGGTGATCAGCGCGGTCGGCCGGTGGTCGAGCAGGCGGCGGGTCGCCTCCACCGCTGACTCGGTCAGCGAGTGGCCCTCCGCCAGCAGGTCCGGGTCGGGTTCGAGGTCGTTGCGGCGCAGGCCCTCCCGGAATCCGCGCACCCGCTCCTCGGTGGTGGCCAGGCCGCGGCGGCCTGCGACCAGGCCGATCCGCCGGTGTCCGCGGTGCGCGAGGTGGTCGACCAGTTCGGCCGTCGGCTCGGCGTTGTCCGCCCCGACCTGGTCGTAGTGGTCGTCGACGAGCCGGTCGGCCAGCACCACCGGCAGTTCGTGCGCGGAGAGGTATTCGAGGGTCCGCTTCGGCACCGCCGAGGCCGCGAGGATGATGCCGTCGACGCGGCGTTCGTGCATGCCGCGCACCAGGTGGAGCTCGTGGTCGGGATCGTCGCGGGAGTCGGCCAGCAGCAGCGTGTAGCCGTGCCGCACCGCCTCGGACTCGACGCCCTGCAGCACCTGGCCGAAGTAGGGGTTGGTGATCGCCGACATCACCACCGCGATCGAGCGGGTGCTGGCGGTGGCCAGCGAGCGGGCCAGCGTGTTCGGGCTGTAGCCGGTCGCCTCGATGGCCTCCTCGACCAGTCGCCGGGTCTCCTCGCGGACCTTCCTGGTGCCGTTGATGACGTGCGACACGGTCGCGGTGGACACACCGGCCATGCGGGCCACGTCGGCCGTGGTCGCCATCGCCTGCTCCTCGTCGAGTCGGCCGTCGACGCCGCTGTGGTGCGGCCTCTCCGCCGGACGATACCAGGCAAGCGCTTGCGCAAGCGCTTAACTCGGGTTTACGGTCTCGAACACTCAACGACAGCGGTGCGTTACACCACACCGCCGCGCCACGCCAGGAAGGCATCCACATGAGCACCGCTCAGCTCAGCCCGCCCAGGTCCGCGCGACACGGGCGCGGCGCCGTCATCGGAGCCTCGACGATCGCCGCCCTCGGCGGTCTGCTCTTCGGCTACGACACCGGCGTCATCTCCGCCGCCCTGCTCTACATCGCTCCCGCGTTCGGGCTGTCCGACGGCATGCAGCAGTTCGTGGTGGCTTCCCTGCTGCTGGGCGCCATCGTCGGGTCGATCGGCGGCGGCCCGGTCGTCGACCGGATGGGCCGCAAGAGCACGCTGGTGCTGGTCTCGATCGTGTTCAGCGTGGGCGCGCTGCTGTCGGCCGCGGCGGTCAACGCCGAGATCCTGATCTTGGCGCGGGTGCTGCTCGGGCTGGCGATCGGCACCAGTTCGCTGGTGGTGCCCACCTACATCGCCGAGATCGCCCCGCCTGCCAGCCGCGGCCGGCTGGTGTCGATGAACCAGCTCATGATCACCATCGGCATCTTCGCCTCCTACCTGGTCGGCTACGCCTTCGCCGAAAGCGGCGGGTGGCGCTGGATGCTCGGCCTGGCGGTGATCCCGTCGCTGGCGATGCTGGTGGGGCTGCTGATGCTGGGGGAGAGCCCGCGCTGGCTGCTCTCCCGGGGCCGCACCGACGACGCGCGGCAGGCGCTGCTCAGGACCCGGTCCCCGGAGGACGCCGAGGCCGAGCTGGCCGAGATGTCGGCGGCGATGCGCGAGGAGAGCCGCTTCTCCTACCGCGACCTGGTCCGCCCCCGGCTGCGGCCCGCGGTGCTGCTGGGCGTCGCGGTCGCGGCGACCAACCAGCTCGTCGGTGTCAACGCGGTCATCTACTACGCGCCGACGATCCTCAAGCAGGCCGGTCTGGGCGACTCGGCCGCGATCCTGTCCTCGGTCGGGATCGGCGCGACGAACATGGTGTTCACCGCGATCGCGCTGCTGCTCATCGACCGGGTCGGACGCCGGCCACTGCTCATCGGCGGCACCGGAGTGGTGATCGCGGTGCTGTTCGGCCTGGGCGCGCTGTACCTGCTGCCCAGCGTGCAGGGCCTGGGCACGCTGCTGACCGTCGGGCTGATGGTCTACGAAGCGGCTTTCGCCGCCAGCCTGGGCCTGGCGATCTGGCTGATCAACAGCGAGATCTTCCCGACCGCCGTGCGCGGCAAGGCCGCCGGTGTCGGCACCGTGACGCACTGGGGCCTGGACTTCCTCATCTCGGTCTCGGTGCTGACCCTGATCCAGATGTTCACGGCCACCGGCCTGTTCTGGATCTACGGCGTGCTCGGCCTGCTGGGCATGGTCTACCTGTACCGCAAGTTGCCGGAGACCAAGGGCCGCAGCTTGGAGGACATCGAGAAGTCCCTGCGCGGCGGGCAGAAGTAGCGGCCGGCGGGGATGTGCGCCGAGCCGTTGGACGAGAAAGGTGTCGGAGGAGCAGTGATCGACCAAGACGTGGTCCGGCACGACCGGAGTGCCCATCCCCGCCTGGACGCGACGGTGGCCGGCTGGCTGGCGGACCTGCTCGCGCAGCGCCCCCAGGTGCTGCTGGCCATCGCCGGCTGTCCGGGGGCCGGGAAGTCAAGCCTGGCCCAGGACCTCGTCGAAATGGCAGAACTGCGCGGGATCGAAGCCGTGTGGCTCCCGATGGACGGCTTCCACCTGGCCGACGACGAACTCGCGCGCCAGGGGCTGGCGGACCGCAAAGGTGCCATCACCACCTTCGACGCCGACGGATACCTGGCCACCCTGCGCCGGATCCGCGAACGAGCCGGAACCGTCTACGTGCCCAGCTTCGACCGCGCCGTCGAGCAACCGATCGCGGGCAGCATTCCCATCCCGTCGTCGGCACAGCTGGTCGTGACCGAAGGGAACTACCTGCTCGACGAGCGCGAACCCTGGCGCGACGTCCGCGACGTCGTCGACGAGGTCTGGTTCTGCGAGGTCGACGACCAGTTGCGGCGGGAACGGCTCCTGCGGCGGCACATCGCCTTCGGCAAGGACCCCGACGCGGCCCGACGCTGGATCGAGACTGTCGACGAGGTCAACGCGACCGCGGTCGCGGCCACCCGCCCGGCTGCTACGCGCTGCGTCCTCGGTCTTGAGGACGGCGCGTGGGTGGCAGGTCGCTAGGGGCGGTCACCGCGACTGCGTTCAGCAGGACGACCGGTCTCGGTGGAGCGGGTGCACGGGGCCGGGGGAATCCCGGCCCCGTGCGGGGCCATCCGCGGATCAGCCGATCTGGGTGGTGCCCAGGACGGTGTCCTGGTCCGGCGGGGACAGGGTCAGTTGCACGTCGAACTTGCCGAGCTCCGGGGCGTCGGTCTCCACGTGCGTGGTCGCGTTCGGGTCGGCGGCGCTGGTGGCCTGGCCGGGCGCGGCGTCGGCCGGAACGGTGACCTCGACCGAGCCCTTCGCGCTGAAGGTCAACGTGCCCTCCGGCGGGACCGGCGTCTCCGGGATGGGCAGTTCCACCGCCACCGGGACGGTCCGTCCGTCGCTGCCGGTCAGCGTCACCGAGGAGTGGATGGTGCCGGAGAGCTTGGTGGCACCGACCAACCGCAGCCCTTGGGCGGCGGCCTCCCCGGCGTCCACGTCCAGGGTGAACGGCACGGTGAGGGTCTGGCCCGGGGACGCCTTCTGCGGGATCTCGGTGCGCACGACCGTCTTGACGGTCTGCTCGCCGATGGCCGGGAAGTCGCCCTTCCAGGTCAAGGTCTTGTCCGCGGCACCGGCCACACCGGCGCCGAAGAGCATCAGGGCGGCCACGAGCACGCCGAGGATTCCGGTCGTACGGCGGGTGAGGGGGATCGTTGTTGCGTTCACTCCCGGTCCTTTCTTCGTCGAAGGGAAGCGGACTACGGGTACCCGAGCCGAACCGAGTCCGGTTCGCACTGGCCGGGAAGCTAGTGGCGATCGCGGCGAAGGCACAAGCAAGCCCGTCGATTTCCCCGACCGGGACCGGAAAACTAGCACCGGAATGCAGGTCTTGCGCCGCTCGGCTGCATCCCGGATGAGAATTCGCGCCCCGTTGGTTCTTTCTGGATTCCGGCGTTGTTCGCGCCGTCAAGCCCGGTCTCGGTGGCGTGCGCGGTAGGCGCGTTGCTGACAGGCACGTGAGCAGTACTTCCGGGGCCTGCCTCGGGATGACCGCTCCACCGGCCGTGGACAACCGGCGCAGAGCGCGGTGTTTTCGTCACGCGGAGAGCGATCTGCCGGGTTTTCGTCACGCGCCTCCGCCGTTCGTGCGCTGCGGGCGGCGGTGACGAGATCGGCATCGGAGGCCCGCCCGCGTGGAGTGTTCGCGGACAGCTCGCGTGCGAGGAAGCGGCACTCCGCGATGTCGTCGTCCTCGCAGCTGAGCAGGTGCCGCAGGTAGTCCTTCGCGGCCTCCAGCTGGCTGATCTGCCGCTCCAGCAACGTGATCCGCTCGCTGACGGTCCGTTGCCAGGCCTCGTGCGTGCTCTTGCCGGAGGTGACGACGGCGGCCTTGTCCAGCGGCATTTTCCCGACCACGCAACACAGGTAGGCGACTCCGATGCGGCGGAGGTCGGCGTCGCGGTAGATCCGCCTGCCGCCGTCGCGGGCGGGCGGGTCGAGCACGCCCTGGCGTTCCCACCACCGCACCGTGGACGGTGCGAGGTCGTAGAGCGCCGCTGCTTGGCCGATGGAGACCGCGCGATCGTTCACGGGTTCCATTTGACATCAAGTCAACTTCATCCGGCAAGCTTCGACTAAGGCAAACCTAAGTAAAGTGAAAGGTCTGATTCCGGTGGAAGTTGAGCATGCGGAGACCGTTGTCGTCGGCGCCGGTCAGCAGGGGTGCGGGGTGGCTGCGGCCCTGCAGGAGCTGGGCCGTGAAGCGATCGTCCTGGAAAAGGGGGAGATCGGTCAGGCCTGGGCGCACGAGCGTTGGGACAGCCTGCTGGTCGGCAGCGGAAACCGGACGGTCCGGTTTCCCGGCTGGGAGTACGACGGCGACGACCCCGGCGGTTGCATGACGGGGCCGGAGCTGGCCGGTCACCTGCGCCGCTACGTGCGGAAGCGGAATCTGCGGGTGCGCCAGCACACGCCCGTGCGGGAGGTCGAATGCCTCCCCACGTCCGCGCACGACGAGGTGCGGTTCCGGACCCGGCTGTCCACCGGCGGTGTCATCGAGTCCCGCAATCTCGTCGTGGCGGTCGGGGGCTACGCCAGCCCCCGAGTCCCGGAGGTGGCATCCGATCTCGACCCGTCGGTCCACCAGATCCACTCGCGCCACTACCGCAATCCCGAGCGCCTTCCGGCGGGAGCCGTCCTCGTCGTGGGTTCGGGAATCAGCGGCCAGCAGATCGCCGACGAACTCGCCGACGCCGGGCGCGAGGTGTTCATGTCGGTCGGCCGCCACCGCGCGTGGCCCCGCCACTACCGCGGCCGCGGCCTCCACGAATGGATGGCCGTCTTCCCCCTGTACGAGGATTTCGTCACGGTGGATCCGGACGGAGCCGACGGCCGCCCGATCCTGCCCGGCCTGCCGGTGAGCGCCGCGAAGGACTGGGTCCAGGCGCTCAACCTCGGAACCCTCGCGGCGAAGGGAGTCGTTCTCGTCGGTTCCACCCGCGGAGCGCAACACGGTGTTCTCCTGCTGGAAGACAACGTCGTCGCCATCGCGAAGGCCGCCGACCGCGAGTTCCGGCGGATCACCGACAAGATCGACACCGGTATCCGGCAACGGGGTTTCGTGGCACCCGATCCGGACCCGGCGGTCGGTGTCGACCTGGATCGCATCGCCGACTTCGGCGACAAGCTCGACCTGGCCCACCACAACATCACGACGATCATCTGGTGCACCGGGTTCGGCCCGGACTACCGGATCCTGCCGGACCGCGTACTCGACGGCAACGGCGCACCGATCCAGGACAGGGGCATCTTCGGGGCGATCCCCGGCCTGTACTACGCCGGCCTGCCGGACGGAAACTCCCTCGGCCCGGTCGGCATCGGAGCCAACGTGGAAAACGGACGTCTCATCGCACGCCACATCCACACCGACCACCTCTTGCGAACCAACCCCACGGCGTCTCTGACCGACTGCGTAAGCACCCCGGATACGTAGTCATCTAGGTACTCGCACGAATGTGTCCGCGATCGGGTCCAAAGACACTGGATGCAACTCCGACGAAGTGGACCTAGCGAGGTTGACGCCATGTTCCTCCACGCCTGCCCCGAACGGACCGAGGCCGAGCGTTCCGAGTCGCGGCGTCCGTTGCGGCCCCGGCCCGGACCGGTGGAGATCCTGCGGTTTGGTGAGCGCTACGCCGATGTGCGTGATCGCCGCTTGGCGGACACGTTGGTGGTGGAGGACGCCGCGGAGGAGAACGAGGAACTCCAGGCGCTGGAGCGCACCTCCTGCCACGTGCATCGTCGATGGGCACACGAGTGCGTTCATTCGCCTGTGCACGTCATCGTCGTGACCGGACACCGCTGGTGCCGGAGCTGCGAAGCCGAGGCTTCGGTCGCGGTGGACGAGGTGTCGGGTTCGGTCGAGGTGATCTGCACGCGCTGCCGCAGGACCCCTGACACCGCGGCGACGCGGCAGATCATCCGAACCTGCCGGGCCAGCCTGGCGGCTGCGCTCGAAAGCCGTCGCTCTCACGAGGTACGGCATGGCTCTGCGGCCTGACAGGAACGTGTCCGACGAGAGCGAGGTAAGCGCGAAAGCGGTTTGGCGGCTTGCCCGAACGGTGTCCGGCGCTATGCGCGGTGCAGGAGGGACGCGTGTGGCACGACGGACTTCGGACATGTCGTCAGTCGATTGCCCGATCCCACCGGCGCCCGACATCGGCGCGATGCAGTGGCAGACGCTTCTCGACCAGACCACGACTCCGATGGCGTTGCTCGATCCAGAAGGACGCTGCTTGCACGTCAACGAGGCGTTGTGCTCTTTGGCCGGGTACGACCGTGCCTGCTTGCTGCGCCACGGCCTGGGCGCTCTCGACTGTTCCGCCGCCGATGCGGAGACGCTCACCGGCGGAGCAGGTGCGCCCTCGGTCGAAAAGGGGCTCCGGCGCTCCGATGGCGCCATCATCTGGGTGCGGAGGTACACGTCGGTCATCAACGATTCCGATCACCGGCGTGTGCTGCTGGCGCAGTTCGAGGAGATCAGCGATCCCCGGGAGAGCGCGATGCTCTGGAGCAGGGCTTTCGGCAGCGCTCCTGTCGGCATGGCGCTGCTGGACCTCAACGGCGACTGGACCGCGGTCAACGACGCGTGGTGCGAGCTGCTCGGATACACCAGGGACGAGATGCTGTCGATGCGCTGTTCCGACGCCACCTACGCCGTCGACCCCGAAAGCGAAGCCGCGGCGCTCGCCGACCTCGTCGCGGGCAGGGTCGGTTCGGTGAGCCTGAAGAAGCGGTACCGGCACAAGGACGGGCACCCGCTGTGGGCGCTCGTCCGCACCAGCGTGGTGCCCGGTGCCGATGACCGGCCGATGTACCTGGTGAGCCAGTACGAAGCGCTCAGCGAGCGGTGCATGACGGACACGACCCTCGCGCATCTGGCACTCCACGATCCGCTGACCGGCTTGGCCAACCGCGCGTTGTTCGCCGACCGGCTCGAACACGGCCTCGCCCAGCTGAGGCGGAACGGCGGCGTGGTGACGGTGCTCGTCGCGGATCTCGACGAGCTGAAACCGGTCAACGACCGCTACGGCCACGCGGTCGGCGATCAGCTCCTCATCGCCACCGCCGACGAGCTGTTGAACGGAGTCAGCCCCGACGACACCGTGGCGCGCATCGGCGGAGACGAGTTCGCGGTGGTCAGTCACCTGCCCGACGTGGCGGCTGCCGAGGTCCTCCGGGACCGGATCCGGCAACGTCTGCGAACCGAGCGCGTCATCGCCGGGCACCGCGTCACACTCCGCGCCAGCGTGGGGCTCGCGATCACCCAGAACCCGGATACCGCACCGGACGACCTGGTGCATTGCGCCGACCGGAACATGTACAGCCTCAAGAACAGGCACGCACCTCGATGACCCGTCAACGGGCTGTGTCCCGCGCTGAACGACACGCCTGCGCGGCGTGACCAGGAACCCGCCACCGGTTCGAGGAGGAACACGATGTCGCTTCGCCTGCCCGACCACTGGGTCTGGGACTTCTGGTTCGCCGAGCACGGCGACGACGTGCACGTCTTCTTCCTGCACGCGCCGCGGTCGCTCGGCGACCCCGACCGGCGGCACCGCCACGCCCGGATCGGGCACGCCGTCTCGCGCGATCTGCTGACCTGGGAGGTGCTTGCCCCGCCGCTCGGCGTGGGCGAACCCGGAACCTTCGACGACCTGGCCACCTGGACCGGCTCCGTGCTGCGCCATGACGGGCGGTGGCATCTGTTCTACACCGGGCTTTCCACCCGCGAGGACGGCGCGGTGCAACGGATCGGAATGGCCACGTCCGACGATCTGCTCCACTGGCGCAAACAGGGGATGGTGCTGGAAGCCGACGGCCGCTGGTACGAAAAGCTCGGCCCCGGTGTCCGCGAGGAGGCGTGGCGCGACCCCTGGGCCTGCTTCGACCACGAAAGCGAGCGGTTCCACCTGCTGATCACCGCTCGGGCCGGCGAGGGCCCGCCGGACGGGCGTGGTGTGCTCGCGCACGCCTGGTCCGACGACCTCAGCTCGTGGCAGGTCGGCCCGCCGGTGAGCGTGCCGGGGGAGTTCGCCCAGCTGGAGGTTCCGCAGCTGGTGTACCTCGGTGGTGCCTGGCGGGTTCTGTTCTGCGCGCACCCGGAGGACCACAGCGCCGCACGGCTCTCCCGGCCGGGTACCGCGGCCGAAGGCGGCACGCACTACTTGACCTCTCAATCGAAGTTCGGGCCTTACGCACCCGATCGCGACCGCTTCTTCGCGGGCGATCCGGACAACCGGTACTACGCCGGACGCCTGCTGCACCACGACGGGGAATGGCTGTTCTTCGCGTGGCGCCAGTTCGACGAGCACGGCCGCTTCGCCGGAGACCTCAGCGATCCGATGCCGGTCTCGTTCGCCGCGGACGGTTCGCCGATGGTGACTCTGCCCCGGTCCTGAGGGGCGATCGGTTCGTTGCACACCGCAGAACGCGGGTCTAGCGTTGCCGTGTGGCGGCTACCCGCGCCCGGCGCGACCAGGGCAATCTGCCCGAGGCCATGACGACCTTCGTGGGCCGTCGCCAGGAGGTCGCCCAAGTCCGGCAGCTGGTCTCGGTCGGCCGCCTGATCACCTTGACCGGGATCGGGGGTGTGGGCAAGACCCGGCTGGCCATCGAGGTGGCGAGGATGCTGCGCCGGGCCTTCCCCGACGGCGTTTGGCTCGTCGAGCTCGCGGAGCTGACCGACGGTGCGCTGGTGGCGCACACCGCGGCCGACCTGCTCGGCGTGAACGAGCGGTCCGGCGGGTCGCCCGGACGTGCGCTGGCCGGGCACCTGCGCGACAAGCGCCTGTTCCTGGTGCTGGACAACTGCGAACACGTCATCGACGACTGCGCCAAGCTGGTGGAAGAGGTGCTGCGCACGGCACCGGAGGTGCGGGTCCTCGCCACCAGCCGGGAACCTCTTGGCGTCCCCGGCGAACACATCTGGCCGGTGCCCCCGCTCTCGTTGCCGGAGATGGGCAGGCCGCTGCCGCCCGGGGCGTACACCCAGTACACCGCGTTGGCGCTGTTCGCCGAGCGGGCCGCCGCCGCGGCGCCCGGCTTCACCGTCACGGACGCCAACGTCGCAACCGTCGCGCAGATCTGCGCGCGACTGGACGGCCTGCCACTGGCGATCGAACTGGCGACCGCGCGGCTGCGGGTGCTCTCGCCGGAAGAGCTGCTGGAGCGCCTGGAAGATCAGCTCAAGCTGCTGACCGCAGGAGTCCGGACCGGGCAGGCCAGGCACCAGACCCTGCGCGCGGCCATCGAGTGGAGTTTCGACCTCTGCACCGAACCGGAACGGTTGCTGTGGGCCCGGACCTCGGTGTTCGCAGGCAGCTTCGATCTGCCCGCGGCCGAGGCGATCTGCGCGGCCGACGGCATCGAGCAGGAGGAGCTCGTCGAGGTGCTGGCGGCGTTGGTGGACAAGTCGGTCCTCGCCTGTGACTTCGCGACCGGCCACGCGCGCTACCGGCTGCTTGAGACGCTCCGGCAGTTCGGCAGGCAGAAGCTCCGGGACAGCGGTGCCGAGCGCGTGTTCCAGGACCGGCACCGGGACTGGTACACGACGGTGGCCCGGCGCGCCGAGGAGACCTGGTTCGGGCCGCACCAGGCCGACATCTTCGGCCGGATGAGGTGGAACCGGCCGAACCTGCGAGCGGCCCTGGAGCACTGCCTGGATACCCCGGGTGAGACCAGCAGCGCGCTGTACCTGGCCGCGAGCCTGTGGTTCTACTGGATGCCGGGTGGCTTCCTCCCGGAGGGACGGCACTGGCTCGAACGCGCTCTGGCGGCCGATACCGCACCGAGCCGCGAGCGGGTCAAGGCGTTGTGGGTCAGCGCCCGGATCTCCGTCCTGCAGGGTGACGTCCACGCGGCGATGCCGCTGCTGGAGGAGTGCCGGACCCAGGCGCAACAGCTCGGTGACGAGTCCGCGCTGGCGCACGCCCTGCACGTCTCCGGGCACATCGCCCTGCTCAGCGACGACCTGGCGGTCGCCACCGTCCTGCTCGAAGAGGCCCTCGCCCGGTTCCAGGCGCTGGACGAAACCAGCAGCGTGACGATCATGAGCTGGGTCCACCTGGCGCTCGCGCACACGTTCCAGACCAATTACGACCGTGCGGTCGCGCTGTGCCGGGAAGCCCGCGTGCTGTGCGAAGCCCACGGCGAGCAGTGGACGCTTTCCTACGCGTTGTACGCGCTCGCGCTGGCCGAATGGGGCAGAGGCGAGACGCGGAGGGCGAGCGAGCTCGCCAGGGACAGTCTCCGGCTCAAGCGCCAGTTCGACGACCTCATCGGGATCGCCATCGTCGTCGAGGTGCTGGCCTGGGTCGCCGCGGCGGAAGGCGAGAGCGGCCGGGCGGCCCGGCTGCTCGGTGCCTCGTACCGGCTGTGGCCTTCGGTGGGATCCCTGCCCCTGTTCGGGTTCAAGCGGCTGATCGAAGCGCGCGCGGAAGCGGTGGACAAGGCGCGGCACGCCCTGGGGGGCCAGCGGTTCGACACCGCGTTCGAGGCGGGCGGCAAGCTCGGCATCAGCGAGCTCGTCGAATTCGCGCTCGGGGAGGCCGACCGGGTGGCGGAGGAGCCCGCGGCCGGTGGCGCCGCCACGGTGCTCACCCGGCGCGAGCGGGAGGTGGCCGGGCTCATCGCGGACGGACTGTCCAACAAGGAGATCGCGGAACGGCTGGTGATCTCGCAGCGCACCGCGGAAGCGCATGTCGAGCACGCGCTCACCAAGCTGGGCTTCACCTCGCGTGCCCAGATCGCCGCGTTGATCAGCAGGGAACGGGACTCCCAGGACGGGTGACCGGCACCCCCGGGGCCGCCTCGTCCAGGGGAGGAACCTCGCTGGTCCAGGAGGCGGACCGGCCGATTCCGATCGGCGGGCATAGGCTCGGCGGCGGGAGAGTCGGCGGCGCAAGGGAGCCCGCGATGGCGACTGTGACCGGGGGCGTGGGCAGTGCTCACCTGCGGATCGTGCATCCGTGGACTGAGGAAGCCGTTCGCGGTCTGCAGTGCCTCGTCGATGATTTCGTCGCCGAGCATCACGATGTGAGCGTCGAGCTGGACGCTGTTCCCACGGGCGACTGGTACGAGTTCCACAACAAGATCCTGATGCGGATGGCCGCCGGAACGGCTCCCGACCTCGTGTACGTGGTGAGCGAGCACCTCGGCCTGTTCGCCCAGCGGCTGGCCGAGCCGCTGGACGCGTTGGTTTTGCGGGACGGCGACGAACTCCGGGAGTACTTCTCGGACGTCCATCCCCTGCTCGTCGAGTCGATGATGTACGAGGGAAGCCTTTTCGAGCTGCCCATCGAGTTCAACGCGGCGAACATCTTCTACAACACCGAGTGGTTCGAGCGGGCGGGTGTTTCCCGGCCACCGGACGACTGGTCCAGGGACGACTTCTACGACATCGCGAGGAAACTCGCCGCTGCCGGGTTGCCGGGCACCAGCTACGGCTGGGTGAACCGGCTCTGGGGCGGGGTGTTGCCCTGGATGTACGCGGCGGGGGCCAGTCTGCTCGAGGAGACCCACGAGGGTGACGGAGCCTGGTTGTGGGGCGAGTTCTACCCCGATGAGCCCTCGGCGGTGGGCCGGGGCGGTGGCTGGCGGTGGGGAACGCCGCGGGCCAACGACGCCCGCAACGTCGAGGCGCTGCGGTTTCTCGCCGACCTGACGCGCGAAGGGCTGTCGCTGGAGGCGGGTGAGGGTGGCGGCGGGACGCGGTTCGGGCAGCGGTGGGTCGGGACGGTGGCCGACGAGTTCCTGGCGGGACGGCTGGGAATGAGCCCGGCGGGGGGCTTCTGGACCGGGGAGCTGCATCGGAGCGGTATGGCTCCGGGCGCGTTCGACGTCCAGTACTTCCCCAGGTGGACCACCCAGCGCCACGAGTTCGGCGCCGCCGGCTACGCCATCACCAAACAGGCGCGGGACAAGGAACTGGCCTGGGAGTGGGTCAAGTTCTCCGCGAGCAGAGCCGCGATGGAAAGGACCTTCGTCGGCAACGAGTCCACGCCGTCGCGCCGGTCGATGGTGACGGCGAGCCAGTACGAGTGGAGCGGCCCTCGGCACTGGGAGGTCTTCTACCGGACTCTGGAGCGGTTTCCGGACAGCGCGCCGGTTCCCGGGCCACCCACCACGGCTGCCCTGACGGCGACGTTCACCAAGTACGTCGATCTCGCCATGTCGGGAAAGATGTCCGCCAAGCACGCGCTGGACGAGCTCCAGCATGCGTTGGAGCGAATGTCGCGGTGGTATTAGAGCGGGTTGTTCGAACAGCTCCTGGTGCAGAAGTTCGACGGGGGGAGCGATGCGAGACCGATTCCGGTGTCTTCGTCGGCTGGTGGGAGTCGCTGCCGTGCTGGTGCTGGCCACGGGGTGCGTGGGCGCATCCCGGCAGGCCGGACCCGAGGCGGGATCCGGTACCGGGACGATCACGATGTGGGCGTTGCAGGGCCAGCAGCCGCTGGAAGTGGCCGCGCTGCGGGACGTGGTCGCGGAGTTCAACCGGTCCGGATCCGGCATTACCGTCCAGCTGCGGCTGATTCCCGAGGCCGACTACCCCAAGACGTTGGCGGCGACCAGACCGGAGGACATGCCCGACGTCGCCGAGATCGACGGCCCCACCATGAGCAACCTCGTTTACAACGGCAAGCTGGCGCCGCTCGAGGATTTCGTCTCGCCCGCCACGAGGGCGAATGCCACCGATGCGATTCTCGTCCAGGGCACCGCGGAGAACGGCAGGCTCTACAGCCTGGGGATGTACGACTCGGGCCTGGGGATCTTCGGCAACAGGAAGTTGCTGGACACGGCCGGTGTGCGTTATCCGACCGGGATCGACGACGCTTGGACGGCCGAGGAGTTCACCACGGCGCTGCGGGCGCTGGCCCGGGCGGCGCCAGGCGGGAAGGCGCTGGATCTCAGCGAGTACCGGGGATTCGACAACGAATGGGGGACCTACGGGTTCAGCCCGGCCGTCGAGTCCGCCGGTGCACACCTGATCCAGGACGGCAAGGCAGGCGGAACGCTGGATTCCGAGGCCGCGGTGCGGACCGTGCAGACGATCGCCTCGTGGCGCCCGTACGTCGATCCGAACACCGACACCGCCGCGTTCACCTCGGGACGTGTCGCGCTGAGCTGGGTGGGGCACTGGCAGTACCCCACCTACGCCCGAGCGCTCGGTTCCGATCTGGTGGTCCTCCCGCTTCCGGACTTCGGTCTCGGCACCAAGACGGGCCAGGGTTCCTGGGCGTGGGGGATCGGAGCGGGCACGCACAACGCCAAGGCGGCGGGGAAGTTCATCGACCACCTGCTTTCCGACCGTTCCGTGGAGCGGATCACCCAGGCCAGCGGCGCACCCCCGGGGACGAAGTCCGTCCTCGCCCGCAGCCCGCTCTACCGGCCGGGCGGAGCGCTGGAGCTCTTCGGCACCGGGCTCGCGCGGACCTGCGGGACGAAACCGGTCACCAAGGCGTGCGTCGCCGTGCCCCGGCCGGTGACCGCGGGGTATCCCACGATCACCGAACAGTTCGCCGGGGCGTTCACCGCCGCCTACCAAGGCGCGGATGCCCGAGCCGAACTGGCCAGGGCCGCACGCGCCATCGACCGGGACTTCGCCGACAACGGCGGATACCGGCTGAGGTAGCGGCCCATCTCGCGGGAAGTGACCCTGTCATGGAGCGGCCACCCGCGGCGTCGGCCCGGACCGGCGTCCGTTCGCTGAGGAGCCGAGGATGCCGGACAGGACGGTGAGACGCGGGCCGCGGCGAGGGATCACGGGGTGGGTCCTGTCGGCCCCCGCGTTGAGCGCGCTGGCGCTTTTCCTGGTACTGCCGTTGCTGATCGCGTTGTGGCTGTCGTTGTTCAACGTGCAGTTGAACTCGGCACGGCCGCCCCAGTTCGTCGGGCTGGAGCAGTACCGCCGCATCTTCTTCGATCCCGATCTCGGTGCCCAGTTCAGGCAGGCCCTGCTCAACAACACGCTGTTCGCGCTGGCCGTGGTGCCGCTCCAGACCACGCTCGCGCTCGGAGTGGCCCTGCTGTTGAACCAGAAGCTGCGCGGCATGGCCGTTTTCCGCACGTGCTTCTTCATGCCCGTGGTCTTCCCCATGGCGCTGGTCGCGGTGGTCTGGCGCATCATCTACGCGCGAGACGAAGGCGGGCTCCTCAACGCGGCCCTGCACGCGCTGACGTTCGGGAACTTCGAAGCACATGACTGGCTGGGCGACCCGGCGACGGCACTGGCATCGGTCGTGGTCCTGTCGATCTGGCACGGCGTGGGGTTCCAGACCGTGATCATCCTGGCCGGCCTGCAGGGCATCCCGCCCTCGCTATACGAGGCCGCGACGGTGGACGGGGCGACCCGGTGGCAGCGGTTCCGCTACGTGACCGTACCGGGCCTGCGACCCACGCTGGTGTTCGTGACGACCGTGACGACGATCCTGGCCTTCCGGCTGTTCGACCAGGTCTACGTGCTCATCCGTGGTGGTGGCCTGCACGCCGCCACCACCCACACGGTGCTGTACGACGCGGTGACGATCGCGTTCGAAGGCCAAAGCGACGTCGGTCGCGCCTCGGCGATCACCCTGGTGTTCTTCGTGATCGTCCTGGCGCTCACCCTGCTCCAGCGCGCCCTGCTCAGCATGGAGCGGAAGGCCAGGACATGAGCCGGGCGGTGGCTTCGAGGCGCGACCGCGCCGGCGCACGACTCCGGCACGTGCTGCGCTATCTGATCACGGGTGTTCTGGCGCTCGTCTACGCCAGCCCGGTTCTCTACATGGTCCTGGGGAGTCTGGAGCCGAGCGAGAACGTCCTGAGCGGCTTGCGCGCCTTCACGCCCAACACGCTGACCACTGCCAACTACCCGCACCTGACGGCCCGTTTCCACAGCGCGGACACCGGCTACTTCTGGGGTTTCTTCGCGGTGTCGGTCGTGGTGGCGACCACCGTCGTGGTGGGAGGTCTCGCGATCAACTCGCTGGCCGGCTATGCGCTGGCCCGGCTGCGCTGGGCCGGCCGCGACGCGGTCCTGACGGTGATCGTCGCGCTCGCCGTCGTCCCCTTCGAAGCGCTGGCGGTGCCACTGTTCTTCCTGCTGGCAGGACTGCGGGACACCATCGCCGTGCAGGCCCTGCCCTTCCTGGGCAACGCCTTCACGATCTACCTGTTCCAGTCGTTCTTCCGTTCCCTGCCCACCGAGATCGAAGAAGCGGCCAAACTGGACGGAGCCGGGCCGCTGCGCATCTTCTTCCTGATCATCGTGCCGATGAGCAAACCCGTGTTCGCCTCGGCGGCGATTCTGACGTTCCTGACCCAGTGGACGTCGTTCCTGTGGCCAGTGCTGATGATCAGCGACCCCACGGTGCGCCCGCTGCCACTGGCGATCAGCGTCTTCCAGGGAAACCCGCCCTACGACTGGGGCGCGATCATGGCTTTCGGCGTGGTCATGGTGGCCCCGGTGCTGATCGTCTTCCTCCTGTTCCAGCGCTGGTTCGTGCGCAGCATCGCCGACTCCGCGATCCAGGGATGATCGACGTTGCCTCTCGGGGCGGGACGCCTCATCGCATGGACATCCGCGGCCCGTTCTCCCGGCACGTTCACGAACTTCCGCACAGGTGCAGATCCCGAAGGCCCGCACGCCGAGCGGTACTTCCCGGCGACGTCCCGTGCGAGGCGGTCCGCAGCGCTCGACGACCTTCCCTCATCGTCGGGTCCTCAGAGGACATAGACGCCAGTTCGCTTGATTGCCAGTTGGTCCAGCCGAAGAGGCATGCGCGGGGCCTTGTCCTGCGGTTGTGACACTCCGCGTTCACCGCGGTTCGGTTGCATGCACGATCGGGTGCATGTCGGCGAGTGGCATTACCGCAGGTTACTCTCATGTGGCGGGATTCGGCGCGGAAGGTCTTCCGGTTGTTCGTCGGCCGTTCGTCGATCCGGCGGTACCGGTGGTCGACGCAATGGGCGATCGGCCAGCGCGAACACCGTTCACCGCGCTTGAGTGGGGTCGGTGAGTCGGGGGCACCGCCACACCACAAGCCGTTCAACCGAGAGGAATCTGAGCAGTTGCCTGTCGACGCGCTCGACGAAGTCGCTGACCGCGCCGAGCGCGACCGTTTAGTGACCGTGTTGGCTTCGTGGGCCTCCGACCCGGGCGGATCGCCCTACCGTACCGTCGTCACACCTAGCGGCCATCGTCGTCCAGGCGTACGGCCTCCCACCGAGAGAGCTCGAGGTCGCCGAACTCGTGGCAGGTGGTCTGCCCACCGCCGAGATCGCCGCGTCGCTGTTCATCTCCCCGCACACCGTCCGCGATCACCTCAAGGCGGTCTTCGGCAAGGCGGGCGTCTCCAGCCGTGGTGAGCTCGTCGCTCGGCTGTTCTCGGTCACGTTCGTGAAGTGAAGCCGAAAGGGCGGACCAATCCGGAAACATCGCGCTCCGGGACCGATCCACCAGCGCGCCTTCTGGGCCGCCGACCTGGTCTGAACTACTTCAGGCCGGAGCGGACGAAGGCGTTGACGATCTGGCGCTGGAGAACGAGGTAGAGGGCGAACACGGGCAGGCATGCCAGCCCGGCCGTCGCCATCAGGGGACCCCAATCGTTGCCTTCGGTTCCCATGAAGCTGCGGATACCGAGTTGGACCATCGCGTTGCTGCGCTGCAGCACCAGCGCCGGCCAGAAGTATTCGTTCCACGCCTGGACGAACAGCAGAATCCCGAGCGCCGCGAGCGCGGGACGCAGGTTGGGCACCACGACCGTCCACAGCGTCGCCCAGGAGGAGCGTCCGTCGATTCTGGCCGCATCCAGCAGTTCCCTGGGGAAGCTGCGCAGGTGCTGGCGGAGCATCAGGACGCTCAACGCCGAGCACAGGGACGGGATGATCACGCCCGCGATGGTGTTGAGCACGCCGAGCTGGAACAGCAGCACGTAGTTGGGCAGCATCGACACCTGGAAGGGCACCAGCCAGGTGCCCACGAACAGCAGGTAGAGCACCTTTTTGCCGCGGAACTCCCAGACCGCGAACGCGTAGGCGGCGAAAAGGCCGGTCAGCAGCTGGCCGAGCGCGGTCACCAGGGCCACGATGAAGGTGTTCGACAGCATGAGCCCGATCGGAATCTTGCGCCACGCATCGGCGTAGTTGTCCACGGACAGCGGCCAGGGAAGCAGTGAGAGGGAGAAGACGTCGCCGGGCATCCGGAGTGAGGTCGCGTACATCCAGTAGATGGGGAGTACGCACAGGATGCCCAGCCCGCTGAGGAGCACGTTTCCCAGGATCGCCCGCGACCGGCTCCGGGATCCGACCGGGACGTCGAGCTGCTCCCGGGCCTGGTCTTCGACGCCGGTTTCCATAGTGGACATCGTCATGAACTTCTTCGCCTGCTCTCGCGGATAACTCAGTCGTCGTGGAAGCTGATGCGGTCGGCCAGCCACACCAGGAACAGTGCGACGACGCCGAATGCCGTGAAGAAGATCACGCCCGCCGCAGCGCCGAGGCCGGCCTGGTGGCTGTGGAAGCCGTAATCCCACAGCAGGTAATAGATGTGCGTGGTCGCACCCGACGGCCCGCCCTGGGTCAGGGTGTCGATCAGCGGAAACGTCCACTGCGCGCCGAGAAGCACCGTCATGAGCGCGAGAAAGACCAGGGTCGGTGACAACAGTGGCAGCGTGACCCAGCGGGTGATCTGCCAGCGGGAAGCACCGTCGAGTTGCGCCGCGGCGGAGTAGTCGTCGCTGATGCCGGCCAGGCCGGCGGAGACCAGCAGCACGGCGAATCCGAGCAGGTGCCACCCGGTGATCCCGATGATCGAGATCTGCGCGGGCACGGTTTCGTGCAGCCAGTTGACGTTCACGCCCAGCAGCCGGTTCACGGCACCGGATCCGGGGTCGAGCAGCCACTGCCACACCGCCGCGCTGGCCACCGGTGCGACCAGCATCGGCGCGAAGATCAGTGCCCGGTACAGCTCGCGGGCGGGGCCGCCGACCTGGCGGGTCAGCAGCGCGACGACCACCGGGATCACGATCGTGAACGGAAGCAGCCCGGCGATGACCAGGATGGTGTTCCACACGGCGTTGCCCAGTTCCGGTGCCCCGAGCAGCTGTTCGTAGTTGTCGGTTCCCGCCGGGACCATCGGTGATGTGGGCAGCAGGTTCCACGAGTAGAAGGACAGCTGTGCGGTCTGCACCAGCGGCCGGTAGGTCCAGATGACCAGGAGGGCCAGTCCGGGCGCCAGATAAAGGTAGGGCGGTGCCGCCCGGAGGATTCGCGCGAGCAGCGGTGCCCGCCGCGCGGCCGGTGGGGCGATGGCCGCTACGGGGGCGGGGACTTCGACGAACACGGCGTTCACTCCGATTCGGAGAGATGAGTCTGGATCATGTCCACGACCTCGGCTTCGTCGTGGTCGTAGACGAACGGCGAACCCTCGATCGGGACCGACGTGGCGGTCGCGGCATCCGCGAAGACGTCGACACGGGTCAGCCCGCCGCCGGGCACACCACGCAGACGGCCCTTCACCAGCGGGTCGATCTGGTTGGCGCACGCCGGTGACACCCAGACCGGAACGCCCGCGAGCGCACCACATCCCGTGGAGTGGTTGTGTCCGCTGAGGATGATCCGGACGTCGGTTCCGGCGATGGCCTCGCCCAGGCGTTGTGCGTCGTACATCCGCAGCAGATGCACCGGGGGCACGGCCGACGGGAGGGGTGGATGGTGGAGCGCCAGGACCGTCCCACGTGGTGCGGGCCGCTCCAGCTCCGCCCGGAGCCAGCGCAGCTGCGCGGCTTCGAGACGGCCGTCGTGGCGGCCGGGCGTGGTGGTGTCGAGGACGATGATGCGCAGTCCGCCGACCTGGTGCACGACATCGTGAGGTTCGGCCGTGGCGGCAGCCGACAGGAGTTCGGTGCGGAAGGCGCCGCGCTCGTCGTGGTTGCCCATCACGTAGATCAGGCGGGCACCGAGCCGCTCGGCGGCGGGTTCGACGATCTCGCGCAGCCTGCGGTAGGCGGCGGGGGAACCGTCGTCGGTGAGATCCCCGGTGAGCAGCAGAGCGGACACGGTGACCCCGGAGGCCGCCACAGTGGCGAGGGCGGCCTCCAGGTTGGTGAACGTGTCCACCGCGCCGTGCTGGAGTTCACCAGCGGGAAGGATGTGGGTATCGCTCAGCTGGATCAGGGTGAATTCCGGATCCGGAACTCCAGCGCTCATCGGGTGGATCAGCCCTTCGGCAGGAGGCTCGACGCCTGCTCCTGCGCCGTGCGCAGGGTGGCCGCCGGGTCCGCGCCCTGGTAGACGCTCTTTTCCACGGCCGCCATCATCCCGTCGCGGATCTGCTGGTAGTTGACGCCGGGCATGGAAACCCAGGGCTCCATCCGGGCCAGCTGCTCGATGTTCGGCCGCAGCAGCGGGTTCTGGTCGGCCCACGCCTTCAGGCCCTCGGGGTCATCGAGCAGGCCGGTGCGCAGCGGCAGGTAGCCGATCTTGCTGGAGATCTTCTCGTAGGCCTCGGGGCTGGTCAGGAACTTGATCAGTTCCCAGGACGCGCGCTGTTTGGCCGGGTCGTCGGACAGCACGAACAGCGACGCGCCCGAGTTGGTCGGGACCGTGGCCTTGCCGTCGAAGCCCGGCATGGGCGCGGCACGCAGATCCCACTTGCCCTGCGCGGCCTTCTCGAACTTGCTCTGCAGAGCGCTGGATTCGAGGATCATGCCCATCTCGCCGCGGCCGAAGCCTTCGTAGCCCTGCTGCTGGCTGAGTACCGGCGTCGCACCGGTGGCGACCATCTGCTGCGCCATCCGCACGACGTCGACGGAGGCCGGGTCGGCGAAGGTCAGCGTCTTGCGGTCCGCGGAGAGGACGCGCCCACCGTTGGACCGCACCATGGACTGGAAACACCAGTCCTTGGCAGCCTTGGTCAGGCAGTCGGCGTAGGCGCCGTCCTTGCCCGTGGCGGCTTTGACGGCCAGTGCCGCCCGCTCGACCTCGGCCCAGGTCGCCGGCGGCTTCGCCGGGTCGAGCCCGGCCTGCTGGAACAGCGTGGCGTTGTAGTAGAGCACGGGGGTGGAGAACACGAACGGCACGCCGTAGGTCTTGCCGCCCAGGTCGCCGAGGACCCGCGCGGACTTGTCGTAGGAGTGCCGGGGACCGTCGAAGTTGGCCTGCACGGCCTCGCGTCCGACCAGGTCGTCCAGCGGCTTGGCGCGGAGCTGGTTGATGGTGAAGTCGAGCTCGCTGAAGCCGAGCTGCGCCACGTCCGGAGGGGAGCCGGCCATCATCTGGTTCTGCACGCTGGAGACGGTGTCCGACACCGGGTTCGGGCTGTTGCCCTGCGGTTTCTGTGCGGTCACCTTGATGTTCGGGTGCTGCCGCTGGAACTCGCCGATCAGTTCGTTGAACGTGTCCGTCCAGGCCCCGGCCTGCCCGAAGTTGTAGCTTTCGAACACGATCGAGACCTGCTGGTCCGGCCGCAGCTCGGGAACCGGGCCGACGGGATCGGCCGACCTGGGATCAGTGCTGCCCAGGCCTCCGATTCCGCATGCGGACGTGGTCAGTGTCAGCGCGGCGGCAGCCACGAAGCCGCCGAGTGTGCGCAATTTCTTCATCGGGAATCTCCTTGTGTGCGGGGAACTCAGCCGGTGCTCCGGGCTGGTCGGGACTGCGTCAAACGGCGGGGGCGTCGAGTTCTCGGGGCACGACGGCCACCTCCGGCTGCGGATCGCGCCAGACCAGGCGGCGGCCGGTGGCCGGGTCGAACAGGTGGGTCCGGTCCGGGCTCGTGGTGAAGGTGACGTGTTCGCCCACGTGCAGCCCCAGGGGACGCTGCCCGCGGGCGACGAGCCGGGCCCCGCCGGCTGAGCACACGGCGACCTCCTCGTTGCCGAGGTTTTCGACCGCCTCGACGACACCGCGGAACTGCGGGCCATCGGGTGCGTGCCGACCGACGATCGTCAGGTGTTCGGGGCGAACGCCGAGCACGACGTCGCGGGTCGGGAAGTCGCCTGCCGGGTGGTCCAAGGGGACGTCGATGTCGTGGGCCGTGACGTGCACCCGGCCGGCGCGGCTTTCCACCCGGGCGTCGATGAGGTTCATGGGGGGTGATCCCATGAATCCGGCGACGAACACCGATTCCGGGGTGTCGTAGACCTCCGACGGCGTCCCGGCCTGTTCGAGGCGGCCCTGGTTGAGCACCGCGATCCGGGTGGCCATCGTCATCGCCTCGACCTGGTCGTGCGTGACGTAGACGAAGGTCGACCCGAGCTGTTTGTGCAACGCGGTGAGTTCGGTGCGGGTGGCGGTGCGCAGCTTCGCATCCAGATTGGACAATGGCTCGTCCATCAGGAAGGCGCCCGGATCACGGACCAGGGCCCGTCCCAGCGCCACGCGCTGCCGCTGTCCACCGGACAGTTCCTTGGGGCGGCGCTGGAGCAGCTCGCCGAGACCCAGCAGCGATGCGACCTCGGCGACCTTGGTGTGGATGTCCGCGCGGGACCAGCCGCGGGTGCGCAACGGAAAGCCCAGATTCCGGGCGACGGTCAGGTGCGGGTAGAGCGCGTAGCTCTGGAACACCATCGCCAGGTCGCGGTCCTTCGGCGCGACGTGGGTGATGTCGCGGTCGTCGAGGAGGATTCGCCCGGCGCTCGGCGGGAGCAGCCCGGCGATCATCCGCAGCAGCGTCGACTTCCCGCACCCGCTCGGTCCCAGCAGCACCACGAACTCGCCGTGGCTGATGTCGAGCGAGACCGAGTCCACGGCGGCGGTAGTGCCACGCCGGGCATTTCCGAACCTTTTGGTCAGTCCCTCAAGTCGGATTCGGCTCACTGGTGGTCTTACCTTCCGGTTGTGGATCGGGGCCAGACGCGTCGCGGTGCCGTTGTCGAAAGCCCCGTGGTTTCGTGAAGGCCGTCCACCCGCGTCGTTGCGCCGACGGTTTGGTCGGGGTGCGGCCACGGCGCAATTCGAACATGGCCGTGTGGACTTCCGGTGAACGCCCAGGAATCTTCGGATTCCGCGGGAGGTCCCAGGAAGAAGCATCGTCATCCCTGGTCAGGGTTGATTGGAAGGGCTGCACGGCCGATTCGTGCTCGCGGCGGCGGCGCAGGCACGGCGGCGGTGAGCCCGTGATCGGCATCTTCAATCGAGCGAGACGAAGATCGTTCTTGACGTCCTCGCCGGGCATGGCCGGCGGGTCGGCGATTATCGCCTGATAGGAGATACCGATTCGGATGAGCGGTGAAAATCCTTGTCGCGGTGGACGATTTCCGGAAAGATCCCTGGAATCGCCGTTACGTCGTAGCGGACCGGGTATTCACAGGAGGGAAAGAGGATGCGGCTTACCGTGCTGGGTTGCCGGGCGGGAATGCCGGCCGATGGCCAGGCGAGTTCGGGTTATCTGCTGGAGACCGGGACGAGTCGCCTGTTGCTGGACTGCGGGCCGGGAATCGCCACCGCGCTCAGTTCGGTCACCCGGCCGGCGGGCCTGGACGGCATCGTGATCAGCCACTTCCATTCCGATCACTGCTACGACCTGCTGCCCATCGGCAAGTCGCTGCTCAGCGGCTTCGCCCACGAGCCGGGGGCGCGTGCCGACAAGCTCGCCGAGACCGGCTTCACCCCCGTTCCGCTGTTCGTCCCCCGCGGATCCGGTGACCTTTTCGCGCGGTGGGCCGGGTTGTTCCCGGTGCGGACCTTCCCGTTGCTGGACAAGGCTTTCGAGGTCGCCTTCGACGTTCACGAGTACGAACCGGGTGACTCCTGTTCCGTGGGAGACATCGGCCTGACGATGCACGAGATGCGGCATGCGATCCCGAACTGCGGGATCCGCGTCGAGTCCGCGGCGGCGACCTTCGCCTACACCGGGGACACCGGGATGACCCCCGCGCTGTTCGACCTCGCCGCAGACGTGGACGTGCTGCTCGCGGAGGCGACGCTGTCCGCCCCGGACACCGGCGATCACGGACACCTGTCCGGCTTCGACGCGGGCGTCGTGGCCGCGAAGGCAGGGGCGGGCCGGCTGGTCCTGACCCACTTCACGTCGACCGACGAAACCTGGCTGGAGGGCCTGCGTTCCGCCGCGGCGGATACCTTCGACGGGCCGATCGAGCTCGCGGCCCCCGGTGTCAGGATCGACATCGGCGCGTAGCACTGCCGGGCCGGTGCCGAGCGGTCCGGACCGCTCGGCACCGGCCCGGACAAGCCGCGCTGCGAAACCGGCTCCGACGCGGTGTGTCGAAAGTCACCTGCGGTCGCGCATCCAGCGGTTTCGGTTTCCGGACGCGACCTTGACCTGTTGCCACTGACAACGGTTCATCAGGTGTTCCCCGAAGCCGGTTACCGTCCTGCGGTGCACAAAGCTGTTCGACAGCGCGCCCCGGGGGGCAACGTGGAGTTCCGACACCTTGAGTCCTTTCTCGCGATCGCCGAAGAACTGCACTTCGGGAGGGCCGCGGCCAGACTGCACCTGGCGCAGCCTTCGCTGAGCCAGCAACTGCAGCGACTGGAACGCAGCGTGGGTGCCGAGCTGGTCGCCCGCACGTCGCACGAGGTGCGGCTGACCCCGGCAGGCGAGGTCTTCCGGGAACAGGCCCGCGCGATCGTGATGCAGGCGCACAAGGCCGCGCAGACGGCGCGGGAGGCTGCGGCCGGGCGGTCGGGAACCATCAACGTCGGATACAACTTCGCGGCCGGGCAGCACGTTCTTCCCGCGGTTCTGGGGAAGATGCACGCCGAACACCCGACCGTCGGGGTCACGCTGCACGAGATGCGCACCGGTCCCCAGCTGCAGGCCCTGCGGGCAGGCGACGTCGATGTCGCCATGGTGTACGGGCGCCCGGTCGGCAGCGAGTTCGAAAGTCGCCCGTTGGCGCAGTTTCCGCTCGTCGCGGTGGTCGGGCCGAACCACAAGTGGGCCGGCCGGCCGGGAGCCTCGTTCAGCGAGCTCGCTCACGAGCCGTGCATTCTCTTCGGGCGCGAGCAGTGTCCCGCCATGTACGACGCGATCTACGGTGCGGCGTCCACCAGCGGGATCGCCCTGAACATCGAGTACGAGATCGACGATCCGGGTGCCGTGGCGATCATGGCGTCGGTCAAACCGGTCGTCGGTTTCGCTTCCGCCGTGCGGGGAAGGCACGTCTGCGGGAGCGTGCGGACGGTCCCGGTGCGGTTGTACGACCCGGTGCCCACCATCGACCTCCACATCACGTGGCTGAGCGGGAGAATGAGCCCGCTGACGGAGTTGTTCCTGGACTGCGTCGAGTCACGGGACGCGGTGCCCGGAGAGGAACCGCTGCAGGTATAGCTTTCCGGCTGCACGTGTGATCGTTTCCGGTCATTCATGCCGATAGGCCGGAACAATCGCCCGATGCCCGTCCGCTGACACGGTTGACGCTTTCCGGTCCGAGGTAGAAGCATTCGCTCTGACGAAGTTCGGGTCTTCATGCGAATCCGGAGGACGGCACTCGTGGGGCAGCAGCTGAAACAGGACGTTTTCGAAGGGTTCGCGCCCTATGTGGGCTCGCCGGGCGGGACAGGTCCCGATTACGAGAAGATGTGCGCGCACGCGAACACGATGGTGCCGTTCAGCAATCACGTGGGCACCCGGATGCTTGAGATCAGCCCGGAGCGGGGCGTCGTCGAGATCCCGGCCGGCGAGCAGATGAACAACCACCTGGGCAGCGTGCACGCGGGAGCCCAGTTTCTCGCCGCCGAACTCGCCGGGGCGATGGCCTTCGGCGGGGCTTTCGCCCCGGTGCTCACACAAGTGAAGCTGTTCATCCTGCGCAGCAGCACAGCGGTGTTCCTGAGTCCCGGGTGCGGCCGTATCCGCGCGGTGGCGACGCTGGACCCGCGAACGGTCTCGGACGTGCTGGGCGGAACCGTCTCCGGGAAGTTCGAGCTCGACGGCAAGGCCTGGCTGTACGACGACAACGACGTGGCAGTGGCGAAGTTCTACCTCGACTACGTCGTCGATATTCCCGCCGACTGACGCCGGCCGTTCGAATCGGGCGATTCGAGATCCCTATCCAGGGGCCCGCGTGGCGCCGAGACCGGAATACTGCGATCGAACCCGAACCGGACGAATTCCGGCCGAGCCGTTCGTCATACCCGTAGGGATGGTTGTCATGTCACAGGAAGCGACAAGTTTGTTCGGGCCGCTGGCGCAGTTCGGCAACGATGCCCCGGACTACGAGAAACTGCGCGAGGGCACCAACCGGATGGTGCCCTTCAGCGCGCACGTCGGCATCGACATCACCGAAATCGGGCCGGAACGCGCCGTTGCCGAGATCCCCGCGCAGGACAGAATGCAGAACCACATGGGCAGCGTGCACGCGGGCGCGTTGTTCCTGGCCGCCGACGTCGCGAGCGGTTCGGCGTTCGTCGGGGCGATGGCGCCGCGGCTGTCCAGTGTGGTCCGGTTCGTCGTCCGCGAATCCCGCTGCACCTTCCTCAAACCCGCCCTCGGCCGTATCCGCGCCATCGCCACCGTCGACGAGCGCGTGGTGTCCGGCGTGCTCGGGCGTGACACCGCCGAAAAGTTCGACATCGACACCAAGGCACTGTGCTACGACGACAACGACGTCCTCGTCGCGAAGTTCTCTTTCGACTGCGTCTGCAAGATCACCGAGGACTGACGCTGTCCGGCACCGCACTAGGGAGTACTCATGTCCGAACCCGCACGCGCCGACGACACGCCCGACGAGGACAAGCCGGTGGTAGCGTCGGGTTTTCCGGCGCTCGAAGCGATCGAGGTGACCACCGCGGACAACGCCCGGTTCGTTGTCCGCGTCCGGGCACAGGATGATCCCGGGGCTCCGGCCGTCCTCGTTCTTCCCGCCATGGCCATGAAAGCGAAGTTCTACTACCCGCTGGTCAAGGCGCTGCACGCGGAGGGCCTGTCGGTGGCCACGGCAGATCTGCGGGCACAGGGTGAAAGCACCCCATCGCTGGCGGAAAGCCCGAACTTCGGCTACCGCGAGATCGTGGAGACCGACCTGCCCGCGATCACCGAGGCCGTGGCCAAGCGCTTTCCCGAGGCGCCGCTGTACGTGTTCGGCCACAGCCTCGGTGGCCAGACAGCGCTGCTGTACGCCGCTGCGAACTCGGACCGCGTCTCGGGGCTGTGCCTGTTCGCGACGGGAAGCGTCTACTGGCGCGCGTTCCCGGTCAAACGGCAGCCGAGTGTCCTGATCGGTGGGCGCATCATCGGGCTGGTCTCCAAGCTGCGCGGTCACTGGCCGGGCGGGATGTTCGTACCCGCCCCGGTGGCCGGCCGCGTGATGACCGACTGGTGCTTCCAGAATCTGACCGGCCGGTACCGGCTGGGCGGCTCGAAGCTGGACTATGCCCCGTTGCTGCGCGAGCTGTCCGTTCCGGTGCTCGCGATCTCCTTGGACAACGACGAGCTGGGGCCGCGAACGAACGTCGACTTCCTGTGCTCGCGGATCCCCAATGCGAAGGTGACCCGCTGGCACTGGGACGAGACTTCCGGTGTGGTCGGCAATCTGGGCCACTTCGCCTGGATCAAGGACAGCACGGCGGTGGCGGCGAAGGTCGCTCCGTGGATCACCGGCGAAGCCGAGCTGTCGGCCTGACAGATCCGGTAGCAGCGCACCGCGTGAGTCACTCGCGCGGTGCGCCGTTGCGCTTTCCGGTGCCGGAACGATGGTGCGATAGGACATCCCAACCGCACCTTTGCGGAAGCGGCATTGCCCTGCCGCCCAAGGGGAAACGACAATTCAATCACGGTCGGCACGATGGCGTGTCCCATGCGGGGAAGGGTCGCCACGTGAGGACGGCTCTGCGGTCCGTGCACATGACCACGTGACTGTCCCGCATTTCCATGCCAGATCCGAGCGAACCCTCGACAGCATTGTGCTGTGTCCGAAAGCGACGGTGAAGGTGATCAGCGGTGCGGGAAAGCAGCGGCGGCCAGGGTCTGAAACTGCCCGACGATCAAGGGCTCGCCCATGTCGTGGAGGAAGGTGCCCGGCTCACACCGGACCGTCCTCTGCTCAGCAGGCGAGTCGAAGGGGGATGGCGGGACACCACCTGCCGTGAGTTCGCCGAGGATGTGCGGCGCGTCGGCCAGGCCCTGATCGGCGAAGGGGTGCGGCGCGGTGATCGTGTCGCGGTGATGGGGAGCACGAGCTACGAGTGGGTCCTGGCAGATCTGGCCGTGTTGAGCATCGGTGCCGTCTCGGTCCCGGTCTATCCCACGGCCTCCGAGGAACAGGTCAGGCACATCATCACCGACTCCGGGGCCGCGTGGTGCTTCGCCGAGACCGGGGAACAGCAGCGGGACCTGGAACGCATCGGCGGAGACTCATGGCAGGTGTGGGCCTTCGCCGAGCTGAACCTCTGGTGCGAGCGGGAGGCGTCCGGCGCCGACGGAGCCGTCTTCGACGAGCGGCGAGCGCAGGTGCGGGCGGATCACCTGGCGACCATCGTCTACACCAGCGGTACGACCGGCATGCCCAAGGGGTGCATGCTGACCCACCGCAACATGTTCGCCGCTTCCGCGGCCAGCGTCGAGCACCTCGGTGAGACGTGGCGGACCAGCGGGGGAGAGCAGGCGGCGACGCTGCTGGTGCTGCCGCTGTCGCACATCTTCGGCCGGACCATCCTGGTCGCCTGTCTTTACGCCGGAACGCGAACCGGCCTGCTGCCGGGCTTCCCGGCGCTCCTCGACGCGCTCGCCTCGTTCCGCCCCACGTTGATGGGCCTCGTTCCGTACGCGCTGGAGAAGATCCGCAAGGCGGCCCGCGCGATGGGCCTGGATCCAGCCGCGGAGCGGGTCGCGATCGAAGTCGGCCGGGCGCGCTTCGCGGGCAAGCCGATCCCGGACGAGATCAAGGCGGAGTTCACCAGGCTCGACGCGACGCTGTTCGCGAGACTTCGCGAGGCCCTCGGCGGACGGTGGACGCACGCGATTTCCGGGGGCGCATCGCTGGACGAGACGACGGCGGTGTTCTTCCGTGGGATCGGAGTGAACGTCCTGGGTGCCTACGGGCTGACCGAGGCGGCGACCGCGGTGACCATCAACCCGCTGGAGGACAACCGGATCAACAGCGCCGGCCGCCCGGTACCCGGGGTCACGGTCGCGCTCTCCGACGATGACGAAGTGCTCGTGCGCGGCCTGAACGTGACACCCGGCTACTGGCCCGGTGTCCGGGACGGCGACGCCATGGGTGTCCACGAGGAGAATCCGGGCTGGCTGCCCACCGGTGATCTCGGGCGCCTCGACGAGGACGGCTACCTCTACATCACCGGGCGCCGCAAGGAAATTCTGGTCACCAGCAGTGGCAAGAACATTTCGCCGACGCCGCTGGAGGACCGGGTACGGCTGCACCCGCTGGTGAGCAACTGCATGGTCGTCGGTGACAACCGGTCGTTCGCCACCGCGCTGATCACCGTGGACCCGGCCGCCATCGAGAAGTGGGCCGCAGCGCACGATGTGAACCTGCAAACCCCGGGCTGGGGCCGGAATCCTGCGCTGTCCGAGGAACTGAGGTCCGCTGTGGACGATGCGAACGGGCTTGTCTCGCGGGCGGAGTCGATCCGTGAGTTCCGCGTGCTGGAGGCCGACTTCACGCTCGCGGCCGGGCAGCTGACACCGTCGATGAAGCTGCGCCGCAAGGTGATCGAGCGGGATCACGCCGAGGTGATCGAATCCATGTACGCCAAGTAACTGTTCATCCGGAGCCTCCGGAGAACAAGCGGACCGGCACGGTGTGCCGTCAGGTGAACGCAATATCAATTCTGCGGGAAATTGTCCGATCCGGTCGGCCGCTGTTTGTCGTTGAATCCGATCGCGCCGATTGCGCCGGGCTATCGCGCGATGCGGGCAGGCCGTAGAGGTTGACCGCCTTTGTGCCGAGGCAAGAGTATTCGTGTGTACCGGCCGGAATGGTTTGCCGAGTTCTTCGCCCGGGTGATGACGGGAGTATTTCCACATGTACGACGTTATCGTTGTCGGCGCGCGCTGCGCGGGATCTCCACTGGCGATGCTGCTCGCCAGGCAAGGCCACCGAGTGCTGGTCGTGGACAGGGCGACTTTCCCCAGCGACACGATCTCGACGCACTTCATCCAGCAGGCCGGGCTGTCCCGCCTGAAAGAGTGGGGCCTGCTCGACCGCCTGCTGGACACCGGTGTGCCACCGATCCGCACCCTCAACTTCGCCTACACCGGCATCGACTTGAGCGGCTTCGCGGACCCCATCGACGGGCTCACCGAAGCCTATGCGCCGCGCCGCACGGTGCTGGACAAGATTCTCGTCGACGCCGCTCGTGACGCCGGCGCCGAGGTGATCGAGGACTTCGCGGTCGAGGAACTGGTCTTCGACGAGCACGGCCGCGCGGCCGGTATTCGCGGCAAGGCCGGTGGGGAGGAAGGCCTGAAGGAATTCCGCGGCTCGTTCGTCGTCGGCGCCGACGGCCGCAACTCCAAGGTCGCCGATCTCGTGCGGGCGGAATTCTACGACGTCGTGCCCGCCGCCTGCTTCGTCTACTACAGCTACTTCAGCGGGATCGAGTGGGAATTCCACCACCAGACCGATTTCCACCACCAGCAGATCGGCACGTGGCCCACGAACGACGGCCTGATGTTGTGCGCGGTCATGCGCAAAAAGGACCGGTTCCGTGAGTTCCGGGCCAATGCGGAGGAGAATTTCCACTCGATCTACGACGCCATCGTTCCCGAGCTCGGCCAGGACCTGCGGGACAACGGGAAGCGCGAAGAACAGCTGCGCCCGATGCTGTACCCGGACAACTACCGGCGCCGGTCCAGCGGTCCCGGCTGGGCTCTGGTCGGCGACGCCGGTTACCACAAGGACCCGTTCACCGGCCTGGGCATCACCGACGCGCTGAAGTACACGGAGCTGCTCGCCGAACGGCTGCACGAAGGTCTCGCCGGTGAGCGCCCGATCGATGAGGCGGTGGCCGAGTACGTCAGGCTCCGTGACGAGGACAGCCGGGGCTCCTACGCGCTGACCTGCAGCATTTCCGAGCTGGAGCTCACGCCGTACTTCGACTCCGTGTTCCGTGCGACGAGCATGAGCGAAGGGTTCAAGCGCCGGTTCTTCACCATGCTCGGCGGCGGGATCCACGGCGACGAGTTCTTCGCCGTGGATCAGCTGGAGAAGCTGTACGAAGAGGTGGACTTCCCGGCCGAGAAGCGGATTCTGTCCCCCGGCTGAGTCCGCGCTGAGCCTGTTGCGTCCGAACCGGTTCGTCCCGCCGCGACAATGAAGGAACAGACATGCCCGCATTCCGATTGGCAGCGCTGGGTGACAGCTTCGTCGAGGGCCGTGGTGACCCCGACCTCGACGGTCCGTTTCACGGTTGGGTTCCCCGCCTGGCCGAACAGCTCGGGATTCCGCAGCGGGGCGTGCTCAACCTCGGGACGCATCAGGCGACGACCCAGGACGTCGTCGACCGGCAGCTCCCGGCGGTGCTGGCGAGCAAGCCCCCGATGATCGGCGTGATCGTCGGGGTCAACGACCTCGTCAGCGACTACGACCCCGAGCGGTTCCGGCGCAACCTGGGCACGATCTATTCTAGTCTTCGCGGCATGGACACCACGGTGTTCACCGCGGCCTATCCCGACATCCCGAAGAACCTGGCGGTCCCGGAGGTCTTCCGGAACCTGCTGCGGGAGCGGTTCGCGGAGGCGAACTCCGTCCTGCGGGAGACCGTCGCTGCGACCGGGACGCTCTTCCTGGACGTCACGGCGATCCCCGAATGGTCCCAGGCGCGGATGTGGGCGGCGGACGGACTGCACCCCAGTGTCGAGGGCCACCGGCTTTTCGCCGACCAGCTGACCGAATTCGTCGCCCGGGCCACCGGTCTGGTGCCGCCCGCGCTGCTGGTCGACGGGTGACCGGCGCGACCACGAACCCGTCCGCCCCGCACTCACCTCCGACGGTGCCGGTGCATTCCCTGGCCGATGTAGTCCCGGTAGCCCGCACATCAACCCTGTCCGACGGCGGTACGTGTCCTCGTGCTGCCCGCGTGAGGCACGAAACGACTTTGAGAGGAAGAACGTGAGCGAGGGTACGAATCCGATGGATCGGGACCTGACCGGCCGGCGGCTGGCGAACAACCCCATCGCGATTGTGGGCATGGCGGGTCTGTTCCCGATGGCGCGCAACTATCGCGAGTTCTGGCAGAACATCGTCGACGGCACGGACTGCACCGAGGAGGTACCGGAATCCCGCTGGCGACTCGAGGACTATTACGACCCCGACCCGTCGGTCCCGGACAAGACCTATTCGCATCGCGGCGGTTTCGTCCCGGACGTGGACTTCAGCCCGCTGGAATGGGGACTGCCGCCCAACCAGCTCGATCTCACCAGCACGATGCAGCTGCTGAGCCTCGGAGTCGCCCGTGACCTTCTCCGCGACAGCGGGGCGGTGGGCTCGGAGTGGTACGACGCGTCCTCCACCGGCTGCGTTCTGGGCACCACCGGGCCGGTGCCGCTGACGCACCCGCTGGCCGCCCGGCTGTCCACCCCGGTGCTCAAGGAGGTCGTGCGCAGCTGTGGCCTGACCACGGAGGACGCGGAGAAGATCGCGGAGAAGTACGCCCGGGCCTTCACACCGTGGGAAGAGAGCACCTTCCCCGGACTGCTCGCCAACGTCGTCGCCGGTCGCGTCGCGAACCGCCTCGGCCTGGGCGGCATGAACTCCACAGTGGACGCCGCTTGCGCCGCGTCGCTGTCGGCGATCCGGGTGGCCATCGCCGAACTGGTGGACGGCCGGGCGGACATGATGATCACCGGAGGCGTGGACACCGAGAACTCCATCTTCGGCTTCATGTGCTTCAGCAAGACCCAGGCCCTGTCGCGCAGCAGCAGGATCAGCCCGTTCTCGGATGCCGCGGACGGGACGCTGCTGGGCGAAGGCGTGGGCATGCTGGCGCTCCGGCGGCTGTCGGACGCCGAGCGGGACGGAAACCGGATCTATGCGGTGATCCGCGGTCTCGGCTCCTCCAGTGACGGCCGGTCGAACAGCATCTACGCCCCGCTGGCCAAGGGGCAGCGCGTGGCGCTGGACCGCGCGTATGCGGACGCGGACTGCTCACCCGGTTCGGTCGAGCTGTTCGAGGCGCACGCGACCGGAACGCCGGTCGGGGACCGCACCGAGCTGACCGCACTCGGTGGCCTGCTGCGCGAGTCGTCGCAGGAGCAGCACTTCGCCGCGATGGGCAGCGTCAAGTCCCAGATCGGTCACACCAAGGGCGCGGCGGGCACCGCCAGTCTGATGAAGCTCGCGCTGAGCCTCTACAACAAGACGCTGCCACCCACGATCAACGTCGAGCGCACCAACCCGGCGGTCGACTTCTCCGACGCTCCGTTCTACGTCAACGTCAAGACCCGCCCGTGGATCCGCGACCCACACCGCCCGGTGCGTCGCGCCGCAGCCTCGGCGATGGGCTTCGGCGGCACGAACTTCCACTTCGTGCTGGAGGAACACGCGCGGGACCGTGCGGAGATCGAGACGCTGCACCGCACCGCGCGCGCCTACCTCTGGCATGCGCAGACACCTCAGGACCTGCTGGACCTGGTCCGCTCGGACGCCCCGTCCCAGGACGGCGGAACGGTCCCGGCAGACCACGCCCGGATCGGTTTCGTCGCCTCGGACGAGGCGACCGCGCAGGAACTGCGGGAACTGGCCGCCGGGCAACTCGCGCGCGAGCCGGACGCGGAGCACTGGTCGCATCCGAGGGGGGTCTTCTACCGCAAGCAGGCACAACCGAACCTGAAGATCGGTGCCCTGTTCGCGGGCCAGGGCAGCCAGTACCTCGAAATGGGGTTGGAAGCCGCGTTGAGCATCCCGGAAGTCGGTGCGGCCTTCGACGCCGCGAACGCCTCGTTCGACGGGGCGAGCACGAGGCTGGCGCAGGTCGTCTACCCGCCCACGCTGCTGGACGCCGAACTCCGGCAGGAGCAGGAAGCCGCGCTGCGCAAGACCCAGCACGCCCAGCCTGCGATCGGCGCGCTCTCGGCGGGTCAGTACCGCTACCTGGCCTCGCTGGGACTGCGGTGCTCCGGCTTCCTGGGGCACAGTTTCGGTGAGCTGACCGCATTGTGGGCCTCGGGCGCGATCGCCGACGCCGACTTCTTCCGGCTCGCGCGGGCGCGCGGCGAGGCGATGGCTCCGCCCGCCGACGAACCGGGTGCCGACCCGGGCACGATGGCGGCGGTCCAGGCCGGCCGGGGGCAGGTCACCGAACTGCTGGCGGACTTTCCGAACGTCGTGGTGTGCAACCACAACGCGCCGGACCAGGTGGTCGTGGGTGGCCCCACCGCCGACGTGGAGGCATTCACCGTGGCGTGCGCCAAACGGGAGCTGCCCGCCCGGTTGCTGTCAGTGGCGGCGGCCTTCCACACCTCGCACGTCGCGCACGCGGTCGAGAAGTTCCGGCCGGTCGTGGCCTCCGTCCGGATCGGTGAGCCGAGCGCCTCGGTCTACGCCAACAGCCCGGGCGCGAAGTACGGGGCCGACCCGGACCGCAACGCCGAAACGCTGGTGCGGCAGCTGCTTGAGCCCGTCGAGTTCGCCGAAGCCCTGGAGGCGATGTACGCCGATGGCTGCACGGTGTTCGTGGAGTTCGGCCCGAAGCAGGTGCTGACCCAGCTGGTGCATCGCACGCTCGCCGACGCGCCGGTCGTCGCGATCCCGACCGACGGCGGGCCGCTGGGCGACAGCGATCTGTCGCTGAAGCAGGCGGCCGTGCGCCTGGCGGTGCTCGGTGTGCCACTGAGCGGCATCAACGGCCACCTCGCGGCCGACTTCGAGGAGGTCATCCCGACCGGGATGACCGTGCCGATCTCCGCCGCCGAACACGTGCCCGGCACGCGCCGGGACGCTTACGAGGCCGGTTTGACCGATGGCTTCGAGGTTTCCGCGCTCAGCCGGGCGGCCACCTCACCCGAGACCACTGTGGACGACGCCGTGCACGAGAGGGAGCAGATGAACGACCCACAGGCCGCCGCGCCCATCGCCGACGCGCAGCAGGCACCCGCGTACCAGGTTCCAGCCCCGACGGGCGTTCCGGACGACGATGCGGTTCGTCAGCACGTCGCGCTGCACACGCAGTACCTCGACGGCCAGCTTCAGGTCGCCCAGGCCCTGACCGGGCTGCTGCGCGACCACCGCGAGTGGGACCGCCAGGACTCGCGGCTGCCGGAGGTCGTGGAGAGCCTGCGGGGTCAGAGCGTCGCGATCTCGCAGGCACATGCGCGGGCCAACGAGGTGCTGGCCGAGCTCACCACCGCCGAACTGGACGGGCGGCGTTCCCCGGAGGCCCCGGCGACGGTGTTCGCCGAAGCCACCACAGTGCAGGAACCCGCGCCTCAGCGGGCGCTGACGACCCGTCCTGCGCCGGATCAGCTCCCGGCCGCTCCCGTGCCGCAGCCGGCCGCTCCGACCCCCGCCGGACCCGAACCCGTTGCGGTGCAGGAGGAACCGGAGGCAGTCGCGGCTGGCGGGGTCGTTTCGGGTGGTGTTGATGTGGGTTCGGTGAGGTCGGCGTTGCGTGAGGTGGTGTCGGAGAAGACGGGTTATCCGGTGGAGATGGTGGATCCTGGGATGGATCTGGAGTCGGATCTGGGGGTGGATTCGATCAAGCGGGTGCAGATTCTCGGGGTGGTTCAGGAGCGGTTTCCTGGGTTGCCTGCGGTGGGTCCGGAGCAGCTGGGTGAGTTGCGCACGCTGGATCAGATCTCGGGCTTCCTGATGGCCGACGCAGGTGATGCGGACCCAAAAGCCCCGACCCGCTGAGTGACGGGGCCGCCGGCAACGGTACGGTCCCGACACCTCGGCACAAGGTGGAGCTGGTTCCGGTTCCCGGCCGTGATCTGCTCGCGGACGCCTACGCGGCCGAGCCCGTGGCGGTGGTGGCCGACCGTGGCGGCGACTACGCCGACGCGGTCGTCAGCGGACTCCAGGCACGCGGCTGGACCGTGCGCCGGGTGGACCTCAGCGACTCGCCGTCCGCATTCGACGGTGCGACCGCCGAACTGGAAAGCGTTCTGGCGCAACACTTCCAGGGCCGCGTGGACCTGTGCGTGAGCCTGCTGGACGGAGATGCATGGGACGCGGGCGTCCGGCAGATCGCGGAGACGATCCTGGTCGCCAAGCACGCACACGCCGCACTCGCCGAGACCGCCGGAACGGGGGCGAGGGCAGGCTTCGTCACGGTGACCCGCCTCGACGGCGGCCTTGGACACCGGGGCACGCGCCCCGTCCCGGAAGCGCTGGCCGGTGGTGTCGGCGGCGTCGTCAAGACGTTCGCCTGCGAGGCACCTGGCGTGTTCTGCCGGGCGATCGACGTCGACCCGGGTGTGGGCCGTGACGACTTCGTGGCCGCGCTGCTCGGGGAAATCGCCGACGCGGCCACGGACACCACCGAAGTCGGCGTCGACATCGACGGAGCCCGATGGACCGTCGTGCCTGGCGCCTACCGGCTCGCCGCCGCGCAACGCGACGAGATCGGCGGCGACGTCCCGGAAATCAGCCTCGGGACCGACGACACACTGGTCGTCACCGGCGGTGCCAGGGGAGTCACGGCGTTGTGCGTCCGCGCGCTGGCGCAGCACACGGCGGCATCGTTCGTCCTGCTGGGACGCACGGAACTCGCCGACGAACCGCCCTGGGCCCAGGGCGTCGCCGACACTGATCTCAAGGCCGCGGCGATCGAGGACATCAAGGCCCGCGGGGAGCGCCCCACACCCCGCGAGGTCGGGCGACGCTGTCGCGACCAGATCGCCCAGCGGGAAATCCGCGCGACGCTCGAAGCCGTACGCGTGGCCGGTGCGGAGGCCAGTTACCTCGCGGTCGACGTCACCGACTCCGACGCGGTCAGCGCCGCGCTTTCTCCGCTACGGGACCGCATCACAGGTGTGGTGCACGGAGCCGGGGTGCTCGCCGACGCGCACCTGATCGACAAGACCGGCGACGAGATCCACCGCGTGTTCCAGACCAAGCTCACCGGCCTGCGCACGGTGCTCGACGTGCTCGACGCCGATTCGCTGCGCCACCTGGTGCTGTTCACTTCCGTCGCCGGCCTGCTCGGCAATGCGGGGCAGGCGGACTACGCGGCGGCGAACGAGGCGCTGTGCCGGCTCGCGGCGAGCTGGAAGCGGCAGCGCCCCGAGTGCCACGTCACGGCGATCGACTGGGGCGCATGGGACGGCGGGATGGTCACCCCCGAGCTTCGTGACCTCTTCCACGCCCGAGGTGTGCGGCTGCTGGAGCCCGAGACCGGTGCCCAGGCGTTCGTCGAGCAGTTCGGCAGGGAGCACGCCGACGACGTGTGCGTACTGGTCGGTGAGGACAAACCGCTGTCTGCGGGCGACCCGGGCGAGGTGGCCCCGTTCACCGCGCATCGCGACATCGCGACGCTGGCCGGTGATCCGGTGCTCGAGGCGCATGTCGTCGGTGAGCACGCGGTGCTGCCCGCCACGTTCGGCCTCGGCTGGATGATCCACGTCGTGGAACGCGCGCACCCGGAACTGCGGGTCGTCGAGGCCCGTGATTTCCAGGTGTACAAGGGGATCCTGTTCGACGAATCGCTGACGGGCGGCCAACACGTCGTGGTCGAGCCGGTCGGCCGCGAGGGCGGGAACGAGCTCGTAAGAGTGTCGGTGCGCACCGACGCGGGCGCAGCGCTGCCCGTGCTGCACTACGCGGCGACGCTCGTCCTGTCCACGTCGCTCGTGGACGCTCCACTGGTGACCGGCTGGGCACCCGATGCGCCGCTTGACGGCCCCGAGAACGGGCTCGACATCTACCGGGACGCCATCCTGTTCCACGGTCCGGCGCTGCAAGGTCTGCGGCGAGTGCTGCACCACTCCGACGATCGCCTGGTGCTGCAATGCCGGCTTCCCGACACGGCGGCCGGCTCTGGTGCCTACCGGGGAGAACTGCACAGCCCGGTGCTCGCCGACCTGCTGCTGCAGGGGGCGTCGGTGCAGGGCAACCGGCTTCTCGGGCAGGCCAGCCTGCCGCTGGGATTCGGGCGGGCGGAGTACTTCGAGGCATTGCCCGACAACGAACCGTTCGTGCTGATCGTCGACGACGTGCGGCAGGCGGCGGCCTCGATCACCGTGACCGCCACAGCCGGTGACCGGAACGGACGTGTGCTGCAGCGGTGGCATGACGTCGAGATGGTGGCGACGCCGGGGATGTCGGAGAAGTTCCGCGAAGGAACCCGGCGGTGGCTGGCGGAATGAGCACGCGCACCACGCCAAGTGCGGACGGAAGCGCACTGGGGACACCCGGAGGAGAAGCAGCGATGAACGACGATCCGGAGGGACTGGGCTTCGACGGAGTGCCCTTCAACCCCTTCGCCGAGCCCGGCGGGGCAGAGCCGACCCCACCGGCACCCGCCGCACGGCGGGTTCCGGTGACGCAGCCGCCATCGGAGACCGGCCGGACAGCGGGAACCGGTCACACCGCCACGGTGGCGCGGGAACTGCGCAGCGCAGTCGTCAACGCGCACCGGAATGCGCTGCACGCGCAGGTGCTGCTGCAGGCCAGAACTCTCAGCCGGCTGGGTGTGGCTCTTGCCTCGCCGACCGCGTCACCGGAGCCGCACGCCTCCGGGGCACAGTTCTTCGAGGTCGTCGACGGGCACATCCGCCAGGTCAGCACACCGTCGCCGTCGCCGGTAGTGCCCTACGTGACGACCGAAGCCCGGTTCAAGCCGCTGGCCCGGACCGATAGGACACGGCTCGGCCGGGACGATCTCGGCAGACTGACCGAAGGCGACATGGCCGGGGTTTTCGGCCCGGGCCACCTCCAGCCCGGCTGCAACCCGTCGGTGAAGCTCGCGGCGGGAACACCGCTGCTGCTGGCGGAGGTCCCCCGGATCGAGCTGCGCGGCGGAAGCAGCGGACGCGGCCAGGTGATCGCCTCGTCGGGCCCGCTCGACGGGACACCCGAGTCGCTGCTCGCGGCGGCCGGTCAGGTGGCCGAGATCTTCGCGTTGTACCTGGGTTTGCACCTCTGCCTCGCGGACGCGACCTTCGTGCCCGGTGACGGCAGCGGTGAACCGGTGCACAGCGCGGTCGAGCTCGCCGGGTCACTCGGTTCGGCGGAGATCCGGCTCGACGTCACCGACGTCGACCTCGTTCCCCGGCCGCACGTTCGCGCCAACGTGGAATTCCGCTCCGGCGGCGCGGTGGCCGGTCGGGTACTCGGTCTTTCACTGGCACTGGTGGAAAAACCCGGCGTCCCGATCGGGCCGGCTCGCGGCGGCACCGTCCCGTCGTTCCTCGGACGGTATTCCGCGGCCGGCGAACAGACGGTGATCAGCGAGTTCCACATCGCCCACTTCGCCCGCGGCAGCCACGGGATCGCCTTCGGCCCGGAGTTCGAGCACTACTCCGACCGCCGGGCGACCCGGGTGCCCGACCGGGGACTGACGCTGGTGGACCGGCTGGTGTCCATGGACGGCCGGCGCGGCGAGCTCGACGGCGCGAGCTACGAGACCGAATACGATTCGCCCGCCGACTCCTGGTACTACGCCGACACCGCCAACGCCTCCATGCCGAACATGATCTACATGGAGACGTCGTTGCAATCGGCGTTGTCGATCGGGTACTTCCTCGGGCCGACCCTGTCCGACCCGCAAGCGCCCGTCAGCCTCCGCAACCTCGGCGGGACCGCGACCGTGCTGCGCGAGGTCGACCTGCGGGACAAGACGATCCGCCAGCGGTCCGAACTGCTGTCCACCACGCTCAACAACGGTGCGTCGTTGCAGAGCTTCTCGTACACGATGCTGGCGGACGGCGAGCCGTTCTACCAGGGCGAGACCCTGTTCGGCTACTTCAGCGAAGCGGCGATGGCCAACCAGACCGGCCTCGACGCGGGCCGCAACGTGCCGACCTGGCTGGAGGAGCAGCAACCGCGGCCGGCCACCCGCACGATCGACGTCGCCGCCCGACGCGCCGACCCGTCCGCCCCGCTGTGCGCGCGCGACCACCTCGCGTTGCTGGACGACGTGCAGGTCGTCGACGAGGGCGGGCGCTACGGGAAGGGCTATCTCCGAGCGGTCCGCCGGATCGACCCGGCGGACTGGTTCTTCGCCCGGCACTTTCCCCGCGACCCGGTGATCCCCGGTTCGCTGGGTGTGGAGACGGTCATCCAGGCGATGCAGGAGTGGCTGCTGGACGCGGGACTGGGTGCGGGGATGTCCGACCCGGGATTCGTTCTCCCGGTCGGTGCGCCGTTCACCTGGAAATACCGCGGCCAGTTCCTGCCCACCGACGGTGAATCGACCCTCGAAGTGCACATCAAGGACGTCGCCCGCGGGCCGGGCCGCGTGCGGGTGACCGGCGACGCCAGCGTGTGGAAGCCGGGCCTGCGGATCTACGAACTCACCGACGTCGCGGTCGAACTGCGCGAGGAAGGGGCACAACCATGGTGACGCAGACCGGCGCGATACCCGAGGCCGGGCGCGACGCGGGTTCGGTCCATACCCACCTGCTGAACCTTGACCGGCCGTTCTACCTGGTCCGGGACGAACACGGCATCGCCGCGGCGGGCAGCGCCGAGCAGGTGCCGGGCGCCCAGGTGCTCGCCGCCGTGCCGCCGCTGCCGTCGCGGGCGCTGGGGGACAAGCAGTTCCTCACCGCCCACGGTGTCGGTCAGCCGTACATGGCCGGCTCGATGGCCAACGGGATCGCTTCGGCGAAGATGGTGATCGCCTTGGCGGAGCGGGGTTTCCTCGCTTCTTACGGTGCGGCCGGGGTTGTCGCGCAGCGGGTCGAAGAGGACCTCGCGCATATTCGCGCGAACTTGCGCGACCGTCCCTTCGCCTGCAACCTCATCCACAGCCCGAGCGAGCCTGCGATGGAGCGGTCCACAGTGGATCTCTGCCTCAGGCATGAGGTCCGGACCATCGAGGCGTCGGCGTTCCTCGACCTGACCCCGCAGGTCGTGCGGTACCGGCTGGCCGGTCTGGTCCGCGAGGCCGACGGGAAGATCGTCGCGCGCAACAAGGTCATCGCCAAGGTCTCCCGCGCGGAGGTCGCCGAGAAGTTCCTGTGCCCCGCGCCGGAGGCCATGGTGCGGGACCTTCTCGCCTCGGCAGCGATCACCGCCGAGCAGGCCGAGTGGTCGCGCCGGATCCCGGTGGCCGACGACGTCACCGCCGAAGCGGACTCCGGCGGGCACACCGACCGCCGGCCGCTGGTCGTGCTCCTCCCCGAGATCATCGCGGTGCGCGACCGCGTGCAGCGCGAACTCGGCTACGAGTGGCAGGTCCGGGTCGGCGCGGCCGGGGGCATCGGCACCCCGGACGCGGCAGCCGCCGCTTTCGCCCTGGGTGCCGCCTATGTGGTGACCGGCTCGATCAACCAGGCCACCGTGGAGGCGGCGCAGTCGTGGGAAACCAAGCGGCTGCTGGCAAGCGCGGGGGTGAACGACTGCGACATGGCGCCCTCGGCCGACATGTTCGAGATGGGCGTCGAAGTGCAGGTCCTCAAGCGCGGCACGATGTTCGCCACCAAGGCCAAGCGCCTCTACGACGCCTACCGGGCCTACGACGGGATCGAGTCGATTCCCGCCACCGAGCGTGCCGGCCTGGAGAAGCGGATCTTCCAGCGACCGCTGGAGGACGTGTGGCAGGACTGCGTCGAGTTCTTCCGGGAACGCGACCCCGGGCAGATCAGCCGGGCCCAGGACAACCCGAAGCGCCGGATGGCGCTGATCTTCCGGTGGTACCTGGGACGGTCCTCGGGCTGGAGTATTTCGGGCGCCGAGGGGCGGGGGGCCGACTACCAGGTCTGGTGCGGTCCCGCGATGGGCGCGTTCAACAACTGGGTCGGCGGAACCTACCTGGCCGCCGTCGAGAACCGCCACGCGGCGGAACTGGCCACCCACCTCATGCGCGGTGCGGCGTTCCGGAGCCGGGTGACGCAACTGCGCCTGGCCGGGGCCCGGCTGCCCGCCCGCGCCTGTTCCTACGTGCCCGCGCCTCTGGAATCCGGTGCTGGGAGGAATCATGAGTAAAGCCGTCACGGACACCTCCTGGCTGGTGTGCCCGGGATGCTCGGAGATGGTGTACCGCAATCGGTTCATGCGTGCCCACCAGGTGTGCCCGGAATGCGGATGGCACTCGCCGCTGACGGCACGGCAGCGGGTCGACCTGCTGCTGGACGCGGATTCAGCGGAACTGCTGGACTTTTCCCTGCCCGACAGCGATCCACTCGATTTCACCGACACCAAGCCCTACCCCGAGCGCCTGCGGGAGGCCCGCGAGCGCACCGGTCTCGAAGAGGCGATCCTGTGCGCCCGTGGCCGCATCGACGGCAACCCGGTGATCGTGGCGGTGATGGATTTCCGCTTCATGGGCGGCAGTCTCGGCGCGGCCGTCGGTGAAGCGGTGACGCGGTCCTGCGAAACCGCGTTGCACGAGCGGACACCGCTGCTACTGGTGACGGCCTCCGGTGGGGCCAGGATGCAGGAAGGCGTCATCTCACTGATGCAGATGGCGAAAACCAGCGCGGCACTGGGGCAGCTGGACGAAGCCGGCATCCTCACGGTGTCGCTGATCACCGACCCGACCTTCGGCGGTGTGGCGGCCTCGTTCGCGACGCTGCCCGACGTCATCATCGCCGAGCCTGCCTCGCGCCTCGGGTTCGCCGGCCGGCGGGTGATCGAGCAGACCGTCCGGCAACAGCTGCCGGAGAACTTCCAGACCGCGGAGTTCCTGTCGCAGCACGGCGTGATCGACATGATCCGACCGAGGGACGAACTCCGTCCGACACTGGCGAAGCTGTTGTCCGTGGCGAGCAGAAGACCGGACGAGGCCGGCCGCCCGCGGCACACCCCGGCGACGCCCCTGGTCTCCGACCCGGGGCGGTTACCGGAACGCGATGCCTGGGACTGCGTGCGGGTGGCACGCCGGCTCGGCCGCCCCACCACCACCGACTACATCGCGGCGTTGATGGAGGACTTCTCCGAGCTCCGCGGTGACCGCATGTCGTCGGACTGCCCGGCGCTGGTGGCCGGAATCGGCAGGCTGGAGGGAACTCCGGTCGCGGTCATCGGCACCCGGAAAGGGCACACGGCCGAAGAACTCGCCGCCAGCAACTACGGCATGCCCAATCCGGCCGGATACCGCAAGGCGGCCCGGGTGATGCGGCTGGCGGGCAAACTCGGACTACCGGTGATCACCCTGGTGGACACCGCCGGTGCCTTCCCGGGCATCGAGGCCGAGGAGAACGCGCAGGCGTCGGCCATCGCCGAGAATCTGCGCCTGATGGCCAGCCTTCCGGTGCCGGTGATCAGCGTGATCACCGGCGAAGGGGGCAGCGGCGGGGCCCTGGCCCTGGCCGTCGCCGACCGCGTTCTCATGTGCGCCAACGCCGTGTACTCGGTGATCAGCGCGGAAGGTTGCGCGGCGATCCTCTGGAAGGATCCCGCCGCCGCACCAGAAGCCGCCAACGCCCTGCGCGTGACCGCGCGCGAACTGCTGCGGTTCGGCGTGGTCGACGGCGTCATCCCCGAACCGGAAGGCGGCGCCGACGCGGATCACCCGCTGGCGGCCGAGGCACTGCGGGACGCCCTGGTCGCCAGCCTCGCCGAGCTGGCCCCGCTGGATCAGATGAACCTGGTGACGCAGCGGCATGCCCGGTTCCGGCAGTTCGGCGCGGCCGAGCCGATGCCCTTCGTACCAGGCGAAACCAGTGCCGCAGCCGAGGTTCGCACTGACCCCGACGACGAGAAGGAAAGAGCCTCATGAGTCTGACATCCGTCAACGGCGAGCAGACCCCGGTCCACGGCGCCGCCGGCGCGGACGAACTCGACCAGGTCATCACGGTGCTCCGCGAACACGTGCACGCATTGTCCGAACGGACCTCGCGGGCGCCGGCCGTGGTGCGGCTGTCGGCCCGGGGCGTCGAGCTGGAGATGAGCTGGCCGGATCCGGGGCGGCTCGCGGCCGGCGACGAACCGTACGTCGCGGTCCCCAGCGCCCCCGCGGCTGCCCCGCAGGGGCCTGAAACCGGAACCGGCGGAACCAGTGAGGAGCCGGCCTTCCCGTTGTGCGCCGGGACGGTCGGCGTCTTCTACCGCGCACCCGAGCCGGGCGCGAAGCCTTTCGTCGGCGAGGGCGACACGGTTCAGCCGGGCCAGCAGGTCGCGATCATCGAGGCGATGAAACTGATGATCCCCGTCGAGGCCGACCGGCCGGGCACGGTGGTCGAGGTGCTGGTCGCCGATGGTGAGGCGGTCGAGCACGGGCAGCCGCTGATGACCCTCGCGCCCGTCGAGTCCGAAGGGACCACGCGGTGATCAGCAAGGTTCTCATCGCCAACCGGGGCGAGATCGCGCTGCGGATCGCCCGCACCTGCCAGGAGCTCGGCCTGGCCACGGTCGCGGCGCATTCGTCGGCGGACCGTGACTCGGCGGTCGTGCGTTTCGCCGACGAGACCGTGCAGGTCGGCCCCGGCCCGGCGAAGTCGAGCTATCTGAACATCCCGGCGATCATCGAGGCCGCCCGGGCACGCGGTGCCGACGCGATCCACCCCGGGTACGGGTTCCTGTCCGAGAACGCCGACTTCGCCGAGGTGTGCGAAGCCGAGGGGTTCACCTTCATCGGCCCGTCGGCGGAGGTGATGGGGCGGCTGGGAGACAAGTCCAGTGCTCGGGCGATCATGCTCGACGCCGGGCTTCCGCTGCTGCCGGGTAGCCGGGTCGCGCTGAGCAGCGCACAGGAGGCGAAGGAGCTCGCCGCCGAGATCGGCTACCCGGTGATCATCAAGGCGGTCGCCGGGGGAGGCGGGCGCGGGATGGCCGTCGTGCGCGAGCCGGGCGAGTTCGACCGCGCGTTCGCGACGACGAAGGCGAACGCCCAGGCCGTGTTCCGGGACGGGCGGCTGTACGTCGAGCGTTACCTCGACAGCGCCCGGCACGTGGAGATCCAGGTGCTGGGCGACGGCCACGGTGGTGTCGTGCACCTGGGGGCGCGCGACTGTTCCCTGCAGCGACGACACCAGAAACTCGTCGAGGAATCCCCAGCGCCGCGCCTCGACCCGCGGATCGTCGCGGAGATGGGGGAGGCGGCGGTGCGAGGCGCACGCGCCGCGGACTACACCGGGGCGGGCACGTTCGAGTTCCTGGTGGACGGTACCGGCCGGTTCTTTTTCATGGAGGTCAACTGCAGGCTCCAGGTGGAACACCCGGTGACCGAGATGGTCACGGGCATCGACCTGGTGCGGGAACAGTTGCGGGTGGCCGCCGGGGAGCCGCTCGGGTTCACGCAGGACGACGTGGAGCACCGGGGCGTGGCGATCGAGTGCCGGGTCAACGCCGAAGACCCCGCCCGGGACTTCGCCCCGACACCCGGCACGCTCACCCGGTGCGTCCTGCCGGGCGGTCCGTTCGTGCGCGTCGACACCCACATCGAGCACGGGTACAAGATCCCGGCCCTGTACGACTCGCTGCTGGCCAAGCTGATCGTGTGGGCCCCGGACCGGGAGGCCGCGCTGGCGAAGATGCGGCGTGCCCTGGCGGAAACGGAGATCCGCGGGGCGGGCGTGACCACGACGGCGGAGTTTCTCGCCGGGCTGCTGGACCATCCCCGGGTTCGCGCGTCCGAGCACGATACGGCACTGATCGGCTCACTCGTCGGGTAGCCGCCGTGGCACACCGGCCGTCCGCGGCGGGTGTGCCACGGCCCTTCGCTGTTCCCACGAAGACCGCATTTTGGAGGACATAGTCGTGCCCGACGACCGGCTGGCACCTTTTCCGGCACTGTCTCCGCAGCAGGTCATACGGTTGCGTGTGGCCGAGACCGAACTCGAAGCCGAAGACACGAGATCGTTCGTGCTCGTCGAGGAATCCGGCGCCGACCTGCCGGAATGGAGCCCCGGCGCGCATGTGGACCTCCGTCTCCCGGGGGACGTGATCCGGCAGTACTCGCTGTGCGGCGACCCCGCCGAGCGCGGGCGGTGGCGGATCGGTGTCCTGCGCGAGCCCCGCGGGCGGGGTGGCTCGGCCTACCTGCACGACCAGGTCCGTGCCGGAGCCGCGCTGGAGGCGTCCGTGCCGCGCAACAACTTCCCGCTCCGCGGCGCGGCGCGGTATGTGTTCGTGGCGGGTGGGATCGGGATCACCCCGCTGTTGCCGATGATCCGCCAGCTTGAGGATGACGGATCCCCGTGGCACCTGCACTACGGTGGGCGGCACCGCTCCCGGATGGCGTTCCTCGGAGAGCTGGCGCGTTACGGGGACAAGGTGACGCTCTACCCCGAAGACGAGTCAGGCCTGCTGCCGCTGGACAGCATCGCGCGTTCCGCAGGCGAGGACGGGCTGGTCTACTGCTGCGGCCCGGAGGTCCTGCTGACGGCGATGGAGGACACCTGGCGGGGAAGGCCGTCCGAACGGCTGCGCGTCGAGCGCTTCCACCCCCGCGAGATCGCGGGCGACCCTGCTGCTGACCAGCCTTTCGACGTGCGTATTCACAGCACCGGCCGCAGCATCCGGGTCGGCAGCGATCAGTCCATTCTGGACGTTCTTGGCAGGGAAGGATTCGACGTTCCCTCTTCCTGCCGCGAAGGCACCTGCGCGACGTGCGAAACGAGCGTGCTGGAAGGCACGGTCGACCACCGCGACTCGGTTCTTTCCGAAGAGGAAAAGGAATCCGGCAAGACCATGATGATCTGCGTATCGCGATCCCGCTCACCCCGGCTCACGCTGGATCTCTGAACTCGTCGGGACGACACCACGGGTTTCGTCCGCGCGCCACCACCGGCGCGCGGACGAAGCTCGTGGCTGGGCACTCGGCGCACAGCTCTCGGCACATGCCCGAGATCACGTGCGCCGGAACATTGCGGCCGGGGTACCAGTACGGTCCCCGGCGCGGGTTCTCCAGGCGAACCAGTCGGAGTGGGACTCGCAGCGGGAGAACATCGGTGTTCAGACTCCTGATGGGGTCGCAGGTGTCCAGGGCTCGAATGAGGACTCCAGGTAGCGCTTCTTCGCGGCGCTTCGCATGATCTTTCCGCTGCTGGTCTTCTGCAGTTGACCGTGCGTGGTCAGCACGACGTCGGCGGCGGAAAGGTCGTGTTCCCGTACGATCGCCTGGCGGATCGAAGCGGCGATGTCGGTTGCGGCGTCCTCGGCCCGCTCGCGGTGGATCTCCTGTACGACGACCAGTTTCTCGCCGTCGGGGCCGGGGATCGAGAATGCCGCGCACGCGGTGGGACGCAGTGCCGGGTGCGCCGACTGGGCTGTGTGCTCGATGTCGTGGGGGTAGTGGTTCCGGCCCCGGATGATGATCATGTCTTTCAGCCGGCCCACCACGTACAGTTCGCCGTCGATCACCACGCCGAGGTCGCCGGTGCGCAGGTAGGTGAGTGCGGTGTTGCTGCCCTCGCACCGGGCCTGGAAGGTTTCCGCGCTCAGTTCGGGCCGCTGCCAGTATCCGGTGGTGACGTGATCACCGGAGATCCAGATCTCGCCGATCCGGTCCGGTGGGCACGGGTGTCCGGTGTCGGGGTCCACGATCCTGAGCTCGCCCGTCGGCGGGAGGAGGCCGGAACCCACGAGAGTGTGGCCTCGACCGGCGGGTGCCTCGGCGAAACGGCGCCTGCCGAGGGCTTCGGCATCAGCCTCGACCGTGCGCGGTCCGCGGCCTTTCCTGCTTCCGGTGGCCAGCAGGGTAACCTCGGCCGATCCGTAGCAGGGGTAGAGCGCCTTCTCGCTGAACCCGACGGAGGAGAAGGTTTCGGCGAAGCGGCGCAACGTCTCGTGCCGGATGGGTTCGGCACCGTTGAACGCGACCTTCCAGCAGCTGAGGTCCAGGTCCGGCACACCGCCCCTGGCGGCGTGCGCGACGCAGGCGTCGAAGGCGAAGTTCGGCCCGCCGCTGGTGTGGGCGCGATACCGGGAAATCGCCGACAGCCAGCTGAGCGGACGGCGGATGAACGCCGCAGGCGCCATCAGGACACTGGTCACGCCGAGGTAGAGCGGCTGGAGGACGTTTCCGATCAAGCCCTGGTCGTGGTACAGCGGTGTCCAGCCGACGAACGTGGAGTGCCGGTCGTGGCCGAACGCGTGCTGGATCATCTCCTGGTTCGCCGACAGGTTCCGGTGCGACACCATGACGCCCTTCGGGGCGGCGGTGGAACCTGATGTGTACTGCAGGAATGCGAGGGAATCCGGTGAACAGGGAGTGGGCTGGAAGTCTGCGTCCACACTCGACTGAAGATGGTCGGCGAGAAGCCAGTGGGCGGACCCGCAGAACGGTTCCAGCGCGGGTTTCAGCGTCTCCAGCATCGTGCTGTCGGTGAGCACGGCAGTGGGCCGGCAATCTCCGATGATGCTCCGCATCGCCTCCTGCACCCGGTTCGCGCGCGGCGCGCTCACGGGCACCGCGACGACATGCGCGTAAAGGCATGCGAAGTACGCGACGATGAAGTCCAGCCCCGGCGGGAAAAGCAGCAGCGCTCGGTCACCGGGCCGGCAGTGCCGGCTCAGGCGCCCGGCGACGGTGAGCGCCCGCGAGTGCAGGTCGCCGTAGGTCAGGACGGACTTCTCCCGCCCGTGCTCGTCGAGAAACACATAGGCCCGGTGGTCCGGTTCGAGGGCGGCACGGTTCTGCAGGATCTCGGGTAGCGGTGGTGTCTGCGGCACTTGTTCCTTCTCCTTCCCGGCGCGGAGCTCGGCAGAGCGTTCCGGCGCCGCATCGGGTCGTCTCGCACATGCCGGCCTCAGCTGCGCCCGCGCACCGATACCGGAAGGTGCTTGAGCCCCCGGACGATGAAGCTGCGGTCGTGCCACTCGAGTTCCGCCGAGTCCGGTTCCAGAAACTCCGGGCGCCGGTACAGGCACTCGAACGCGACTTCCGCCTGCAGCTGGGCCAGCAGTCCGCCCAGGCAGCCGTGCATACCGTGACCGAACGCCAGGTGACCCCGTGCGTCGCGGGTGATGTCGAACTCGTCCGGCCGGTCGAACAGGTCGGGATCACGGTTGGCGGCACCCAGGCACAGGAGAACCTGATCGCCCTCCCGCACTTGCTCGCCACCGACTTCGGCAGCGCGCGTCGCCACCCGCTTGGTCTGCTGGAGCGGGCTGTCGTAGCGCAGAACCTCGGTGACAGTGCCCTTGAGGTGTTCCGGCTGGCGGCGCAGCAGAGCGTCCTGCTCCGGGTGCCGGATGAGGGCCAGGAGGCCGTTGCCGATGAGCGACTTCGTGGTTTCGTTGCCGGCGACGAAGCACATCATGCAGACGAAGACGAGTTCCTCATCGGTCAGCCGGTCCCCACCGGCCGTCTCCACGGCGAGCAACCGGCTGACCAGGTCGTCGCCAGGACTGGACCGCCGTTCGGCGACTACCGCGCCGAGCTCGTCGGCGAACACCCGGACGACGTCGCAGACGTTCGCGAAGTCCGCGGCGTCCATCAGGCCCGGTTCGAGCAGGAACCGGATGTCGTGCGTCCACTGGCCGACGTGCCGGCGAAGGCCCTCGGGCAGCCCCATCCAGCTGGACATGGCGGTGCTCGGAAGCGGTGCGGCGAAATCGGCGATGGCGTCCATGCCGCCGTCGTCCCATGCTCGCCGCAACAGCCGTTCCGCGGATTCGGCGATGAGCGGGCGAAGCTCGGCGACGGCCTGTGCGGTGAACACCCGGTTCACCAGCCCGCGCAGCCGCGCGTGGTCGGGATTGTCGGTGAAGACCAGGGATTTCTGAGCCAGCCGCTCGATCTGCCCGACGTCGTCCCGGGCGAACCGGTCCGCTTGCCGCTTGATCAGATCGGGGATGAGTCCGGCGCTGAAAGTGCGGTCACGCAGCACGGCCTGTACGTCGGCATGCCGCGTCAGCACCCACATCCCCATGGTCCGGTGCACGGGCTTCGTTTCGCGAAGCCGCCGGTAGAAGGGGTAGGGGTCGCGCCGGAAATCGGCGCTGAAGGGGTTGAACCGGACCGGCGCGGACGGTGCCGGGGATGCGACACCGCCCGCGCCGCCGGGCGTCCGCGTCATCGTGCTCACGCCCCGCCGGACCGGAAATAGGCTCCGCGGTAGGGCTGGAGGACGAGCCGCAACAGGCCGATCTTTCCCATCCGGAAGCCGACCGCCGACATCTTCAGGTAGCGCTCGTACCTGGCGGTGATCTCGGGACCGACGAGACGAACCGCCTCGGCGTGGCGCCGCCGGAGCCGGTGCGCCCACTGCTCGCACGTCCAGGCGTAGTCGAGCCTGCCGTTGCCGACCGACCGCACCTCGAAGATGCCCTCGGCGGCGGCGGTGATCTCGGCCAGCGTAGGCAGGTCGGCGTCCGGGAATATCGACTGCTGGATGAACTCGCTGGCCTGCTCGCGGGACATGTTCGCGTAGGTGATCGTCTGCAACGACAGCGCACCGCCGTCGTTGAGCCAGTCACGGCAACGCGTGAAGAACTCCCGGTACAGGCCGGTCTTCTCGGCCGGCGTCTCCTCCGGCGTGGCGAAGTGCTCGAACGCGCCGATGGAGATGATTCCGTCGAAGCGGGAATCCGGCTCGTAGTGCGTCCAGTTCTCCGTCCGTACTTCCACACCGGGAAGCTGCCGGTCCCGGATGAAGGCGGCCTGTTCGTCGCTCAGCGTGAGGCCGACGGACTGCTGAACCCCGTGCGTCCCGGACAGCTGACCGAGGATGGAACCCCATCCACAGCCGATGTCCAGGACGCGAGTGGCGTTGTCCGCGCGAATCGCCTCCAGGTGGAATCGAAGCTTTCGCTGCTGGGCGGTTTCGAGTGTGTCGTCGGCTTCCTGCCGCAGCGCACACGAGTAGGTCAGCGACGGGTCCAGCCACAGGCTGTAGAAGTCGTTGCCCACGTCGTAGTGGTGCCGGATGGCGGCTGCCGCCTGGGTCGCGCGGACGCTTCCGTTCGGGGCCACCACGGTTACGCCACGACGTTCTGCGTGTGCGCCTGCAGGTATGCCGCGACCGCATTGATGGTCGGGTTCTCGAACAACTCCTCGGGCGGCAGGTCGATGCCGTACTCCTGCTCGATCTCGATCAGCAGGGAGACGGCGAGCGCCGAATCGAGGCCGAGGCGGTCGAAGTCCGCTTCCGGGTCGATCTCCGAGGCCGGCACGTCGAGCAGCTGCGCGACGTAGTTCCGGCACCACTGGACGATGGTTTCCTGGGCAGGCATTGAGTTCTCGCTTCCTTACGCCGCGGCGCCGGCCGTGGGGCTGCTTTTGTCGGAGATCCGCTTGGATTCCCGCCGGTCCTTGGACGGGACCTTCAGATCCCAGACCAGACCGGAGATCTCAAGCACCTTGACGAGCCAGTACCCCGGGTCGAGCCGGTACCAGTCCAGTCCGAACGACGGTGATTCCGGGAACGCGTGGTGGTTGTTGTGCCACGCCTCACCGAAGGTGATCAGCGCGAAGATCCCGCCGTTCCCGCTCTGCTCCCTGGACCGGTACGGGCGCGTGCCGAACATGTGCAGGAACGAGTTGATCGCCCACACGATGTGTTCCAGAACGAAGATCCGTACGAGGCCGCCCCAGAACAGGCAGCTCACCGCGCCGGTCCAGCTCTGGTAGACGAGGCCGCCGATGACCGTGGGAATCAGCAGCCCGAGCACGATCCAGTAGTAGTAGAGGCGCGCGACGCGGACCAGCGAGCGGTTCTTGAGCAGGTCGGGCGCGTAATGCACGACGTTCGGGTACTCGTGGCGGCGCATCCACAGGAAGTGCGAGTGCATCAGGCCACGAAGTCGTCCTTTCAGGCCGCTGCCGGCGAGATTCGGCGAGTGCGGGTCGCCTTCGCGGTCGCTGCACTCGTGGTGGCGCCGGTGCAGCGCGACCCAGGACACCAGGCCGCCCTGCCCGGCCATCGACCCGCACACCGCGAGCACGGCGGCCACCGACGGTGCGGCCTTGAAGGAACGGTGGGTGAACAGCCGGTGGTAGCCCACGCTGATGCCGAGTCCGGTCACGATCCACATCGCGAGGAGCAGCACCAGTTCGGTCACACCGAACGGGTGGACGGCGAGGAACGCGACGGCGGCGACGGTGCCGAAAATCGGGAGCACGTCGAACAACAGGAAGTGGCGGCGTTGCAAGCGGTGCACATAGGAATTGCTGATCGTTTTCCGGCGCGGCTCGGATCGAGCGGTGCCGGGTTGATGCTCTGCGGGTTCCGGTATGGACTCGACGTCTGTTTCGGCCATCTCAACCCCGAAGGTAGTGGCGAGCACGTTTGCGCCCCAAAGCTAGGCGATCGGTTCCGGCTTGGCACCGGTGAGCAAGGAATTTCGATCGCGCGATTGGGAAAGGTACTGGTCGAGGTGGAAGCGTGTCTCAGGACTTCGCCGGCTTCTAGATCGGCATGATGGTGGCCAGCATGGTCGCGACCTGTTTCTCCTTGCCGCCCGTGGCGGTGAAGACGTCGGCGGCAGCGATCACCAGTCGCGAGGAGGACTTGATGACACGACCACGCCCGATCAGCTTCTCGCCGACGGCCGGTGCGAGCAGGTGGAGCTTGTACTCGGTGGTTACGACGTCCCCGACCACCGAAGCGGCGGCCCACGCGCATGCGTTGTCGGCCACGCAGCCGACCACCGCTCCGTGTGCGAACCCGTGGTGCTGGGTCAGGTCCTTGCGGATCGGCACCACCAGTTCGGCCTCGCCGTCGGCGCACGTGCTGATCTCCGTGCCGAGGAATGCGGTGAACGGAGAGTTCGGAATGATCTCCTCCCGCATCATCTCCAGAGTGGCGAGCCGGCGGCCGTTGTTCGGTTCCACGGATGTTCTCCTTCGGTAAGAATGGCGCGATTCAGCGTCGAGGCAGCCGGTCCGGAAATCGGGTAGCCGATGGCCGATCCGATCGGCGGTATTCCGTTCTCGGTAGCATCGGTTGTCGCCCGGCGGTTCCATGATCAGTCACATGGGGGGCCGCTCGGCTCGCGATCGGGAGAACGAATTGCACGTGCATTCATTCCTATCGCTGGCAGCGGGATCCTGCTCTCCGCCGATACGATCATCGACTGTGCTCTGCGGCTCAGTCAGGAGCACGGTCCCGACGTCTCAGCGCCCGGCGCCTCGGCGTCGCGCTCGGCTGCGATCCAGATGCCCTTTGTCGCTACTTCCGCAACACCGACGACCTCCTGTCGGCCATCGCCGATCGGCTCATAGGCCAAACGGGATTTTCCCGAAAGGGATTGCTGAGATCGATTCGCGGAACTCCTTCGGGGTACCCTGCCGCTTCCGGCAGTATCGCCGAGCGGTCGCCGCGGGGCCGTGCTGCTAGTTTTCCCTTCGGTCACCGCGAATTCTCTGTGTCAGATCGCAGGCGGTCGGCCGCTTCGCGACATGAGAGAGCAGAAGGTGGCCAGAAAGGAAGAATCCGATGAAGAAGGTCTACGAAGCACCCATGTTGATCAAGGTCGGCTCGTTTCGCAAGCTGACCGGATTGCTGCAGTTCGCCGGAAACGACCGACTCGTCCTGAGCAAGAACTGACCTTGACCGCCACAGGCGATGAACCGAGCCGTGGTGAGCCGTACTTCGTGGTCCTTCCCGATCACGCGGACGCGCTCACCGCGGCCCGTCGCTGCTCCGCCGTCCGCATCGTCCGCCACGCTTCCGGACGCCCGTGGCTGATCGGCCGGTGGGCCGACGACGACATCACCATCGGCGCGGCGGGCAGCACCCGAATCGCGGTTCTGGGATGCTGCCCGGTCAGCGCGGAAACGCTCACCAGCTTCGCCGAGCGGTTGCGCGACCTCGCCGGTCTCGACCATCTAGTCCGCCGGCTGCCCGGCAGCTTCCACCTGATCGCCACTCTCGACGGCCGGTGCCGGGTGCAGGGAACCGCGTCGGGGCTGCGGAGGGTTTTCCACGCCCGCGTCGGTGGTCTCGCGGTCGCGGCGGATCGCGCGGACCTGCTCGCCGACGCGACCGGCGCCGAACCGGACGAGGAACAGCTCGCCGTCCGTCTGCTGTGGCCGGTTCCGCATCCGCTGCTGGAGACCACGTTGTGGACCGAGGTCACGTCGGTGCCACCCGGCTCGGCCCTGCTCGTCGACGCCGACGGCCGCCACACCCGGGTCTCGCGCTGGTGGACTCCGCCCGAACCAGTGCGCTCGATCGCGCGCAGCGCGGGCCGGGTGCGCGAGGCGCTGAGCACGGCCGTGGACGCCCGGTGCCATCAAGGCGGGGTGGTGAGCTGTGACTTCTCCGGTGGCCTCGACTCAACCTCGGTGTGCTTCCTGGCCGCCGCATCGAACGCTCGCGTGGTGGCCAGCACCTGGCCCGGACGAGACCCCGGCGACGACGACCTGCACTGGGCCGAACGCGCTACCGAGCACCTCCCCCAGGTGGATCACGTGGTGTGGCCCGCGGAGGAGTCGCCGCTGGTCTACACAAACCTGCTCGACATCGACGTGCCGCTCGACGAGCCGACGATCGGCGTCATGGACCGCGCCCGGGCGCTAAAGCACCTGCCAGGTCTGAAGGAACGCGGCAGCAGGCTGCATCTGACCGGCATCGGTGGTGACCACGTCACGTGGTGCTCGGAGGCTTACTATCACCGCCTCCTGCGGGTACGTCCCGTGTTCGCGCTGCGGCAGCTCCGCGGCTTCCGCGCCCTGTGGAACTGGCCGCTGCGGGACATGGCGCGGGCGCTGGCCGACCGCCGCTCGTTCCGGCGGTGGCTCGCCGACTCTGCCGCCGAACTGCGCGATCCGCCGCCTCCGACCGTCAGCGCGTCCCTTGGCTGGGGCATGCCGTCCCGCGTGTTCGATTGGATGACGCCGCACGCGGTGCGGACAGTGCAGCGCGTGTTGCGTCAGGCGGCCGAGAACGCCGAGCCGCTGCACGACGATCGAGGCATGCACGTCGACCTGGACCAGATTCGGATGTGCACCCGCATCGTGCGGCATTGGGACCTGATGGCCGCCAGGGCGGGACTCCCGATGGCGTCACCGTTCTTCGACGACCGGGTGCTCGAGGCGTGCCTCGCGGTCGACCCCGGCGAACGGGTCACGCCCTGGCGCTACAAACCGCTGCTTACCACCGCCATGCGGGGAGTAGTCCCGGATGACTGCCTCCGGCGCACGAACAAGGCGCAGGCGGCGATGGACGCCGCCGACGGGCTGCGCCGCCATCGCGGTGACCTGCTGGCGCTGTGGGAGAGTTCCCGGCTCGCCGAGCTGGGCCTGGTCGACGCGGCGAAACTGCGGGAGCTGGCCCACCGGCCGGACACGCCCGCCCTACGCGAGGCGATCCTGTACTCCACGATCGCCTGCGAGGTCTGGCTGCGGAAGCGGACGAAGATCCAGCTATGAAAGGACGAACTCCGATGCGGTTCACCTCCCATGTCTCCACTGCGGAAACCGACTACGGCACGGTGCTGCTCGACCAGCGCAGCGGGCAGTACTGGCAGCTGAACCCCACCGGCACGGTCGTCGTTCGGACGCTGCTCGACGGTGGTGACGAGAACATCGCGATCGAGGCGCTCATGACGGAGTTCGACGTCGACCGCTCCCACGCGGTGCGGGACGTCCGCGCGCTGCTGGACCAGCTCCGCTCGTCCGGGCTGGTGACGGCATGACCGTGCCGAGCGCGATCGACCGCCCGGCCGGCGTGCCGTTGCGGCGGCGGCTCGCCGCGCGCCTCATCGTGCCGGTCGCCATGGCGATGGCGCTGCTGCCGCCGCACGGGATCCGCACGGCGCTGGAGGTGCTGCGGCGGGGCGCGGCACCGGCGACCTACGAGCAGAGCCAGGCAGCGAGGGACGCCGTCTGCGCGGTCAGCCTCAGCTGCGCTCGACCGCGTGGATGCCTGCCCCGGTCGTTGGCGGCCGTGTTGTTGTGCCGGATCTGGGGTGTGTGGCCGACCTGGTGCACCGGCGTCCGCGTCGTGCCGCCGTTCGGTGCGCACGCCTGGGTGGAGGCGCAGGGACGCCCGGTGGGTGAGGGCGTGCCGGATGATTACTTTCGCCCGCTGATCACCGTCGCGCCGCGCGCATGACAGAACGCCGCGTCCGGTTCACCGACATGCTGCGGTTGGCCTCCGGCCATCGCGGCACGGTCGTGGTCGCGGTGGGGCTCACCCTCGCGGGATCCGGTCTCGGGCTCGCCCAGCCGTTGGTGGCCAAGCAGGCCATCGACGCGGCGTCCGGGGGAAGCGCGGTGTGGCCGATGCTGGCGGGGCTCGCGGGGCTGTTCCTCGCCGAGGCGACGTTGGGCGCACTGGCCCGATTCCTGTTGGAGCGCATGGGGGAACGCATCGTCCTCGGTCTTCGCCGCAGTCTCGTGTGCAACCTCCTGCGGCTGCGGATGCGGGTTTACGACGAGTACCGAACGGGCGACCTCATCTCCCGCGTCACGACCGACACCACCGTGCTGCGCGACGTCACGGCTCAGGCATTGGTCGAACTCGCCACCGGCGGACTGACCGCCGTCGCGGCGGTGGCGCTGATGCTGTGGCTGGATCCCGTTCTACTGCTGATGGTCGCGTTCACCGTCGCGGGTGCGGCCGTGGTCGTGTCGTCGTTGCTGGCCGGAATCCGGTTGGCGGGTGAACGTACGCAGGCGGCGATCGGCGTGGTCGCCGCTGACTTGGAACGCGCGCTGAGCGCGATGCGGATGGTGCGGGCCAACCGGGCGGAGCGGCGGGAGGCCGACCGGATCGGCGAACGCCTCGATTCCGCCTGCACCGCAGGGGTGCGCACGGCGAAGCTGGCGTCGGTGATGAGTTCGGCGGTGGAACTGGCGGTGCAGGGCTCGTTCCTGATCGTGCTCGTGGTGGGCGGCATGCGGGTGGCCGGTGACGCGGCGTCTCTCGGCGAACTGGTGGCGTTCCTGCTCTACGCCTCCTACCTGGTGGTACCGCTGTCCACTGTGTTCCGTTCGATCGGGCTGATCCAGAAGGGCATGGGCGCGCTGGTCCGCATCACCGAGGCGATGGACCTGCCCATCGAACGGGATCCGCCGCCGGTCCGGAGCCCGGAACCCGGCGACGCGCCCGCCCTCGAACTGCGCGACGTGTGGTTCGGATACCGCGAGCGGCCCGTGCTGCGGGGACTTCGGCTGACCGTCCCGCGCCGCGGCCAGGTGGCGTTGGTAGGGCGGTCCGGGGCGGGCAAGAGCACGGTGCTGGCGCTGGTGGCGCGCTTCTACGACCCGGAGTCGGGCGAGATCCGCTTCGACGGGCAGCTCGCGGACGCTCTGGGGCGCGACGAGTGCCGACGCCGGGTCGCCATCGTCGACCAGAGCGCACATGCGGTGCACGGGTCGCTGTGGGACAACCTGACCTATGCGGTCCCCGGCGCCGACCCCGGTGAGGTGGCGCGCGTCATCGGACTGACCAGCCTCGACGAGGTTGTCGCTCGGATGCCAGGTGGTCTGGCCGGCTCGATCAGCGATCGCGGCGGGACCCTGTCGGCGGGCGAGCGGCAACGCGTCGCGATCGCCCGCGCCCTGCTCACCCGTCCGTCGCTGCTGCTGCTCGACGAGCCGACCTCGCACCTGGACGCGCTCACCGAGGCCGACCTGGCGCGGGTCCTGGCCGCTGCGGCAGGGGAGTGCGCACTGCTGGTCATCGCGCACCGGCTCGCCACGGTCCGCCACGCCGACCAGATCGTCGTGCTCGACGGGGGCGTCGCGGCGGCCACCGGGACGCACGAGGAACTGCTCGGCCACAGTGCCCTGTACCGCAGACTCGTCGCGAGCCAGGCCCTCGCCGCTCCGGATGTGACCCGCGGCAAGGTGTGACACCGGTGGCGAACGGTGACGTTCGGCGCGGGTGGGCAGTGCGCAAGATCGTCCGGCGTCTGAGACCCTCACGGTAGCGTGCCTGCCGTGGAGTGTCGACGACGGCTTTCCGACCACTGATGCATCGTAGATATATCAGCACATCGCGCAACACCCTCAGGGCAGCCTTCTGGCCCGGCGGCAAGGTCGGTCCAAGTGAGCACCGCGCCATCGAAGTGTGGCCGAGGGAAGCGAGCCAAGGTGCGGGCATGCGCCTCAGCCAACGCCGCCATCTCCCGCGACTCGCGCTCCGCACGTCTGTCGGTCACCGCGACGAAGTCGATGTCGCTGGCTGTGCTGAGCCGACCGCGACCGCCACCGCGCGGATGAAAGTCGCCCAACGCTACCGATCCAACCAGGTAGAAGCCGGTGACCAAGCCTGGCGCCAACTCGTCCAGGGCAGTCAGGAACAGCTTCACACTCCGACCGACCTCGACCGGAAGATCGTCGCTAGGCATGCCATGCAACCTACCGGGCCCCCACACAACTGCGAGCACTCGCAATCGCGCAGGCGGTGTGATGACTTGATTGCGCCCATTCTGATTGTTGATCGCGAACAGCGAAGGTACGAATATTGCCGGACGAGGATGCACTCTGCGTCGGTCTGTGGGCGCAGCATGAGAGTTCTCCCATCCTTTGCCCAGTACCTCTTCGGGGTGGTGACACGTTCTCGCTTTGCTGGGTTCATCGGTCCGATGCCTTGAGTGGTGATGCTTGTGCGCCGTCTGATTGATCTCTTACGGAGTCGCACATGGATCTCTCTCGCAGGCAGTTCGTCAACCGCTCGCTGCTGGGCGGTATCGGGATCGCCCTCGTCGGCAACGTCGGGGCGGTGACCGCCGCCGCTCCGGCCGCTGCCGACGACGGTGAGCCCGCAGGTTACGGACCGCTCGTGGCCGACCCGGCAGGCCGGTTGTCGCTGCCGGCCGGATTCAGCTACAAGATCGTCACCGAGGCGGGCAAGACGACACTGGAATCCGGTGAGCCCACCCCGCAGAAGCACGACGGCATGGCGACCTTCATCCGCCCCGACGGCGGCAGCGTGATCGTGTACAACCACGAGATCAAGGTCAGCCACAACGCCGAGTTCCCGGTCCCGCGCCTGCCCGGCCTCACCTACGACCCGATCGCCCCCGGCGGCTGCACGGTCGTCGAGGTCGACGCGGAGGGCAACCGCGTCACCGAGTACGTCGCCCTGGCCGGCACCCAAACCAACTGCGCGGGTGGCCGTACTCCGTGGAACACCTGGCTGAGCTGCGAAGAGACCGAGGACAGGGCGGGCAAGGACGGCCTGCAGTTCGACCACGGCTTCACCTTCGAGGTCGACCCTTACAACCGGCAGGCGAACCAGGACCCGAAGCCGATCAAGGCCCTGGGCCGGTTCTCCCACGAGGCGGCCGTCGTCGACCCGAACACCGGGCACATCTACCAAACCGAGGACGCCTCCGGCCCGAACGGCCTGTTCTACCGCTTCACGCCGCCGGCCTCCGCGCTGCCCCTGGGCCCCGGCAAGCTCCGTGCCCTCGGCGACAACGACGGCACACTGGAAGCGATGACGGCGATCGACGCATCCGGTCAGCACGTGGACGACCTGTCCCGAGCCACGCAGGTCGGCACCCGGTATGGCGTCACGTGGGTGTCTGTACCCGACCGCGCGGCGGCGACGACCTCGATCCGCAAGCAGTTCACCGACGACCAGATCACCCGCGGCCGTAAGCTCGAAGGAGCTTGGTGGGGCGACGGCGGCGCCTACTTCGTGTGCAGCTACGCCCGTGTCGAAGACAGCCCGGGCACGCCGCACGACGGCCAGGTGTGGTTCTACAACCCGCGGCGGCAGACCATCGAACTGAAGCTGCGCTTCGAGTACGACCAGAACGACGACGCCCAGTTCGACGGCCCGGACAACATCACCGTTTCCTCCCGCGGCAACGGTTTGATCCTCGCCGAGGACGGTGACGGGAAGTCGCACCTGTTCGGCGCGACCTACGACGGCCAGACCTACCCGCTGGCCCGCAACGAGATCAACACCGGCACCGCACTGGAGCCCGACTACAGCGAGTTCTGCGGCCCGGTCTTCTCACCCGACGGCAACATCCTGTTCGCCAGCGTCCAGACCCCCGGCGTTCTGTACGCGATCACCGGCAACTGGGACCGCCTGGAAGGCGACGACGACTGAGCGGCGCTCGCACGACAGGGACGCCCCGGCCAGCCACGGGCTGGTCGGGGCCCACCCTCACGCCGCCCGACATCGTCATCGCCATTGGGCTGCCGCGCCCGGTCACGGCGAACACTCGGACGCGCGTTCGGTGTGTGGCGTTTTCCTTGCGGGTGAAGGTGTTCAGCATGATCGCGGAGGAATTCCCGGCCAACGTCGGGCGGAGTTCGGCCTCATGCCGCCCACATCGCATCGACGCCGTGGACCGGCTGGCCGCCGTGCAGGGCATGACGCCCTCGGAATTCGCCGCCGCTGATGAGCACCGCTACGTCGCCGCCGATGGCACCGTGCTCAGCATCCGTCCCGAACAGGGGCGGCTGCAGGTGTGGCTCTACAACGACTGCGGGATCCCCGCCGTGGACCGGGCATCCCTTCCCCAGGAACTCCAGTCCGACGATGTCCGGTCCGGCCGGGCGGGCGCAGGAAACGCGTGACTCACTCCTGCGGAGGCGCTGCTTCTCCACAGGAGGTACTTGTCAGCTACGGTGAGGTGCTCGGCAAAGCTGCCGGCGAGACTGGCCGGCATGGCTTTTCCCTTGTTCGCGGGGAAGGAGTCTGATCGGCCAGGACCTGACCGTGACTTGAATCGCAGTCGAAGAGGTCCTTCCGAGTTCGGAATCGGGCAGGGGCGGCAGCGGGCTGGAACTAGGCAGCCGGGTGCCGAGGCTGGGACGATTCCGTCCGGCTGGCCGCGCCGCTACGGCCAGGTCATCGGACGCAGTGGCGCGATCTAGTGGACCACCACCGCGGTGCGTCGCCCTACCGGAAATCTGGGTGAGCGAGGCGGAAGTGGCGGGGGAGTGGTCAAGGACGAGGCGGGTGTCCTGGTAGAGAGCGTGGGCGAATTGGTCGTGTCCCCCGGGGACGTGAACCCTCACAGGGTGGCGGTTTGCAAGCTGTCTTTGACGCGGCTGCGTGGGTTCGAATCCCGCCGTCCCGACGGTCGCAACAGCCCGTTGACGATGCTCGTAAGCGCAGGTCAGCGGGCTGTTTGGTGTTCTGGGGTGGATCTTGTGGTGATCGCCCGCGCGGGCCCGTCTCCGATTTTTGGGAGGATCCGTTCCTGCGGGGCGCGAAACGGGGTCGTGCGACGGACTGCCCGATATGTTCGGACATGTCTGGTTCCGGTTGCGCTTGACGTTGGGCTGCTGTGGGGACCGCGCTCGTGCCGCCTGGGAATGACAGTCCTATCGGGGCGTGGTTGGAAAGCTCGCTTAGCAGCCCTTGATATCCGGACTGTCTCCGCCCGTCGTCAGCGCGTCAGGTCCCTTGCCAGTGCGGTGAAGTTGGCCGCCGCCACGGAGCGGTTGGCCTTCGGTAGCGCGATCGCGAGGTCGACCAGCCGGACCAGCGGGCTGACCGGCACGAAAACCACTTCGGGGCGTGGTTGTGCCGCCGAGCCGGGCAGGATGCTGACCCCGCAGCCGGCGGCGACCAGGCCCACGATCGTGGCCAGTTGCACCGCTTCCTGGGTGATGTCCGGGGTGAATCCGCCGCGTCTGCACAGTGCGGTGATCTCGTCGTGCAGGCCGGGGCCGAGTGCCCGGGGGAACAGCACGAACGGCTCCTTGGCGAGGGTGCTCACCGCGATCCGGCGACGGCCGGCGAGCTGGTGGTCGTTCGGCAGGACCGCGACGAGCGGTTCCCGTGACACGGGCACCAGCTCCAGGTCGTCGCCGGGACCGGGAAGTGGTGGGCGCAGCAGCCCGAGGTCCAGCGCGGCCACGCGGAGTCGCTCGACCTGCGTGACAGTGGGAAGTACGTGGAAGGTCAGCGTCACGTCCGGGTAGCGCGCACGGAACGCGCGGACGATCGTCGGCAGCGGGTGCTGGACCGCGGATCCGACCATGCCGATCACCAGCTCGCCGGCCTCCCCCCGGCCGGTCGCCCGCGCCCGTCTGGCCGCGCTGTCCACCATGGACAGCGCCGCCCTGGCGGCGGCGACGAACGCCTCGCCGGCCGCGGTCAGCGCCACCTCGCGGGTCGTCCGCTGGAACAGCGGCACACCCAGCTCGGTCTCGAGTGCCTTGATCTGCTGGGAGAGCGGTGGCTGGGCCACGCCGAGCGCGGCGGCGGCGCGTCCGAAGTGGAGGTGGTCGGCGACCGCGACGGCGGCGCGCAGGTGCTTGAGATCCATATTGACACCGAATTAATGAGAGTGGATTGTGCACAGAATAGTCGGATCTTGGCGTGGCGGTGACAGCCTGACGGCATGTTCGCGAGTCTTGTCATAGCGTTGTTGACCACTTTCCTGCCCGCGGGGGAGCTGGATCATCTCGTGCGCTCCGACTGGGACATACCGGGCGGCGCGGGCACCCTCCAGGTCCGGGAGGTGCGGCTCGAATCGGCAAAGCGGGCGCGGCCGGTGGTCCTTCTGCACGGCGCGCGGGTGCCAGGTGTCGCGTCGTTCGACCTGCCGGTGCAGGGCGGCTCACTCGCCGAGGACCTCGCACGTGACGGGCACCGCGTGTTCGTCCTGGACGCCACCGGGTACGGCGGCTCGACCCGTCCGCCGGCCATGACCGGGCCGCCCGAGGCGAACCCGCCCCTGGTGACCGGTGAGCAGGTCGTCAAGGACATCGACGCCGTGGTGCGGTGGCTGCGTGCCGGACAGGTGGACCTGGTCGGCTGGGCGACCGGTGGGCACTGGGCGGCGTGGTACGCGAGTGAGCACCCGCACCGGGTGGCGAACCTCGTGGTGCACAGCAGTCTGTACGGCGCGACCGCGGGCCACCCGATGTTCGACGCGCCGCCGCCGACCGAGGCGTACCGGTTGAGCACGGCGGCCCAGCTGCTGCCCGCGTGGGATTCGAGTATCCCGGTGCCGGACAAGACCGAGTGGCGCGACCCGCGCGTCGCACAGTCCTATGTGGATGAAGCGCTGGCGAGCGACCCGACGTCCGAGGACCGCGACCCGCCGAGTTTCCGCGCGCCGACCGGCGCCATGGTCGACAGCCACCAACTGGCGAACGGTACTCAACTGTGGGACGCGCAACGGATCCGGGCGCGGACGCTGGTGTTGCGCGGTGAGTACGACTTCTGGTCCCGGCCGGCCGACCTGACGACGCTGGCGGCGGACCTGACCGCGGCGAAGGAGGTGCGTGCGGTGACGCTGGCAGGCGCCACGCACTACGTGCACTTGGACCGCCCGGAGAAGGGCAGGGCCGAGTTCCTCCAGGAGGTCACCGACTGGCTGCGGTGACACCGATGTCCCTTCGGGTGTTCGGTGACCACCCGAAGGGACTCGTCGCCTGTCGCCGCTCGCGGCGAAAACCAGGGGCCTGCACCGCTTTCGGGTGTCCTGGCGGATGGCCTCGGCACAGGCTGCTGAGCTGTCACGGCTCAGCGTAGATCACGGCGAACGGCCGCAGCCGTCCTTCCGCGCCCTCACAGGGGGTCAGCCCCGGTCGGATACGGGTTTCCAAGCTGCGACGAGGTCCAGCAGGCCGGGGAAGCGCGCGTCGAGGTCCTCGGTACGCACGCGGCTGCGCCGTTCCAGTCCGTACTGTCGTTGCCGCAGGATGCCGGCGTCCCGCAACGCCTTGAAGTGGTGGGTCAGCGACGACTTCGGTCGGTCCAGCCCGAACCAGCCACACGGATGGTCGTAGGACTCGCGCTCCAGCAGCAGCTTGCGGACGATCGTCAGCCGCAGGGGATCGCTCAGCGCACCCAGCACGACCTCCAGCCGCAGCTCCTCACGTGCAGGCTCGGGCAGCGGCGGCGGCAGTTCGGCGGGCGGTACATCCGGGGCGGGCGCCGTTGACGTGCTCATGCCCACATTCAACCACTCCAGTACGACTTGAGTCGAACTGCTGCTATGTTCGAGTTGACTCGTATTAGTTCGACTTAATTCGTACTGGAGGACCGATGGTCGCCGTCACCGACGCCGCGCCACCCCGCGCAGGCAACCCCTGGCTCGCAGCGTGGCCGGTCACCGCGGTGTTTGTGCTGTCGAACGCGCCCACTCCGCTGTATGTGCTGTGGCAGCACCGGCTGGGCTTCTCCGCCGGCACCCTCACGGTGATCTTCGCCGCCTACATCGCCGGGCTGCTGGCCGCGCTGCTGGTGGCGGGCCGCGCCTCCGACCGGCTCGGCCGCAAACCCGTTGTCCTGCCCGGTGTGCTGCTCGCGCTGGTCGCCTGTGCGCTGTTCGCGACCGCCACCTCGGTGCTCGCACTGGCGATCGCCCGGCTGCTGGCCGGGATCGCGGTCGGCATCACCGTGTCCGCGGGCATGGCAGCCGTCGTCGACGTCGGTGGACCCGAACGTGCCCGCACCGCCACGCTCGCCGCCTCCACCGCCATGGTCTTCGGCGCCGGCCTCGGGCCGCTACTCGCCGGAACGCTGTCGGAAACCCTGCCCGGGCCCACAGTGACGATCTTCGTGCTGTCTGCGGCACTGCTGCTCAGCGCCGCCATCGTGGTCGGTCGCCTCCCGCTCCAGCGCCCGGCTGGACCTGGCACAGGCGGCTGGGTGCGCGTACCCGCGATTCCCCGCGCTCACCGCAAGCACCTCGCTCTGGGCATTGCTGTCTTCGCCCCGGGCATCACCTCGACCTCGTTCATGCTCTCGCTCGGCCCGGCGCTGCTCGCTGGCGTGCTTGGCACCAGCAACCGACTACTCGCCGGGGCGACCGCGTTCGTCATGTTCGGCGCCGCCACTACCGTCCAGTTCGCCGCAAGGCGGCTCGGTGTCCGCGCCATCCTGCTCACCGGCACGGTCACGGCACTCGCCTGCATGGCCGCACTGCTCGTCGCCGTGTACGCGCGTTGGGTCCCAGCGATCGTCGTCACCGCCGTACTCGCCGGAGCCGCACAGGGCCTGGGCCAGCTCGGCGGGCTCACCATGATCAGCGCACACGTACCCGAACGACGGCGCGCCGAGGCCAATGCGCTGCTCAACTTCGGCGGCTACATCCCCGCCGCCCTGCTGCCCGTGGGCACCGGCTACCTCAGCGACGCCCTCGGATTCACTACCGGATCGACCATCTTCGCTGCCGTTCTTGCTGTCGCATCGCTTGCGGCCGGCGGGCTCGTCTGGCACCACGAACGCACGCCATGAGCACACCGTCACCGCCGGGTCATGCACTGACACGGCGCCGCTGAAGGACGCATCCAGTGGGCTTCCACCGAAACCGACCGCGGCTACGCTCGCCACATCGAGGGAGCCGTCCGCGGCGGCATGCGCGACCCGGACGCCGACACCATCTGCCGCATCGACGGCTACCTCGTGCTCAACCCCGCCGCGTGACAACGAGTTTCGGGTTGCCCGTGAGCCAAACCGGTCGTGCACGCGTCACCGGTGTCCGCCGGGTTGGCTCTGGTTGAGCGCCGAGTACTGGGTCAGGGCCACGCGGGCCCGGATCGCGGCGTGGCGCAGTAGGCTTTGCGTTCGTGGCATGTCGAACTTCTTGTGGTGAGCTCCGACGCTCAGTGCCGCGACCGGGCGTTGGCTGCGCGTGAAGATCGGGGCCGCGACCGCGGTGATGCCCGGGCTCGGGCCGCCCATGCTCGTCGACACACCGCGCCGCCGGATTTCCACGAGTTCGGCCTGCAAATCGGGTGGCAGCAGGTGATGGCCGAGTCCGGCCGAATGCCATCCCGCCCGCACCCCGAAGCTCGAGGTCAGGTCGGAATCATAGGCGAGGAAGATCTTGCCGGCGGCGCTGGTGTGCAGGAATGACGCTTCCTCGATCCGATTGATCACGTGTCCGTATTGGCGGCCGTAGACCGTGTCGACGAATTCGACCGTCACTTCGCCCGGTATTCCGAGGCCGACGAGATGGTGAGTCTCCTCGTACAACTCGGCCAGCACGGGCTTGATCGCCCGCCGCAACAACTTGATCTCGCGGTGATCGCGGCTGGAGAGCATGCTCAGCATCACCGGCCCCAGCAGGTACTGGTCACCGTCCCTGCGTACCGCTCCGTGGGCGTGGAGCTCGGCCAACAGCCGGTGGACGGTGCTCTTGGGCAGGCCGGTCGCCCGGCAAAGACCGGAAAGCGTGGCCGGTCCGCCGCTTTCCCGGACGGCTTTGAGGATCGCGACAACCCGGCCTATCGTCCGATTCCGGTTGGCAGGCTGAAGATCCGGTCCCTTCGCGGTTTCGTGTTCGTGGACCATCGGACGGATCCTTTCAGCTCCGGATCGGCGGGAAACTGCGAAATCGGTGATGCTGTTCCGGCCGGATGCGCTGGGACGGAGTGTACGCGCCCCGGCGGCCGCGTTACGTTCGAATGCGTGTGCTGACCAGCCGAAACGCGCAGTCGCGGGTAGTTGCGAGGAGACAGGATCGTGGGCGGTTGGGCGGGGGAGGAGACCCGGCGGACATTTCCCGCGCTGCCACGACGGTCATCCCGCGTTCACAGGACCGGTCTGCGGTTTTCCACCAGGTACGGCGCGATGCTGCGCAGCTTTTCGCAGGTCTCCTCGTACTCGCGTTCCGGCCGGGACGCGGCGGTGATGCCCGCGCCCGCCTGCAGCCACCGGCGGCCCTTCTCCTCGAACAGGCTGCGCAGCACCAGTCCGGCGTCCAGCGCGCCATCCTGAGTGGCCATCACCACCGCTCCCGAATACAGGCCCCGCGGACGGGATTCGGTGCGCGCAATGTATTCGCAGGCCGCGGACTTGGGGATGCCGGAGGCGGTGACTGCCGGATAGACGGCCTCCAACGCCTCCCAGGCGGTGCGGCCGGCATCCAGGTAGCCGCGCACTCGTGATCCGAGATGCTGCACGCCGCCGCGCGGCTTGACCGACATCAGGTCGTTGACCACCACGGTCTCCGGGACACACACGCGGGACAGCTCGTCGTAGGCCAGCTTGACGGACACGGCGTGCTCGTAAACTTCCTTCGGATCGGCGAGGAGTTCGGCGCGCAAGCGGTGGTCGTCGACCGCACCGTTGCCGAGGGACCGGGTTCCGGCCAGGGGTTGGGTGGAGACCAGGCCGTCGGCGCCGGTTTCCAGGATCGTTTCGGGGCAGAATCCGGTCGCGCGGCGTCCTCCGAGGTCGAGCAGGAACGATCGGGCCGGGGTGTTGGCCGCCCGGCCACGCAGGTAGGTCCGCGGGAAGTCGATCCCTGCGTCCACTGGGACCTGCCGGGACAGAATGACTTTCCGGAAGAAACCGCGCTGGATGGTCCGCACGGCGTCGGCCACCGCTGCCTGGTATGAAGTGCTGTCCTGCTCGATGTCCACTTTGGCGGTCGAGGCGCGCGGCGCTGGCGCAGCGGTGGTCAGCACGTCGTGGATGCGGTCCCGTAGGTCCGGGTCCGGGCAGGTGATCGTCGCTCCGTTGTGACTGATCCGCGCTTCGGCACGGGGCACGACCACGTGTGCGAGGTCGGCGGTCCCGGCCAGGTCGGGTCGGCCTGCCAGGAGTTGGGCGATCTCGAACGCCAGCCAGCCGTAGGCGGTGCCGGTGGGCATCGGCACGGCGGCCAGCGCCTCGCCCAGGCGGACCAGGGGTTGGGAGCGCCACCTCCAGCGGCGGTCGCTGCCCTCGTGGCGCACGCGGACGTGCTCGGCGTCCAGAGTGACGGTGGCGTGATCTCCTCCGGCGACGGTCCACGTTCCCGCACGCTCGTAGAGCATGTATGTGTCGAAGAGCCCTTCCTGGATGAGCGCCACGGCACCGGCCGCGGCAGCGGTGCTGGTGGGTGCCGGTTCGATCATGGCGGTGTCCGTGGTCGTCGCCCACGGGCGCTGATCATCGGGTAGGAGTTGACGGCGAAATTCGGATCATCGAGCAGGTTCCAGTAGTCCCGCAGTTCCTCGTTTCGTATGCCGGTCGCTGCGAGTTCGGAGTGGAGCTGTCGGGTGTTGGCGCGATGCAGTTCGACGCCGCTCCCGCCGCCGTGCCACGCCTGGGCGAAGGTGGTGGACGAGACCTCCTCGAGTCCGCTCCGGAGCAGTGCGGAGTAGATTTTGCGCCCCCACAACGGATCCGCACCCGCCTGGCGCAGCACCCGCAGGAAGGCTGCCTGTATCCGCTCGAACAACGCCGACGCCTCCCGGCTGGGCGCGGACATCACCGGGGTCCAGGCGCAGTCGAACTCCTCCACCACCAGCCAACCGCCCGGAGCCAGCGCAGCGGCCAACCGGGGCACCACCGCCTCCCGCTGCGGCAGATGCAACAGCACCAACCGGGCGTGGATCAGATCGAAGTCCTTCTCCGGAGGATCTTCGCGGACCACGTCGTGCGTCATCACCTGCACGTTCGCACGCTCGCGCAGCCACCCAAGGTGGCTCGGGGCGACATCGGTGGCGACGACCTGGCCGGTGGCCGCGACCTGGTCGGACAACCAGCCGGCCAACGCCCCGCCTCCGGCGCCGACCTCCCAGCAGCGCCATCCGGAGCCGAGGCCGGTCTCGGCCAGTCGTTGCCGCGAAACACCGTCATAGCAGCCTTCCAGGGCCGCGAACCGGTACGTGGCCTGCTCTGCGTCGTTTCCCAGCACGTAGGGGGAATCTTCGGAGGGATTCCTTGGGGTGTTCGGAGGACTGCGCATGGGTCCCCGCTTCCTTGTGCTGCCGGTCTTGTTCACGTGGTCCGACCGTAGGAACGGGGATCCGACTGGCGCCAGTTCGTGTCCCGTTACGCGGAACACGAACTGGCCTGCGATCTTTTTGCTGGGTCAGGCGCTCCGTCACGAGGTCGTCCGTGCGCCTGTCCTAGAGCACGGTGGCATCGTCGGGGGGCAAATGCGCGGGGTTGACCTTGCTGGTTTCCTGGTGTGGATCGCACGTGAGTCACTGGGGGTGTGGCGCCATGAGTGCCTCGGGATCGGCGCGAATCAGTAGGCGGACCCCACATCCTCGCGGTCGGCGGCCCGATGCCTTCCGGCATCGACATCGTCGACGGGCGTGGGAAAACGTTGCTGCCTGGGCTGATCGACGCCCACGTGCACGCGTTCGGACTTCGCGCAGATCCGGTTCGCTTCGGCGTCACCACCGAGTTGGACATGTTCACGTTCCTGGAGCATCTCGGGCCGTACCGGCAACAGCGCGAATCCGCGGCACCCACCCGGTTCTCCGATGTGTGGACCGCAGGGACACTGGTCACCGTTCCTGGCGGGCACGGCACGGAATACGGCCCGATCCCCACTGTCTCTCCTGACGCGGATCGTGAGGACGTTGCGCGATTCGTCCGTGAGCGCTTGGCCGAAGGCTCTGATTACATCAAAGTCATCAAGGATGACGGCAGCCTGTGGGGCGGGCACTATCCCACGCTCAGCGACAGGCAGGTGGAGTACGCGATCGAAGCAGCACACGAGTTCGGTGCCCGTTGCGTCGTGCACGTGGTTCGGCAGCGCGATGCCCGTGTTGCGCTGGAAGCGGGTGCCGATGGACTCGCGCATGTGCCCGCGGATCCGATGCCCGACGACGTCGTCGATCTCGCGCGACGTCGCGGCGCCTTCGTCATCGCGACGTTGACCGTGTTCAACGCGTTGAGCTGCGCGGGAGAAGCGGATCAGCTGCTGGGAGACCCGCTGCTGGCGCCGTATTTGTCTCAGGAGCAGCGGGATGGGCTGAACTTGCGTGCCAAGTGCAAGCCGGGACTGTTCGATGTCGCGCGGGAGAACGTTCGTGCACTGCATGCCAAGGGTGTTCCGGTGCTGGTCGGAACCGACGCCGCGAACCCGGGAACCGCACGCGGTGTCAGCCTGCTCTCCGAACTCGGCTTGCTCGTCGACGCGAGACTGAGTCCGGTCGACGCGTTGCGTTCGGCTACTGGCATCCCGGCGCGGCGGTTCGGTCTCGAAGGCAGAGGGCTGCTCGCCCCCGGCCACCGGGCCGATCTGGTGCTGGTCAACGGCGACGCCACCGAGAACATCCAGGCCCTGCGCGACATCCACACGATCTGGCGCAACGGAATCCCCACCGACCGCCGACCCGCCCAGACCTAACCAGGATCTGACCTCTTGCCGATCGTCCGCTCGTGCCGACGGGCGGATGTTCCGATTCTGCTTTCTGCGGGGGTGTGCTCCTGCCGGTCTGCAGTATCGGGCTGGCAGTTTCCCACCGCGAGCGTCGGCGTTCCAGAGCAGGGACGTCACTGGGGTGCTGGAGCCCGGGGCCCGATCAGGTAGCCCATGCCGTGTTCCCGGGCCAGCGACGCCACCACGAGGGCGATGGCGCCAATGGCGGCGGAGATCATCGTGGGGCGTCCGCGACGATCGCGATGACCACGGCCATCGTGAACGAGACGAACAACCCGACGCTGGGATCCAGGCCGGCGGTGATCGAGAACGAGATGGAGTACGGGATCGCGTCACACGCCCTTTGCTGGATGAGGGCAGGGATCACCAGGGCACGCCTCGGTTTCGCGCGGGCGTCGGGTCAGCGTTGCGATCGTCCGGCGCGACGGCTACTGCCGTGTGCGCTTCGCGGCGTCGAGGTGCGCTCGGAGCGTGGCGGCGAATTCCTCGGCGGTGCGCAGTCCTCGCAGGGGTTCTCGGCGGTCGCACGGGGCGATCAGGAACGAGGAGGCCCGGGGGAAATCCCCAGCCCATCGCGGTCGAAGTCCAGGCTGAGCGTCTTGATCAGGTTCGGCATTGTGGACGGTCCGTCTTGGCTACTGTGGCCCTATGCGTGAAACCTCCGAAGAGCTCAACGAGCTTCAAGCGCTGCTCGACGCTTCCCTGTCCCGCTCCACCACGCACCTCCGCTCGATCGTCACCGAGCGCACCCTGACCGCCGTTCAGCTCACCCAGGTCCTGACCGGCATGTGCACGCTCGCCCTGTCCACCGTGACGGCGAAGGGGGAGCCGCGGATCAGCGGTGCGGACGGGCATTTCCTGCACGGCAGGTGGTACTTCGGCACGGCGCGCAGCGCGGCCAAGGCTCGCCACCTCGCTGCCCGCCCCGCCGCCAGCGTCGCGCACATGCGCGGCGAGGACCTGGGGGTGTTCACGCACGGCACGGTGGAGGTCCTCAACCCCGAGGACGGCGAGCCGGCTTCGGACTGGCCGGACCTGCTCGCGTACTTCAAGGACTTCTACGGCGATGATGCTTTCGACTGGGACAACGACGTGGTCTTCTACCGGCTGCACCCGCACTGGATGACCGTTTACGCCCCCGACATCGCGAAGCTCACCGCCGGGTAACCGCTGCAAGTCCGTCAGAAGCTGACCCGAGGCGCCGGGCTGGATGAAGAGCGCGCGTACGCACCACGACGTAGCGGCAGATACGCACGACGGTCGACGACGCGACGGGCGTGTCCACCGACGATAGAGCAGTCCGCCGAAACACGGTGCTGACCAAGCGCTACGGCGACCTCACGGCCGTCACGAGTCCCGGGTTCCCGCGTGCGGCTGTCGCTCATCCATCGGCGTCCCGTTCAGCTGACGAAGGACTTCCATGCGTATCCACTACCTGATCGGCCTGCTGCTGCTCGCCGTCGCCGGACTTCATCTGGTCGTCTTCGCCATCGACGGCGGGGCGTGGGACGGTCCGGTCTCCTGGCGGAAGCCGATCACCTTCGGCCTGTCCTTCGGCGCCAGCGTGCTCACCCTCACCTGGATCTCCGGGTTCGTGCGACTGGGCGACCGGGCCCGGAGCCTGCTGCTCGGGATCTTCGCCGCGGCCTCGGTGCTGGAGGTGGGCCTGACCTCGATGCAGGCGTGGCGAGGCGTTCCATCCCACTTCAACCTGGAGACCACGTTCGACAGCATCGTGGCCCGGTCCCTCGCCGCAGGCGGGGTCGCGCTGATCGTCGTGGTGGTCGCGCTGACCATCGCCGCGTTCCGCACCGGTTCCGGCTCGGCGGTTCCGGCCAGCATGCGGCTGGCCGTGCGGGCCGGGCTGGTGGCGTTGGTGGCGTCCATGGCCCTCGGCGCGGTCATGATCGCCCGCGGCCTCACGCTGGAGGGCTCGGGCCATCAGCAAGCGGCGTACGAGCTGGCCGGTTTCCTGCGGCCGGCGCATGCGGTGACCATGCACGCCATCCTGCTGCTGCCCGCGCTGGCCTGGCTGCTGGGCCGCTCGTCGCGTCCGGAGGCGGCACGGCTGCGCCTGATCCGCATCGCCACCGGAACCTACGCGGCCACCTCGGTCCTCGTCGTGATCGCTTCCGCCATCGACGCCACCGTCCTGACACCGGCCACCGCGGCCGCGGTCAGCGCCGCTGCCGTGGTCATCCCGGCGCTGGCGATCCTCGTCATCGGCAGGCGCCGGGGAGCGGAAGCCGCACCGGTCCGGCCGTAGCTGCCCGGCACGTCATCCCTAGGCACTCACGGGTCGCCGGGGAGGGTCAGGCCCGCACGCACGGCGAAAACGACGAGTTGGGCGCGGTCCCGGGCGCCGAGCTTCATGGTGGCGCGGCCGACGTGGGTGCGGACGGTCGCGGGGCTCAGGAAGAGTTCTTGGGCGATCTCGTCGTTCGAGCGTCCGGTCGCCACCCAGGCGACGATCTCTCGTTCGCGGTCGGTCAGCTCGTCCAGAGCCGAGGGCGTGGTGGTGCCGCCCGCGATGTGGCGGGCGAAGTGCGTGACAACGCGGCGGGTGACCGACGGGGACAGGAGTGCTTCACCGGCCGCGGCCACCCGGATGGCCTGAACCAGCTCCACGGGGTCGGCGTCCTTGAGGACGAATCCGCTGGCGCCTGCCTGGAGGGCGGTGAAGACGTACTCCTCGGTCTCGAAGGTCGTCACGATGACGACGCGGGTGCCTTCGAGGGCCGGATCGCCGGTGATGGAGCGCAGCGCTTGAAGCCCGTCCATTCCCGGCATTTTCACGTCGAGGAGGAGGACGTCGGGAGTGGTCCGCCGGACCAGCTCGACCGCGGCCGCCCCGTCCTCGGCCTCACCGACGAGTTCCAGGTCGTTCTCGCGTTCGATGAGCACCCGCAGGCCCATCCGCACCAGCGCCTGGTCATCGGCCAGCGCCACCCGGATCATTGCTCCGCTCCTTCCGGAACGGGGATCCGGGCGCGTACCCGGAACCCGCCTTCGTCGCCCGGCCCCGCGGTGAGCGTGCCGCCCAGGGCCTCTGTCCGGGAGCGCATCCCGGCCAGTCCCCGCCCGTCGGACTGCTTCGGCGACCCGCTGCCGTCGTCGGCGATCTCGACGAGCAGGTCGCCGTTCTCGCGGAAGATCTGGACCCGCGCCCGGGCCCGGCCCGCGTGCCGCAGGACGTTGGTCAGTGACTCCTGGACCACCCGGTAGACGGCGGCATCGAGGTCCGCCGGCAGATCGTTCATCGATTCCACGTGCAGGTCGACCGGCAGCCCCGCGCTCCGGACGCGTTCGGCCAGCCGGGGCAGCCCGTCGAGTCCGGGAGTCTCCGCCCCCTGCATCAGGCTGAGCGCGACGCGGAGGTCGCTCAGCGCATCGGTGCTGGTGGACCGGATGGCCTGGAGCGACTTGCGGGCCTGGGCCGGATCGTCGTCGAGCACGAGCAGCGCGACGCCGGCCTGCATCGCGATCACCGAGAAGCCGTGGCCGGCGACATCGTGCACTTCTCCGGCCACGCGCACGCGTTCCTCCAGCGCCCCTCGTTCGACCAGTTCGGTGCGCAGCCGGGCCGCGGCCACGGTCCGGACCTGGACCAGCGTGCCCAGCGACCAGGGCGCGACCAGCCAGTTCACACAGGCGAGGCCGACGATCAGCGAGAGGCTGCTCTGGTCCGCGACGTTGACCAGCAGCGCGGCCACGACAACGGCGGCGGCCACGCCACACGCCGGCAGGGAGACCCGGACCGGCCGGACGCGGGCGACCTGGAACGTCGCGACCACCAGGCAGAGCAGGACCGGCCCTGGCGGGTATCCGCCGACCAGGTAGACGCTCGTTCCGGCAGCAACCACGGCCAGCATCACCACAGAGCCCGCCCGCGACCAGGCCAGCGCACCGGCCGTCACCGCCGCCACCAGCGAGGCCCACGCGTCCGGTGAACGCTCCCAGCCCTCGACAGACGCAGCGAAGTTCGAGCCGACGCCTACGAGGACGGCCAGTCCGACGGCAACCAGGACGACTCGCAGCCCTGGCACGCCCCCGCGACCTCCTGTCGATCTCCGCAGCACCACCGAAGCATAGAGGCGTCCGATCATGAAACGCCGCGGAGTACGCAGGGCTGCGTACCCGCGAATCAACGCTGGTGACGATGCCCGGGAAACCGCGCCCGGCCGATCATTGCTCGACGTACTTGTGGCACGCGACGAACCGAGGAGCCGTGACCGTGAACATGACGCCCGCCGCCCAAGCCGAGACCGCGTCCGCACGAACCCGACCCCGTCCTGGAGCCCCCGACAAGACCCGGCAGCCTTCCTCTCCGGGTGGCGGACACCCAGTCGCCACCGAGCCCGCGACGGCGCGGACCGGCAGGGTCCAGCGGTCCCGACGCCGGCTCTCCGCACGTGCGCGGCGCGTGGTGTTGCTCCTGCACGTCATCGCCGGTGTGGGCTGGTTCGGGATCGCCGCGGTGACGTTCGTGCTCACCGTCGCGGCAATGACCCAGTCCGACGCCGCGATCCTGCGCGCCGGCTACGAGTTCCACGAGCTGCTCATCGGCTCCCTCGCCCGCCCCGCGTCGCTGATCACCCTGGGTACCGGGCTCATCCTCTCCGTCGGCACCAAGTGGGGGATCGCGAAGTACTACTGGCCGCTGGTCAAGCTGGTCCTGGTCGTCGCCACGATCTCGATCACCGCCAGCCTCACACCCGGCTGGATCGCCACCGCCCTGCAGCCCCCTGGCACCCCGCGCACTGGCGATCTCGTCGGTGCGCAGGTCAACCTCGTTGGCATGGCCGTGTTCCACATCCTCACGATCGGTGCCGCCACGTGGCTCTCGATCTACAAACCCGGTGGCCGCATCCGCTGGAACCTGCCCACCCGACGCTCCGAGCAGTAGCTCAGTGCCGCCGACGGCATGCCCCGGTTCTAGCGCCGGCGGTCGAGTGCGGCGGACAGCAGGGCCACGGCCAGCGCGGCGGCGGCCATGATCGCGCCGATCCACGACGGGGCGGTGAGACCGAGGCCGGCGTCGATCGCCTCGCCGCCCAGCCAGGAGGCCGCGGCGATGCCGATGTTGAAGCCGGAGATGTTGGACGCCGAAGCCAGCGCCGGTCCGTCGGCGGCCTTGTCGAGCACTCGCATCTGGACCGCCGGGACGATCGCGAAACCGAAGGCGCCCAAGGCGAACACCGTGATGATGGCGGGCACCACGGCGTGGGCGGTGGCCGTGAACACCAGCAGCACCGCGGTCAGGGCGGCCAGCGATCCGCACAGGGTGGGCATGACGGCCCGGTCGGCGAGCTTCCCGCCGACCACGTTCCCCAGGAACAAGCCCAGACCGAAGACCACGAGGATCCACGACACGGCGGTGTCCGGAAGCGCGGTCACCTCGGTGATGATCGGCTCCAGGAAGGTGAAGGCGGCGAAGACCGCCCCGAACCCCAGGGCGGTGACCAGCAGCGCCAGCCACACCTGCGGCCGGCGGAACACCGTCAGCTCGCCGCGCAAACCACCCTGCTCGGTGCGGGGCTGGGACGGCACCAGGCTGGCCACGGCCAGCAGCGCGACCACGCCGATCGCGCTCACCACCCAGAAGGTGGAGCGCCAGCCGAACTGCTGCCCGAGGAAGGTTCCCAGCGGCACACCGGCGACGTTGGCGGCGGTGAGCCCGGTGAACATCATCGCGATGGCGCTGGCCTTGCGGTCCGGGGCCACCAGGTCGGCCGCCACGATGGAGCCGATGCCGAAGAACGCGCCGTGGGTGAGCGCCGAGACGATGCGCCCGGCCATCAGGGTTCCGTAGTCGGGGGCCAGTGCCGCCAGCAGGTTTCCGACGATGAAGATCCCCATCAGGATCATCAGCATGGTCTTGCGGGGTACCCGGGTGCCCGCCGCGGTCATGATCGGGGCGCCGATCGCGACACCGACGGCGTAACCGCTGACCAGCAGACCGGCGGTCGGAATGCTGACCGACAGGTCGTTGCCGATGGTGCCCAGCAGGCCGACGATCACGAACTCGGTGAGTCCGATGCCGAAGGCACCGAGGGCGAGGGCGGCCAGCGCGAGTGGAGCGCGTTGGGTCCGGGCGGGTGAGGCCGCGGCCTCGGCCGTGATGGCCATGACGTGTCTACCTTTCTGCGTGGTGTGGATGGGATCCGCTGCGGGTGCGGAGCGCGGATTGCCGTAGTGCCGGGCTGGTGAGAGTCCGCACTCCGCACCCCGTCGGCCGCCACCAACCGGTGGGGGCGGCATCAGCTGAGCCCTTACGGTTCGTCGATGATCTGGATGATGGTTTTGCCAGGGGTGCGGCGGCTGGTGAACGCGGTCCCGGTCTCGGCCAGCGAGCGGACCGCGCCCACGACCGGGCGTAGACGGCCGTCCTGCACCCGGCGAGCCAGGTCGATGAGCTGGGTGCGGTCGGGTTCGACGATGAAGAACACGGCGCGGCCATCGGCGGGCCGGACCTTGGGCGGCGCGGCGATCGTGACCAGGCTGCCGCCGGGCCGCACCAGCGACGCCGAACGGTCGAGGATCTCCCCACCGATGACGTCGAACACCACGTGCACCGGTCCGGCGTCCTCCAGCCGCTCGGTCTCGAGGTCGACGAAGACCTCGGCTCCGAGTTCCCGCGCGGTGGCGCGGTCGGCGGTGCGCCCGGTGCCGATCACGTGGGCTCCGGCGTCCCGGGCCAGTTGCACCGCCAGCGACCCGACACCTCCCGCCGCTCCGTGGACCAGCACGGTTTGACCGGTCTCCAGGCGCCCGTGGTCGAACAGCCCTTGCCAGGCGGTGAGCCCTGCGAGGGGGAGCGCGGCTGCCTGAACGTGATCGATCGAGGCGGGCAGCGGCGCCAGGTTGCGGGCCTCCACCGCGACGTACTCGGCCAGGGTTCCGTCACGCGTCCAGTCGGTCAGCCCGAACACCCGCTGCCCGACGGTCAGTCCGGTGGTTCCCAAGCCCAGCTCGGCGACCACCCCGGACACCTCGTGCCCGGGGATCACCGGGGTGCGGTCGCGGCCGGCGCGGTCGGTCCAGGTGCCCGGCCAGTCCAGCTCCCCCGGGGTGAAGCCGGCCGCGTGCACCTTCACGATGACGTCGTTCTCGGCGGCATGCGGGTACGGCGCGTCCTCCAGCACGAGTCCGGCATCCCGGCCGTAGGTCCTGATCGCTTTCATCGTTTCTCCTCGACGGGGTCAGCCGGTGCCGGTGGTTCGTTCAGGCAGATTGGTGTCCTCAATGGACTGCGCGGTCCCTTCCGCAGTCCACCGCCCCATACTGGCGAGAAAGAACGGGCTGGAACGAGATCGATCTGCTCTACCATCGATGCGTGAGACTCACCAATCAAACCGGAACGGGGTTGGAGCGCCACGAGATCGAGGCCGTCCTGGCCGTGGCCGAGGAACTGCACTTCCGGCGCGCCACCGAACGGCTCGGGCTGGCCCAGGGGCGGGTCAGCCAGACCGTCAAGGCGCTCGAACGCCGCCTCGGTGTGGTGCTGTTCGAGCGCACCAGCCGCCGGGTCGCCCTGACCCCCGCCGGGCGGCGGCTCTACGAGGGCCTCGCGCCGGCCTACCGGCAGATCCAGGAGGTCACCGCGCAGGCCGTCACCATCGGCAAGGGCATCACCGGGACGCTGCGCGTCGGCTTCTCCTCGCAATGGGCGAGCGACATGGTGCTCAAGACCGCCAAGCTTTTCCGGCGCGCCTACCCGGACTGCGCCGTCGAACTCGAAGAGGTGCAGCTCAGGGACACGTTCGGGCCGTTGCGCTCGGGCGAGCTGGACTTGCAGCTCACGGAGTTCCCCGTCGACGAACCCGACCTGGTCGCCGGGCCGGTGATCTTCTCCGAGCCGCGTGCCCTCCTGGTGCCCGAGCAGCATCCGTTCGCCCGGTGCGGATCGGTCTGCATGGAAGACCTGGCACGCACCCCGCTGATCGTCATATCAGGAGACAGTCCCCAGTACTGGCGGGACAGCATCTATCCGCGGACAACGCCGCAGGGACGGCCGATCACACACGCTGCCTCCGCCGTGTACTGGGCGGAGGTACTGTCGATGGTCGCGTCCGGACTGGGCGTGTCACCCGTCGCGCTGCGCGCCGCTCGGTACCACGCCCGTCCCGGCATCGCCTTCGTGCCGCTCAGCGACGCGCCACCCCTCGAGTACGGCCTGATCTGGCGGTGTGACGGCGACACGGCACGGGTGCGGGCCTTCGTGCAGACGCTCTGCCGGACCACATCGGACCGACCGCGGTAACAGCACGTCGGCTAGGTTCCCGCTGCCGTGGTGAAGAGCCGGTTGCGCAGGCATTGCTCGAGGTAGGGAACGCCGGCGGTGTAGCCCGATCCGTGCGCGTTGCCGAGCATCCGGGCGGCGAGCCGGTAGTGGGTGATCTTCCAGCGCTGGTGGCTCGCCTCCAGCTGGTCGATGGCGAACCGCAGGCGCGTGCCGGCGGAGTCGTCGATGCGGCCCTGCCGGTGCAGATCGAGGAATGCGCGCGCCACGTTGTCCTGGCGGTGCGCGCCTGCCTGGACGGCCGGTACGTTGGTGAACGCCTCGGACCTGATCCTCGACGGCTTCGGTTCGCCGCAGCAGACCTCGAACCTCTTGTAGGACTCCGACTGAATGGCGCTGGCGCCTTCGGTGAACTGCCGGAAATCATGGAATTGGTCCGCGCGCATGGTGGCGACGATCCGGAACAACATGGCGGCCCGCTGGAATACCTTGTCAGCTCGGAGCAGCGCGGCAGTCGCGGCGTCAACCTGCCCGGCGCGCAATGCGTGGGTAGCGGCCTGGACGTCAGCGGTGAGCGTTCTGAATACGAGCTCGTGCGTTTGGAGCGCGCGGATGAAGAAGTATTCATCGTGCACCAGGGACACGGGCAAGACGGTGAGCGGCAGCCAGGCTCCGGCGGCGGTTCGGGGTGGTAGTGGCAGGTCGGTGATGTCCGCGCTGCCAAGGGCGGTCAAGAGTCGTTTGGCGTGTGTGATCCGTTTGCGACGAGTCTCCGGATCGGTGCGGCCTGCGCTGGACGGCTGGCTCTCATGCGCCACGATGTCGGCGATGAGCAGCGCGGACAGTCGCTCCGGGTCGAGGCCGGACCGAGGATCGGCCAGAACTTGGTCGAGCAGCGGGAGGGCGAGGTAGGTCTGGTTCCGAAAGCGGTCCTGGTGCCGGGCAAGGATGGCGTCGAGGAATGCGTGCAGGAATGGGTCACGGTTTCCGCGCCGGTGCTGGATTTCGGCGAGCGTCTCCAGCAACTGGTCGCCAAGCAGGTGCCTGCCGTGCTTTCTGACCTCCTTGGTGACCAGTTGGGCCAGCCGGAAGCCGTCACCGGCCGAATCCAGCGGCGCGGCGGACCACCCGTCGATTTCACCAATGCCCATGGCACTCCCATGCTCGCGGGGAAGATTGCGGTCGAGAGGCGTGTCTTGCGATGACTCGCCAGTGCGTCAAGGTTGCGGGAAGTCGAGATCCATACCGATGGGGTAAACCCCCGGCCAAACGAGGAAATACCACCGGACCTCGCGGGGTCTTCCCCAGGGCGTCCGTCTCTGGATCGGGGAGTGTTCGAACCGGTGGCACGCGGCCCTGCGTGACAAGGACTCCGCCGACGAGGAGCGCGGCCCGCGCAGCACCCACCTCTGAACCGGCGCCGCGGACCCGTGCTGCCACCCGGGTTGATCGTTCGATGGTCCGCATCCTCGCCGAGCGCGGGGAGGTCGACAGCCTGGAGCTCGGCCCCGACCTGCCGCGCTCGACGCTCACCCACCACACGAGCCTGCTGCGCGAATCCGGCGTGGTCTTCGTCCGCGCCGAGGGGCGCAAGTGCATGATCCGGCTGCGTGCCGAGGACCTCGACGCCCGGTTCCCCGGCCTGGTGCGGACGGTCCTGGCCGGTTACGAGGACGAGGGAGCGGCCGAGGAGGGTGGCGCGTGATCGGGAAGGTCTGGCCGCTGGTCATCGCCGCGGTCTCCCTGGGCATCGACGCCTATGTGCTGGCCGGCGTCCTGCCGGATATGGCCGGCTCCCTGGCCACGACGGCCGGGGCGATCGGGCTGGGCGTCACCGCGTTCACTGCCGCCTACGAGGCCGCGGGCCCGTTCCTGTCCCGCGTCCTGGTCGGCAGATCGACCCGTACCGCGCTGCTGGTCGCGCTCGGTGCGTTCAACCTCGGCAACCTCGCCACCGCGCTGGCACCGACGCTGGGCGTCTTCCTGACCTCCCGCGTCGTGGCGGGAGCGGGGGCCGGTGTGCTCACCGCGGTCGCCACGGCGACGGCCGGAGCTCTCGTGGCGGACCACGAACGCGGGCGCGCGATGGCGATGGTGACCTTCGGCCTGTCCACCGGGACCGTCGCCGGCGTGCCGCTGGGCATGCTGATCGGCGAACAGGTGGGGTGGCGCGGGACGATGGGCTTCGTCGTGCTCATCGGCGTGCTGAGCATGCTCGCCCTCGCCCTGCGTTCCGGCACGCTGCCGCAGCTTCCCGCCTCCCGCCGCTCCGGGAACGGCGCTGTGCTCAGGAGTCCGCGCGTCGCGTTGGGCATCGCGCTGTCCTTCGTCCTGGGGGTGGTCAGCCTCGGTCTCTACACCTATCTGCTGCCGATGGCGGACGAAAGCGGCCTGAACGGCTGGGGTTTCGCGCTCGTGTGGGCCTGGGGCATCGGCAGCGTACTCGGCTCCGGCCTGATCGGCAGACCGCTGGACGCGCTGGGCCCCCGACGGCTGATGCCGGTCGTCCCGGCCTGCCTCCTCGCCGCCTTCCTCATCGTCTGGCTCGTCGACAACCCCGCGGCATGGCTGATCGCCACCGCGGTGTGGGGCGCGAGCGGTTGGATCAGCGTGCCGGTCCTGCAACAGGCGCTCACCCGGGACCACACCGAGCAGGCCATGCCCATCGTCGCCTTCCAGATGGCGGCGATGTACCTCGGCTCCGCCGCGGGAGCGGCCGTGGGCAGCGCCCTGCTCGCCGGGGGCGTCACGTCCGACTCACTGCCGGGATGGGCCGCACTGGCCGCTACGGGCGGCGTGGTGCTCGCCGTGCTGATCGCCCGGCTGACACCTCCGTCCGCACCCGCCGCTACGCCGGACGCCCTCACCCCGCGGACCCCGACGGCACAGCACACGCCGGCTGAGTCACGCTGCCCTTAGCAGTCCAGGCGCGGGCAGCATCACGCCGCCCTGCTCGCCCCCAGCGGCGACTGCCGATGGGGGCGAGCAGGCTGGTCAGCGACACCTCACAGCCGAAGTCGGATGTCGTAGCGCGACAGCCAGTTGTCCAGCTGCAGTACCAGTTCCAGGCCCGCCCGGGCGTTCTCGTCGTTGCTGGCGGCGTGCGGACCGTCGACGACCTGCCGCACTGCCTGCTCGTCCAGCAGCGCCCGCACCGGAGCGTTGTGATCGGCGTACAGGTCGGCGACCTGCTTGCGCAGCGTCTCCGTGTAGGTGCTGTCCTGTGTGGCCGGATAGGGCACCTTCTTGCGCTCGATGATCGAGCGCGGCAGCAGGTCCTGCGCCGCATCCCGCAGAAGGCTCTTCTCGCGGTCGAAGCGCCGCTTCATCGACCACGGTGCGTTGAACACGTAGTCGACCAGGCGGTGGTCGCAGAACGGCACGCGCACCTCCAGGCCGGTCGCCATGCTCATGCGGTCCTTGCGGTCGAGCAGGATGGGCATGTACCGGGTGATCGCGAGGTACGCGATGACGCGCATGCGTCGCTCGTGTGCGTCCTCGCCGGGCACGTCCGGCATCTCGGTCAGCGCGTCGCGATAGGAGTCGGCGCGGTGGGCGGGCAGGTCGAGCGTCGCGAGCAGACCGCCGTTGAGCAGTTCGGTCTTGCGGGACTGGTAGCCGATCGCCAGCCAGGGGAACGTGTCCGCGTTCAGGCATTCGTCGTAGTAGAACCAGCGGTAGCCACCGAAGATCTCGTCCGCGGACTCCCCGGAGAGAGCCACAGTGGACTGTTCTCTGAGCGCGCTGAACAGCAGGTAGAGCGACGTGTCCATGTCGCCCATGCCCGGCATGTCCCGCGCCCGCAGCACCGCGTCGCGCACCTCGGGGTCGGTCAGCCGGTCCGTGGTCAGGACGATGTTCTCGTGCTTCGCGCCGACGTGGGCGGCGAGGTCGTAGGCGAACGGCGTGTCGGGGGTCTCCCGCATCGCGCTGGCGGTGAAGTTCTCGGTGTAGCCGGCGAAGTCGACGGAGAACGACCGGATCGGCTCGGAGCCCCGCTCGGCCAGTTCCCGCGCTGCCAAAGCTGTGACCACCGACGAGTCGAGGCCGCCGGACAGCAGCGTGCACAGCGGCACGTCGGCGACGAGTTGGCGGGACACCGTGTCTTCGAGCAGGTCTCGGACGGTTCCCACGGTCGCGTCCAGGTCGTCGGCGTGCTCGCGCGCCTCCAGGCTCCAGTAGCGCCGCTTGACGATCCCGGAGCGCCGGACGCGCACCAGCGAACCCGGCCTGACCTCGTACATGCCGCGGAAGATCCCGTGCTCCGGGGTCTTGACCATGGCCAGCAGCTCGGCAAAGCCCTCGGCGTCGACTTCGGCCTCGACCGACGGGTGGGCCAGGATCGCCTTGGGCTCGGATCCGAACAGGACCCCGTGGGGCGTCGGGAAGTAGAACAACGGCTTGACACCGAGCCGGTCCCGCACGAGCACGAGGGTTTCCCGCTGCTTGTCCCAGACCGCGAAGGCGAACATGCCGTTCAACCGCGACACGCAGTCCTCGCCCCACTCCAAGTAGGAGCGCAGCACTACCTCGGTGTCGCTGGAGGTGCGGAAGTGGTGGCCGCGGGCCGCGAGTTCGGACCGCAGCTCCCGGTAGTTGTAGACCTCGCCGGAGAAGGTCAGCACCGCCGCGGGGTCGTCGCCGCCCGCCGTCATCGGCTGCCTGCCACCGTCGATGTCGATGACCGCCAACCGCCGATGCCCCAGAGCGGCGTGCCCCTCGGCCCACACCCCGTAGGCGTCAGGGCCGCGGCAGGTCATCGTGTCGGTCATCGCTGAGGCGATGTTCCGCGGTTCCGGCTCAGCGAGATCGCGATCGAAATCTACCCATCCAGCAATTCCGCACACAGGCCAGACCCTTCCTGAATTTCGATAGCGGTGAACGGTTGCGGTGTCCCCAGATTGAACGGATGGAGTCGAGCACGGGCGGCAGTGGCAGGCAACCAACACTTCGGGAATGTGCTGTCGATCACCGGACGTGTGTCGACAATCACACCCTGATGGCGGATTTGTTTTCCGATTTCTGTATTCATTTATCTTCCGATTTCCTGGGTTGGCTGAAATGTTCTCTGTATTGCCGCAGTGGCTCTGCCGGAGTTCCGGCGAGAAACGCGCTACATGTGTCCTAATAGGACAACCTAGAGAGCGTCGACGATCATCAGGGCGGCGTGCAGTGAGGTCCGCGATTCGGCCGAGTCGAGCGAGGTGCCCAGGATGCGTTCGATGGTTTGCAATCTGGCATACAGGGTGGGGCGGCTCAGGCCGGTGATCCGGGCGGTGCGGGTCTTGGATCCGCCGCAGTCCAGGTAGGTCCGCAGCAGGCCGAGGAGGCCGTCGCTGCTGCCTGCGTCGTGTTCGAGCAGTCGGCCGAGCTCGGTTTCGGCGAAGGCTTGGACGCGGTGGTCGTCGCGGAGGAGCGCGATGAGGCCGCGGAGTCGCACATCGGTCGAGCGGTAGAGGCGGTTGGGTTCGGGCATGGTGATGCCGACGTCGGCGACATGTTCGGCTTCGGCGATTTCCCGCGCTGCGGCAAGCAGAGTGCTGGTGCTCGGTGCGGTTCCCGCGACCCAGGCTCCGGTTCCGTCGCGCTTGGCCAGGCGGTCGTTGAGTCCGGTGCACACTGCGCGGAGCGCGGTTTCGGGGTTGTCGCAGGACATCACCGCTGACACGGTTCCTTCGCGGCGGATGGAGACGATCGCGGTGTGGCCGGCTTCCGCGACTGCCTGGCGCAGCGCTGTGAGCAGGCGGCGGTCGATTTCACCCTGGGTCAGCGGATGCGCATCGGGTCGCTGGGGGACCCGGACGACGACCGGGACGTAGTGCTTGCCCGTCTTCAGGCCGAGTGCTTTCGCTCTGACCACGGCTTCGGTGTCGTCGTTGATCCGGCCGCTGAGCATGTCCTGGAGAAGGCCGCCGAGGGCGTGGACGACGAGTGCGTCGCGTTCTTGCTGGAGCATCCGGTGCAGCTGCAGGGATTGCGCCGCGCGTTCGAGCACCATTTTCGCGCGCGGTGCGTCTGGTGCTTCGGCCGGAAGCACGAGCCGCCCCCATCGTTCTGTCCCGACACCGACCGGTACTGCCGACCACTCGGAAGTCGTTGCGGCATTGGGGGAATCGTGCAGCCGTGAGCGGTCCGCCCATTGGTCCAGCAGCTGCGAGGTCGACGTTCCCGCCGCGCAATGGGCCAGCACGTGCCGGTTCAGGTCCTCCAGCACGAGCGGCGCGTCGAGGATCTGCGATGCGCGCGTGACGATGTCGCTGCTGGTGGCGCGCGCGATGTTGAGCGAGGTGAAGATCTCGTGGGTGGTGCGGGCGAAGCTGACCTCGTCGTACTGCTCGGCCACGATCCGGCGGTGGACCTGCTCGGTCACTTCGACGAAGCGGATCTCGGAGTCGAGCACGACGACGGGAACCCCGGCCGTCTCGGCGACCGCTTCGAGGCCGGCGGGGACCTCGCGCAGGTGCGTGCCGAGTTCGACGACGAGTCCGGCGACCTGCTGGGCGCCGAGCATGGCGAGGTAGTCCGAGACGGCCGCGGGGCTGCCGGAGAGCGGTAGCCCGGTGCTCAAGACCAGTTCGCCGCCTTCCAGCAGGTCGGTGAGGTCGGTGGACTCGCTGATGTGCACCCACCGCACCGGGCGATCGAGAAGGGCGTGGCCTGCGACGACCCGCGGGCGCCCGGCCGCGACGACCGGTAGGGCGAGCACATCGCGAACAGTCGGGACCATATGACGAATTGTAAATTGATCCGCCTGATTCTTTCCATCATGTCGGCCCTGGAGCTGGCAACGTCCCAGGGGTCAAGCCGAAAGCCGCAGGCATCGGCGATCCACGCCTGGAGATCTCGAGCGAGGGAAGAAGCAGTGGCGAACACCGGTCAGTCGCAGATCGTGCACTGGGTGAACAACAAGCCGTTCCACGGTTCGAGCGGGGCCACGGCCCCGGTGACCAATCCCGCGACCGGCGAGGTGACGCGGGAGGTGGTGTTGGCCGACACCGCGGACGCGCAAGCCGTGATCGAGGCCGCCGCGGCCGCGTTCCCGGCCTGGCGGGACACGTCGCTGGCGAAGCGGACCGCGATCGTCTTCCGGTTCCGCGAGCTGCTCAACGAGCGCAAGGAGGAGCTCGCCGCGATCATCACCAGCGAGCACGGCAAGGTCCTGTCCGATGCGCTGGGCGAGGTCACCCGCGGCCAGGAGGTCGTGGAGTTCGCCTGCGGCCTGCCTCATCTGGTCAAGGGCGGGTTCACCGAGAACGCCTCCACCGAGGTGGATTCCTTCTCCGTGCGGCAGCCGCTCGGGGTGGTGGGCATCATCTCGCCGTTCAACTTCCCGGCGATGGTGCCGATGTGGTTCTTCCCGATCGCGATCGCGGCGGGCAACGCGGTGGTGCTGAAGCCGAGCGAGAAGGACCCGTCGGCCGCGTTGTGGCTGGCCGAGCTCTGGGCCGAGGCCGGTCTTCCGGACGGCGTGTTCAACGTGCTGCAGGGCGACAAGCTCGCCGTCGACGAACTCCTGTCGCACGAGGCGGTCAAGGCGATCAGCTTCGTCGGCTCCACGCCGATCGCTCGCCACGTCTACGCCACCGGCACCGCGAACGGCAAACGCGTCCAGGCTCTCGGCGGGGCCAAGAACCACGCCGTCATCCTGCCCGACGCCGACCTCGACCTCGCCGCGGACGCGATGGTCAACGCCGGATTCGGCTCCGCCGGAGAGCGCTGCATGGCCATCTCCGCGGTCGTCGCGGTCGGCGGTGTCGCCGACGAGCTGGTCGCCAAGATCGCCGAGCGAGCCGGGTCCATCAAGACCGGTGACGGCACGCGCGGCTGCGACATGGGGCCGCTGGTGACCGCGGCGCACCGGGACCGGGTCGCGTCCTACGTGGACGCTGCCGAGCGGGACGGCGCGAAGATCGTCGTCGACGGCAGGCAGGTGCGGGCCGACGGCGGCGAGGACGGGTTCTGGCTCGGCCCGACCCTGCTCGACCACGTCGGCACCGGGATGAGCTGCTACACCGACGAGATCTTCGGCCCGGTGCTCTCGGTCGTGCGCGTCGAGACCTACGACGAAGCCCTGTCGCTGATCAACTCCAACCCGTACGGCAACGGCACGGCGATCTTCACCAACGACGGAGGCGCCGCGCGCCGCTTCCACAACGAGGTGGAGGTCGGCATGGTCGGCATCAACGTGCCGATCCCGGTCCCGATGGCCTACTACAGCTTCGGCGGCTGGAAGAGCTCGCTGTTCGGTGACACCCACGCCCACGGCACCGAGGGCGTGCACTTCTTCACCCGCGGCAAGGTCGTCACCTCCCGCTGGCTCAACCCCAGCCACGGCGGCCTGAACCTCGGCTTCCCGCAGACCGCGTAAGGAGGACCACGGATGACTCTCATCGACGATGCGGCCAGGACCTACGAACTGGACCGGCGCCACGTCTTCCATTCCTGGTCCGCCCAGGCCGGCCTGGATCCCATGGTCATCACGCGTGCTGAGGGGTCCTACGTCTGGGACGGCGAGGGGAACCGGCTGCTCGACTTCTCCTCGCAGCTGGTGAACACCAACATCGGCCACCAGCATCCCGAAGTCGTGGCGGCCATCGCGGAGCAGGCCCGCAAGCTGGCCACGATCGCCCCGCAGTACGCCAACGACGTGCGGTCCGAAGCGGCGCGGCTGATCGCCGAACGCGCCCCGGGTGATCTCGACCGGGTCTTTTTCACCAACGGTGGCGCTGACGCCAACGAGCACGCGGTGCGCATGGCGCGCCTGGCCACGGGCCGCCCGAAGGTCCTGAGCCGGTACCGCTCGTACCACGGCGGAACGCAGACGGCCATCAACCTGACCGGGGATCCCCGGCGTTTCCCGAACGACGCCGGGGATGCCGGGGTGGTCCACTTCTTCGGGCCGTACCTGTACCGCAGCCGCTTCCACGCCCGGACCGAGGCCGAGGAGTGCGAGCGGGCGCTGGCGCACCTGGAACAGGTCGTCGAGCTGGAAGGGCCGCAGACCATCGCGGCGATCCTGCTGGAGGCGATCCCCGGAACGGCCGGGATCATGGTTCCCCCGCCGGGCTACCTCGCCGGCGTGCGGGAGCTGTGCGACCGGCACGGCATCGTGCTGATCATCGACGAGGTGATGACCGGGTTCGGCCGCACCGGCGCCTGGTTCCACTCCGCGACCGACGGCATCGTGCCGGACCTGCTGACCTTCGCCAAGGGCGTCAACTCCGGCTACGTCCCGCTGGGCGGCGTGCTGCTCGGAGAGCGCATCTGCGACCACTTCGCACACCGGCCGTACCCGGGCGGGCTCACCTACTCCGGACACCCGCTGGCCTGCGCGGCGGCGGTGGCGGCGATCAACGTCATGGACCGCGACGGGGTCATCGACAACGCTCGAAGCATCGGCACGGAGGTCATCGCTCCAGGGCTGTCCCGGCTCGCCGAGCGCCATCCCAGCGTGGGCGAGGTGCGCGGGCTCGGCGTCTTCTGGGCCATCGAGCTGGTCAGCGACCGGGATGCTCGCACCCCCGTCGCGCCGACCGGTGGTGGCAGCGCGATCATGAGCGATGCGGTGAGCACCGCGAAGTCCCTCGGCCTGCTCCCGTTCGCCAACTCCAACCGGATCCACGTCGTGCCGCCCTGCACGATCACTCCGGCGGAGACACGGGAGGGCCTGGACCTCCTCGACAAGGTCCTCGGCCGGGTCGATGATCTGATCGCCGAAGGGGCGGTCTAGAGGTGTCTTGAAAGCCTGAGGTGTGGGTGGCCAGGTCGATCATGGCTTGGTAGGACAAGGCGGTCTTGTCGTATGGAGTGGCGATCGCGCGGAATTGTGTGAGGCGGCCGAAGCAGCGTTCGGCCACGTTGCGGCGCTTCTAGGGCGGCAAGGACCCGGTCCGGGCAGGTGCGTGGTCTGCCCGGACCGGGATGCCAAGGCTTTCGGCAAACACGCCGTCGTGAAACCGTTGTCAGGCAGAGGCGATGGTGAGTGGAATCTGCAGAGTGCCCAGCTCCTGTCGAGTGGGCGCGGTGACGCTGACGGTGAAGTTGCCACTGGTCGGACCTGTCCGCAGCGGCGAGGCCGTGGCGATGCCGTCCTTGTCGGTCGCCGCGCCGTACACCGTGCCACCGGCCAGAAAAGCCGATCCGCTGCTGCCCTCGACGGTGAAGGTGATCCCAAGATCTTTGACCGGTTTGCCGTCGACCTGGACACGCACATCAAAAGCGTGCGGGAAGTTGGTGTAGCGCCCGACGGTCTGGCCACTGGCCGCGGGGTTCATCAAGCTGATCGCACCGTTCGACAATCCAGGAACGAGCAGCAGGTTGTGCTTACCGCCGGCACTGACGAAGGCGACTTTCGCGCTCTTCAGCCTGGGCGGCACCGTGCTTTGCCCTTTGTCGTCGGCACCCCAGGCGTCAAGGGTACCGTCCTGCTTGATCACCACGTTGTGACCGTAACCAGCACTGACGGCCATGATTTTCACTTTCTTCAGGTCATTCGGCGTCTTGTCGCTTCCTTCGTAGCTCCAGGCGTCGAGGACACCGTCCGCCTTGAGCACCATGTTGGGGTCCCACCCCGCACTGATGGCAGTGACTTTCGTGTCCTTCAGCCGTTTCGGCACCCAGGACTGACCCTCATCCTCATCCGACACCCCGGACGCGCAGGTGTCGTACCACCAGGCGTCAAGGTGGCCGCTCTGCTTGATCATCAAGTTCCGCAAACCACCCGCGCTGACGGCAATGGCTTTCGTGTTCTCGTGCTCCGGCGGCACCTTGCCCTCCCCGCAGTTGTTCTCACCCCAGGCATCGAGGAGGCCGTCCTGCTTGATCACCATGTTGTGGTTGCCGTAAGCGCTGATCGCGAGGATTTTCTGGCCCTTCAACCTGTCCGGCACAGCGCCCTGCCCATCTTTGTTGTAACCCCAGGCATCGAGCGTACCGTCCGACTTGATCACAAGATTGTGGTAGCGACCCGCAGAGACGGCGGCGATTTTCACTTTCTTCAGCCTGGGCGGCACCGTGCTTTGCCCGCTGCCGTCGGAACCCCAGGCGTCAAGGGTGCCGTCCGGCTTGATCACGAGGTTGTGGTAGCCGCCCGCGCTGATGGCGGCGACCTTCACGCCCTTCAACCGATCCGGCACCGAGCCCTGCTTTTCCCCGTTGTCTCCCCAAGCGTCGAGAAAACCCTCGCCAGCCGAAGCTGAAGCTAAAAGCGCCTCCTCCTCGCCTTCGATCCGTCTTTCGTCCACTGTGCTCACATGGTGAGCGACCGTACCCATGTCGTCCCTCCCGAGCCGAGTACTCCTCACGACTTGTAAGCGAGGTTGAGGTTCTCGCCACCTTGTACACCGATGTTGAGGTTCAACTCGATCTTCTTGAACCCCGGCGGGGCCGCTTCAGACGCCTTGACCACGGCCAGATCGGTGATGGCATTGTTGCCCTCGGTCGAATTAGTGGTGGTGGCGAGGTAGAGGGGAATCGGCCCGGCTCCCTCATTGAGATCTTGCTTGTAGAAGAGATAGGCGCCCGGATCTTCCTTCCATTTCAGGTAAAAAACGAGGTTGACGATCGAGGGTTTATTGGCTGCTCTTGTGTAGCCGAGGTAACGTGCGGTGCCCTTGCTGTTGATGTTCGTCTTGATTTTTGTGTATCCTTCGATGTCACTGTCGTCCGGGAAGAACGCTATGTGAGTAATCCCCTGTCCCGCCAGGACCGACTCGTCGCCCATCCTTGCATTTTCCGGTTCCGTCATCGTTTCCCCCCTCGAACAGTTCCTCCATGCGCGGTCTCCCGCGAGCTCACACCCAGTGCAGGTGCCACGCCCGAAGGTCACAAGTCCGTACGCGCCCCGAAACCGGATCGGACGACGGCCATTTACCGAGAGTCGCCGCCCCGAGGAGGCAGACAGCAGCGTCGCGGGCGAGGTGGAACAGCGGCAATGTCCACACGTCGGCGGGCGCAGCCCCGGCTGACCTCACATCGGGTCGAGGTCGATCAGTCCGCGGCCCCAGACGTTCTGGTCGTGCTTGGTGTCGCTTTCCGGTCGGACGGAGAGCTTTTCGAGAATCTTGTCGCGGTCGAGCGTGGGTTCCTTCTGCAGCAGCAGGGCCACGACACCGGCCATGAACGGGGCGGACATGCTTGTGCCCCTGCCGACGACGTGGGTGGAGTCGGGCGTGTCCTCGCTGTCGGGCTTCTGCGTGATCTTGCTGGACAGGCACGTCACGATCACCGCACCCGGAGCCGCCACGTTCGGTTTCGCGTTGCCGTTGCGCAGCGGGCCCCGGCTGCTGAACGGCGCCATCGCGTCCTCGGTGTAGTCGCTGTGCTGCCAGTCCAGCTCGTTGAGGTCGGTCCACTTCTTGCGCGACATGTAGGCGCCCACGGTGATCGCCTCGTAGGCGGCGCCGGGAGCGGCGATGGTCATCGTGGTGCGGGCACCGGGGCCCGCCAGATAGACGTCTCCGGTGCACCACACGTCGACATGGCTCGTCGTGGCCATGCCGAAGTTCTTGCCGCGCAACACCAGCTTCCAGAAGGATCTCGTCTTCCCGGCGTTCTGCGGCGGAGTGGCCGAGACACCGATGTAGTGGCACCGGTTGCGCGGGTCCACCATGTGGTAGAGGACGACATCCCAGTTGTCCAGCTTGTGGCTGGTGTAGGGCTTTCCCGAGGTGATCACGCTTTGCCACGGGGTCCGCGCTCCGCTCGGCGCTTGGAACGCGATCTCGATCTGAACCTTGCCCGAATACCACCCGTAGACGCCGAAGGCGCCGTACTTCTCGTAGAAGCCGTAGTTGCACGGGATCGTCGTTTCGCCGCGCCCGACCTCGGCCTCTGCCCGGATCGGGCTCGACCCCTCGTTCCCCGCAGAACAGCACACGACCACACCGGGCCCCGAGATCTCGTCCACTGCCCTCGACAACGCGTCTGTACCGTCGTGAGGGTCCTGCCCGCAGCCGAGGCTCAGGTTGATCACCAGCGGCTTCTTGGCTTCCCGAGCGACGCGGGCGAGGTAGCGGATCCCGTTGATGACATCCGATGTCTTGCGCTTCGACTTGACCACTACCAGGTCCGCTTCGGGAGCGACCCCGCGGTAGACCGATCCCGCACCGGCGGCGACGCCGGCCACCATCGTGCCGTGGCCGTTGGTGTCCTGCGACGTTTGCACATCGGCACCGGTGTATTCCTTCCCGTACGCCCCTTCGGGGACACCGGTGCCGGTGACCGTCTGGTCCCAGATCCGCTGCACCCGGCCGGTGAAGTCGGCGTGGGTGGAGTCGATCCCGGTGTCGACGATCCCGATGATCACTCCCTTCCCGCTGGTGCCCGCGCGCGTCCGGTACTTGCCCAGGCCGACTTTCTCCGCAGCGACGTCCAGGTGCAGCTCGACGTGCTCGTCCTCGCCGATCCACTCCACGCCCGGGTGCTCGGCGAGCTGCTCCAGAGCGGGCAACGGCACGGTCGCGGTGCGCACGCGCCGGCCGCCCTCGTTGATGCTGACACCAGCGTCGGCGAGACCGCTGAGGTCGGCGTCCGGGCTGCACAGCAGGTTCACCACAACGTGAGCCGGTTGCGTTTCGTCGGACGGCGCGACGACTCCGGCGAGCTCATGCCTGTCGACGTGAGCCGACAGTCCCTCCCACCCGGACTCCAGGTAGGTGTCATAGGCTCGGGCCAGCGTCGGCGAAATCTTCCCATACTCCACGGAATCCCCCAAGAAACCAGCGAACGTTCGGCTTCACCGTCCACCCTGACCGACGCCAGAACAGCACGCCCGGTCATGGTTCGGATACCACTCGGACGGTGGGCAGTAACGCCCGGGCAGCGGGCGACGAGCCAATCGATACTTCACTTCGACGGACCCAAAAAGCCCGATGAACAGCATCCCATTGATCATCCGGCGGTCATCGTTTCTCGGACGCCCTTTCGAGCCCGAAACGGCAACAGCGGCTCGATGACCCGCCACTGCTTATCAGTCAACTTATGCCTACACACTCTCAGCCCTAGCTGCCGGTCTTCGCAACGCGGTTCGCCTCCCGAGCTTGCCGGCTCGGGAGGCGAACGTGGATCGGATGCGGAAACCCGTCGTGCTACACCGGATTCGCGGCTCCCTGCCCCGTTGGCACCTCACCACTGTGGACGGAGTCGTCGTTCAGGGCGTGGTCGAGTTGTCCGGTGCGAAACCCACTGCGGATCGCCCACCAGTAGCCGGTCAGCGCGACTACGACGATGGCGCCCAGGTCGTAGGGCTCCGGCAGCGCCGGTGCGGCCAGTGGGCCGAACTCGCCGTAGTAGGAAAGCGTCAGGACCGTGAGAAGCGTGGTGATCAACCAGATCCCGGAGTCCAGGTGCTTGCGGCCCTCGCGGGTGCTGAACACCCTCAGCGCCGCGAGGTACAGGGCCAGGCTCACCGCCATCGCTGCGATGTACCAGGGGAAGTCCCAGCTTCCGGGGCGCTGGGTCTCGGTGGTGTTCATGAACCAGCCACCGCGGGCGTTGATGAAGACCCATGCCGCGAGGAACAGGGCGGAGAGCACCCAGCCCGCGACGCGGGGAGTCCAGCCTGTGCGGACCGACGTGTAGGCGCCGTAGACGACGAGCCCGGCGAAGGTGATGACCAGCAGCTGGACCAGTGCGGTGAAGCCCGTCGCGTAGATGATGAACAGTCCGGCGACGTAGCCGGCGGGCGCCCAGAACCCCAAGGCAGGCAGGCGCCAGGTGCGCGGGGCGTGCGGTGCCGTGCGGCGCAGGACGTGCGCGATCGGACTGCCCATCAGGTAGCTCAGGACCAGCGCCGCCGACACGACCGAAACCAGCTGGTACCAGCTCGGGAACGGCAGCATGAACAGCGCGCTGACGACCAGCGCGAGGACCAGCGACACCCAGGGAACGCCGAACTTGTTGACCTTGGCCAGGGTTCTGGGGGCGTAGCCGTCGACGCCGAAGGCGAAGGAGGACCGAGCCGCGCCGCCGAAGGTGACCCATCCGTTGCCCGCGGGGGAAACCGCGGCGTCGATGAGCAGGACGGTCGCGAAGGCACCGAAACCTGCTGCTCCCAGCGCCTGGAACAACGGGGCCGAGGCCCAGCTGCTGCTTTCCAGCGCGGACCAGTCGCCGGGTGCCACGCCGGCGCTGCCCCAGTCGAGGGCGCCGAGGAACCCGATCTGCAGGCCGAGGTAGACCACCATCGGGATGAGGCAGGAACCGATGATGGCCAGCGGGATGTTGCGCCTGGGGTTGCGCGCTTCGCCGGCGTAGTCGAGGATCTGCCGGGATCCGACGTAGGCGAACGCGATGCCGCCGATGACCAGCGCGTGCACGACTCCGCTCGATCCGGTCGGGAAAAATCCACTTCGGATGGTGAGGTTGCCCGCGCGGAAGCTGAAGAACAGCAGCACGAAGGTGATCGTCGGCACGACGATCTTCCAGATGGTGACCCAGGTGTTGACCTTGGCGAGCAGCTTCACGCCGAAGAGGTTGAGCACGAAGAACAGCGCCAGGATGGCGATTCCGCCGAGGATCCCGTTCGGCCACGCGAGGACCGTCGTGCCGCTGTCGACGCGGACGAGTCCCAGTTCGGGGAAGCTGCCGCCGAGATAGGTCAGGGTGGCCTGGGCTTCGACCGCGGGCAGGCAGACGGTGCCGATCCAGTACCCCCATCCCGTGATCCAGCCGGTGAGCATCCCGTGGGACAGCGCCGGATAGCGGACGATGCCGCCGGAGCGGGGGAACAGGGTGCCGAGCTCGATCCAGGGCAGCGAGACGATCAGGACCATGATCGCGCCGATGATCCACGACAGGATCGCGGCCGGGCCGGCGACCGAGGCGGAGGACAGGACGGCGAACAGCCAGCCTGATCCGATCTGGGTGCTGACGCCGAGCAGGGTGAGCTGCCAGAGGCCGAGGCTGCGCTTGAGCTTCGCGTCGGGGTTGCCCGCTGCGGCGGGTGGTTCGGATATGGTGTTCATGAATCCTCCTACGGGATTCAGCGGTCCGGTCTCATTGCCGTGAGGTTTCGGCGGACCGCGGGGCCGAGGGTCCTGGGGGCGGTCTCCCGGCCAGGAGACCGCCCCACCCGGGCGGCGCGTGCCGGTGGTGGTGCACGCTCAGCGACCGGTGAAGACCAGGTCGTGCCAGGACTTCTGCTGGTCGCCGGTGATGTCGGACATGACGTGCTTGACGTTGGTGTAGTCGTCGAACGAGTACGCCGACATGTCCTTGCCGAATCCGGAGGCCTTGTAGCCACCGTGCGGCATCTCGCTGATGATCGGGATGTGATCGTTGATCCACACGCAGCCCGCCTGGATGTCGCGGCCCGCGCGCTGGGAGCGGAAGACGTTGCCCGTCCAGGCTGAGGCGGCCAGCCCGTAGGGGGTGTCGTTGGCCAGCCGGATGGCGTCGTCGTCGGTGTCGTACGGCAGGCAGACCAGCACCGGGCCGAAGATCTCCTGCTGGACGATCTCCGAGTCCTGCGCGGCGTCGGTGATCAGCGTCGGGGCGTAGTAGGCGCCCTCGGCCGGCGTGCCCTCGGGGTTGTAGCCGCCGCAGACGATGGTGGCACCGTCCTGCCGGGCCCGGTCGACCATGCCGGCGACCCGGTCGCGCTGCCGGCGGGAGATCAGCGAGCCCATGTCGGTGGCCGGGTCGTCGACCGGCCCGAGCCGCACGCCTTCCATGAGTTCCCGGACCCGGTCGACGAATGCCTCGTAGCGCGGTCGCTGCACGTAGGCGCGGGTGGCCGCGGTGCAGTCCTGGCCGCTGTTGATGAGCGCCCCGGCCACGGCACCGCGCGCCGCCGCCTCCAGGTCGGCGTCGTCGAAGACGACGAACGGTGCCTTGCCGCCGAGTTCGAGGTGCACGCGTTTGACCTGACCGGCGGCCGTTGCGGCTACCTGGCGGCCCACCGCGGTGGAACCGGTGAAGGACACCATGGCGACGTCCGGGTGCCCGACGAGCGCACTGCCCGCGGTGCTTCCGGTACCGGTGACGATGTTGATGACGCCGTCGGGGATGCCCGCCTCCGTGGCTGCCTCGGCGAACATCACCGAGGTCAGCGGAGTCAGCTCCGAAGGCTTGAGCACCACGGTGTTTCCGGCGGCGACGGCCGGGAGCACCTTCCACGCCGCCATCTGCAGCGGGTAGTTCCAGGGCGCGATCGACCCCACCACTCCCAGCGGTTCGCGCCGGATTGTGGAGGTGTGCTCCGGCGAGTACTCACCGGCGGACTTGCCTTCCAGATTGCGCGCTGCTCCGGCGAAGAAGCGGACGTTGTCGATCACGCCGGGAATGTCGAAGCCCCGGGCGAGCTTGATCGGCTTGCCGCCGTTGCTGCTTTCCACCGCAGCGAGTTCCTCCGCACGCTGCTGGAGATTGTCCGCCCAGCGCAGCATCGCTTCGGAGCGCTCGGCGGGGGAGGTGCGCGACCAGCCGGTGAACGCGTCACGGGCGGCGGCCACCGCCTCGTCGACGTCGTCGGCCGATGCCAGGGTGTCGGTGGCGAGGACGTCTCCGTTCGACGGGTTGATGACCGAAACCTGTTCCCGGGAGGTTCCGCTGCGGCGTTTGCCGCCGATGTACTGCTGTCCGGTGCCATCCGTCGATGTTTCAGTCATCAGCCCTCCAGCTCGATGAGGTCGGCGGCTGCGGTCCGGGCCTGTCCCCACAGGTCCCCGAGCACGTAGCCCTGCGGGAAGGGGTCGCTGTCGTCCAGGACGAACTGCGAGAACCCGGTGATCCAGCCACGGCCGCTGATCGACGGCAGCACCGCCTGGTAGCCGCCGATCTGCGTGGTGCCGCGCAGCGTGCCGGTGAAGGTCGTGCCGAGGATGCCTTCGTGGACGAACGGGACGTTCACGCCCAGCTCGCCGCGAGCGTGCAGGGCGGCCATCCGGCCGCTGGTCCCGGTCCCGCACGGGGAGCGGTCCAGCGATCCCGTCCAGGTGGCGGGGTCGGCGAGGTCGACCTCCCCGTTGGGCAGCACGACCGCGTTGCGTCCCGACACGCCGGGTGTCGCCGAAGGACCGTGGATCATGGTCAGCGAAACCTGGTCGATGTCGGGGTTGTTCGGGTGGACGACCGGGAACTGCTGCTGCGCGGCGGCGCGGAGCACCGCGCCTGCGCGGGTGATCTGCTTGGCGGCCGGGGCGTCCAGCTCGATTCCCAGGTCTGCCGCCCGTGCCTGCACGAAGAACTGGCCGCCGAAGACGATGTCGACCGGCACCCGGCCGTACTCGGGCAGCTCCAGCACGTGATCGAGGGCCACGGCGAAGGAGGCCACGTTGTCGAAGGTGACGCGGGTGACCTTGCCGTCCGCCACCTCGGCGCGCACCGAGACCAGGCCGACGGCGGTGTCCACCACGAGCTCGGTGACGGGTTCGCTCACCGGCAGCGCCTGGGTCTCCACCAGCGCGGTCACAGCGCAGATGAGGTTGCTGCCCGACATCGGTTTGAAGCCGCCCTGTTCGAGCACCACCAGACCGAAATCGGCGACCGGATCGGCAGGCGGCAGGATGAGCACGCCGCACAGCCCGGGATAGCCGCGTGGTTCCCGCAACAGCAGGCGGCGCAGCGGGTCGAGCGTTTCGCGGCAGTGGCGCAGCCGCTCGGCCATGGTGGCGCCCTTGACGTGCAGGTGGCTGCCGATGAGCACCCGCCCGGGTTCCCCTTCGGCGTGCACGTCGATGGCGTGGATTCGGCTGGTCATGCTGCCACGTCGTCCTCGACCACGGAGACGCCCGCCGCGATGAGCAGCCGGCGGAACTCCTCGCGGTGCTCATCGGCCAGCGGGAGGACCGGGCGCCTGGTCGGTCCCGCGCTCTGCCCGACCAGGTCGAGCCCGGTCTTGATGGCGCTGGAGTAGTTGTGCGATTCCAGGAACTGGCAGATCGGGAAGATCCTGCTCCACAGCTCCTGCCCGGCGGTCAGGTCGCCACGAACGACGACCGCGTCGTACAAGTCGGTGCACAGCTGCGGGATCACGCTGGCGGTGCCCCAGACCCCGGCCTGCGCACCGCCGGCGAACGCGGCGAAGGTCAGGGTGTCCCAGCCGTTCATCGCCATGATGTCCGCGGCGTGCTCCTGCTGGACCGCGGTGAAGCGGGGGAAGTCCCCGCCGGTGTCCTTATAGGACGAGATCCCGGTTTCCTGCGCGAGCCGGGCGAGTTGCTCCGCGCTGAGGTCGACACCGGTGGCCGACGGGATGTTGTAGTACATCACCGGGATGTTGATCGCCTCGGACACCGCTCGGTAGTGCGCCACCAGTTCGGCCCAGTTGGGGGCGTCGTAGAACGGCGGCACCACCATGACTGCCGCGGCGCCGGCCTGTTCGGCGTGCACGCTCAACTCCACGGTCTCGGCCGTGCTCAAAGCCCCCGTACCGGCGACGACCGGGACGCGCCCGGCCGCGGCTTCGACGTAGAGCTCGGTGACCCGCTTGCGCTCCGCGGTGGTCAACGTCGTGAACTCACCGGTGCTGCCGCCGGGGACCAGGCCGTGGACACCACCGGAGATGAGGTGTTCGGTCTGCCGCCTGACACCGTCGGCGTCCACTTCGGACCCGTCGGCGGTCAGCGGCGTGACGACCGCCGCGAGGATGCCGGTGAAACCGGTGTTGCTCATCGGTTCTCTCCCTTGTTCTCAATTTCCTGCGTGATTCGGATGAGTTCTTCGGCGTTGGACCGGATGTGCGGGAAGTGTCAACGCGTGAAGCGGCGGGGACTCACGTCCTCGGCAATGGCGGGGAAGCGCTGCCGGGTGATCGCGTCGGTGACCAGCTCGGCGGTGGCGGGGGCGAGGGTGAGTCCCAACATCCCGTGGCCCGAGGCGACGAACACGTTGGACAGGGGGTGCAGGCGGCCGATGATGGGCAGCCCGTCCGGGGTCATGGGCCGCAGCCCGGCCCAGGGGCTGGCTTCCCCGGTGGGTTCGCCCCACTCCGGGAAGGCAGCGGCGGCAGCCTGCTTGATCGCCGCGACCCTGCGCGGGCTGATCTTGTCGTCCAGACCGCCGAACTCCATGGTTCCGGCCAGCCGCAGCATCCCGTCGAGCGGGGTCACGGCGACTCGTGCGTCTTCCAGCGTCAGCGATGTGCGCAGCGAGATCGGGGCGGGGGAGTAGTCGACGCTGTAGCCCTTTCCCGGCCGGATGGGCAACGGCACGCCCAGCTGCCGGGAGAGACCTCCGCTCCACACCCCGGCAGCCAGCAGCAACGCGTCGCCGTTGAGCTCACCTCGGTTGGTGACGACACCGGTGACCGCGTCGCCGTGCCGGACGAAGCCGCTGACCGGGGTGTGCTCGTGGATCCGCACGCCCAGTTCCTGGCAGCGCTTGACCAGACCGCGGGTGAGCGAGTCGGGCTCCACCTGCCGGTCGTCGGCGAAGAACAGCCCGTGGCGGATCCGCTCGGACAGCGCGGGTTCGAACGCTTGCACCGCCTCCCCGTGCAGCCGCTGCGGCACCATGCCGAAGCGCTCGAAGATGTCGAGCGAGCCCAGTTGCTCCTCGTAGCGCTCCCGCGTCTCGAAGGCCAGGAGCACGCCCGCCTTGTGCGCTTCGAAGGTGATGCCGTCGGCGGCCCACTCGTCGAGGAGGTCCATCGTGCCCTCGGCCAGTCGCAGGTGGGTTCGCAGGCCGCGCCGGAAGTCGCGGGTGGTGCAGTGCCGGGCCATGCCGAGCATGAACCTGACGAAGCCCGGGCTGAGCGAGGGTTTCACGTACAGCGGGCTGTCCGGCTTCAACATCCACCGCAGTGACCGCAGGATGACTCCGGGCGCGGGAACCGGGCCGCTTTCGGCGAGCGCGATCTTGGCGGCGTTGCCGTGGGAGGCCGCCGCCCCGGCACCGCGCGCGTCCACGAGGTCCACCTCGCAGCCGCTCTTGGCCAGCCGGTACGCGCTGGCCAGGCCCACAACACCGGCGCCGGCAACGATGATCCGCATGGCAGCGGTGAACCTCCAGACGGCGCGGCGGTGCGCCAGTGATCAGGGATCTTGAATGCAGATTGTCTTACAATCTGCATGTGTGTTGGAACACTAAGGCCGGGCGCGTGAAGCCGTCAAGAAGCCGCTGTGAACTCGCCGGAACCAGGTCGTGAACGCGCCAGGGGCCCGCCGCGCGGTGCGACGGGCCCCTGGGTGCGAGAGCACTAGCCGAGCGAGTAGATCCGGCCTGTCTGGCCGCCCTCGATCGAACGGACGTAGGCCTGTGCGACCTGGGCGACGTCCACCGGCTGGATGCCGGGGAAGAAATCCCCGTACTTCGCGAGACTTTCGGTGAAAACCGTCGGGCTCACCGCGTTGATGCGCTGCGGCGCGATCTCGATCGCCGCGGCGCGCACGAACGCCTCGACCGCCCCGTTGGCCATCGAGGCCGCGCTGCTGGTCGGGATCGGATCGCGACCCAGTACCCCGGTGATCACGGTGAACGAACCGCGCTCGGCGATGCGCGAGACGCCCTGGCGCACCAGTTCGATCTGGCTGAGCACCTTTCCGCGGAACGCGGACTCGTAGTTTTCCGGCGCCATGTCGACGACGGGCTTGTAGGGCACGTCGCCCGCGGCGCTGGCCACCGCGTCGACGTCCCCGGCCGCGTCGTAGAGCGCGGTGACCTGTGCGGGATCGGCGATGTCGTACCGCAGTTCGCCGCTGGAGCGCGTGACTCCGAGGACCTGGTGTCCCCGGTCGGTCAGCGCCTTGCCGACCGCTGTGCCGAGCCTTCCGGCGGCACCGATCAAGAGAATCTTCATATCCATGACGCTATGGCGGCGCTCGGCGCGACAGAAATGCTTGTCGCGTCGCATCTATGATCGGCGGTTATGAATGTGGAGCTGCGGCACCTGCGTGCCCTGGCCGCGATCGGGCGCGAGGGCACCATCACCGGCGCGGCGGCGGTTTTGCACGTCACCCAGCCGGCGTTGTCGCGCACCCTCGACCAGCTGGAGGGCAGGCTCGGCACGCGTCTCGTCGAGCGCACCACCCGGCGTCTCGAACTCACGGAGGCGGGGCGACGCCTGTGGGAGCACGCCTGCCGCCTGCTCAACCAGCTGGACGACGCGCTCGTGGAAGTCAGGTCCGGGACTCGGCCGCTGCGGGTCGGTTTCGCGTGGGCAGCGGTCGGTGCCTTCACGGTCCCGCTGCTTCAGCAGTGGCGCGATGAGCACCCCGACTCTCCCGCGCGAATCTTCCGCCGCGACGACCCCGAAGCCGCGTTGCGCCGGGCCGAGGTCGATGTCGCGTTCCTGCGCACGCAGTCCCCGCAGGAGAGCGATTTCCGCGCGGTCGTGCTCTTTGAAGAGCGCCGCATGGCAGCTGTGGCCGACACCGATCCGCTGGCGGACGCGGACTCCGTGCGTCTGGACTCCCTGGCCGACCGGCCGGTGGCCCTGTGCGCCACCGCCGCCACCACGACGGCGTCCCTGTGGCCGCCGGAACGGCGACCTTGCACCGTCGAGGTCGCCAACGTCGACGAGTGGCTCGCCCTGATCGCCACCGGTGACGCCGTCGGCGTCACCGCGGAAGGTACTCAGCACAGCCACCCCTACCCGGGGATCCGGTACGTGCCGGTGCTCGACGCGGACCCCGTGACCGTCCATCTGGTCTGGCCGCGTGTCCCCACGCACCCTGAGACCGAGTCCTTCCGCGAGCACGTGCGGAGCGTGGTCGGTGCCGTTCGTCCGGTGGGGAGAGGCAGCGCGTGACCATCGCGCGGGCGCTGATGATGGTGTCGCGGGCCGCCTGCCGTTTTGTCTGGCAATCTGACACGCTGCAGTACTGGGTGCGACAATGTGCAAGGGCCGAGTGCGCTGCGCCTGGGCTGGGGCAGGGGAGGTTCGGATGAGCGTTGACGACGCCGCGGTGACCATCAGCGGAGGCGCGGTGACGCTGAGCACCCGTCGGGAGGAGGTCGTCAAGCGGATCCGGCACGCCCTGCTGGCAGGCGAGCTCAAAGCCGGTCAGCGGATCAAGGAAGCTCGGCTGGCGGAGTCGCTCGGCGTCAGCCGCCCGACGCTTCGCGAGTCGCTGCAGCAGTTGGTGCACGAGGGCGCGCTCGTGCAGATCCCGCACAAGGGCGTCCACGTGGCGGCGCCGACCCCCGAGGAACTGCTCGACGTCGCGGAAGTGCGCGTGTCGTTGGAGACGATGGCGGCTCTGCGGCTGGCCAAGGAGCCGCGGGGCGAGGCGATGGACGAGGTCCGCGCGGCCCTGGACCGGCACCTCGCGGCGATCGAATCGGGCGACGAGGTCCAAACCGATATCACGCACTTCGAACTGCACCGCACGATCTGGGAGATGTCGGGCAGTGCGACCCTGCGCAAGATCTGGCCGCTGGTGGGCGGCCAGGTGCAACGGGCGCTGAGCCTTGACCAGGCGACGATGCGCGACCCCGAACGGGATGCCGAACTGCACCGCAGGCTCATCCGGGTGATCGAGGAGGGCGACGAGGAAGCGATCGTCGCCGAGGTGCGGGCCCACATCCAGTTCAGCGTCGACGAGGTGGTCCGTCGGCTCGCCTAGCAACGGCCGGACTCCTCGGGCTCACCAAGGGAATCGCACGCGGGAACCGGCCCCACCGCAGGACGGGGGAGGGCGGCTGGCTTCACGTGCTGGGCGTCAGGTTGGCAGGTTCGCGCTGATGAGCTTGTCGAGTTGGGCGGCTACGCGGTCGAGCGGTTGGGTGCTGCGGTGCGCTCGGCACAGGACCACGGCGCCTTCGACCGCGGCGACGACGAGGGTGGCCAGTTGCTCGGCCGCGTCGGCGCCGTTCTGCCGCAGCGAGTCGGCGAGCCGGGACTGCCAGCCGTCGAACGCCTCGGCAGCCGCCGCGTGAACCGATGAGCTTTCCCCGCCTGCGGGTTGCTCGATGGCGACGGCAAGCACGGGGCATCCGGCTTGGAAATCAGTGTCGGTGAGGATCTCGCGCCACAGAGCGAGGAAGGCGCGCAGTCCGTCGAGCGGTCCGTCCCGCAGTTTCTCGTCGAGTGTCCTGGCAACGGTGTCCCCGGCGAAGCGAACGGCTTCGGTGGCCAGCTGCTGCTTCCCGCCCGGGAAGTAGTGATACGTGGACCCCAAGGGCGCCTGGGCGTGCTTGGCGACCTCGCGGATGCTGGTGGCGCCGATCCCGCGGCGGCGGATCATGTCCGCGGCCCCGGCCACGAGCTGCCGACGCGACTCCGGCTCCGGCTTGACCATCGACGCTCCTCTGCTGGCTATAACGCTCGCCATAGAGTACCGTCCCCCGAGTTATAACGACTGTCATAACAAGGAGCGGTGCCATGCCGATGATCGAACTGACCGCGCCCACCGGAGCGCTGACGCCCGAGGGGCGCAGGACCGTCCAGCGCGAGCTGGCGTCGGTGCTGCTGCGCTGGGAGGGCGCGCCGGACACGGAGTTCTTCCGCGCGCAGGCGTGGAGCTATCTGCACGAACTGCCCGCGGGCGCGCAGGTCACGGCCGCGGACGACGCGCCGCGGTTCCGGGTCGACGTCACGGTGCCGCAGGGGGCGCTGTCGGAGCGCCGCAAGGCGGGCCTGGTCGGGGACGCGACCGCGGCCGTGCTGACCGCCGCCGGGCTGGCCGAGTCCGACGCGCTGCGGGTGTGGGTACTCGTCCACGAACAGGCCGAAGGCACGTGGGGTGCCGGCGGCAGCGTCATCCGCTACGCCGACCTGGTCGAGCTTGCCCAGGGACAGCAAGCCGAAGGGGCCGTGGCCGATGCGTGAACTGACCTATGTCGCCCGGCGCACCGTCGAGTGGCGGGAGGCGCCGGACCCGGTGCTCCAGTCGGACCGGGACGCGATCGTGGCCCCGGTGGCCGCGACGTCGTGCGACGTGGACTCGATGATCCTGGCCGGTCACGGTCCCATCGCGCCGCCCTACGCGATCGGGCACGAGTGCGTCGCCCGGGTCGTCGACGTCGGCGACGCGATCAGCCATGTCGTGCCCGGAGACTTGGTGGTGGTGCCGTGGGCTGTCTCGTGCGGGGACTGCGGGAGCTGCCGGTCCGGGCTTCAGGCGCATTGCACGTCGGTGCCGCACATGGCGATGTTCGGTGCTCCGCTCGGTGGCGACTGGGGTGGCCTGTTCTCCGACCTGGTCCGCGTCCCGTGGGCGGATGCGATGCTGGTCCCGCTGCCGCCGGGTCTTGATCCGGTGGCGATGGCCTCGGCCAGTGACAACTGGCCGCTGTCGTGGCGCATGGTCGCTCCGCATCTGCAAGCGCGTCCCGGTGCCCGGGTGCTGGTGATCGCCCGGGGCAGCATCGGCCTCTACGTCTGCGACATCGCCCGCGCGCTCGGCGCGAGCGACGTGCTCTACGTCGACCCCGACCCGGCCCACCGCGAGATCGCCGAGGGTTACGGTGCCCGCACCGCCGAGGCGATCGAGCCGATCCATCACGGCTTCGACCTCGCCGTGGAGTCCACCGGACGAGTCGACCAGCTCGCCGTCGCGCTGCGTTCCCTGGTGCCCGAGGGATTCTGCGAAAGCGCAGGCAACCACTTCCGGCCCGGTGAGCTGCCGCTGCTGGAGATGTACCTGACCGGGGTCACGATGCGCATCGCCCGCGACAACGTGCACGCGCACCTGCCCGACGCGCTGGACCTCGCCCGGTCCGGGCGCGTCGAGCCCGGCAGGGTCGTCTCGGATGTCATCGACTGGGAAGACCTGCCCGACGCGCTGCCGGAACGGCATCTCAAACCGGTCTTCGTCCGCGAGGTCCCAGATGCCGCGTGAACTCCAGTTCCACCGCAGCGGCCACCTGGCCTGGCGCGAGATCGGCAAGCCCGCGTTGGAGCAGCCCGGCGACGCGATCGTGCGGCCGTTTCTCGCCGGCCGCTGCGACGGTGACACCCTGCCCGTCCACCGGCCCGTCTCCCGTGCGCTGCAAGCGGGCATGGCGCTGCGCCTGGTCGACCCGATCGTCGGCCGCATCTGCGGGGAGGTTCCGTTCCGCGGGCCGTTCGCCATCGGCCACGAATGCGTTGCCGAGATCGTCGCCGTCGGGTCTCAGGTGAACCGGCTGGGCGTCGGGCAGCGGGTGATCGTGCCCTGGGCCGTCTCCTGCGGCACCTGCCCGGAGTGCCTGCGCGGCCTGACCTCCAAATGCGCCACCACCCGCCAGGGCAGGCCGCTGGCCGCGTACGGGTTCGGCCCGGCCAGCGGCCCCTGGGGCGGCATGATCGCCGACGAGTTCCGGGTTCCCTTCGCAGACCACATGCTCGTCCCCGTCCCCGCCGGTGTTCCCGCCGAACGGATCGCCGCCGCCAGCGACAACCTCGCCGACGCCTACCGCGCCGTCATTCCGCCGCTGACCACCCATGCCGGCGGCTCGGTGCTCGTCCTCGGAGGTGGCGCCAAGAGCATCGGACTCTACGCGGCCGGTCTCGCTGCCGCCCACGGATCGTCCATAGTGGACTACATCGATGACGACCCGGATCGCCGCGCGATCGCCGAATCACTCGGTGCCCGACCACGGGCACGACCGGGAAGGCAGACCTACGACGTCGTCGTCGAAGCGACCTCACGCGCGTCCGGCCTGCGGCGCGCCATCCGCGCCCTGGCCCCCGGGGGCGTCTGCACCGCCGTCGGCTACTACCTGTCAACCGGGACGCGGGTACCGCTGATGCACATGTACGCCACCGACGCCACCCTGCGCCTCGGCGTCTCCCACCCGCGCGCCACCCTGCCCGAGTTGCTGGATTTCCTGCAACGCACCGAATTCCCCGCCGAGCGGGTCACCACCCGCACCGCCGCCTGGGAAGAAGCACCGCACGCCTACACCGCCCGGACCACCAAACTCGTCCTCCGCCGCGACCCGCTCACTCTCGACACCGAGGCAACAACTGCCGGGTGATCTAAGGTGCCGCCATGGCGCCAATGCTCCGACCGCTCGCGCTTGATGACGTCACTGCCGTCCACAGCTGGGCCTGTTTGCCGGAATCGTGCCGCTATCAGGCGCGGGGACCCAACACTTTCGAGCAGACGCAGGAGTTTGTGCGGGCCGCGGTGGCGGCGCCTCCGGACCGGCTGGTGTTCGCGGTGGTCGTCGACGGCGACGTTGTGGGCACCGCCGCACTGAAGCTGCGCGGTTCGAGCACTGGCGAGATCGCGTACGCGGTGCATCCGCGGCTGTGGGGGCAAGGCATCGCCACGGCTGCGGCGCGGGAGCTGTTGCGTATGGGCTTCGCCGAGCACGGGCGACACCGCATATTCGCCACGTGCGACCCGCGCAACCTCGCGTCGGCGGCGGTGTTGCGCAAGATCGGCATGCGGTACGAGGGCAGGATGCGTGGAACCGCGTACATTCGCGATGGCTGGCGCGACTCGGACCTGTACGCCATCCTCGCCGACGACTGACCCCGCCTGACTGCCTCAGGTCCGCCGTAGAAGGAGAGCCAGGCATGATCCTTCCGAAGGTTCGCGATCCGCGCTTTGTGACGATCCGCCGTGGCGGGACGCTCACGGATTCCGATCACCATCTCCTCGCGCTGTGGGCGGCGTCTTGTGCGGAGCACGTTCTCGGGCTCTTCGAGTCGGTTCGGCCTGATGATCCTCGGCCGCGTGAGGCGATTGAGCACGCCCGCGCCTGGGTGCGCGGCGAGGTCAAGATGACCCAGGCTCGTGCGGCGGGCGGCCATGCGATGGGCGCGGCCCGAGACCTGCGTGGGGCAGCTCGGCATGCCGCATACGCCGCTGGGCAGGCCGGGGTCGTCGCTCATGTCGCTGCGCACGAGCTCGGTGCGGCGGCTTATGCGATCAAGGCGGCACGCGCTGCTGCACCCGAAGGCGAGGGCGAGGTCGCTGGGCGGCTTGAGTGTCAGTGGCAGCGTGATCAGCTCCCGGACGCCATTCGCGAGCTCGTGCTTGACGACCAGCGGTTGCGGAACGACATCTGCTGGTCGGTGTTCGACTGCTGAGCTGTATATATCGCTTAGTGATATATACTGCCGTCATGTCGAGACGCGCGATGTCCGAGCAGACCTTCCTGGTCCTGACGGTGCTTGCGGAGGGGGCGCTGCACGGGTACGGGATCGTGCAGGCCGTGAGCGCGCTGTCGGAGCAGCGGGTCGTGCTGCGGGTCGGGACCCTCTACGGCGTGCTCGATCGGCTCAGCGACGACGGACTGGTCGGGCTCGACCGGGAGGAAGTGCACAACGGCCGGTTGCGGCGCTACTACCGGCTCACCGAGGAGGGGCTGACCGCGTTGGCGCGGGAGACGTCCGCTCGCGCGGCTACCGCCCGGGTGGCCGCCGACCGGCTCCGCGCTCGCGGAATTCGCCTGGCACCTGAAGGGGGAGTGTGATGACGACCCGGCTGGAGGCTCGCTACCGGCTCCTGCTGCGGCTGTTGCCGCGCTGGTACCGCGCGGAGCGCGAGGAGGAGCTCGTCGAGGTGTTCATGGCCGCTGAGGCCGTCCGCGAAGAACCGGACGACGAGACCGGCCAGTTCCGGGGCGAGTACGGCTGGCCGGATCGCGCCGAGGTCGCCGCGATGGTGGCGCTTGCGGTGCGGACGCGTTTCGGAGGTGTCAACGCGCCGGCACCGGCTCGCCGGTGGGGCGACACGGTCCGGCTCGTCGCACTGCTGGGCTTGCTCGTCCAAGCCGCCTACTCGCTCATGTCAGTAGCATCCATCGCCGTGGCAGGTTGGGTGGGACCGCCGCAGATCGCCGACTACCTCGCCCGTGTCACAGCGCCGCTCACCTGGGGTGACTGGCGGGAGGCCGTGGGTCTGCTCCTGCAGCTTCTGTGGATTCCCGCCTACTTGCTGCTCGCGACCGGCCGTCGTCGCGCCGCTCGCCTTGTGACGGCCGTGGCCTTGCTGCCATCGGTGGTCGCCGTGCTCAGCGCGGTGTTGCAGGACGGGATGATGCTGCGCGCGGCCCTGGTGGGTGGATGCGTGGTGTGGTTTTCCGCTGCCTGCGTGTTCCTCGGGTTCCACGGCGACGCACCTCGTCCGGAGTCCCGGCCATGGCTGATCGCCCTGCCGGCCGCGGCTCTCGCCATCGGAGGCGTCGTAGTGGCGGCCATCCTGGCCGGACCAGCGGTCACCGCTGCGATGGGTCCGTGGGCGGACGGCTCGTGGGCCCTGGTCCTCGGCGGCGTGGGGCTTCTCGCGGCGCGGCTCTGCGCTCCCCGGAGCGTGCCCGGACCGTGGCTGGCCGCAGTCGCCCTGCTGTGCGTGCCGTTCGCTCTCATGCAGGTCGGCTATCTGGCCGTTTTCGGGCTGCCCAGCGGAATTCCCGTGGCCGCGGTGCTCGCGCCGCCGTCCGCGCTCGCGGTTGTCACCACCGTTCTTGCCGTGTCCGCCAGGCGCCGTCAGCCCGAATGGTCTTCCACCGGTCTCCCGTCCGCTGACCGGTTCTGATCCTCCGGCTGGGAACGGTTCCGGCTGTTGGGAGCGACGGCGGAGTTGAGGACGGCGGTGTTGGGTAACCGGATCGGGCCGTCGTCGCCTTCCACCGTCAGGTAGACCAGCCCCATCTCGGTCACCCGGCCCTCCAGCGGCCCGCCCAGCGTTCCGGAGTGGACGATCACGTGGTCTCCGATGGCGAACGGGCGGGCGATCACCAACATCAGGCCGGCGAAGACGTTGCCGAGCGACTGCTGGGCGGCGATGCCGAGGATGACACCGGTCACGGCCCCGCCCAGCAGCAGCTGGTCCATCCGGACGCCGAGCTCGCCCAGGGTCAGGACCGCGACGGTGATGTAGCCGACCAGGGAGATCAGCAGCCGGATCGCGCCTGCGTGGCTCGCGGTCAGCCGGAGCCGGGTGCGGCTGACCGCTTCCCTGGCGATGTTCTGCACCGCAACGATTCCCAGCGCCGCGAACACGATCGCGCCCCCGATGGCGGCGGCCTTCTGCAGGGGCTCGCCGTGGCGCAGCAGCGCGGCGGGATCGACCAGCGCCGCGGTCACCAGCATCGCCAGTGCCAGCGCGGAAGCCGCGATGGCGCGCTTGGCGTCGGGGGTGAGCCGGTGCTTGCGCATCGCCGACGTCACGGTCTGCCGCCAGTTCTTCCGGTCGCCGGTGTCGCCGCGCTGTGGCGTGAAACTGGACATGGTCAAATGCTGGGGCAAGTCTGATCAACGCACAATGCCCTGATCAACGCACCAGCCCTGTCCGGCTTCCGGATCAGCGGGTTCCCGGTTCGGGGCCGACGTAGCGCAGGATCCACATGCCCTGGTTCTTGTCGGTGATGTAGATGAATCCGCGCCTGTCGACCACGACGTCCTCGGTCTGCAGGACCAGGTCGTGCTCGGGCAGGTAGCCGTACCGCTTGCGGGGCTCGGGTGGGATGAAGTAGCCGATCTCCCTGGGAAGACGCCGGTTGGACACGTCGTAGATCCGCAGACCGGCGTTGAAGTGCGCGAGGTGGAACAGGTCGCCCTGGGGCTGGACGTCGGGGTGGTACTGGTGGTGGTTGAAGTTGTGCGGCCCGCACCAGCCGCCGCGGGTGGTGAAGTCGTCGTAGGGCGCCTCCCGGGGCGGAACCGGTTCGGGCAGCAGCGAAAGCAGGAACGGGTTCGCCGGGTCGCTGATGTCCACGATGGACGCGTGGTGGGCCGGGCCGGTGCCGTAGGAGATGTCCTCGGAGTTGGCGTACCCGATGCCCTGGTCGGGCAGTGGCAGGAATCCGTGCACGCCGAACTGCGAGTGGAACGGCGGGCTGAACGGCAGGTGGCCGATCTGCCGCGGTCGCGAGACGTCGGAGATGTCCAGCACGATCAGGCCCGCGCCGCCGTAGGGCAGGTAGACCAGGCCGTCCTCGGTCGGATAGGGCGGGCCGTGCAGGTGGACGTGCGCTCCTGCTCCGCAGCAGAACCCGTGGGTGTGCGCGGGCGGAGTCCGCGGTGCTCTGCCGCGTTCTTCCTGGCCCGGCACCCACCACCGTCCTGCTTCACGGGGCCGGGTGCGGTCGGAGATGTCCAGGATCACGTAGATGTTGCCCTGGAATCCCGGCATCGCGGCGGACAGGTGCGCGTAGCGTCCGCCGGTGTAGATGTTGCGATGGGTTCCGTTGCCGCCGGTCCTGAAGTGGCTCAGCAGCCGGGGATTCGCGGGTTCGGCGATGTCGTAGATGAGCACGCCCTCGTTGAACGGGGCGTTCGGGTCGGTTCCCGGCGCGCCTTCCGGGAAGACCTTCTCCATCGCGGTGATCAGGGTGTCACCGGCCAGCGTCGCCTGCATTCCCATGGTGTTGCCCTGCGGCCCAGGGGTCGGCCAGTAGCGCAGCACGGTGGCGCGTCGCGGGTCGGTCACGTCGACCACGCTCCAGCCCGGTGACCAGAAGTGGCCCATGTAGAGGTACCAGCGTCCGGCCTTCTCCCGGATCGCCATCTTGAACCCGGGCCGCTCCTCCAGGGCGCAGTAGCCGACCACTTCGACGTTGCGGGCGTAGGCGCCCGGAGGTGGGATGACCTCGACGTCTCTGCCGGCGTTCGCGGCGGTGCCGGGAACGCCCAGTGCGGTCGCGGCGGCCATGCTTGCGGTGGTCAGTGCGCGGCGGCGGGAAAAATGCTTCTGGGACAAGTCGCCTCCTCAGGCTCAACTCCTGTATTCGAGCCTTGACGAGGAAGAACTGTGCGTCCAATATATTTTTCTGGGATCACTAATAGTGGTTGGATATCAGTCTTCTTACCCGGCGGTGGAGGAACCGATGCGCAACACCGAACTCGAGAAGCTCGACGGACTTGTCGGCGCGTGGACAACGACGATGTCGGATGCCTGGTTCCTCGAACCGCCGGGCCTCGAAGTGCCAGGAACGACCACCATCGAGCGGCTCGGGGAGTCGTTCCTTCTCATGCGGTCGGAACTCGGCGAAAGCGCGCACCACTCTGCCATGAGCTTTGTCATCGGACGCAGCGATCCGAACGACGCCTACGTCGCGCTCTACCAGGACGACCGCGGCGTATGCCGCCAGTACGCCGTGACCTTCGACGGCGGGCGCTGGACCATGACCCGTGAGGACCCGGATCTCCACCAGCGCTTCATCGCCGACGTCGAGAAGGACCGGATCCTCGGCCGTTGGGAGGCCTCCGAGGACCAGGGCAGGACCTGGCGGAAGGACTTCGACCTCACCTTCGAGCGGGCCTGAGCCGGAAGGCGGCTGGCTCAGTCATGGCTGATCTGCGTCGTATGGAGTACTTCGTCGCGGTGGCGGAGGAGCTGCACTTCGGCCGAGCCGCCCGGCGGCTGCGGATTTCCCAGCCGCCGCTGAGCATGCAGATCCAGCGCCTCGAAGAGGAACTCGGCGTTCAGCTGCTGGAGCGCACCAAGCGCAGCGTCGCGCTCACGGCCGCCGGAGCGGTGTTCCTCGACGAGGCGCGGGAAACCTTGCGGCGCGTCACCCTGGCCACCGAGCGGACCCGGCGCGCGGCACGGGGTGATCTCGGCAGGATCGCCATCGGCGTGATCGAGTCCGCCCTGCACAGCGTCGTACCACCGGTCATCCGCCACTTCTGCACGCGCTTCCCCGAGGTCGAGATCAGCGTCACCGAGTCGCGGATCTCCACCCAGTTGCGCGATCTCGCCGCGGAGAAGCTGGACGTCGGATTCGTGCATCCGCCGGTGCAGCATCCCGAACTGGCCCAGGAAACCCTTTTCACCGAACCACTTCTGGCGGTCGTACCGGACAGCCATCCCTTGGCCGCGCAACGGCACGTGCGGCTGGCGGAGCTGTGCGCGCACCCGTTGATCATGGTTCCCCGGGAGATCAACCCACCCCTGCACGACCGGTTCATCGCGCGCTGCCACGAGCTCGCACTGGAACCGGTGATCTCCAGGGAGGCATGGCCCAAGCAGACCGTCGTGGCGCTGGTCGCGGCGGGTCTCGGGCTGTCGGTGCTGCCGGCCTGCATGGAACGGCTCGGGCACCCCGGAGTGGTGTACCGCCCCCTCGTCGACGGCGAGGTCGACGTGGCCACCTCGCTGGTGTGGCGGAAGGCGGGTTCCGCCCCGACAACCCTGGCGTTCCTCGACTCCGCCAGGGAGGTGTCGGGGCGCTGGAGCGATCAGGGGCCTTCGCACCATCCGTTGCAGGTGTAGACCCACCCGGTTCCGCATCCGTCCACCCTGCGGCAGTCGTCGCTGCCGACGCAGCCCATCCAGCAGTAGTCGCTCTTGGTGCTGCACTGGCAATCCGTCGCGGCGGGCGCGAGGTCTGGTGGACCGAGGGTTGCGATGAGGGCCTGGGTTTCCTCTCCGAAGGCGGCGTTCACCTCGGCCCGGAGATCCTCCAGCACCTGATCCCGTTCAGGCGGAGACGGCTGCGCGTACAGCGATTCGTTCCCGAGGACGTCCATGGCGTGCCGCAGGACGCGTTCCTGGTCGTCCGGCAGATCGGGGTGCGTCGCGCTGTACTGCTGGAGGTGCTCGACCCACAGGCGGCCCTTGGTGGCAGCTGACGACGCACTGAAGATTGCCTTGCGGTAGGCCATCGGACGCTCGACGACCTCGGCGTAGGACTGCGGGAGCCGGTCTTTGTTGGCTTCCACCCAGGAACTCGGATCGTCGCCGTTCCCGTCCCCGCCGGATGGGCGGATCTTGGTCAGGCTGGCCGCGACCGCAAGACCGGCGATCAGCGGCAGGGCGCCGAGACGCTTCCGCCGCGTGGTGCGGCGTGTCCGTCCCAGCGCGCCGAGCACTGCCAGCGTCGAACGGATGCCCAGCCGCCGAACCAGGTGGAATCCTAACGGGATTCCGACCCAGGCGCGGGCTTGGCCGGGTCGGACGTGGATCAGGGTGGGCGCCCACACCGGGTCCGCGCCGAGCGCCTGTTCGCGCCACTCCCGCACGTCCTGGTGCGCCAACGGGAGGACTTCGAGCTTGTCGCCGCAGGCATCGGCCACAGCGCGGGACATGTTCCGGCAGACCCGGCACGAGCCGTCAAAAGCCAGCACCCAACGGTCAAACGCATTCGTCATTGAATCCCCCAACGTTCTACCTGGCGAGCTTGCCTTCGCAACAGCACCATTCTTGGGTCTGACCGGTCAATAAGCGGTCAGGGTGATGGCTTCGCCGAGCACCGTCCGGGAACGTCCGCCTGCGGCGTGCTCGGCTCCGGTCCGGTCTGCCCGCGAGCGCCGCTGCGCTCGGCTCCGATACCGGCGGTGACGACGAACGCGATCCCGATGACGGCGCTCCAGCCCGGTATCTGGCGCAGCGCGACGAGTCCGACCACCAGTGCGATCGCCGGTTCGAGGGCCATGAGCGTGCCGAACGCCGCCGTGGTGAGCCTGCGCAGGGCCAGCATCTCCAGGCTGAAGGGGATCACCGGGAGCAGCACGGCGAGTCCGAGTCCGACGAGCAGCAGTTGCGGGTCGAGGGCGTTGAACACGGCCGGTGCGTCTGTCAGTGCGACGACCGCGGTGGCGGTGACGGCCGCGACCGGCATCGACACGGCGAGGCCCCGCAACCCTGTCACCTCGTCGCCGACTTTCTGCGTCAGCACGATGTATCCGGCCCAGCAGGCGGCTGCGGCCAGCGCGAATCCGATTCCCACGGGATCGGTCCCGTCGCCGCGCCATGGCTCGGTGAGCAGCAGTACGCCGGCGGCCGCGAGGAGCGCCCACAGGCGTGCCCGCCCGCGACCTCGCGCGACGGCGACGCCGAGCGGGCCGAGGAACTCCAGGGCGCTGGCGGTTCCGAGCGGGATCCGTGCGACGGCGGCCATGAACAGGAAGGTGACTCCGGCCGTCACCATCCCGAGGAGCGTGCAGGTCAGCAGGGCGCGGCGGGTGAGCCCGCGGAGCGGCGGTCGCACGAGGACCGCCAGCACGAGCCCGGCCCACGCCAGCCGCAGCCAGGCCGTGCCCTCGGTGCCGAGGCGATCGATCAGCCCGACGGAGACGGCGAGACCGAGCTGGACGCAGAGCATGGCGACGACGGCGAAGGCGGAGCCGAGACGGGGGGAGGTGTTCACGGCGACCAGTGAAGGACACGAGGACCGTTCGCGTCCACGTGACTTCACTGCACATATCGTTCATGATTCGTGAATGGAGACTCGCCGCCTGGAGCTGCTGGTCGCGCTGGCCCGGCTCGGCTCGATGCGCGAGGTGGCCGACGAGATGGGCGTCACCACGTCGACCGTCTCGCAGCAGATCGCCGCGCTGGCCCGGGAGACCGGCACCGAGCTGCTGGAGCCGGTGGGGCGCCGGGTCCGGCTCACGCCCGCCGGGCGGCGGCTGGCCGATCACGGCCTCACGATCCTGGCCGCGGTGGACGCGGCCCGAGCGGACCTGGACCCGGGCGCCGAGCCCGCGGGCACCGTGCGGGTCGCGGGCTTCGCGACGGCGATCCGCCGCTCGCTGCTCCCACTGCTGGGCTCGCTGGAAGACACGCAGGTCCGGATGCTGGTCGCCGAGCACGAGCCCATCGAGGCGCTCGACCTGCTCGCCGAGGACGCGATCGACCTCGCCCTCGTCTACGACTACGCGCTCGCCCCGCTGACCTTCGGGAACCGGTTCGAGGCCACCCCGCTGTGGACCGCGCGGTGGGGTCTCGGGGTGCCAGGGGAGTCTACTGTGGATGATCTGTCCACGGTGGACATCGTGGACCGCCATCGCGACCACGACTGGATCGTGAACTCCCGCAACGACGCGGACGAGCGCGTGGTAGCTGCCCTGGCCGCGCACGCCGGGTTCACGCCGCGGATCGTGCACCGCGCCGACAGTCTTGACCTGGTGCAGGACCTCGTCGCCGCCGGACTCGGGGTCGGGTTGCTGCCGGAGGGGATGCCGATGCGGTCGGGCGTGCGGCTGATTCCCTTGCGCGAGCCCGAGGTGCTGCTGCGGGCGTTCGCGGTCGTCGGGCGTGGCCGCGCCGCGTGGGCTCCGCTCGCTCTGATCGCCGACAGGCTCATGGGCTGAGCCGGACCGCTCGCCGCGCCACTGGGAGATGGCGCATTCGTAGCTGCCCAGCGCCTGAGATCTGGTCGACGCTCGCGATCGTCTTGGCCCTGCCCGGCCTTGGCGTTTCCCGCAAAGGCGTGCTGGAACATTCCAGCACGCTGGCGAAGCCGGACCGGCGGTTCAACAGTCCATTTGCGTGCGACTCTTCGGGCGCGCTGAAATACGTCCGATCGGCGGAGTGCGGTCTGATTTCGCGCTGCTAGCCTCGGCGGCGTCGGGGTCGCAGACCGATTACCGCGCCTGCAGGGGGATAACTGGTTGCGCGCCAAGGGGTCGGCGCGTTCGAGGAACCGGTCGTTCGCCGGGAACGCTCGGTAGTTGTCCGAACTGGAACTGATCCACGTGATCTTGCATTTTGGGTGGAGTCGGCCTGCGCGCGTTCGCGGTGCCGGACCTCTGGGGGGAGAACAACATGGCAAAACTCGACGGGCAGCGCATTCCGGCAGCGAATTCGTCGGCTCCGCCGACCGGTGCGCTCGCGACTTCCGAGCGGTCCGGAATTTCCAAGGGCTCGGACGAACCACCGGTGGTGCGTCCGGGCGATTCCCGGTACGAAGACCTGAACTCCGGGTTCAACCGGCGTTGGGTCGCGCGGCCGGACGAGATCTGGCTTCCGTCCACTGCGGACGAGGTGCTGGAGGCCGTGCAGACGGCCGTGGACAAGGGCAAGCGCGTCACGGTGTGCGGTGGCGGGCATTGCTTCGAGGACTTCGTGTTCAACCCGGACGTCGAGCTGGTCATCAACATGACCAGGATGGACCGGGTCTACTTCGACGCCGGGTACGGCGCGTTCGCGGTGGAAGCCGGCGGCACGTTGCTGAACGTCTACGAGGAGCTTTACCACGGTTGGGGCGTGACCATTCCGGCCGGCGCCTGCTACTCGGTCGGCATCGGCGGCCACATCTGCGGCGGCGGGTTCGGGTTGCTGTCCCGTAAGCACGGCCTGACCGTCGATCATCTCTACGGCGTGGACGTGGTCGTGGTCAACGCCGAGGGCAGGGCCGAGCGCGTGATCGCCACGCGGGAGGAGGACGACCCGAACCGGGAGCTGTACTGGGCGCACACTGGTGCCGGCGGCGGCAACTTCGGCGTGGTCCTGCGCTACCTGCTGCGCTCGCCGGGCGCCGACGGCACCGAACCCGCGCGGGCGCTGCCTGCTCCGCCCCGCGAGGTCTACGCGATCGAGCTTTCCTGGCCGTGGTCGGGAATCACCAGGGAGGGCTTCGGCGGCCTGGTCGACTTCTACGGGCGGTGGGTCGTGGAGCACAGCGACCCGGGCTCGGCGCACGCGAGCTTCTGCAGCTGGATGTCGCTCAACCACAAGTCCAACGGCAAAGTGACAATCCTGGCGCAGATGGACGCTACGGTGCCGGGCGCGGCGGACCTCGTGGCGGAATACGTCTCGGCGGCCAACCGTGCGATCGGGCTCGGCGGGGATGTGGTCGTCGATCCGAAGGCGAACGCGCCGATCGTGCACGAGCACTCCCGCATCCAGCGGCTGCCCTGGCTGCGGGCGACCCGCTACATCGGAACCGGCAGCAAGGATCAGACCGACCCCAACACCCGCGGCAAGCAGGCGTCGGCCTATCTGCGCAAGCCGTTCCCGCAGGAGCACATCGACACGATTTACGAGCACCTGACCGACGACTCCTACAGCAACACGCTCGCCGGGCTGGTGATCGCGTCGCTCGGAGCGAAGATCTCCACCGTCGATCCGGTGGCCACCGCGGTCGCGCATCGCGACTCGATCTTGAAGGTGTCGTACGAGACCTACTGGTACGACCCGGCCGAGGACGAGGACAACATCGCCTGGGTGCGCAACCTCTACGGCGCGGTCTACGCCGACACCGGCGGAGTTCCGGTGCCCAACGACGTGACGGACGGCTGCTACATCAACTATCCGAACGGCGACATCACCGATCCGCGGTTCAACCGTTCGTCCGTTCCGTGGTTCGAGCTGTACTACAAGTCGAACTACCCCCGATTGCAGCGGGTGAAAAGCCGCTGGGACCCGCGGAACGTCTTCCACCACCGTCAGTCCGTGCGACCTCCGCACTGAACGACCGAATCTCGTCGGAAGCCGCCGTGTGACCGGAAGTGCCACGAGATCCCGATCGTCCACGGCGGCGCGGGATTCCGGTTGCGCGAGCGCTTCGCCGACTGGTCCCGGCTCGTGGGCGGGTTTCCGGTCGACTCCGGCCGGGAACCCGCGTCTGCTCGCCGTGCGGAAGCTACATCGCGATCACGAGCGGACCTGGACACGGTGTGAATGGTGTCCGATATGGACGGGATCGGCACTAGATCTGACCTGACCAGCTACGTCGGCCGGACGCGGGAGACGGCCGAAGTGCGTCGGCTGCTCGGCTTGGGGCGGTTGGTGACGTTGAGCGGTCCGGGTGGCGCGTGATGTCGCCCGGGCCTACGACGGCGTGCTGCTGGCCGAGCTGGCCGAGCTGGTGCACGCGTTGCTTGCCGGGTGCTCGATGTGCCGTCGGCTGGAGGGAGTGCCGCTGGCCCTCGAACTCGCGGCGGCTCGGATCCGGACGCTGTCGGTCTGGCAGATCGCCGACCGGCTGACCGGACGGCTGGCGTTGTTGACCACGGCGCCGGTTCGTTCGACCTTCAGGCCGCAGAAGGGGTGTCGGGTGTGGACAGTGGTGCTGTGCTCGGCCCGGTCGACGGCTTGGTGGACAAGTCCGTGCTCCTGCATGAGGAGGACGGCGACGCCTGGAGGCCGTGCTGAACCACGGCGCCCGCTCCGCTGATCCGGACGGTCCGTGGTCCCCGCTCTCCAGGTGCACGGCGACCTCCGGCGCGAGTTGCGGGCGTTGTTCCTGCACGGCTTCCTCACCGCCCACGCCGACCTGGACGCCGGGTGAGAGGCCGTGCGCGGGGGGCATCGCGCGCACCCAGTACTGCGATGACACCTACGGCCGGGACATAGCGTTGTTCGGCCTCGCTCATGTCGAGGTGCTGTTCGGCGACGTGGACGCGGCCGCCGAGGCCGCGCGCACCGCCCTCGCCTCGACAGCTCGGATCGCGGCTCGCCCTCATCTCGCGCACTTCGAGAGTACGAAGCAGGCACTCGGTGAGAAGCGCTTCACCACAACCTTCGACGCCGTTCGATATTTGTCCAAAGAGGACGCACGACGCTACGCCCTTGGCGGGAAAATGCCTGTGGTCGTGAACGAAATCCCCCTCACGGCAAGGGAAACCGACGTCGCAGAACTGGTCGCGGAAGGGCGTCGAACCGGGACATCGCGCATCGGCTGTTCATCGCCGCGCACCGCCGATACGCACGTCCAGCGCATCCTCACCAAGCTCAACTTCACCGGCCGGGCCCAGGTCGCCGCGTGGATCACCGCCGAACGCACTGGTTGACAGGAAGACCGGCGTGCTGCCAATCTCCCTAACACTTGTTAGGGAGGTTGCATCGATGCTTCTTCGCCGTCTTGTCCCGGCTGCTGCGCTCCTGGCCTGCGCGGCGCTGGTCACGCCGACCGCGCACGCCGCCGGGCCCGCGCACTCGTCGATCGGAAGTCAGTGGGCCGATCCAGGACCGTTCGAGGTCATCAAGGAGTCCACGAGCGCTCACACCCTCTACCGCCCCGCCGTCCTCGGGGACGGCGGTCACCGGCACGCGGTGATCATCTGGGGCAACGGAACAGGGGCCACCCCAGAGGCGTACGACGACCTGCTGCGGCACTGGGCCTCGCACGGGTTCATCGTCGCCGCCGCCAACACGAAGAACGCCAACAGCGGGCAGGAAATGCTGGACGGCGCCCGCTTTCTCCTGCAGGAGAACGACCGTCCCGGAAGTCCCTACCACCAGAAGGTCGACGCCGACAGGATCGGTTCGGTCGGCCACTCGCAGGGCGGTGCCGGTGCGATCAACGCCGGAGCCGACCCGATCGTCGACACCACGATCCCGCTCGAACCGGGCCCGCTCGCGGAACCGGAACAGCTGCACGGACCGGCCCTGTTCCTCGCCGGGCAGAACGACGGCATCGTCGACCCGCAGCGGATCGTGCTGCCGCTGTACGAGCGTGCGGCGCACGTTCCCGCCTTCTACGCCGAGCTCGCCGGCGCCGACCACTTCGAGCCGGTGGCCGACGGCGGGGGATTCCGCGGCGTCATGACGGCCTGGTTCCGGTACCAGCTGGCCGGGGACGAACAGGCCGCGGCCGAGTTCACCGGCCCCTCGTGCGGCCTGTGCACTGACCCCGCCTGGAGCGACGTGCGCAGCAATGGTACGAACGACGGCGGTACGCGCTGACCGGAAGGCCACGATCCTGAGCGACAACGCCCGCGACTTCACCGCACTGACCAGAGTCCGTGCGGTGGAGCCGCGTTTGCCCCCCGGCAACGCGGAAGGCACCGAGCTGCACATCCTGCTGGAGTCGATGCGCCTGTTCGCCCACCACGGCTACTCGGCCACGAGCGTGCGGCACATCGCCACCGCAGTGGGGATCAAGGCGCCCAGTCTCTACGAGTACTTTCCCTCCAAGGAACACATCCTCGCGAGGATCGTCCTCATAGGACACCGGGATCTGCTTGCGGCGATGGAGAACGCGCTGGCCGATTGCGGGCCGGATCCGGTCAGCCAGGTGCGGGCGCTGGTGCGCACGCATGTGCTCAGCCACGTCACGTATCCGTTGCTGGCCATCGTCACCAACGACGAGTTGCATCACCTCTCCCCGGACCGTGCTGCGGAAGCGCTCGCCCTGCGCGAGCGCACCGAGCTGATCGCCATCGAGGTCGGCCGCCGTGGGGTGGAGCAGGGCGTCTTCGAGGGATCCGAACTCGCTGTCACCACAGCAGCGATCGCCAGCATGGGTGTGCGGGCGCCGTACTGGTTCGTGCCCACACCCGACTACGGAACCACCGATCTGGCCGACTCCTTCGCGGAACTGGCCATCCGGATGCTCAAACCGTCCTGACCGGATGGTCGTCAGTGCGGGTGGTGGACCTCCTGGAGGTTGTAGACCGGTGTGGGAATCCGCTCGTAGCGCGCCTTGAGCTGAAGCGCCAGGTACAGCGAATAGTGGCGTGACTGGTGCAGGTTGCCGCCGTGGAACCACAGCCCCTCCTGCTGGGTGGGCTTCCACATGTTGCGCTGTTCGCCCTCCCACGGGCCGGGGTCCTTGGTGGTGTCCGAGCCCAGGCCCCAGACCTTTCCGACGGTGTCGGCGACCTCCTGGCTGATCAGCTCCGCGGCCCACCCGTTCATGGACCCGTAGCCGGTGGCGTAGACGACGAGGTCGGCGGGCAGTTCGGTGCCGTCGGCGAGGACCACGGCGTCCTCGGTCAGGTGGTCGACCTGGCCCCGCGCGAGCTTGACCCGGCCGTCGGTGATCAGGTCGGCCGCGCCGACGTCGATGTAGTACCCCGAGCCGCGGCGCAGGTACTTCATGAACAGGCCCGAGCCGTCGTCGCCCCAGTCGTGCAGGAAACCGGCCCGCTCCAGCCGGTCGTAGAACTCGGCGTCCCGCTCCCGCATCTGCTCGTAAAGCGGGATCTGGAACTCGTGCATGATCCGGTACGGCAACGAGGCGAAGATCAGGTCCGCCTTCTCGGTGGTCACACCGGCGGCGATCGCGCGTTCCGAGTAGAGGTCGCCGAGACCGATGTCCATCAGGGTGTCGCTTTTGACGATGTGCGTCGAAGAGCGTTGCACCATGGTCACGTCCGCGTCGTGTTCGTAGAGCGCGCCGCAGATGTCGAAGGCGCTGTTGTTCGAGCCGATCACCACGCATCGCTTGCCGGCGTAGGCGTCCGGTCCTGGGTGTGCGCTGGAGTGGTGCTGTTCCCCTTGGAACAAGTCCTGCCCGGGCAGCACGGGCACGTTCGGCTTGCCGGACATTCCGGTGGCCAGGACCAGCTCCCGCGGCCGCAGCGTGATCGTCTCGCCGTCGCGGTCGACCTCGACGGTCCATTCGCCTTCGTCCGCGTCGTAGGAGGCGGCCTTCGCGGTGGTCGACGACCAGTACGGAACCTCCATCACCTTGACGTAGGACTCCAGCCAGTCGGCGATCTTGTCCTTGGGGGCGAACACCGGCCAGTTCTCCGGGAACTTCAGGTACGGCAGGTGGTCGTACCAGACGGGGTCGTGCAGGCAGAGCGACTTGTAGCGGTTGCGCCACTGGTCGCCGGGGCGCGGATGCTTGTCGATCACCAGGCTGGGCACGCCGAGCTGGCGCAGCCGGGCGCCGAGCGCGATGCCGCCTTGGCCGCCGCCGATGACCAGCACGTGCGGCTGGGTGCTGGTGCCGAGCGAGTCCGCTTCCTGCCGCCGTTGCTCAAGCCAGGTCTGGCGCTGCTTGTCGACGCCGTGCTGGGCGCCCATTGGACGTCGCTCGTGCCGGGGTTCCTCGTGGCCCTTGAGTTCGTACAACGTCGTGAGGAGCGTCCAAGCCCTGAGCTCGCCGTCCTCGTCGCGCAGCCGGACCAGCCCCCGGCCGCGGCCGACTCCGGTCTCGAACGTGAACCACGCGGTGAGCACGGCGTCGGCCTCCTCGGCGGGCTCGCTCAGCTCGAAGCCGCTCGGGGCCGTCCGGTCCAGGGTCGCGGTGAGCAGATCGGTGACGCCGTCCGGGTTCTCCACCGTGGTGATGTTCCAGGAGAAGGCGATCAGGTCGCGCCAGAAGCTGGTCGCGGCGAAGTGCGCGGTGGCGCGGTCGACGTCCCGAGCGCGCAGTGCGTCCTCGAACGACGTGAACCAGGCCCGCGCCCGCTCGTCCGCGCTGAGGGTTTCGGTCTCGGCGCCTGCGGTGTTCAATGTTTCCGTCATGTGGCCCAGGGCACACTGCCCGGGCGTGCCCGGGCAAGCATTGCAACAGGTTGCATCCCGACATGGGGCATCCCGGCACGGGAGGAGAAGTGAGCGCAGGAATGATGACCGGTTTCGGTGCGATCCCGCCTGACTCCGATCTCTCCCAGCACGCTCGGGAACTCCTGCGGATCCACGACGCGGTCATCGCGGGCGGCCGTCCGCCGCGCCGCCCGCGGGCGCTGGTCGCCCGCTCCTGGCAACGCGTGATGCGGATCGGGCTCGACCCCGACGGCGACAACTCCCGGGTGGCGATGCCGGCCGGTGAGCTGGAAGCGCGGCGTTGCCGCAGCCCGCTCGCCCTGGTGATCGACGAGCTGCGCCTGGCGCTGAGCAGCGTCGCCGAGGCGTCCCAGTTCCTGATGGTGGTGTGCGACGCCGACGGGGTCGTGTTGTGGCGTGAAGGGGCGGCCAAGGTCCGCCGCAACGCCGACCGGCTTGGCTTCGCCGAAGGCGCCCGCTGGACGGAGCAGATGGTCGGCACCAACGCGATCGGCACCGCGCTGGCCGAGGCGGCACCGGTGCAGCTGTTCTCCGCCGAGCACTTCGAGCAGACGCAGCACCCGTGGTACTGCACCGCCGTGCCGATCCACGACCCGCGGACCGGCGACCTGATCGGCGTCGTCGACGTCAGCGGCCCGGCCCTGACGCTGCACCCGGCGATCACGGCCCTGGTCGAGGGCGCGGCGCGGCTGGCCGAGGAGCGGCTGTGGCGGCTGCACCAACGGCACCTGCGCAGGTTGCGCCAGGTCGCCGAGCCCGTTGTCAGCGCCGTCAGCGGACCGCTGCTGGTGGTCGACGACCACGGCTGGGTCGCCCACCACAGCGGGATCGCCGAGCGCGACCGGATCGAGGTGCCCAGGCCGGACCGAGTCCTGGCGGTGCCGGGGATGGGGTTGTGCCTCCCGGAGCGCATCGCTGACGGCTGGCTGGTGCGGCCCACGCGGGAACGGGGATCGGTCTCGGTTTCGGCGCACCTGGACCTGGCCGGCCGGATGCTCGAACTGCGGTCGAGCGGGGAGCCGTGGCGGACCACCGTCACCGCCCGGCACGCGCAGATCCTGGCTCTGCTCGCCGACGCGGGACGCGACGGGCGCACCGCTGCTCAGATCAGCAGCGCGATCTTCGGCGACGCAGAGCACGTGGTCACGGTCCGCGCCGAGCTGTCCCGGCTGCGCCGGGTCGTGGGCGCTCTGGTCACGTCCAATCCTTACCGAATCGCCGACGGGGCCACGCTGTCCGTGCTGCGGTAGCGGTCAGTCGTTGCCGTTCGTCTTCGGTGAGCAGCCGGGAGCGGATCAGGAAGCGGACCCCGTCGGGCGCCTCCAGGGAGAACCCGCTGCCCCGGCCGGGCACCAGGTCGATGGTGAGGTGGGTGTGCTCCCAGTACTCGAACTGCGCTTTCGACATCCACACCGGCACCGGTTCGCCGTCGACCGGCAGGTCGCCGAGGTGCACGTCGGACTCGCCGGTCGCGAACTCCCCGGCGGGAAAGCACATCGGCGCGCTGCCGTCGCAGCATCCGCCGGACTGGTGGAACATCACCGGCCCGTGCCGCGCCCGGAGGCGGCGGATCTGCGCCGCCGCCTCCGGGGTCACCGCGACTCTGGTGACCGCCATCAGAAGAACCCGAGTGCGTTGTCGGAGTAGGACACCAGCAGGTTCTTGGTCTGCTGGTAGTGGTCGAGCATCATCCGGTGGTTCTCCCGGCCGATGCCCGACTGCTTGTAGCCGCCGAAGGCCGCGTGCGCCGGGTAGGCGTGGTAGTTGTTCACCCAGACCCGGCCGGCCTGGATGTCGCGCCCGGCGCGGTAGGCGGTGGTCCCGCTGCGGGACCAGACCCCGGCGCCGAGGCCGTAGAGGCTGTCGTTGGCGATCTTCATCGCGTCGTCGTAGTCGTCGAAGCCGGTGACCGCCACGACCGGGCCGAAGATCTCCTCCTGGAAGATCCGCTGCTTGTTGTGCCCCTCGAAGATCGTCGGCGTCACGTAGTAGCCGCCGGACAGCTCGCCGCCCAGCTCGGCGCGGTGCCCGCCGGTGCGGACCTTCGCACCCTCCTGGACGCCGATGTCGATGTAGGACAGGATCTTCTCCAGCTGGTCGTTGCTGGCCTGCGCGCCGATCTGGGTGTCGGTGTCCAGCGGGTTGCCCTGCTTGATCTTCTCGGTTCGAGCGACGGCGTCGGACAGGAAGTCGTCGTAGATGCTGTTGTGGATCAGCGCCCGCGACGGGCAGGTGCACACCTCGCCCTGGTTGAGGGCGAACATCGCGAACCCCTCCAGCGCCTTGTCGTAGTAGGCGTCGTTCTCGGCGGCGACGTCCGGGAAGAAGATGTTCGGGCTCTTGCCGCCGAGTTCGAGGGTGACCGGGATGATGTTCGCGCTCGCGTACTGCAGGATCAGCCGTCCCGTGGTGGTTTCCCCGGTGAAGGCGACCTTGCGCACCCGCGCGCTCGACGCCAGCGGCTTTCCGGCTTCCGCGCCGAATCCGTTGACGACGTTGAGAACCCCGGGCGGCAGCAGGTCGGCGACCAGGTCGAGGAAGACGTGGATGGAGGCCGGGGTCTGCTCCGCGGGCTTGAGCACCACCGCGTTGCCCGCCGCCAGCGCCGGGGCCAGCTTCCAGGTCGCCATCAGCAGCGGGAAGTTCCACGGGATGATCTGGGCGACCACGCCCAGCGGTTCGTGGAAGTGGTAGGCGACGGTGTCCTCGTCGAGCTGGGAGATCCCGCCCTCCTGGGCCCGCAGCGCCCCGGCGAAGTAGCGGAAGTGGTCGATGGCCAGCGGGACGTCGGCGGCCAGCGTCTCCCGGACCGGCTTGCCGTTGTCCCAGCTCTCGGCCACGGCCAGCCGTTCGAGGTTGGCCTCCATCCGGTCGGCGATCTTCAGCAGGATCCCGGACCGCTCGGCCACCGAGGTCCGGCCCCACGCGGGTGCCGCACCCTCGGCCGCGTCCAGCGCGCGCTCGACATCGGCCTCGGTGCCCCGGGCGATCTCGGTGAACGCCCGGCCGGTGACCGGTGTGGGGTTCTCGAAGTACTCGCCGTTCACGGGAGCCGCGTACTCGCCACCGATGAAGTGGTCGTACCGGGAGCGGAACTCCACCGCCGAACCCGCCGTTCCCGGCGCCGCGTGCAGAACCATCGCGTCCTCCTCGCTGGTGCGGCTCCACGAGCCGTCGTGAGCTTCTGGGTGGTCGAGAAGCTAGGAGCCGGGACGTTGCAGCGGCGTTGCAACGCGACGGGTACTTGCCTGTAACCCGCATCACCCAGCACGATGAACAACCCAGTGAGCCGGATCCGGTCTCGACATCTCTGCGCGGGCGAATGGACACGAGCTACGACACCCCGGTCGATCCGCTTGAGCACGCTCGGCTGCTCAAGCGGGTGCACGCTGCCGTCCTCGCCGGTGACCGCACCCGGCAGAAGCCGAGGTCGGTGATCTTCGAGTCCTGGCGGCGGTCGCTGGACGCCGGCGTCGCCCCCGACCTCGGCCCGCCCCCGGTGGCCTTCGACGACAGCAGGCTCGACGACATCCGCAGGCAGCACCCGCTGGCGAGGTGGGTGCCGATGCTGCGCCAGACGTTGCTCGACGGGACCGGCGGCACCGACCAGGTCATGATCATCACCGATGTCGACGGCACCATCCTGTGGCGCGAAGGCCATCCGCGGACCTGCCGCGACGCGGACCGCGTGCACCTCGCCGAGGGCACCGGCTGGGCCGAGACCGCCATCGGCACCAACGCCATGGGCACCACCCTGGTCACCGGCACACCGGTGCAGATCCACTCCGCCGAGCACCTCGTCCGCACCTACCACTCCTGGACCTGCGCGGCCTGCCCGGTCCGCGACCCCGACACGGGCGCGCTGCTCGGTGCGATCGACCTCAGCGGGCCGCTGCGCAGCATGCATCCCGCGTTGCTGGCGCTCGTGGTGGCCGCGGGGCGGATGGTGGAGAACGAGCTGCGCTGGCGGCAGCTCGCCTCGGACGAGGTGTTCCGGCAGCGCAACGAGCACCGCCTGGCCCAGGGCGCGGCGCTGCTGAGCCCCGGCGGGCGGGTCATCGCCAGCGCTCCGGAGGCGGGAGTCGTGCCTGGGCAGAGGATCGGCATCGACGGCGCGTTCCGGCTGGACGACGGCGAGCCCGCCGAGCTCGAACCGCTTGACGGCGGCTACCTGCTGCGCGCGGGGCGGCGGCGGGTCCGGCAACGGCCGCGGTTGTCCCTGGAACTGCTCGGCGAAGGCGTTCCAGCGGCCACAGTGGACGGTGTGCGGCACGAGCTGAGCCTGCGGCACGCGGAGATCCTCGCGCTGCTGTCGCTGCACCCGGGCGGGCTCTCGGCGGAACGGCTCGCGTTGCTGCTGCACGGCGAGCGTGGAAACCCGACCACGGTCCGGGTGGAGATCCACCGCATCCGCAACGCGCTCGGCAGGCACGTGGTCGAGACCAGGCCGTACCGGATCGCGGCCAATGTGGACAGCGATCTGCTCGCGCTGCGCGAGGCGCTGGACAGCGGTGATGACGAAGCCGTGATCGACCGCGCAGGACTGCTCCTGCCGGACTCGGAATCCGCCGCGATCCGCGCCGAACGAGACGAGCTACTGGCGTCGCTGCGGGACCGGGTGCTCGGTGCCGGGAATCCGGAACTCCTCTGGCGTTTCGCCAACACCGGTGCGGGACGGGACGATCTGGAGGTGCTGGAACGGGCGAGGGATTCGATGGCCGCGGACGCTCCTTACCGCAATGCGCTCGAAACCCGGCTCCGGTGGCTGCTGGAAGAAGACGACTAGCGCAACTGTCCGAACGGACGGGTGAGGGGTGCTCGTTCGTTCCAGGTCGGCCATTCGGTCGGGACGCAATCGGCTGAACGGTCAAAATCCCCCTACCAAAGGAGATCAGCAGGCGGGCCTTCCGGCTGATGCCCGGCAACGCGCTGGGTGAATAAGGTCGACTTCGCGAACGCAGTCGATCTACGAGGGGGCGCGAATGCCTGGTGCACGACGAACGCTGTCCATGGTCGGTGGGCTCCTTGCCGGAGCAGCCCTGGCCTTACCCGGTTCGGTGGCTTCCGCGGACACCGAGCCGTTCATCATCGGTGGCCACGACGCCACCGAGAACTACTCGTTCATGGTGTCGCTCCAGCAGGGCGGGCAGCACCACTGCGGTGGCAGCCTGATCCGGCCGGACTGGGTGGTCACGGCCGCGCACTGCGTTGGTGCGCCGGACGGGCTCACGGCGCGGATCGGCAGCACCGACCGCACCACCGGCGGCTCCGAGGCCAAGGTCGTCGAGAGCATCGTCCACCCGGACTACCAGAACGGTGCGGATCCCGGCGGGGACATCGCGCTGCTCAAGCTGGACCACGCCGTCGAGCAGAAGCCGATCGCGATCGCACCGGGCTCCGGTGAGGCGGGCACCGCCAGTCGCATCCTCGGTTGGGGCATGACCTGCGACGACCAGCAGCAGTGCCCGGAGGCGCCGGTCACGCTCCAGGAGCTGGACACCAAGCTGGTGGACGACGCCCAGTGCACGGACTTCGACGGCAACACGGAGCTGTGCACCGACAGCGACACGCCCGACGCGATGGGCTGCTTCGGCGACTCCGGCGGGCCCCAGGTGGTGGGCCGCCCCGGTGAGTGGCAACTCATCGGAGCCACCAGCCGGGACGGCGACGGGAACCCGAAGTGCTCGTCCGGCACCGGGATCTGGACCGACGTGACCGCCTACGCGGACTGGATCAACCAGCAGATCGGCGGCTGACCCGGTCGCGTGGCAACGACCCGGCGGAGCTGCGCGTCTGCACAAGCGGGAACTCGGTTCCCGGTTGCAGAAGAACAGATCCGGACGGGAAGGCAGAAATGCTGAGCATTGGGACGAAATCGACCGTGACCGCCGCGCTGGTCATGGGTTCGCTGCTGGGGTCGGGTACGGCCGCGCTGGCCGAGTCGACCCCTGACGCCCCGCCGCTCGTGCCGGGAACGCCGTGCACGGTGACCGCCAAGGCGTGCGTCAGCCTGTCGGCGCAGCGCGCCTGGTTGGTGCGGGACGGGCAGGTGTACTACGGGGAGGCGTCCGCGCTCGGGGGACGTCCCGAAACTCCCACTCCGACCGGAACTTTCCGCGTGGAGTGGAAGGACAAGGACCACGTCAGCGGGGAGTTCAACGCCCCGATGCCGAACTCGGTGTTCTTCGCGCCCGGCGGTATCGCCTTCCACCAGGGCAGCCTCACCGAGATGTCCGCGGGATGCGTCCACCTGTCGAAGAAGTCGTCCCAGGTCTTCTTCGACCGCCTCAACCCGGGCGATGAGGTTCAGGTCGTGGCCTGAAGCCCGGCGGGGAACGGGAGTCCGCTCGCGGCTCCCGTTGCCCGCCGATCTCAGCCCCAGGTGAGGAACCGGTAGTGCAGCCCGGTCGACGACTCCTGCCAGGGCCCGACGGAGTCCGGCTCGCGTCCCACCTCGGGCGCGTAGGTGTCCCCTTCGAAAGACTCCTGGATCTCGGTGACCACGATCCGGTCCGCGAGCGGCAGCGCGGCCCGGTACACCGCCGCACCGCCGATCACCCACACGTCCCCGGACACCGCGCCGAGCGCCTGCGGCAGGTCGGCGAAGGTCTCGGCGCCCTCCTGCGGCGTGCGCGAGAGCACGAGGTTGCGACGGCCCGGCAGCGGCCGGAACCGCGGCGGCAGCGACTCCCACGTGCGGCGGCCCATGAGCACGGTCGCGCCCGCGGTCACGGAGCGGAAATGCTTCAGGTCCTCGGGCAGGTGCCAGGGCATCGTGCCGTCGCGGCCGATGACGCCGTTCGTCGCCTGCGCCCAGATGAGCCCGATCACACCGCCACCGGCGCCTTGATGCCGGGGTGCGGGTCGTAGCCGTCGAGCTCGAAGTGCTCGTAGGTGTAGTCGAACAGGCTGTCCGCCGCCTTGAGGCTCAGCGCGGGGAACGGCCGCGCCTGGCGCGCGAGCTGCGTGCGGACCTGCTCCTCGTGGTTGTCGTAGATGTGGCAGTCGCCTCCGGTCCAGACGAAGTCACCGACGCGCAGGCCCACCTGCTCGGCGATCATGTGGGTCAGCAGCGCGTAGCTGGCGATGTTGAACGGCACGCCGAGGAACAGGTCCGCGCTGCGCTGGTACAGCTGGCAGGACAGCTCGCCGTCGGCGACGTAGAACTGGAAGAGCGCGTGGCACGGCGGCAGCGCCATCCGCGGGATGTCGGCGACGTTCCAGGCGGAGACGATGATCCGCCGGGAGTCCGGGTTCTCGCGCAGCGTGCGCAGCACCTCGCTGATCTGGTCGATGTGCCCGCCGTCCGGGGTCGGCCACGACCGCCACTGCACGCCGTAGATCGGACCGAGGTCACCGTCCGGCGCCGCCCACTCGTCCCAGATCGTGACGCCGTGCTCCCGCAGCCAGCTGACGTTGGCGTCGCCGCGCAGGAACCAGAGCAGCTCGTAGGCGATCGAGCGGAAGTGGACCTTCTTCGTCGTGATCAGCGGGAATCCGTCGGCCAGCCGGTAGCGCAGCTGATGCCCGAAGATCGACCGCGTACCCGTGCCGGTTCGGTCCTGCTTGCGGGCTCCCGTGTCGAGCACGTGGCGGAGCAGGTCTTCGTACTGCGTGTCCGGCATGCCCGAGAGCCTAACCAGTTGGCCGACGCCCGGTCAGCCGGAGGTCGAGTCGCGCCAGAACAGCTCGGTCAGCTGGTCAGCGGTCCGCTGCATCTGCTGCAGGGCTTCGGGGATCTGCGCCCGGCCGAACCGGCTGCGCGGGCCGTTGAGGGTCAGGATCGCCACGAGGGTTCCGGCGCTGTCCCGGATCGGGCGCGACAGCGAGAGGAGCTCGTGCTCGAGCTCGTTGTCGATGATCGCGAAGCCCTGCTCCCGGACCTGCTCGAGTTCCTTGAGCAGCGCCGTCCGGTCGGTGATGGTGTACGGGGTGAACGCTTCGAGCTCGTCGGGAAGCATCGTGCGCAGCCGTTCGGGGGACTGCTCGGCGAGCAGCACCTTGCCGGTGGAGCTCGCGTGCATGGGGTAGCGCTGGCCGACCATGTTGCGGGACACGATGCCGACCACGTGGGATCCCGCGGCCTCGGCGACCAGGTCGAGCCCGTCCTGGGCGTTCGGCACGGAGAGCGTGACCGACTCGTTGAACTTGTCCGCCAGTTCCTGCAGCACCGGCTGCGCGTGGGCCACCAGGCCCGCGTACGGGTCGGCGCGGCGGCCGAGCCGGGCGAGTTCCCAGCCGAGGACGTAGTTGGTGTCGATGCGGTCGACCAGGCCGCTCTGCTCAAGGCTGTAGAGCAGCCGGAAGGCGGTGGGCCTGCTCAGGCCCGCGGCCTTGGCGAGGGTGGTGGCGGTGGCGCCGGTGCGCGGCTGGGCGGCCAGCTCGCGCAGCAGGCGGACGGCCTTGGTCACCGACTTGTTGGCCATCTCCGTGCGCTCGGGCGCGTCGCCCATTCTGCTTCCGCCTCCTGCTGCCTCGGAACGCTCGCGGGCACGCGGAGCCGTGCCCTACGTCCAGGCTAACAGTCGCGTTCACTTAGTGGACGCAACGGGCGGATAGCAGGTCCAGCCGTATCCAGTTCATGGCGTTTGGGGTTCGCTGCTGTCGCGCGGCTGGCGCTGGGGGCCTTGAAGTCCCTCCTGTGTCATGAGGTGTTTGCATAATGAACGATCTGTTCGTTATGAACAAGTGTGAGTCGGGTGGCTCAGGCTGTCAATGTCCGCTGGTCCGCCCGAAGCCTTGACGCACTACATGGCCTCTGCCACAGTTACTGGTCACTGCGTTCACATGATGAACGCATAGATCAGGTTTGGGTACCCGATACGGATCTGGTCGTCGCCGTGTTGCAGCACGTCCCCACAACCTCGCCCGCAGGTCGGGACGGGGGCGCCGTCAGCGTGCGCACCCGTACCGCGGGCGCTTCGCCAGGGAGGAACAAGCTGGTGACCAACACCGCAGTCGAGAGCCCCGCGCCAAGGCTGGTCGACCGGAAACGATTCCTGATCAGGCTGACCGTCGTCGCCTCCGGTGGCATGTTCATCGACGGCTACGTGCTCGGCATCGTCGGTCCGGTGATCGCCGCGATCACCACCGACCTGAACATGTCGGTCTACGGGGAGGGGCTGATCGGCGCCGCCGCGCTGATCGGCATCTTCGCCGGTGGCCCGCTCGGCGGCTGGCTCGCGGACCGGCTCGGCCGCAAGCCGATGTTCACCGCCGACCTCGCCGTCTTCGTGGCCGGGTCGGTGCTGCAGTTCTTCGTCGACTCGAGCTGGCAGCTGTTCCTCGTGCGGCTGCTGATGGGCGTCGCGATCGGTGCCGAGTACTCCATCGGCTGGCCGCTCATGGCCGAGTTCGCGCCCGCCCGCCTCCGCGGCAGGTGCATGTCCTTCGCCGAAGTGGCCTGGTACATCGGATTCGTGGCGGCCTTCGTCGTCGGTTACGTGCTGATGGCGGTCGACGCGGACTGGCGGGTCGTCCTCGGCACCAGCACCCTGCCCGCCGTGCTCCTGTTCCTCGGCAGGCTGGGCGTTCCGGAGTCACCGCGCTGGCTGATGAACAAGGGCCGCGTGCGGGAGGCCGAGCGGATCGCGAACACCTACATCGAGGACGCCGCCGACCGCGCCGACATCACCGGTGAGCAGCAGCGCCGGGGCACGTTCGGCATGCTCTTCTCGCCGCAGCACTGGCGGGCCACCACGTTCATCTCGGTGTTCTGGTTCTGCACCGTGACGCCCTACTTCGCCATCGCGACCTTCTCCGCGAGCGTGCTGTCGCAGTACGGCCTCGGGGAGGACGGTCTGGTCGGTGCGATCGGGGTCAACGGGGTGGCACTCGCGGGCGTCATCGTGTCGTGCCTGCTAATCGACCGCATCGGGCGCCGCAAGCTCACCATTCCCCAGCAGTGGGTCTGCGCCGTGGTGCTGGCGGTCATCGGGCTTTGGGCATCGGCGCCGCCGCTGGTGATCCTGGCCTGCTTCCTGGTCTTCGCCTTCGCCAACGCGATGTGCACCGCGCTTACGGGCGTGTACCCGGGCGAGGTGCTGCCGACGGAGATCCGGGGAGTCGGAACCGGGTTCGCGACAGCGGTCAGCCGCGTCGGCGCCGGCCTGGGCACGTTCCTGCTGCCGTGGTCCATGCAGGCGCTCGGCGCGGGGACCACGATGCTCATCGCCGCCGGGGTCTGCGTCGTCGGCGGCGCCGTCTCCCAGGTCCTGGCCCCGGAAACGGTCGGCCGCAACCTGAACGAGATCAGCTCAGCAGGCGATCGGTAGGGGGTTCTTTCGGACAGCCCACCGATCTCGCCGTGTACCTGGCGAGCGACAGGCCCCCGGGGCAGGATCCCCGCCCCGGGGGCCGAACATCTCGAAACGAGCCGGTTACCAGCGAGCCGAGGTGCCCGCCTCGCCCAGGGTTCTGGGCAGATCCAGCGGGTTCGACTCGCGCAGTGCGGGCGGCAGGGCGAAGTCCGGTGCGTTCTGGTAGGTCACCGGGCGCAGGAAGCGGTCGATCGCCGCGGTGCCCACGGACGTGTGCGCGACGGCAGTGGTGGCCGGGTACGGGCCGCTGTGGTGCTGCGCGGCAGTCACCGCGACTCCGGTGGGCCACTGGTTGAACACGATCCGGCCCGCTCGCTCCGTTGCCAGCGCTACCAGGCGGGTCACCTGGTGTCGCTCGGCGTCGTCGGGTTCGTCGGCGGTCTGGACGGTGACCGTCAGGCTTCCCGGCACGGCGGTCAGGACGGCGTGCAGTTCCTCGTCGGAGCCGTATTCGGCGATCACGGCGGAGGGGCCGAAGTTCTCTTCGAGGAGGACAGGGTGTTCGCACAGGTTCTCCGCCGCTCCCGAGTGGAACAGGGTCGGCGTGTACGCGGGAACGCCCGACCCTGCCGCCTGCTCGCGTCCCTTGACCAGCACCTTGACCCCCGGAACGCCGGTGATCTCGTTGACGCGCCGCTGGTACGCCTGCACGATCCTGGCGTTGAGCATCCTCGTCGGCTCCACCTGCTCGGCCACTTCTGCGATGCGCGCCGCGAGGATCGTGCCCTCGGGAAGCAGGAGGATTCCCGGCTTGGTGCACAGCTGTCCGGCGCTGAGGGTGAACGAGCCGACGAAGCCCTGGGCGATCTGGTCATCGCGCTCGTGCGCGGCCCCGGTGGTGACGACCACGGGGTTGATGCTGCCGAGCTCGCCGTAGAAGGGGATCGGGGTCGCACGGGCCGCGGCGATGTCGAACAACGCCCGCCCGCCGGACACCGACCCGGTGAAGGCCCCGGCTGCCACCCGGGGGTCCTGCAACGCCCGCACTCCGGCCTGCCTGCCGGTGATCATCGCGAACGTCCCCTCCGGAGCACCGCTCGCGGCGAGAGCCATCCGCACGACATCGGCCGTCTTCTGCGAAGTGCGCGGATGGCCGGGATGTGCCTTGAGCAGCACCGGGCACCCGGCGGCGAGGGCGGAGGCGGTGTCGCCGCCTGCGACCGAGAACGCGAACGGGAAGTTGCTCGCCGCGAACACGAGCACCGGGCCGATCGGCATCAGCCCGCGGCGGAGGTCGGGCCGGGGCCCGAGGACGAAATCGGGGTCGGCGCGGTCGAGGACGACCCGGAGGTACGAGCCGTCGCGGAGCACGTCGGCGAACATGCGCAGCTGCACCGTCGTGCGCTTCAGCTCACCGGTCAGCCGGGCTTCGGACAGGCCCGTCTCGGCCGCGGCCGTTTCGACGAGCGCGGAGGTCTCGGCGTCGAGTGCGTCGGCGACCGCGGTGAGCACGTCCGCGCGCCGGCCCGGGGTCTGGTGTCCCCAGGCCGAGGCCGCCGCGGCTGCCGCGGTCAGGCACCGCTCGAGCTCCTCGTTCGTTTCTTCGGGCTCGGCCTGCTCGAACGTGTTGGTCATGTGCTGGGTGCCCTCATTCGTCGTGCTTGCGGGTGGTCAGAGCTGGAGATCGCGATACCCGCCGAGGCGGCCGCGGTGGAAGATCAGGGGATCGCCGGTGCCGGCTTGCAGCCGCTGCACTTCGGCGATGACGATGACGTGGTCGCCGCCTTCGAGTTCCTGCGCGGTCCGGCAGTCGATCCAGGCGTGTGCGCCGGTGATCTGCGGGCAGCTGTGGGTGGATTCGTGCCAGTCCAGCGCGGCGAACTTGTTGTCGTGCTTGCCGGCCAGGGTGCGGCAGACGTCGTGCTGCCCGGCGGCCAGGACGCTGGCGCTGAAGTGGCCGGTGGGGCGGATTCTGGGCCAGCTGCTGGAGGTGTTGGCGACGCTGAAGGTGACCAGCGGCGGGTCCAGCGACAGTGACTGGAAGGTCCCGACGACGAGCCCGGCCGGTCGTCCGGTGCCTGCCTCCCGGCCGGCCACGACGACGACGCTGGTGGGCAGGTGTCCCATCACGTCCCGGAAGTGACGGGGCTCGATCGTTGCGGATGGCGTGGTCATGATCGGGTTCCCTCCCAGTCGGGGTGCCGGTGATCGGTGGGTTCAGGTGGTCAGGCCGGTGGTGATGTCGCGGGCGGCGCGGTGTCCGCTTTCGATGGCGCCGTCGATGAAGCCCGCCCACAGGTTGGCGGTGTCGCTGCTGGCGAAGTGCAGGACGCCCTCGGGTTGTTGCTGGGCTTCGAGGTAGCGGGTGAGCTGGTGCGGCCGTTGCATCAGCCAGGTTTCCCGGGAGTGCGGGTCGGCCATCCAGTCGTGGCCGGTGACTTCCAGGACCTCCAGGTCGTCGCGCCAGACCCGCAGTGCCTCGCTCACGGCGTTGAGGTCGTGAGGTGAGATGCGGCGTGAGTCGGCGCCGAAGGAGACCAGCACGGCGTCGTCTGTGCCGAGGAACTCGGTGCGCACCACCGACAACGGATGAGCGGCCGAGGAATACGCGAAGAACGGTGTGATCGGGCCCCGCACGCGGATCCAGACCTTCACACCCCGCGAGGCGGTCTTCTCCTCGCTCGCCGCACGCTTCTCCGGACACAGGGAGGGGCTGATGTCCAGGTCGCCGAGGAGGTTCTGCGGCAACGTCAACACCACCCGCTGCGCGGTGATCCGGGAACCCGCCACAGTGGTCACCACCGCACCATCCGGATCGTGCTCGATGCGGCGGACTTCGGTTCCGGTGCGGATGTCGGCGTGGGTGTCGGCGACGATCGCCTCGACCAGCGACCGGGTCCCCGCAGCCAGCCGGAACACTGCTGAGGCTTCGTGCATGAGGTGCCACGAGCCGGCGGTGGCCGCGGTCCAGCGCAGCGCGCTGGCGAACGCCCCGTCCTGTAGTGGCGCGTTGAAGTGCCCCACCCACGCGGCCTCGTTCGCCCGGTACTCCTCCACCGGCAAATCCAGCGCGTCAAGCCGGTCCTGAACGGTGAAACCGTCCACAGAGGCCAGACCGGGTTCCGACAGCGGCCGGTCCGGGCGGGGAATCCACCGCATCGTCTCGGCCAGGAGCCGCCGCATGCCCGGATCGATCAGTTCCATGAACTCGTCGAGCGTGCCCCTGCGGACCTCGTCCCCGGCCAGCCAGTACGCCTCCTCGGGCCGAGGGCCGCGGGTGACCTCCAGGCCGTAGCGGGTGACCTCGGCCCAGGCGTGCGGCTGCACCCAGTGCAACCACGTCCCACCGATCTCCAGATCACGACCCAGCCGGTGATCAGTCCACACCCGCCCGCCCAGCCGATCCCTGGCCTCCAGCACCAGGACGCGCAAACCCTTCCGGCCCAGCTCCCGAGCCGCGATCAGTCCGGCGACCCCACCACCGACCACAACGACATCAACTTCCTCGGACACCCTGGCAGCACTCCTTCGCCGTCCGCTTCCCGCTACGATCATGAACGCTTCGTTCAATATACGAACACAAGTAGCGATATTGTGACCCTGCTCGCCCGAGCGCGTCAAGCGTCGTTTCCGGTGGTTTTCCGATGGAGAAGCAGGTGATTTGGTTGACGGGAGGGTGTTGCGATGTCATCTTATGCGAACAGAGCGTTCGGATTATGAACATAAGTTGGCAGGAGAAGATCGATGCCCTCGTCGAGCATTGCCGAAGCCGTCGCCGCGCTCGCGGCTGGTGGGAAGGTCCTCGTCGTCGATGACGAGGACCGGGAGAACGAAGGCGACCTGATCATGGCCGCCGAGCATGCGACCACCGACGACGTCGCGTTCTTCCTCGAACACACCTCGGGCTTCCTGTGCGTCTCGATCGACGAGCAGCGGGCGGACGAGCTCGGGCTGGACCTGATGGTCTCGGCCAACACCGAAAGCCAGGGCACCGCCTTCCTCGTCAGCGTCGACTACCGGCACGGGACGACCACGGGGATCAGCGCCGGGGACCGCGCGAAGACCATCCGCGCGCTCGCGGATCCGCGGCTCGAGCCCGCCGACCTGGCCCGGCCCGGCCACGTCCTGCCGTTGCGCGCCAAGCCCGGAGGGGTCCTGCGCCGCGCCGGGCACACCGAGGCCGGAGTGGACCTGTGCCGCATGGCCGGGCTGAGCGGAGCCGCGCTGCTGTGCGAGGTCGTGACCCCCGACCGCCGCCACATGATGCGCCGTCCCGAGCTGGACGGTTTCGCCGCGCGGCACGACATCCCGATGATCTCCATCGCCGCGCTCGTCGAGTGGATGCGGGAGCGCGGGGACGTCCGGCCGACCGGCCAGGCCACGATCCCGACCGATCTCGGGGCGTTCCGGGCGATCACCTACCGGTCCGGGTCCGACGGCGTCGAGCACCTCGCGCTGGCGATGGGCGATGTCGCGGGTGCCGAGGACGTTCTCGTCCGGCTGCACAGCGAGTGCCTCACCGGCGATCTCCTCGGCTCGCTGCGCTGCGACTGCGGAGCCCAGCTGCGCATGGCCATGGAGCACATCGCCGCCGCAGGCCGGGGAGTCGTCGTGTACATGCGCGGCCACGAAGGGCGGGGGATCGGACTCGGGCACAAGCTTCGCGCCTACGAGCTCCAGCAGCACCAGGGCATGGACACCATCGAGGCGAACCGGGCGCTCGGGCTGCCGGTCGACAGCCGCGACTACATCCCCGCGGCCCGCATCCTCTCCGGACTCGGCATCGCCTCGGCGCGGCTCATGACCAACAACCTCGACAAGTACCGCGCGCTCGCGGAGTGCGGGATCACCGTCAGCGAACGCCTTCCGCTCGAAGCGGAGCCGAACGAGCACAACATCAGCTACCTGGCCGCGAAGCGCGACCGCATGGGACATCTGCTCCAGCAGCTCGCTTGATCCTCCGCGTCCGGGCCGGGCGTAAGGACTTGGTCCCGCTGGTCTTTTCTCACACCTGGGTGTGATCCGTTCACTTAATGTTGAGAGTGTTCACATACTGCGTATCGCGAACCCGTGTGCCAACACTCGGATCGAAGCCTGGGCCGACCGGGGCGATCCGGGAGAGATCGCGCTCTATAGCCCGCATTTGACGGCGCAAAGCACCCTTGACGGGCCTGTGCGACCCAGGGCACAATGCGCAAACGCGTTCAATAAATGAACGTACAGTTCACTTCTGTTGGACCTGGCGGCTCTGCGAGCCAGGTCACCGCCGAGGGAGGCGTGATGGGCGACCGTCCGTTCAAGCTGTTTGCTTTCGATGTTCAGGCGCCGGCGCATCTGACCGCCGGTTCGTGGCGCAACGCCGACGACGAGGGGCACCGCTACACGGATCTGAGCTACTGGACCGAGACGGCGAAGCTGCTTGAACAGGCGCGCTTCGACGGGATCTTCCTCGCCGACACCGTGGGCTACCACGACGTGTATGCGGGGTCGCCGGACGCGGCGATGCGGGATGCCGCGCAGTTCCCGATCAACGATCCGACGTTGCTGGTGTCGGGGATGGCCGCGGTGACCGAGCACCTCGGGTTCGGGGTGACGAGTTCGCTGACGTATGAGCAGCCGTATTCGCTGGCGCGGAAGTTCAGCACCCTGGATCACCTGACGGGTGGTCGGGTCGGGTGGAACATCGTGACGTCCTACTCCGAGTCCGCGGCCCGCAACCTCGGCCTGGGCAAGCAGATTCCGCACGACGAGCGCTACGACCGCGCTGAGGAGTACATGCGGGTCTGTTACAAGCTCTGGGAGTACTCCTGGCAGGACGACGCGGTCGTCCGCGACCGGGAGTCGGCGACCTACGTCGAACCGAGCCGGGTCCGGGAGATCCAGCACAGCGGGCAGTACTTCCAGGTGCCGGGCTTCCACCTCTGCGAGCCTTCGCCCCAGCGGACCCCGGTGCTGTTCCAGGCGGGGGCCTCGTCCAAGGGGGTCGCCTTCGCCGGATCGCACGCCGAAGCGGTGTTCATCAACACCATGACGCCCGAGCTGACCCGGCGCAGCGTGGACAAGGTGCGCCAGGCGGCCGCGGATGCGGGCCGTGATCCCCGCAGCGTTCAGATCACCGCGTTGATCACCGTCGTCGTGGCTCCGACCGATGAGCAGGCGCAGGAGAAGTACGAGTCCTACCTGCGGTCGGTGAGCTACGAGGGCTCCTTGGCGCGGTTCGCCGGATGGACCGGCATCGACCTGTCCGGATACGACCCCGAGATGCCGTTGCGCTACGTCGAAACCGACGCCTCGCGGTCTCTCGTCGAGATGTTCTCCAAGGCCGATCCGAGCCGCACGTGGACTCCGCGCCAGATCGCCGAATTCCTCGGCATCGGCGGCACCGGCGCCGTCATCGTCGGATCGCCCCGGACCGTGGCCGCCGAGCTGCGCCGCTGGCGGGACGTGGCCGACATCGACGGCTTCAACCTCAGCTACACCAGCAAGCCGGCGAGCTGGCGGGAGTTCATCGACCTCGCGCTGCCCGAACTCCGCCGCCAGGAGCTGGTCAAGGAGGACTACGAGCGCGGCACCCTGCGGGAAAAGCTCTACGGAGCAGGCCGCAACCTGACGCTGCCCGACCACCCCGCCACCGCGGTGCGCGGCCTGCCCGCCGGCGCCGCTCAGCCCGCGGAGGGCGCGCTCGTCTGATCAACCCGCGCCGGGAGACCGAAAGGCTTCCCCGCCGGACACGCCCACCAAGCCGAACAACGATGGGAGATCCATGTCCACCATCTCGTTCTCCGGGGTCTTCGCGGCCGTTCCCACGCCGCTGGGCCCCGACGGATCCAACGTCGACCAGCCCGGCATCGACCGGGTGACCCGGCACATCGTCGACGGCGGGGCCGGCGGCCTGGTCGTGGGCGGGAGCACGGGCGAGTTCACGGCGCTGAGCCTCGACGAGCGCAAGCTCTCCATCGAGGCGTTCGTCGCGGCCGCGGGCGGTCGCGTCCCGGTGATCGCGGGAACGGGCGCCCTGACGACGGCGGAGACGATCGAGCTCAGCACGCACGCCGCCAAGGCTGGTGCCACCGGGGTGATGGTCGCTCCGCCCTACTACGAGCGGCCGTCCTCCGACGAACTGATCGCGCACCTGCGGGCGGTCGTCGAGGCCGTCGACGTACCGGTGATGTACTACCACATGCCCGGCCTGACCGGTGTCGAGCTGACCGCCGACCAGCTCGTGGACCTCGTCCGCCGCACCGGGATCACCTCGGTCAAGGACTCCGGTGGCGACTTCACCGCGTTCACCCACCTGCACCAGCATCCCGAGGTGCCCGCGGTCCTCAACGGCTGGGACAGCCTGACCATGTCGGCGTTCGCCGCGGGCTCGCCCGCCTCGGTCTGGGGTTTGGCCAGCGTCCTGCCCCGCCAGTGCGCCGACCTGCACGCCGCCGTCGTGGTCCGGGGCGACCTCGCACGCGGACGCGCGATCTGGGACGGCCTGTTCCCGATCTGCGAGTTCCTGGACACCGTCAACTACGTGGCGGCGGTCAAGGCCGGGCTGGAGCTCGTCGGGGTCGACGCCGGGCCGCCCCGCCGCCCGGTGCAGCCGCTGGACCCGGCGAACCGGGCCCGCCTCGCCGAGCTGCTGAGCGCCGTCACGTCGGTAGCTGCCCCGAGCACCTCGGCTCCCGGGCAGGGCGTTCGCCGTGGCGGGCGGTCGCTGCTCGAACCGCGGCTGCTGCCCGCCCACGGGCACTTCATCGACGGCCGGTCCAGCGCCGGCACCTCGGGCCGCACGATCGACGTCGTCAACCCGTGCGACGAGACCGCGTTCAGCTCGGTGGTCGAGGGGTCCGCCGAGGACGTCGACCGCGCCGTCACCGCCGCGCTGCGCGCGCAGGGGGAGTGGGCGGCCAAGGTGCCGAAGGAGCGGTCGGAGATCCTGCACCGCGTCGCGGACCGGATCGAGGAGCACGGCGAGGACCTCGCGGTCCTGGAATCGGTCAACACCGGCAAACCGCTGATGGTCTCCCGCGACGACATCGCCGGAACCGTCGACACCTTCCGGTTCATGGCCGGTGCGCTGCGCGGGTTCACCGCTCAGGGCGCCGGGAACTACGTCGAGGACCACCTCTCGGTCATCGTCCGCGAGCCCCTCGGCGTGGTCGGGGTGGTCACGCCGTGGAACTACCCGCTGATGATGGCCGCCTGGAAGATCGCGCCGATCCTGGCGGCGGGCAACAGCCTCGTGCTCAAGCCGTCGGAGCAGACCCCGCTGACGACCCTGCGGTTCGCCGAGCTCACCGCGGACCTGCTGCCGGCCGGGGTGGTCAACGTGGTGACCGGATACGGCCCGGAGGTGGGCGGCAGGCTGGCCGACCACCCGGACATCGCGATGATCGCGCTCACCGGATCCGTCAACAGTGGACGCGCCGTCGCCCGCGGAGCGGCGGAGTCCCTCAAGCGGGTGCACCTCGAACTCGGGGGCAAGGCGCCGGTCGTCCTGTTCGAGGACGCGGACCTGTCCGCCGCGGCGGAATCACTGCGCGCCGCCGGGTACTGGAACTCCGGCCAGGAGTGCGGGGCCGGCTGTCGTGTGCTGGTCCACGAATCGGTGGCAGACGCGTTCGTCGAGCACCTGGTGCGCGAGGTCGGCTCCCTCGTCGTCGGCGAGCCCGGGACGGGCGAGGACGTCGAGATCGGACCGCTGGTATCCGAAGCGCATTACGACCGGGTCACCGGCTACCTGGAGCGCGCGAAGCAGCAGGGGATCCGCGCCGCGATCGGCGGGGCGCCGTCGGCGGGTGCTGGCTATTTCGTGCCGCCGACCGTGCTCGTGGACGTTCCGGAGGGCGCCGAGGTCGCCCGCGAGGAGATCTTCGGCCCGGTCGCGACTGTCGAGACGTTCCGGGACGAGGAGGAGGCCGTGCGGCGGGCCAACAGCACGCGGTACGGCCTGGCCGCCTCGGTGTGGACCGAGAACGCCCGGCGCAGCCACGCGGTGGCGAGCAGACTCGACTTCGGCACCGTCTGGGTCAACTCGCACCTCGTGCTGTCCAACGAGGTGCCGTGGGGCGGCTTCAAGGGCTCGGGGTACGGCCGCGACCTGTCGATCTACGCGCTCGACGACTACTCACGGACCAAGCACGTGATGCACAACCACGGTCGCTGATTTCGCCGTCAGCGGTGGAGTCGCTTGCGTCCGGTGACCTTGTTGTAGATCACCAGGACGATGACGGCGCCGATGACCGAGCCGATCCAGCCCGCCGGCTGGAAGCCCCGGAAACCGACCGTGAGCAGGCCGAACAGGAAACCGCCGACGACCGAGCCGACGACGCCGATCAGGATCGTCATCGGCAGTCCGATGTCGTCCTTGCCCGGCACGACGGCGCGGGCGATGAAGCCCGCGATCAGCCCGAACACCAGCCAGCCGATGATCGTCCACAGCATGGGTACCACCTCTGTTGTCCGACAGATGATCCACACCGAGGTTACGTGACTCGCGATCATCGGCGGCGGGTGCTCGATCCACGGGCACGGGTGCCGCGGCAGCGGGCGCGTAGTTCGGTTCGCGGAAGCTGCCCGAACTGGCCAGGGGAACGGGACAGGCGTTGCGGATCTTCCGCGCGGAGATGCGCGATGATTCCTCCGCGAGCGGCGCGGGTGACAAGGACCACCCGAGATCGCGTTGATGCTGTGACCGCGGCGGTCGTGACACGGTCATGCGGTTCCTGAGGGGCGGTGTCCTGCGGTGAGCGGGGCACTGGCTAGCGTGGTCCGTCGTGGCGAAGCTGTATTTCCGGTACGGGGCGATGAATTCCGGTAAGTCGACGGCCCTGATCCAGGTGGCTCACAATTACAAGGAGCGCGGACAGCGCGTTCTCGTGGTGAAGCCGGCCATCGACACCAAAAGCCCCGAAGTCGTGTCGCGGATCATGGTGACCCGGGAAGTCGACCTCGTGCTGGACGAACAGGCCGCCCTGCGGGATGCCGTGCTGGCCGCGGGTGCGCCGGACTGCGTGCTCGTCGACGAGGCGCAGTTCCTCACCGGGATCCAGGTCGAGGATCTGTTCCGGCTCGCGGTGCTGGACGGGATCCCGGTGATCGCCTACGGGCTGCGCAGCGATTTCCGCACCCGCGGTTTCCCGGGAAGCCTGCGGCTGATGGAACTCGCGCATTCCATCGAGGAGCTGAAGACGATCTGCCGCTGCGGTCGCAAGGCGACGCTCAACGCGCGCACGGTCGACGGTGCCTTCACCCGGGCAGGCAGCCAGGTCGCCATCGACGGCGAGGTCGGCTACGAGTCCATGTGCGGAACCTGCTACCTGCAGAAGGTCGGCACGCTCGGGTAGGGAAGCCGCGCTGTTTGACTACGATGCGGTGCCACCGCCTCGATGATCCCAGGTCGTCCTGTCCGGCGAAGGGGTAGTAGCAGGCCCGGGGTCCGGCCGCAGGCGCCGTCGGTACGTCGACGGCGGGAACGGCCGCCCCCAGCGCGGTCACGCGGTCGGCGTCACCGCCTCTTCGGTCACGGACCGGTGAACCGGGAGCGGGAGCCGCCTGGCCTCTTTTTGATTACCCCTTCCGGGGAATGCGTCCCGAGATCTCAACAGGAAGCGATCACCGCTCGAAGCCTGAGGATTTCTGTCCCACTCTCGGGTTGGTCACAAACGCCCAGTCTCCATCACTGAGTGTATCGCCCTCGTTGTTGGCATTGGAGCGGGTGAATCATCACTTCCGGGGGCGGATCCTTGGCCCCCGGCTCCTCGGCTCCAGATACTTGGCACGCCACTTCTTGGCGCTTCTCAACCATTGAAAGGACGTGTTGATCATGGACCTCATGGACCAGTTCGAGGAGATCACGAAGAAGGACACGGAGGCTGCTCCGATCAGCAGCTCCTCCAGCTTCGCCGTCGATGAAGAGGCCGCCACCGACGAGGAATGAGTGCGTGTCGACTGCGGCCCGCAGGACGAGGTTCACGCCTCGGCCTGCGGGCCTCCGACTGGACGGAACCGGATGAGGTGGAGAACTGACGATGTCGCATTCGCCGATGGTCCCGCGTGCCGATGTGCGTTTTCGCCGACACGGGCGCTATTTGTACGTGTGCAGCAGCAGCGGGGCGCTCCGCGTTCCGTTCTCCGGCTCGGAACCGGAGCGGGACGGCGAAACGGCGGATGTGGCGTGGTGGCAGCTCCCCGACAACACCCTCGCCGGACTTGCCGAGCGCGGGCTGATGGTCCCCGCTGATCAACCGCTGCGCCGCCATCTCTCCTACGAACCCACGGTCGCGCAAGCCGGTCCGGTGCGCGTGCTGGGCGATGACCCGCTCAGCACCTCGATCACGTCCTGCCTGCGCAGTGCCGGGGTCGACGCCGTGCAGGCAGGCGAAGCGGCGCAGGCATGGGTGGTCTCGCTCGCGGCTCCCGCGCAGGATCTCCGGACTGCCACCGAAGCAGCACTCTCCGATCGAAGCCCGGTCATCGTTTTCGCCTGCACTCCCGCAAAAATCCACGTCGGTGTGCTCCGCCCGCCCGAGACCGCCTGCCCGCTGTGCCTGGAACGCCGGATACGCGCGAACTGGCCCGGGCAGGACATCGCCGACGCACCACTGGAAATCCTGCTGGGGACGTGCTCGGAGCCCGACTGGCCCAGCAACAACGCCATGACCGGGCTGATAGCGCACGCCGTCCTGCGCGCGGTCGGTACCCGTGACCACGACCCCGGCGTGGCGGAACTCGTCGAGCTGGACCTGGATTCCTGGGCCAGCACCCGCCATCCGGTGCTGCACCTGCCCTCGTGCCCCGGATGCGCCCAACAGGTGCGCACCTCGGCACCGCCCCTCGCCTGGCGTGACAACACCACTCCCGCGCTGGCTGACAGCTGGCAGCGGATGCAGAAGGCGCTCGACCCGCTGACCGGGATCTTCACCGCGGTGCGGACGCGACGCCCGGACGACTCGGAAGCGACGCTCGCGCTCACGGCCGGGGGGATCGACACCAGGTGGTTCTCCTCGGTGTCGGCGTACACGGTGAGCGGGTCGGCCAAACACGATCCGCTGGAAGCGTCCGTGTGCGCGCTCGGCGAAGGGCTGGAGCGGTACGCGGCGGGCGTGTACGACCGGGGTGACTTCGTTCGCGGGTCGTTGTCCGAACTCGGTCCCGCCGCGCTGGATCCGCGGGAGCTGCCGCTGGGTTCACCCGCCGAGTACAGCTCTGTCAAGCGCTTCGTGCCCTACCAGCCCGATCTGGTGATCGACTGGGTCGAGGGAGTCGAACTGAGCACCGGGAAGCCGCGCTACGTGCCCGCCGGCGCCGTGTACGTTCCCTATCACGCCCCCAGCCGCGGCGAGCGACTGCTGAACTCGGTCTCCACCGGGCTGGCCGCCGGCAGCACCCCGGCCCAGGCGCTCCGGGGTGGTCTGCTCGAAGTCGTCGAGCGGGACGCCTTCGCGATCTTCTGGTACAACCGGCTGGCCGCACCGATCCTGGAGCTGACGAGCCTGCCGCCGGGGCCGATTCGCACGGTGGTGGAACGGATGCGGCAGCGCGGCATCGAGATCACGGCCAAGAACATCACCACCGACCTCGGCATTCCCACGGTCCTGATGTCGGGCCGGCTGGAGACCCCGGAGCGCCCGGTCGTCCTGCATTCCAGCCGGTCCGGGCTCGACGTGCACGAAGCCCTCCAGGGAGCCTGCGAGGAACTCGAACTCGGCTTCTGCCAGATCTTCGACCTGCTGGAGACCCGCGAGGTGCCCGAAGACGGAGCTGCGCTGGGCCACATGTGGGACTTCTACCTCTACTACTGCCGTGCGGACCGCGTCCCGCTGCTGGACTGGCTGCGCGAGGGACCGGTCCAGCCCGTACCACCGCCCGGTTCCCGGTCAGGCGGGTCCGATGTGGACGAGATCGTGTCGCGGCTGGTGGCAGCCGGTCACCAGCCCATCGCCGTGGACATCACCCCGGTCGACGTCGCCGAATGCGGGGTGACTGTCGTCCGCAGCATCATCCCGGGGCTGCAACCAGTTGTGTTCTCCCAGAAGTTCCGGCACTTGGGAGGTCGCCGCGTCTTCGAAGCACCCGTGCGGATGGGGGCGCGCACGCACCCGCTGAGCGAGCAGGAACTCAATCTGCAGCCGCTGCCGATGGCGTGACGTTCTCCGATGCCGCACAACGGATCTGCTGAAGCACCAGCCCGCATCCACCACTCGCTGTGCCGCGACAACGCCCCGTACCGGATCGAGGTCGGCGGGGTGCTGACCGCTTCGGGACTGGTGCGGCACAAGCACGTTCTCACCGTGCTGGGAAACCGGCGATGGCTGCTGCGGCGAGGAGCCGCGGAACCCGGCGGCCCACCGGTTCTGCGCCGGTTCCCCCACGCCGCTGCCGCCCCGGCCCTGGCCGACGCCCACGTCCACCTGCATGCCGGGATGAGGCTGGCGGACTTCGTCGCCTACGGCGTGTGCCAGGTCCGGGATCTCGGGTCCACAGCGGGCACCGAGCTGGCCGTCCCGGTGGCCCGGCACTGCGGCGATCCGGTACCGGAAGTCGTCCTGGGCGGCCCTTTGCTGGACCGGCCGGGAAAACCTCGCCTGAACATCGCGGCTCGGTGGAACCGGCACGACGAGCTGCCCGCGGTTCTCGACGCGGCGATCGGGCGCGGGGCTTCCTGGATCAAGCTGTACGCGCAGTTCCCGGTCGACCTGATCGGCACCGTGGTGCGGCAAGCACATGCCCGTGATCTGCGGGTGGCCGTGCACCCTGCGCCAGGCGACGCCCCGGCCGCGATTCGCGCGGGCGTCGACGAAATCGAACACGCCGCGTGCCTGGCTCCGCGCGGTGACGGCGTCGGCGGCGCGCATGCGCTGCATCGGCGGTGGGCGCAACGGTCCGACGACTCCTGGCCGGACGTTCCCGCGGGTGTCCGGCTGTGCCCGACCCTTGTGGTGCAGCACCGGCTCGCCGAAGAAGCGTCCAGGTCGTGGTCGTTCCCCGGGGCCGACCCGGGCACGGCCGCGTTCTGGCGGGGAATGCGCCTGGCTTCGCGCCAGTGGACCGATCAGGAACTGCGCAACTGCCGGGCGGCCAGTGCGGAGATGGCGTCCGTCGTGGCGCGCCTGGTCCGGCAGGGCGTCCACCTGGTGGTCGGCAGCGACACTCCCAATCCCGGCGTTCTTCCCGGCCGGGGCCTGTGGGAGGAGATGAACCTGCTCGTCGCAGCGGGTCTGCCGCCCCTCGAGGTGTACCTGGCCGCTGCTGTCACGGGTTCCGGACTCGACGCGGCCGGAGACGAGCCGGTGACGCTGCTGCCGCTGGCGTCGCTCGCCTCATTCGAAGCGGAAGGTCGCTATCCGGTCGAACCGGCGGTCGCGACCGTGTTGCGCGGATGCCTGTTCGTCCCGGACCGCCTCAGCAACCGACATGGAGATCGCGATGGCAACACGCTACCGGCGCAACCCGGAACTGATGCTGGAGTGGGGTGAGGACCATGACAGCGTGGTGGTCGTCGATCCTCGCACCCTGCGGCGCTTCAACGTGAAGCGAACGCTGCTCGACGTGCTCAACCGGATGTCGGCGCCTGTCCTGCCCGGCGAACTCGCGGTCGAAGGCGAAGCCGAGGCGTTGCTGATGCGGCTGGCCGAAGTCGGCATCGTCGAACCTGTCGACGGTGCACGGGCTCCGGACGGGAAGCCGGAGTGGACGCCGCCCGAACTGGCTGTGCACGCGCTGGCCGCGCAGGGCGGCGTCAGCCACCTCCGACCCGACGAGGTCGACATACCCCCGGCGCGGCTGCGCCACCCCGACGCGGTCGAAACGATCCCGTTGCCCGCCGAGGAAGCCTGCCCCAGCAAGCCGCTGCGCGACGTTCTGCGGTCGCGCCGGAGCATGCGCGATTTCGCCGCCACACCGGTCGATTTCGTGCAGCTGGCCCGTTTCCTGGGCGAATCCGCGCGGGTGCGCGGATGGCTGGGGCCGCGCAGCTGGCAGGCGACCCGGCGACCGAGCGCGTCCGGAGGCGGCAGGCACAGCCTGGAGATCTACGTCTTCGCGCGGGACGTGTCGGGGCTGGCCTCCGGTGCCTACCACTACGACCCCTTCGACCACGCCTTGGAAAGGCTGCGGCCCTGGGGCGAGGACCTGGCCGACCTGCAGCACCGGCTCATCTGCCTTCCCACGCTCACCGAACATCCGCCACCGGTCAGCCTCTACCTCGTCGCCCACTACCGGCGCGTGCGGTGGAAGTACGGCGGGATGACGCTGAGCCTCATCTACCGCGACACCGGTTGCCTGCTCCAGACGATGTACCTCGTCGCCACCGATCTCGGGCTGGCGCCGTGCGCCACCGCGGCGGTCGAAGCGCAGGCCGGCCCCGACTTCCTTCGCCCCTACCGGGACCAGGTCGTCCACGTGGCGAACTTCGCCCTGGGGAATCCCGCCCGCACCGAGCCGACCAGCCCGGCTTTCCACCCGCTGACCGGAGGAGACCAGTGACGATCCAGGACCGCGCACGCCTGCCCGAAGCACCGGACGACGGGGCCGCCAACGACCGGGGGAGACTGCTGTCGATGTGCTTCGGCTACGTCGCCTCCCGCATCCTGCATGCGGCGGTCCGGCTGCGGATTCCCGACGCGCTCGCCGACGACGAACACAGCGGCACCGAACTCGCCGCGGTGACCGCCGCCCGCCCCGACAGCCTGCGGCGCCTGCTGCGAGGTCTTGAGCACATCGGGGTCATCACCGAAACCCGGCCTGACCACTTCGCCCTGACGCCGATGGGCCACCACCTGCGCTCCGAAGACCCGGGTTCGGTGGGATCGATGATCGAGCTCTTCTGCGCCCCGCAGATCTGGAGGGCGTGGGAATCGCTGGATCAGGCAGTGCGCACGGGCGAAACGGGATTCACGCGCGAGTTCGGCGCGGGCTTCTACGACCACTGCGCCCAGGACCCGTCGCTGGCGACCGCGCTCCGCGACGGACTGGGGCAGGAGGCTCTGAAAGTTGCGCCCGCGCTCGCGACCGCCGTCGACTTCTCCCGATTCCGCACGCTGGTCGACATCGGCGGTGGCAACGGCGCGTTGCTGAGCGCGGTGCTCGCTGCCAATCCCGCGCTCCGAGGCGTTCTCGTGGACACCGCAACAGGATCCGAGCCCGACAGCGCGCCACTGCGCGAAGCCGGTGTCGGACAGCGGTGCGAGCACGTGGTCGCCGACTTCTTCCGCGACGTCCCCACCGGAGGAGACGCCTACCTGCTCAAGAGCGTCATCCAGGACTGGGACGACGAGCCCGCACTGCAAATCCTGCGAACCTGCCGGCGCGCGATGTCTTCACACGCCCGGCTCCTGCTCGTCGAGTACCTCCGGGACGCCCGGCCTCCGACAGCCTCGGATGTACCGCTACGCGACCTGCTGCTGCTGACCACCTCGGGCGGCCACGTCCGCAGCGAGAAGGAGTTCGCCGACCTGCTTGCCCGATCCGGCTTCCAGCTCGTCTCAACCACTCCCGTCGACCGCAGTTACCACGTCGTCGAAGCGGCTCCCAGCGAGATCGCAGGGAGTGGGACGGCCAGCGCGATCCAGTGACGCAACAGCCAGTTCGCGCCAGCTTGCCTTCGTCCCGTCCCGCGTCGCCTCGGTGAACCGCGCGTCGCCGAGATTGCGGCGCGCGGCCTGCTCGATCCGGGGCACATCCGGCAGGGAAAGGTCCGGCAGACCGCGCACGGACGTGCTCGCGGCGAGCAGCCGCGCGGCTTGTTCGTACTGCTGGTCGCGCAGCGCGAGATCCGCCATCCCGACGAGCACCTGCGCGATCAGGGGCGCATACCCGGCCTCGGACGCCGCTTGGAAGGCCGCGACCCGGTGTTGCCGGGCCTCGTCGAGATCCTCGGCGAGGTAGCCGAGCAGGTCCTGCAACCCTGCGCGGATGTTCGCCGCCTCGGCGTGATCGCCCAGCATCGCTGTCGCGACGTCGAGCTGTCGGCGGGCCTGCTCGGCGTCACCGCTCCAGCGTGCGAGCTCCGCCTTCGCCAGGGCCAGCTCGACCAGCGCACTCGGCCAGGCGACTCGTTCCGCGGACCGCTGCGCCTCGGCCACGGCAGCCGCGCTCGACTCCTCATCGCCCAGCAGCCAGTACAACTGGGCCTGCCTCGCCCGAAGCGGCACGACGTCCTCATCGTCACCGACCTCGGTCACGACCGCGATCGCCTGCTCGTAGTGCTCGCAGGCACGGGCGAACTCGCCGCGCACGGTGATCCGGTTCGCCAGCTCGGTCAGGGCGAACGCGATTCCCCACCGTTCGCCGAGCGCGCGAAACTCGGTGAGCGCCGATTCGAGACATTGCTCCGCATCCCGGCCGCCGTGGCCAAGCATGCTCCGCATCTTGCCGAGCTGCAGGCGGGCGAGTGCGCGTACCCAGGGGTCTTCGTCGGTGAGCAGCGCTTCGAACGCGGGCAGGGTCGCGTCCGGCGTCCGCAACATGCGTTCCAGCGGGGCGAGGAAACCCAGCGCGGGGTGACGGCTCTGAACCCGCCGGCTGATCTCGTAAGCCTTGTGGATCCATTCCTCCGCGCGGTACTGATCAGCGCGCCCGGAGGTCATGAAGTACGCGGCGAACGCGTACACCGTGGCCCGGGCCTCGTCGGCCACCTCGCCGGGCAAGGCCGCCGCCGCCATGATCAGTTCGTGGCCCAGGGTCTTGTGCCCGCCGAACCACCAGTACCAGCAGGCGGCAGCGGCGAGCCGCATCGCCCCGCCCGCCTCGCAGGCGGCGAGCGCACCGCGCATCGCAGCACGGATGTTGTCGTGGTCGGCGTCGAGCGCGGCAAGCCATTCCAGCTGCTCGGCGCGGCGAAGGTGCGGCTCCGCGGTTTCGGCGAGTTCGGTGAAGTGCGCGAGGTGCGCGTGGCGCGCCAGGTCCGATTCGCCCGCCTCCGCGAGCCGTTGTCCGGCGTATTCCTTGATCGTGCTGAGCATCCGGTAGCGCGGCGCCCGGCCGTTCTCGGTGTACACCAGCGATTTCTCGGTCAGCGCGGTCAGCAACTCAAGCACCTGCCCCGCCTCGATCGCACCGCCTGCGCAGACCCGCTCGGCCGCTTCCAGGCTCGCACCACCGGAGAACACCGAGAGCCTGCGCAGCACCACCCGCTCGGCGTCGGTGAGCAGTTCCCAGCTCCAGTCGATCACCGCGCGCAGGGTCCGGTGGCGGGGCAGCGCAGTCCGGCTGCCTCCGGTGAGCAGGCGGAACCGGTCGTCGAGCCGATCGGCGAGCTGGTCGAGGGGCATGGTGCGCAACCTGGCCGCGGCGAGCTCGATCGCCAGCGGCATGCCGTCGAGTTCCCGGCAGACGCGCGCCAAAGCCGCCGAGGTCCGCGCGTCGGTCGTGAGGTCCTTGCGCACCGCACCGCCTCGGTCGCGCAGCAGCCGGACGGCCGAAGCGGACGCGATCTCGTCGGGGGTGGCGTCGTCGGCGGGCAGGACCAGCGGCGCGACCGGCCACAGCGCCTCGCCGGTGATGCCGAGGGATTCCCGGCTCGTCGCGAGGATCCGCAGCCGCTGGCATTCCCCGAGCAGCCGGTGGGCGAATTTCGCCGCGGACTCGATCACGTGCTCGCAGTTGTCCAGGATCAGCAACATCGCGCGTTCGCGGAGCGCGGCGATGATCCGGTCGGCAGGCCCGACCTCCGGTGCTTCGCTCAGCAGGGCGTCCCGCAGCCTGAGCGCGGCGAGCGTCGCTTGCGCCACATCACCGTCCGCTCCGACGGGGGCGAGTTCGACGAGCCAGACCCCGTCCGGGAAGTCGGAGAGCAGCGTGCGCGCGGTTTCCGCGGCCAGCCTGGTCTTTCCCGATCCGCCCGGACCGGTCAGAGTGGTGAGCCGGTGTTCGGCGATGAGCCCGCGAACCGCGGCGACATCGGTGTCTTTGCCGACGAAGCTCGTCAGCTCGGAGCGCAAGTTGGTCCGGCGGTCCTTCTCCCGCCGTCGTCCCAGCTCGCCCCGCAGCAGCGCGACGTGCAGTTCGGACAGTTCCGGTGCGGGGTCGACCCCAAGCGTTTCGGCCAGGGTTTCCCTGGTGCGCTGGTAGACGAGCAGCGCCTCGTTGTCCCGACCGGCCGCGACGAGGGCGCGCATCAGCGCGGCGACGAGCCGCTCTCGCAGCGGGTGCGCGGCCACCAGGTCGGTCAGCTCCGCGACCAGCTCCGCACCGCGTCCGAGGCGGATTTCCGCGTCGAACCGGTCCTCGACGGCGGTCAGGCGCAGTCCTTCGAGCCGGGTGACCGCCGCGTCGAAGGCCGCGCTGCCCTGCAATCCGATGTCCTGCATGGCCGCGCCGCGCCACAACGCGAGGGCATCGCGCAGCGGCCGCGGATCGTCGTCGTGGGCTTGATGCACGAGGCGTTCGAACCGCACGGCGTCGACGGCGTCGGGGTCCACCGCCAGCCGGTAGCCGTTGGGCCGCCCTTCGACCGTCCCTTCCGGCAGGGCTTTCCGCAGCCGGGAAACCAAGCGCTGCAAGGCGTTCGCCGCGTCGGCGGGCGGGTGTTCGCCCCAGATCCAGTCGATGAGCGCCGCTTTCGGGACCACGCGACCCGGTTGGAGGGCCAAGGCGATCAGCAGTCCGCGCAACCGGGCGCCCGGCACGTCGGATGGGACGCCGTCATCCGTCCGAACCTCGAACGATCCAAGCATCCCGATCCGCACCTGGCTGATTTTGCCACGGGTGACGCGCAGAGCTCCGGCTGTTGATCCGGACTGCCGGGACCGGTGTCAGAGCCGTGTCAGCCGCACGACAGGCGCGGCGGCGACTGTGGGCTCAACGACCAACACGAGAGGAAATGTCGATGAGCACGGTTCCTGTCCCGCACGGCCTGCCCACGGAGCGCGATGCTGGTCCCTTCGACCCGCCCCGCCGGATCACCGAGCTCCGCCAGGCGCGGCCGGTGAGCCCCCTGGTGTTCCCGGACGGTCACGAGGGCTGGCTCGTCACCGGCTACGAGGCGGTCCGCAGGCTCATGGCCGACACCCGGTTCAGCTCCCGCCAGGACATCGGCATCGTCCACGTGCCGTACGAGACGCCCGGCATGCCCGTCCCCACCGAACCGTCCCCGCAGGTGCCGGGCCTGTTCATCAGCATGGACCCGCCGGACCACACCCGCCTGCGGCGCAAGCTCACCGGCGCTTTCACCGTCAAGCGCGTGAAAATGCTCGAAGAGCACATCGCCGGCATCGTCGAACGGCAGCTGGACGAGCTGGCGGGCCTGACGCCACCGGTCGATCTGGTCAAGGAGTTCGCGCTGCCGGTGCCCTCGCTGGTGATCTGCGAGCTGCTCGGCGTCCCCTACGCCGACCGCGGGACCTTCCAGGTCAACTCCGCCAAGTTCCTGGAGAAGGACGTGACGCTGGAGGACAAGACCGCCGCGTACGGCGCGATGGTCACGTTCCTGGGCGAGCTGGTCACGCGCAAGCGCGCCGAACCCGGCGACGACCTGCTGTCCGACCTGGCCAGCCAGGACGACCTCAGCATCGAGGAACTGACCGGTATCGCCTTCCTGCTGCTGCTCGCGGGCCACGAGACGACCGCGAACATGCTTAGCCTGGGCACCTTCGCGCTCCTGGAGCACCCCGAACAGCTGGCCGAACTGCGCGCGAACCCGGACCTGCTGCCCGATGCGGTCGAGGAACTCCTGCGCTACCTGGCCATCGGTGACGTCTTCTACCGCTACGCCGCGGAGGACATCGAACTGTGCGGTGAGACCATCGGCAAGGGATCGACCGTCGTCGTCTCGCTGCTGGCCGCCAACCACGATCCCGAGCGCTTCGACGACCCCGACACCCTCGACATCCACCGCAAGGCGCGCGGCCACCTGTCCTTCGGCCACGGCGTCCACCAATGCCTCGGCCAGCAGCTGGCCCGCATCGAGATGCGCGCCGGTTTCGCCGGACTGCTGCGCCGCTTCCCGAGCCTCGAACTCGCCATCCCGGCCCGCGAAGTGAAGCTCAGGACCGACATGAACATCTACGGCGTCCACGAACTGCCCGTCACCTGGGCGGCTCGGTAGGACCGGCTGGCCGCCGTGCACTTCGGCGCGGCGGCCAGCGCGGTTGAGACACTTCGGATGTGAACCCGAACCGTCCATGCCCCTGCGGGCTCGGCGAGCCGTTCGCCGACTGCTGCGGCCCGCTGCACGCCGGCGATCGTCAAGCGGCCACGGCCGAACAGCTCATGCGCTCGCGGTACGCGGCCTTCGCCGTCGGGGACGTCGCGTACCTGCTGAAGACCTGGCATCCCTCGACCCGTCCGGCCGAGCTCGACCTCGATCCCGAGCAGCGCTGGGTCGGCCTCGACATCCTCGGCCGGACCGGCGGCGGGCCCTTCGACAGCGAAGCAACCGTGCACTTCCGGGCGCACTACCGGCTACGCGGTCAGTCGGGGGCGCTGACCGAGAACAGCCGCTTCCGGCGCACCGGCAAGACCTGGTTCTACGTCGACGGCGACCACGACTGACGGCTTGTCAAGGGGTGTCAGTCCAGGGCGGCGGAGAGCCGCTTGCCCCAGTCGGCGATCGCGTCCGTGTCGCCCGGGACTCCTGGCGTCCAGGGCAGGACCAGCCGCTCCTTGGCCTTGTCGGCGTATCGCGGGATCACGTGCAGGTGGAAGTGGAACACCGTCTGCCACGCGTCGGCACCGCAGCAGTTGAGCAGGTTCACCCCGTCCGCACCGAGCACCCCGACCGCCGCTTTGGCGATCCGCTGGGCGGCCACGGAGACGGCGGCCAGGTCTTCGGCCTCGATTTCGAGCAGGTCCTTGCTGTGCCGCTTGGGGACGACCAGCAGGTGCCCGTCCGAGGCGGGGCTGATGTCCATGAACGCGTACGTCGAGTCGTCCTCGGCCACTCTCACGCTGGGGAGGTCACCGGCCACGATGCCGCAGAACAGGCACTGATCGCTCATGGGCACGGAGGTTAGTCACGGCGGCGGTCCGGCGTTGCCGGAGGGCGTTGCACAGCGCCTCCCCGTATCTGTCCACTATGGACGCCAAGTTACCCAGAGCCTCGGATCCGCCGTCCCGCGAGCCGCCACGGAATGTGACAACCGGCACGTCGGGCGGGGTCTCCGGGATGCGGATCCGCGCTTCACCCGTAAGGTGGACGGTCTGCGCTGGGCGGGTCGGCTGGAGTACGCGCCCGGATGGACGGGAAGCGAGACGGTGATTTCACGTTCTGCTCAGAGTTGCGACCCATTCCTCGAGCCGTCGAGCGGGTGGCGCCTTCGGTGACGATGACAACGGCAGCCGAGGCGCTCACCAGGCACGCAACACTCGAGGCACACGCAGCACCCGAGACCACCGAAGGCGCGGTCTTCTGGTCCGATTTCGCGCCCGCCCAGCGAACGCTGATCGACATCCTCCAGGACACCGCCCGCCGGTACCCGGACGCTCCGGCGATCGACGACGGCGAGACCGTGCTCACCTACGCCCGGCTGACCGCCGAGATCGACGGCGTGCGGCGGCGGCTCGCCGCGGCGGGCGTCGGGGTCGGTGACCGGGTCGGGATCCGGATCCCGTCGGGCCGGGCGGAACTCTACGTGTCGATCCTGGCCGTTCTCGCTGCGGGCGCCGCTTACGTGCCGGTCGACGCCGAGGACCCGGACGAGCGGGCCGAACTCGTGTTCGGCGAAGCCGGCGTCTGCGCCGTGCTCTCCGACGGCGGTTCTTTCGAGCCGCGCGGCACGCCCCTCGGCCGGCCGGGCCGGCCCGCCCCGGCCGACGACGCGTGGATCATCTTCACCTCGGGTTCGACCGGCAAGCCCAAGGGCGTCGCGGTGAGCCACTCGGCCGCCGCGGCCTTCGTGGACGCCGAGGCCCGCCTGTTCCTCACCGAGGACCCCATCGGCCCTGGAGACCGGGTGCTGGCCGGACTGTCGGTCGCGTTCGACGCCTCGTGCGAAGAGATGTGGCTGGCCTGGCGTCACGGAGGGTGCCTGGTGCCTGCGCCGCGCGCCCTGGTGCGCACCGGCGTCGACCTCGGCCCCTGGCTGGTGGCGCAGCGCATCAGCATCGTGTCGACGGTGCCGACCCTGGCCGCGCTGTGGCCCGCCGACGCGCTGGAGGACGTCCGACTGCTCATCTTCGGCGGTGAGGCGTGCCCGCCCGAGCTCGCCGACCGCCTCGCGGTCGAGGGCCGCGAGGTGTGGAACACCTACGGCCCGACGGAGACGACCGTCGTCGCCTGCGCCGCCCGGCTGACCGGGGGTGAGCCGGTCCGGATCGGCCTGCCGCTGGCCGGATGGCAGCTCGCCGTGGTGGACGACCGCGGCGAGCCCGTCCGGATGGGCGAGACCGGTGAGCTGGTCATCGGCGGCGCCGGACTGGCCCGGTACCTGGACCCGGCCAAGGACGCCGAGAAGTTCGCGGCGCTGCCCTCGCTCGGCTGGTCGCGGGCCTACCGCAGCGGTGACGTGGTGCGTGCCGAGGCCGAGGGCCTGCTGTTCGTCGGCCGGGCCGACGAGCAGGTCAAGCTCGGCGGGCGCCGGATCGAGCTCGGCGAGGTGGACGCGGCGCTGCAGGCCCTGCCCGCGGTCGCCGGGGCCGCCTCGGCGGTGCAGACGACCGCCGCGGGCAACCAGGTCCTGGTGGGTTACGTGGTGCCCGGCACCGCCGAGTTCGACCACGACGACGCGGTGCGCCGGTTGCAGGAGCAGCTACCGGCCGCGCTGGTTCCGCTGCTCGCTGTCGTGTCCGAGCTGCCGACCCGGACCTCCGGCAAGGTCGACCGGGCGGCGCTTCCCTGGCCGCTGCCCACCGCGGGCGGCGGAGCGGGGACGTTGTCGGCCACCGAGGCGTGGCTGGCGCAGGGCTGGGCGGAGATCCTCGGGGTCGAGGTGACCGATCCGGCGGCCGATTTCTTCGCCAACGGCGGCGGCAGCCTGACCGCGGCGCAGCTGATCGCGCGGATCCGCGAGCGGCATCCGCAGGTGTCGGTCGCCGACCTCTACCAGAACCCGAAGCTGGGCGCGCTGGCCTCGCACCTCGACGCGCTGGAGGCGACGACCGGGACCACGCGGGTCGTCGAGCCGACGCCGCGCCGAACCGGCGTCTGGCAGACGCTGATCATGCTGGCGCTGCTGACGATTGTCGGGTTGCGCTGGACGGCGGTCCTGGCGGCGCTGAGCAACGTGTCCGCGGCGCTCGGTGTACTCGCGTGGGCACCGACCGTGTCCTGGTGGTGGATCGCGCTGGCCTGGGTGGTGCTGTTCAGCCCCGCGGGCCGGATCGGGCTGTCGGCCGGTGGCGCGCGATTGCTGCTCCGCGGCGTGCGACCAGGCGTTCATCCCCGAGGCGGCCGTGTTCACCTGCGCCTGTGGACGGCTCAGCAGCTCGCTGAGATCAGCGGGGCGTGCAGCGTCTCCGGTGCGTCGTGGATGACGCACTACGCGAAGGCGCTCGGCGCCAAGGTCGGCGATGACGTCGACCTGCACTCCCCGCCGCCGATCACCGGGATGCTCAAGCTCGGCAGGGGAGCGGCCGTCGAGCCGGAGGTCGATCTCGCCGGCTACTGGGTCGACGGCGACGAGGTGCACATCGGCAAGATCCGGATCGGCGCGGACGCGCGCGTCGGCGCCCGCAGCACGCTGTTCCCTGGCGCCAGGATCGGCCGGTCCGCGGAGGTCGCGCCCGGCTCGACGGTGCGCGGCGCGGTGCCGGCGGGCCAGCGGTGGGCCGGTTCGCCCGCGGTCCCGGCCCGCAAGGGAGCTCTCGCCTGGCCGTCGCGCAGGCCGCCCAGGTCGCGGTTCTGGGCCTCGGTCTACGGGGTCACGTCGGTCCTGCTCGGGCTGCTTCCCGTGCTGGCGGCGCTGCCGGGGATCGCCGTGCTCGGCGCGGCGCTGTCCGGCGCACCGGATCTCGGCTCGGCGCTGGGCTGGGTGCTGGTCGCCGTGCCTTTGGCGACCGCTGTCTACTTCGTCGTCTACGCGTTGCTCGTGCTCGTCTCCGTGCGCGTGCTGAGCATCGGGATGAGCGAGGGCTACCACCCGGTGCACGGTCGCGTGGCCTGGCAGGTCTGGTCGACCGAGCGGCTGATGGACATGGCCCGGATCGGCCTGTTCCCCTTGTACGCCAGCCTGTTCACGCCCGTCTGGTTGCGGTTGCTCGGCGCCAGGGTCGGCCGGGGCGTTGAGGCATCCACCGTGCTCGCGCTACCGAAGATGACGAAGGTCGCCGACGGCGCCTTCCTCGCTGACGACACCATGGTCGCGACCTACGAGCTCGGCGGCGGCTGGCTGCACGTCGCACCGGCTCGGATCGGCAAGCAGGCGTTCCTCGGGAACTCGGGCATGACCGCGCCGGGGCGCTCGGTGCCCAAGCGCGGGCTGGTCGGCGTGCTGTCGTCGACGCCGAAGAAGGCGAAGAAGGGCTCCTCCTGGCTGGGGATGCCTCCGATGCCGCTGCGGCGGTCGGTCGAGCGGACGGACACGAGCAGGACGTTCTCGCCGCCCCGCCGGTTGAAGCTCGCTCGTGCGGTGGTCGAACTGCACCGGCTCGTCCCGATCATGTTCAGCGCGGCGCTCGCGGTGCTGGTGCTGGCGGTGCTCGCGGCGCTGCGCGCGGCGGGCGGTCTGTGGCTCGCCGCGCTGCTCGCCGGTCCGGTGCTGCTGGCCGCCGGTGTGCTCGCATGCCTGGTGACGATCGCGATGAAGTGGTTGCTGGTCGGGCGCTACCGGGCGGCCGAGCGGCCGCTGTGGAGCTCGTTCGTGTGGCGGACCGAGCTCGCGGACATGTTCGTCGAAGTGCTGGCGGTGCCGTGGCTGATCGGTTCGGCCGGGGGCACACCGCTGCTGACGGCCTGGCTGCGCGGCATGGGCGCCGGCATCGGCCGCGGGGTGTGGTTGGAGACCTACTGGCTGCCGGAGTCGGATCTGGTGCGGCTCGGCGACGGCGCGACCATCAACCGGGGTTGCGTGGTGCAGACCCACCTGTTCCATGATCGGGTCATGCGGTTGGACGAGGTGCGTCTGGACGCGGGCGCCACGCTGGGCCCGCACGGGATCGTGCTGCCCGGCGCCGGCATCGGCGCGCACACGACCATCGGGCCCGGGTCGCTGGTGACGCGCGGGGACGACGTTCCCGCGCACTCGCGCTGGCTCGGCAACCCGATCTCGACGTGGCGGAAGCAGGGAGGGCGTCGCCGGTGAACCCGCGTGCTCCGGAACCGGGCGCGGACCGGTCGGCGGACTCGTACCTGCCCGAAAACGGCAACGGCGGCTACCGCGTCGGGCACTACGACCTGGAGCTGGAGTACCAGGTCGGCCCGAACCGGCTCGCCGGGCAGGCGACGATCTCCGCGGTCGCCACGCACGCCCTGTCGCGGTTCAGCCTGGATCTCGCCGACCTGCGGGTCCGCCGCGTGCTCGTCGACGGCCGCCCCGCGAAGTTCAACCACAGCAACGGCAAGCTGCGGGTCAGACCGGCGCGCCCGGTCGCGGCGGAGGCGGAATTCCGCGTGGAGGTCCGGTATTCGGGCAACCCGCAGCCCGTTTCCGGCCGGTGGGGCGAGATCGGCTGGGAGGAGCTGACCGACGGGGCGCTGGTCGCCAGCCAGCCGGTCGGCGCGCCGTCGTGGTTCCCCTGCAACGACCACCCCTCGGACAAGGCCCGCTACCGGGTCTCGTTCACGACTGCTTCGCCGTATTCGGTGCGGGTGACCGGGAACCTGGTGTCGGCCCGGCACCGCGGCAGCACCACGACGTGGGTGTACGAGCGGCCGGAGCCGACCGCGTCCTACTTGATGAGCGTCCAGGTCGGGCAGTACGAGGACGTCGAGCTGGCTTCCGGTCCGGTGCCCCAGCAGGCGTCGGTTCCCGCGCGGCTGCGCGACCGGTTCGCGGTGGACTTCGCGCGGCACGGGCAGATCATGGAGGCGCTGAAGCGGTTCTTCGGGCCGTACCCGTTCGCCGAGTACGTCGTGGTCGTGACCGACGACGAGCTGGACGAGCCGATCGAAGCGCAGGGCATGTCCGTCTTCGGCGCGAACCACGTGGACGGCCTGCGGACGCACGAACGGCTCGTCGCGCACGAACTGGCCCACCAGTGGTTCGGCAACAGCCTCACGATCGCGGACTGGAAGCACATCTGGCTCAACGAAGGCTTCGCCACCTACGCCGAATGGTTGTGGTCGGAGGCGTCCGGCGGGCCGTCCGCGGAGTCGCACGCGCGGGACTGGCACGCCCGGATCGCCGCGCGTCCGCCGGATCTCCGGATCGCCGATCCCGGGGTGGCGCGGATGTTCGACGAGCAGGTGTACAAGCGCGGCGCGTTGACGCTGCACGCGTTGCGCCGGGAGCTGGGTGACGAGTCGTTCTTCGCGCTGATCCGGAAGTGGGTCGCCGAGCACGCGCACGGCACGGTGACCACTGGGGATTTCACGGCGCTTGCCGCCGAACACGCGAACCGGCCGCTCAACGACTTCTTCGCGGTGTGGCTGGACAGCGCCGAGCTACCGCCCCTGCCCGGCTGAGGCTTGTGCGTTTGGGCGGGGATCCACGCGGGTAGCGCGTGGTCACCGCTCGTGGGAGGAGGACCGCGCGATGGCCCAGGACGACGCAGCCGACGTCGAACAGCTCACCGTGTGGCGGAACCTGATCGACGCCTTGGGGCAGTTGAGTTCCGCCTGGGACAGCGCTTCGGAAGTGGAGAGCACGGACGTCGGCTACCTGCCGGACGAGCTGGTGACCGCCTTGGCCCATGCCGGTGCCCGCGGGGCGGAGGCACTCACCGGGGTAGCACGGGTTCTCGCTGACCGAACGGGGAACGAGGAGTTCACCTTCGTCGCCGAGGCGCAGCAGAGCGCACAACGGCAGTGGGACGAGGCTCACCGGGTCGTCTCGCGGGCGTCAACCGAGCCAGAGGCGGGGGAGAACCGGGAGTGATCCGGCTCCTTTCCCGAACCGCGACATCTCACGACGTGGTGATTTCCCGCAGATCGTCTTTCCGGGGGAAATGAATCCTGCGCTTTTGGACCGCGTCTGTGCTGGACGGCAGGATGCAGCACGGGTCGCGGTTCGGAGAGGAGCGCAGATGTCGGTTCGAGAGGATGCGCGGGATCTGGCGGAAGACCTGGTCCGCCTGCGGCGCGCGTTGCACGCCGAGCCCGAGATCGGCCTGGACCTGCCGCGAACCCAGGAGAAGGCGCTCGCCGCACTGGACGGCCTCCCGCTGGAACTCTCCACCGGCGTCGGGCTGACGTCGGTCACCGGGGTGCTCCGCGGATCGCGTCCCGGCCCGGTGGTGTTGCTGCGCGGCGACATGGACGCGCTGCCGCTCTCGGAGAGCGTGGGGTCGGACTACCGCTCGCGCGTCGACGGGCGCATGCACGCCTGCGGTCACGACCTGCACACGGCGATGCTGGTCGGCGCGGCGCATCTGCTGTCCGAGCGAAGGGACTCGCTGGCGGGTTCGGTGATCTTCATGTTCCAGCCGGGGGAGGAGGGCTACGACGGCGCCGGGCACATGCTCGGCGAAGGCACTTTGGAGGCCGCCGGCACGCGGCCGGTCGCCGCCTACGCGCTGCACGTGACCTCGGCAGGCCTGCCCCGAGGTGTGTTCACCACGCGCCGCGGCCCGGCGCTCGCCGCTGCCGACACCCTGACCGTCACGGTGCGGGGAGCCGGTGGACACGGTTCCGCACCGCACCTCGCCAAGGACCCGATCCCCGCGGCGTGCGAGATGGTGACCGCGCTCCAGACGTTCGTGACGCGCTCCTTCGACCCGTTCGACAGCGTGGTGCTGACCGTCGGTTCCTTCCACGCGGGGACGCAGAACAACATCATCCCGCCCGAGGCCCGTTTCGAGGCGACCGTCCGATCGTTCTCGCCCGCCGCGCACGCGCGGGTCAAGGACGGGGCGGTGCGGGTGTGCCGGGGCATCGCCGGGGCGCACGGCCTGGAGGCCGACGTCGACTTCACCGAGCAGTACCCGGTGACCGTCAACGACCGCCGCGAGGCGGAGTTCGCCGCCGACGCGGTCGCCGAGGTGCACGGCGAGGAACGGTTCGCCTGGGCCGAACAGCCGATGACCGCGTCCGAGGACTTCTCCCGGGTCCTGGACGAGGTGCCGGGCGCGATGGTCCTGCTGGGCGCCTGTCCGGCAGACCGCGATCCCGGACGCGCTCCCTTCAACCACTCGCCGCTGGCGGAGTTCGACGACGCGGTTCTCGGCGACGGCGCCGCCCTGTACGCCGAACTCGCGCTGCGGCGGATCGCTGCTGAGAACTCTGCCGCCTGACCAGCACCGGCCGACGCGGAGGTACCGATGCCGAGCGCAGCTGAATTCACCGAGGCCCCGGACTCCGCGGCCGAACGCACCCGGCGCTGGCGTCCCGCTGTCGGCACTGGGATCGGCAACGCGCTGGAGTGGTACGACTGGAACATCTACGCGGTGTTCACGCCGTTCTTCGCACCGCAGTTCTTCCCATCGGCGGACCCGGCTTCAGCGCTGATGGCGACCCTGGCGATCTTCGCCGTCGGGTTCCTCATGCGGCCGCTGGGCGGACTGCTGTTCGGCTGGCTCGGTGACCGCAGGGGCCGGCGCAGCGCGATGATCACCTCGGTCGCGCTGGCTTCCGCGGGCAGCCTGGTCATCGGGCTGGCGCCGACCTACGCCGCCATCGGTGTCGGGGCGTCGCTGCTGTTGCTGGTGACCCGGATGGCGCAGGGCCTGGCGCACGGCGGTGAACTGCCCGCGGCGCAGACCTACGTGTCCGAGATGGCTCCGCACGGGCGGCGGGGGCGCTGGTCGAGCCTGATCTACGTGTCCGGGACCTGCGGAATCGTCGCCGGCGAGGTGCTGGGAGCGGTCCTGGCCGGCGTGCTGTCCGCGGACCAGCTGGCGTCCTGGGGCTGGCGGGTCCCGTTCGTCGTGGGCGGGGTGATCGGTTTGTACGCGCTCGTGATGCGGATGCGCATGGCCGAGACCGAGGTGTTCGCGCGGCAGCGCGTCGCTCAGGACAGGCCGTCCCTCTGGCGCGACTTCTGGCACCACCGGACCGCCTGCCTGCGGGTCGTCGGCATCACGCTCGGCGGCACCGTCGTCTACTACACGTGGGTGGTCTCCGCCCCGGCTCGCGCGATCGCCGTCAACGGTTTCGACGCGGAGGCCACGCTGTGGGTGAGCGTGCTCGCGAACCTCGTGTTCATCGCCGTGCTGCCCGCGTTCGGCATCCTCTCCGACCGGCTCGGGCGCAGGCCGGTCATGCTGGCGGCCTACGCCGGTCTCCTGGTGCTGACGCTGCCGCTGAACTGGCTGATCCAGGACCACGTCTGGCAGCTCGGCCTCGCGATGACGATCGGGATGCTGTTCGTCGCGGCCAGCGCGTCGATCCTGCCCACGGTGTGCGCCGAGATGTTCCCGGCGAGGGTGCGCACGATCGGGGTCGCGCTTCCGTACGCCCTCGCGGTGGCGGCCTGCGGCGGCAGCGCCCCGTACCTGCAGACGTGGTTGTCGGACAACGGCATGGGCAACGTCTTCCTCTTCTACACCATGGCGTTGCTTCTCGTCGCGATCGTGGTCACCTGCCGGATGCCCGAGACCAGGGACGTCGAGCTGACCTGAGGCGGATGTCCACTGAGGTCTGTTCCGCGGCGTCGGCTCGACGACCTGCCCGTTGTGTAGCCGGCGTTACCGACTGGCGCCGACCGGGGAGGTGACGCTGGCAGCTGTCAGGAGAGCTGCGGGCCGATGGGAGGGGTTGCCATGTCCACTGCTGCTCATCCGGCGCACCATCCCGTGCAGCTGGTGGTGTCCCGGGGGCTTCATGGGGCGGTCGCCGGTATCGGCGGCGGAATCGCGTTCGGCGTTGTCATGGCGATGGCGGGAATGCTGCCCATGGTCGCCATGCTCGTCGGCAGCGACAGCGATGGTGTCGGGGTCGTGGTGCACCTCGCGATCTCCGCCGTGCTCGGCGCGGGGCTCGGACTGGTCGCGCCGTTCACCCGGTTCCTGCCTCTGCTCGGGGCGGGTGCTGTCTGGGGCGTGATCTGGTGGGTTCTCGGTGGTCTGCTGCTGATGCCCGCCGGGTTGGGCATGCCGGTGTTTCAGATGGGGCAGACGGCGCTGACGAGTCTGGTGGGGCACCTGCTCTACGGCATCGTCGCGGCTGCTGTGCTCTACGGACTCCGTCGGCGGGCGGGACACTTGTGATCGGTTTGGACAACTGCGGGGCCGAGGGGGATGGTGGCTGGAGCGGCCATCACCGGAGGTCCCGGTGCCCGACGACTTCTACTGCCTGTCCGAGGTCGGCCTCTTCCGCGACCTGTCCCGGCGGGAGATGGCCGACCTGGGGGCGCGCGCCCCGCTGCGCGATGTGGCGGCGGGGGAGGTCGTCCACAGCCCGCAGCGCCCGTCGGAGGCGCTGTTCATCATCAAGCGGGGCCGGATCCGGCTGTACCAGCTCGGTCCCGAGGGCCGGTCGGTCACGACTGCCGTGCTCGGTCCGGGAGCCGTCTTCGGGGAGGTTCCGCTGCTCGGGCTGCGGATGGGTGCGAACTGGGCCGAAACCCTCGAACCGTCCCGCCTGTGCGTGATGAGCCCGCATGACGTGCGGCAGTTGCTGCTCGCGGATTCCCGCATCGCCGCCCGGATCGCCGAGCACCTGGCCGAGCGCATCGCCGAGCTCGAACACCGGCTGACCGACCTCGCCTGCAAGGCGCTGCCCGAACGCCTCGCGGGGACACTGTGGACACTCAGCAGGAGCGCCGTCCCCGGCTCGGCTCCGGAAGCCGTCCGGCTCACCCACCAGCAACTGGCGGGTCTGGTCAACGCCACCCGCGAACGCACCACGACCGCCCTCGGAGAACTGGCCGACCGCGGGCTCGTCCGCCTGCACCGCGGGAGGATCACCATCACCGACCGGGACCGCTTGCTCGCCTACGCCGGCAGCCGAGGCCAGCTCCCGCACCGGGAGTGATGGAACGGATCGGGCCCATTACGCGGACATCTTCTTCCCTGCGGATGTCGGCGGAGACCTCGTCGACGTGACGCGCTTGCTCGCCGTCCTGCCCATCGCCAGCTAGGGTTGGCGGGGTGAAGCCTGTGACTGCCATCGTCTCTTTGCCCGTTGCGGATCCGGAACGGTCGCTGCGGTTCTACCGGGACGGGCTGGGGCTGCCCACGCCCGGAATCGATGAGGGAATCATCGTGTTCGAGCTGCCGAACCTGTCGCTGTTCCTCATCGAGTACGGCGAGTACGAGAAGTACACGAGCCGTGCCGGTGTTGCTCCTGGCGCTCCCGTGGCTGGCGCCTGCGTGATCTCGTGCGCCATCGGCAGCAAGGAAGAGCTCGACGGCATCCTTGGTCAAGCGGCAGCGGCGGGTGGATCCGTACCCCGGCCGGCCGGCGAGTATGACGGGTCGTACATGGGGTACTTCAGCGACCCGGACGGACACCTCTGGGAACTCGTCGTCAACGCCCGGACCGAAGCCGCCGCGTCGCAGTAGCGCACCGATGAGATCGCAGGCCCATCGGTGATTCAGGGTTTCGCGGCCGCCTTCTCCAGACCGGGACGCAGCTTGTCCAGCGCCCACGGGATGCCGAGTGCGGACGGGTACCGCAGCTGGCTGATGAGCTGCCGGTCGGCGACCACATAGGACCCGCTGGTCATGGCGGGCGTGTTCCGCACCAGCGGGTTGGTTTCGAAGGCGTGCTGGGCTTGCGGGGTGGCGAACGCGATCACGAGGAGGTCGGCGTCGAGCTTGTCGAGCTGTTCGGCTCCGAGGACGCCGGTCGGGCTGCCGCTGACCTGTTCGGTGCCGGCGAGCGCGGGGGAGAGCGTCAGCCCCAGCCGTTCGATCTGCCTGACCGCGAAGTCTTCCCGGGAGACCAGCGTGAAGACCTGGCCCGGCGCGTTGCCCATCGACACCGAGAACGTCTTGCCCGCCAAGCCCGGAAGCCCGTTGCGGACGTCGGTGATCGTCTTCTCGGTCTCGGCGACCAGACGTTCGGCCTCTGCGGGTTTGCCCAGGGCGCTGCCGACCACCTGCACGTGCTGCTGCCAGGTCTGCTTGCCCCACTCGTGCTCGTAGCCGATGGTCGGGGCGATCTTGGACAGGGTGGCGTAGTCCTGGTCGAGGCCGAAGTAGCCGGTGGCCAGGATCAGGTCCGGCCGGGACCTGACGACCTGCTCCATGTCGACGCCGTTGGCGGCGTTGATCACCTGCGTCCTGGCCGGGTCCAGCCGGTCCGCCAGCCACGGGTAGCGACCGTCGGGTGTGGACTGGTCGGTGGTGAAGAAGGCGACCGGGGTGACGCCGAGCGCCAGCACGGCATCGAGGTCATCGGTCGAAGTCCCGATCACCACGACCCGTTGGGGTGCCTGGGGGATCGCCGTGGTGCCGAACTTGTGCTTGACGTTGACCGGGAATCCGGCCTGGGGCTGAGCGCCCGCGTTCGCCGGGGGCTCCGGCGGCCGACCGCAAGCGGCGGTTCCGATGCCGACCACGCCGATCAGCAGGGCGGCCACCGTCGTGCGGATCCAGCGGTCGCGCCTGCGACGCGAGGTGCGGTCGGCCTGGCGCGGACGGAGTGGTCGACGTCCGGCCGGTTGCAGCATGAGATGTCCTTCCTTCAGCCCGGTCGAGCGCGGCTAAGTAAAGCAAGGCTTACCTATCTTGGCAAGGTCGGCTTCGTCTCCGCCGCCCGATGCGGGCCGTCGTCCTTCAGGTCGCAGGTCAGGTACGCGCCGTAACCGCCCTTACGGTCGCTGCTGATTTGAATTCCCTGTCGAGATCGATACCGCAGTTCTAAAGAATGCAGAAGGCGCCAACTGCTGACCACTGATTGGGCAGGTTCCCCGAAAGTCGGGGGACGCCCGTTGGAGGCGTCCAGCGCGCGGAACCGGCCGTTGGTGGCAATGGTGGGGAATATGCGCAATCAGAACAGGGTGGTCGTGCTGGCGGCGTTGATCGGCGCGGGGTTCGCGTCGACTGGCCCTGCCGCGAGCTCGGACGCCTTCGAGCATGGTCCTTGGATGTTCCAGGGTGTGGGTGCTGATGCGTGCCGAGAAGGCAACTACTGCATCTACCCCAAGGTCCGGTTCAACGAAGCTCCACAGGATTCGCCTGCGCAGTACTCGGTTTGGCTCAACGACCGGCCGTGGAAGCACTTCTTCTACTTCGGGACGGACGATCCGGAGCAGAACGGTACCGAACTGTTCGGCGACAACAATCCCACGAACAGGGTTCGTTCTGTTGTGAACCGGACGGATAACACTCTCCACTTCATGGAGTGGGACTACGGCCCCGGTGATCCATGTGTTGTTGTTCCGCGGAGGAGCATGGTCAGGGATGTGGCTCAAGCGGCCAAGTCGGTCGGGCTGGAGACCAACAATGGAAGCTATGGCTCCGTTGCCTTCTCCGATCGCGGCATGACGTGCACCGTGATCCCGAGTGACCCGCTTGGTCGGTGAATCAAGTTCCCGGTGGTTCGGCTGACCAACTTCCGCATCGCGAATCCCGTCTGCCTGCTGTTCGCAGCCGTGACGCTGTTCTGCGGCCTTCCGCTCTGAGCTCGCACCAGTGCCTCGGCTTTCACCGAGGCACTGACGCCGCACCGACCTACGAAGCGGAGTCGCCCCGCGCGATGTCGCCGGGCTCCAGAGCGAGGGGTAGCTGACCGCCGTCGATCGCGGACATCCGCTCAGCCTGGTCGATTGCCGCACGGGCCGGACACCGCGAAGCCGGTGACAGCGCTCGGCTGAACGGCGGTCGGCAACGTCGCTCGGTAGACCGCTGGGGGCTCTCGTCGATGTTCGGTCGGTAGCAGCCGCCCCGACGCCGCCCCGCCTTCGGCGGGCACGGCTGCGGCGGACCACCGAAACTGAGCCGATGGAGGTTCTCACCCGGAAGCACGTTCGGGTGACCGGCATCGTGCAGGGCGTCGGTTTCCGGCCGTTCGTCTTCTCGCTGGCAACCGGGCTGGGGTTGGCCGGGCGCGTCGGGAACGACGCGCGGGGCGTGTTCATCGAAGTCGAGGGCGCCGCGTCGAAAGTCGACCGGTTCCTCCACGGGCTCCGGGAGCACGCCCCACCGCTGGCGGCCGTGACCGGCGTCGTCGTCGCGGACGCTCCCACGACAGCGGAAGCGGGATTCCGGATCGTCGACAGCGAGGCGGCCGGGCCGTGCGCGACGTTCGTCTCGGCCGACAGCGCGACGTGCGCTGAATGCCTGGACGAGGTCGGTGATCCGCGCGATCGCAGGTTCGGATACCCGTTCACCAACTGCACCAACTGCGGACCGCGGTTCACCATCGTCGAGGACGTCCCCTACGACCGGCCGAACACGACGATGTCCGGGTTCGCCCTGTGCACCCGATGCGCAACCGAGTACCGCGATCCGGGGAACCGCCGCTTCCACGCGCAGCCCGTGTGCTGCCCCGACTGCGGTCCGCAGCTGCGGTTGACCGACAGCAAAGGGGACCCACGTCCTGGAGACGCCCTCGACGAAGCAGCGGCGGTCCTGGCTCGCGGCGGAGTACTGGCGGTGAAGGGGCTGGGAGGGTTCCACCTGGCCGTGGACGCCACCGATGAGAACGCGGCTGCCGCGCTGCGGGAGCGCAAGCACCGCGACGGCAAGCCCTTCGCTGTCATGGCAGGGTCGCTCGACCAGGTTCGCGCGCTGTGCGCGGTGAACGACGCCGAGCTGGCCGCGCTCACTTCGCGGCGTCGCCCCATCGTCGTGCTTGACCGGCTGCCGGGCGCGCGGGTCGCACCCAGCGTCGCCCCGGGAAATCGCCGGCTGGGCGTCATGCTTGCCTACACCCCGCTGCATCACCTGCTCCTCGGCCGCTTTCCCCGGCCGGTCGTGCTCACCAGTGGCAACGTTTCCGACGAGCCGATCGCGTACCGGGACGACGACGCGCGGCACCGGCTGGGCTCGATCGCCGACGCCTTCCTGACCCACGACCGCCCCATCCACACCCGCACCGACGACTCCGTCGTGCGCGTCGTCGAAGGCCGCGAGATGGCGATCCGCCGTTCCCGCGGCTACGCGCCGGAGCCGGTGACCGTGCCGTGGCGGTTTCCAAGCCAGGTGCTGGCCTGCGGTGCGGAGCTGAAGAACACCTTCGCCGTGGCGAAGAACGAGGACGTGTTCGTCTCGCACCACATCGGGGACCTGAAGAACCTCGAGACGCTTCGGTCGTTCACCACCGGGATCGCGCACTTCCGCCGGCTGTTCGACATCGAGCCGGAAGTCGTCGCCCACGACCTCCACCCCGAGTACCTGTCCACGAAGTACGCCGCGGACCTCGACGACGTGGAGCTGGTCGGGGTCCAGCACCACCACGCGCACATCGCTTCCTGCCTGGCCGACAACGGCGAACCCGGACCGGTCCTCGGGGTGGCGTTCGACGGGACCGGGTACGGCGATGACGGGACGATCTGGGGCGGGGAGTTCCTCGCCGCCGACCTGACCGGTTTCCGGCGGCTCGCGCACCTGGAGCCGGTTCCGCTCCCTGGCGGCGCGACCGCGATCAGGCAGCCGTGGCGGACGGCGGTCGCCTACCTCGACGAGTACGGGCCGCCGCCCGCGGACCTCGACGTGCTGCGGCGGAATCCGGACTGGACCGCGGTTTCCGCCCTGCTGCGGCGGAACGGTCATTCGCCGCTTACTTCCAGCGCGGGGCGCCTGTTCGACGCGGTGGCATCGGTTCTCGGGGTGCGGGATGCGATCGACTACGAAGGCCAGGCCGCGATCGAGCTCGAACAGATCGCCGACACCGGCGAGCCAGGCGGGTACCCGGTGTCGATCGGCACGGGGCCGGTGCTGCACGTGCGCGGTGCCGACCTGGTGCGCTCGGTCGTGGACGACCTGCGCGCCGGGACGCCGGTGCCGGTGATCGCCGCGAGATTCCACAACGGACTGGCAGTGGCCGTCGCCGAGGTCTGCGTTCGGCTGCGGGAATCCACGGGAATCGGCGTTGTGGCGCTGTCCGGTGGCGTCTTCCAGAACGTGCTGTTGCTGCAACGGCTCACGCCGATGCTCGAACGCCGCGGCTTCCGCACGCTGCTGCACTCGCAGGTGCCCGCCAACGACGGCGGGATCAGCCTCGGGCAGGCGGCCGTCGCCGGAGCGCTGTGCCGGGCGCGCCGCTAGGGCGTGTCTGGCGATTGATCTTGTGGTGTGTCGTGGTGAGTTTGACTGATCGGGCGTGGCGCACCGGCACGCCGCCGGTGCCCGAGAAAGGGGGGCTTCGGCCACCGAGTCAGCCGCCCGGCAACGGTTGGGCCGCTCCAGAGGAGGGCTGAGCACCAAGATCCCATTTGGCCTGCGACGAACGGGGCAGACCGCTCTCGGTCGTGCTCACTGCGGGGCAATCAGGTGACGCGCCGCGGATCACCACCACGATCCCGCAAGCCGCCGACCGTGTCCGCAACCGGCTGACCAAAGCCCACCGGGACGGCAGGCCACCGGCGTTCGACCGAGATGCGTATCGCGGGCGCAACATGGTCGAACGATGCATCAACATCCGACTCACCACCGAACAACCAGACACGCACTAGGCGGGCAGCTGCTTGCCAAGCCAGTCGTACCAGTCACCGAGTCCTTCCCCGGTCCGGACCGAAACGGGCAGAACGCACGTGCCGGGATTGGCCGTCAGCGCGGCGTCGGTGAACCGCGCCGGGTCGAACTCGACGTGCGGGAGCAGGTCGGTCTTGTTCAGCAGCACCAGATCCGCCGACCGGAACATGTGCGGGTACTTCAGCGGTTTGTCCTCGCCCTCGGTCACCGAGGCGAGGACCACGCGGGCGTGCTCGCCGAGGTCGAACAGCGCGGGGCAGACCAGGTTCCCGACGTTCTCGACGAAGACCACCGAGCGCTCCTCCGGCCGGAGCTCGCCGAGCGCGCGTGCCACCATCCCCGCGTCCAGATGACACCCCGTGCCCGTGTTGATCTGCACGACCGGACATCCGCTGTCCCGCAACCGGGCCGCGTCGAGACCGGTCTCCTGGTCGCCCTCGACAGCGGCGAGCGGAGCGCCCGCGAACTCCCGCGCCGTGCGCGCCAGCAGGGTCGTCTTCCCCGATCCCGGCGAGCTCATCAGGTTGACCAGGCCGATGCCCCTGGCCCGCGCCCACTCCCGGTTCTCGGCGGCCAGCCCGTCGTTTTTGGCCAGCACCTCCTGTTCGAGGACAAGCGTCCGCGACCCCTGCTCGTCGCACCCGCACGTACCGCACATCTATCCCACCTCCACGGCTTTGACCCGCAGTTGTCCGCCTTCCGAGATCGCGATGTCGACGCTGCCGCACCGGCAGCGCGCGATCAGCTCGTCCATGTCGATCCGCGCTCCGCACGAACGGCATTCGCCGCGACCGGCCGGTTCGGCGATGTCCAGGCGGGCTCCGGACAGCCGGGTGCCGTCGGCCACCAGGTCGAAGCAGAAGCGCACCGCGTCGGGGACCACGCCGGAGAGCCGCCCGATCTCCAGGTGGACGCACCGGATGACCGGATCGTCGACCGCGTCGAGCACGGCGTCGACGATGCTCTGGGTGATCCCGAGCTCGTGCACGGCTAGCAGATCCGCGGCAGCGGATCGCCCACGAGGAGGTCGACGATCCTGGTGCCGCCGAAGGCGGTGTTCAACAGCACCAGCCCCGGCGGGTCGTCGCCGACGCGTCCGATGAGCGCTGCCTGTTCCCCCTGCGGGTGCGCCCGCATCGCCGCCAACGCGGCCTCCGCCCGCTCACCCGGGACGACCACGACGATCCGCCCTTCGCAAGCCACGTAAAGCGGATCGATCCCCAGCAGCTCCGAGGCGCCCCGGACTTCGGTGCGCACGGGAACCGATTCCTCGTCCACGAAGACCGCCACCTTCGCGGCTCGGGCGATCTCGTTGAGGATCGTCGCAACGCCCCCGCGCGTGGCGTCGCGCAGCGCTCTGACCTCGGGCACCGCCGCGAGGAGATCCGCGACCAGTTCGTGCACCGGTGCGGTGTCGGAAACCACGTCGGCGTCGATGTCGAGTTCTCCGCGGGCGAGCATCACGGTGATGCCGTGGTCACCGATCGGGCCCGAGACGAGCACCGCGTCACCTGGCCGTACCCCGGCCACGCCGAGCCCGTGGCTTCGGACCACGCCGATGCCCGTGGTGTTGATGTAGCAGCCGTCGGCCTTGCCTTTCTCGACGACCTTGGTGTCCCCGGTGGCGATCTGGACCCCCGCCGCGCGGGCGGCGTTGGCCATCGACTCCACGATGCGGGTCAGCTCCGCCAGCGGAAATCCCTCCTCGATCAGGAAACCCGCGGACAGGTAGCGCGGCGTCGCCCCGGTCACGGCGAGGTCGTTGACCGTCCCGTTGACCGCGAGGTCGCCGATGTCGCCACCGGGGAAGAACAGCGGGGACACCACGTACGAGTCGGTGGTGAACGCCAGCCGGTGCCCTTCGAGCGGCAGTTCCGCGCCGTCCTCCAGCGGTTCCAGCAGCTCGTTGCGGAACGCTTCCAGGAACACGGCCTCGACCAGGGTTTGCGTGGCCTTGCCGCCCGAACCGTGCGCGAGGGTGATCCGCTCCGCCTTCACCTTGGGCTTGCGGCGGCGTGCCTTCTCGATGCGGTCGAGCACTTGCTGCTCGCGGTCGGAGCCGGCCGGTGAGTTCCGGTGCGACTCGGGTTCGATCCTCATGTCCGGCTGGCCTCCCTGACCTGTTCCCGGTTGAACCGGCCGAAGTTGTAGTACGCCGCGCACGCTCCTTCAGGGGAGACCATGCAGGTGCCGATCGGCGTCTCGGGAGTGCACGCGGTGCCGAAGACCTTGCACTCCCAGGGTTTGAGGACTCCCTTGAGCACTTCGCCGCACTGGCAGGACTTGGGATCGGCGACCCGCACGCCGGGCAGGTCGAAGCGCCGCTCGGCGTCGAACCGGCCGTAGGCGTCGCGGAGCCGCAGCGCGGAGTGCGAGATGAACCCGAGGCCCCGCCACTCGAAGTACGGGCGCAGTTCCATCGTCTTGCCGATCGCTTCCAGGGCGGTCGTGTTGCCCTCCCAGGGAACTACGCGCGTGTACTGGTTCTCCACCTCGCAGCGGCCGTCGGCCAGCTGCCGGAGCAGCAGGTAGATCGACTGCATGATGTCGAGCGGCTCGAACCCCGACACCACCACGGGCCTGCCGTAGTCGCGGGCGATGAACTCGTAGGGTCGGCAGCCGATCACCGTCGACACGTGCCCCGGCCCGAGGAACCCGTCGAGCCGCAGGTCCGGTGAGTCCAGGATGGCCTTGATCGCGGGGAGGATCGTCACGTGGTTGCCGAAGACCGAGAAGTTGTCGAGCCCTTCCTGCTCGGCCCGCAGCAGGGTCATCGCCGTCGACGGGGCGGTGGTCTCGAACCCGATCGCCATGAACACCACGTGCCGGTCCGGGTTCTGGCGGGCGAGCTTGAGGGAGTCCAGCGGGGAGTACACCATGCGGATGCTGGTGTCCTCGGCGTTGGAGTCGAAGAAGTTCCCGTTGCTGCCGGGAACCCGCATCATGTCGCCGAACGAGGTCATCAGCACGCCTGGTTGCCTGGCGATGTGGATGGCGTCGTCGACCCGCCCCATCGGGATCACGCACACCGGACAGCCGGGACCGTGCACCAGGCGGACGTTGTCCGGCAGGTAGTCCTCGATGCCGTGCTTGTAGATGGTGTGGGTGTGCCCGCCGCAGACCTCCATGAACTTGTACTCGCGGCCCGGCTCGCACAGCGCGGCGATCTCGGCCGCCAGCATCCGCGCCTTGTCCGCGTCCCGGTACTCGTCGACGTATCGCATTCCGCCCCCGGTCACTCGATGCGCGAGTCGTGCAGCGCGTCGATCTCGTCGGTGTAGTTCTGCCCGAGCCCTTCGAGGAATTCGAGCACCGCCCGGGCCTCGTGCTCGTCCACGACCGACAGGGCGAAACCGACGTGGATCAGGATCCACGTGCCCGGTTCCGGCGGCGGGTCGAGGAGGCTGATGTTGATGTTGCGGCGCACCCCGCTGACCTCGACCTTGGCCAGCTCCGGGCGGTCCGGGAGGATTTCGAGGATCTCACCGGGAATCGCGAGGCACATCGGCCGTTCCTCCTGTTCCCAACGCCAGCAGGGTCGTCTCCCACAGCGCGTGGTAGAGGGTGGTCTGGGCTTCCTGGATCCGGTGCACCGAGGTCGACGGGACCACGAAGAGGTGGTCGATGTGCCGGGACTCGGCCATCTTCCCGCCCTCGTCACCGGCGATGCCGACCGCGAGGAGTCCGCGCCGCGCGGCTTCTTCGAAGGCCCCCAGCAGGTTCGCGGAGTTCCCGCTGGTGGACAGTCCCACCGCGACATCGCCGCCGCGGCCGAACGCCGCGATCTGGCGGGCGAACACCACGTCGAAACCCACGTCGTTGGACAACGCGGTGACCACCGCCACGTCGCTGGTCAGCCCGATCGCCGGGAGGGCGGTGGCGCCTTGCCCCGGGTGCATGAACAGGCTGGCGAGGTCCTGCGCGTCGGTGGAGCTGCCGCCGTTGCCGAAGGCGAGCAACCGGCCACCGGAGGCGAGGCGGTCGGCCATCGCCGCCGCGCACTCGACGATCTCCTCGCGGTAGCGCCGCCTGACCTCGTCCCGCAGGCGTATGATCTCGCGCGCCTTGGCCTGGGTGGATCGGCGAACCTCGTCGAGCACGGTATCGACGTCGTTGGTCTCGGCGGACAGAAACGGGTACAGCGACTCGACCGATCCCGCACCAAGCTCCACAGCGGTCACTCCTCCACGATCGCGATCGACTCACCGGCGTGGACCAGCACCGTGTCGCCCGGCACCGCGCGGACCAGCGCGACGCTGACCACTTCCGCACCGGTGTCGGTGGCCACGGTGGCGAGCCCGTCGTCCAGCAGGCTGAGCACCCGGACGGCCACGGCTTCGTCGGAGCAGGTCACGCAGGACTCCCCGGTGCATGCGCGCCCGGGTTCGGCCGCCGTCATGCGCTCCGCCCCCGCAGGGCGCCCGGATGTTCGAGGAACACGTGGACCAGCTCCCAGAGGACGTGGTAGGTGGTCACGTGGACCTCCTTGACCACCCGCGGATCCCGGGCGCGGGCGATCAGTACGTGATCGATGCCGGAGCGGGCGATGCGGTCGCCGTCCCCGCCCAGCAGTCCGATGGTCAGCAGGCCCGCGCGCTGGGCCTGCGACAGACCGCGCAGCACGTTTCCGCAGCTTCCGTCGGTGGAGATGCCCAGTGCGATGTCCTGCGGGTCGGCCAGCTGCCGGATCTGGTGGGCGAACACCTCGTCCAGCCCTTCGCCCGCGGCGACCCCGGTCACGGTCGCCACGTCCGCGGTCAGCGAGATCGCCGGAAGCGCCCGCTTGCCCACGATCACCGGGTGCACGAACTCGACGGCGACGTGCTGCGCATCGGTGCTCGGACCGCCGTTGCCGAAGACGATCAGCTTGCCCCCGGCGTGGAACCGCTCGGCCATCGCGTGGCACGCTCGCGCGACGCGCTCGGCGTCGTCGACGAAATCCAGCAACGGCGGGGTTCGCCGTTCGAAGATCTCGTCGACGGCGGCGACGGCCGACTCCTCGGACCACGGCATCGAGGTCACATCCTCACTCGCGATCGTGCGACGGACTCACGCTACGGGCGGCGCTGACCGGCAACAACTCGATCTGCCTGCGCCGCAGTCACATTCGAGTCGCTTTCAGGTACCGCGCGATCGCCGGCAGCTGCAGCACGAGCACCACCGCCGCGACCGCGACCAGCACGCCAATCACGGCGCGAACCTCGTTGCGCGAGAAGCAAATTTCGTCATCCATCTGTTTCCTCCCGCAAAGCACTGTCCACAATCGACATGATGTTCCGGACCGCCTCCCGCACCTCACCCGATTCGGCGGAATTCCCGCAGCCGATCGCGGTAACCCTGCTGCACCCGGGTGCTTCCGAGGGAAGCTCAGCCGCCCAGTGCGCGAGACCGATCGGAGGGGCCGCTCCCACCGGGTGGCCGCACAGCAGGACTCCCACGTCGAAGTCCGCCAGCGTGCGCAGCAGATCGCGTCGCCGGATTCCGAAGTCCGCGACGCGGACACCTGGCGGCAGACACCGCCCGCGCAGGATCCGGACGACTTCGCGCACGCCGCGTTCGTGCGGGGCGGAGGTATCTCCGACAGCCGCGAGGAGAACCCGCCGTCCGGCACCTTCGGAAAGCGGTTCCAGCTCCTCCGGTGCGAAGAAGAACCGATGACCGATCTGGCTCATCGGCCCGAGGTCCGCCGCGGTGTCGCCGAGCAGGGACACCACCACGTAGACGCGGCCGTCCGCACCGTGCTCGACGGCGTCCACCTCGGCTACCTTGCCCGCCAGAGCGAGATCCACGATGTCCGCGCGCCGGGACGGCCGCAGCCGAACGCGCGTCCCGGTCGCCGGAACCGCGCCGGGGATCACGGGACGTCCTGTTCGGCGGTGGTCAGCAGGGAGCCGATCGCCTCGCCCAGCGTGCCCAGCGCGTGCGAGCGCCGGTAGTCGTGCAGGCGCGCGAAAGCGCTGTCGGACATCTGGACCCAGTGCGTGTCCCCGATCGCCGCGCGCCACGAGGCGACCTCCAGGTCGAAGGCGGCTTCCCGAGACCAGTCGATCTGCGCGGTGCGCAGTCGCTCCGCCGCGTCGAGGTGGAAGACCGTGCCGCTGAACAGGAATTCCAGCGGAACCGAGCCGTCCCGCACCGCGTGCAGGTACTTCGCCACCGCGAGCTCGACGCCTTCGGTGCACACGACCGGCAACGGCACCACGACGTGGTCGGTGAACGCGCCGACGGTGGTCGTCAGCCGCGTCCAGGGCAGCGGGCGCATCGTCTGCGCCCACCGCTGCGGCAGGCCGAACAGCTCCACCAGGGCGTCCTGCTCGGCGGCCCCGTAGCGGCGGCGGGCCGGGGCGATGCGGATCGCCGTGGTGAGCACGACCGACCGGACCGGCCCGCCGCCGGTCCTGCGGAGATCGAGGTCGAAGTGCAGCGTCGGAACCGCGGCCATCCGGGCCGGTTCCGCCCCGGTGACGGTGAACTCCAGGTCCGGTGCGGTCATGCCGGTGAGAGGTTCGGCATCGACGGCAGGACGGGTTCGTGGTGCTTCGCGCCGATGCCGGTGGACCTGCGCGCGGTCGACGTCCCGTCCGCGTGATGTCCGGGCTGGCGCTGGTAGTGGCCGACGCTGTTGCCCTGCGGAACCCCGGCGACGTGGGCGGGGGCGTCGCGGGTGGTGTCCGGTTTTCCCACTCTGATCACGTTTCCTCCTCAGCTCCGCCTTCGTCCCAGGTCCGCCAGGAACCGGTCGAGCTGCCGCCAGACCTGGTCACCACCTGTGAAGCCGCGCCAGTGCGTGCGCAGCAGCGCGACCAGCCGGTAGCACTCGTCCACCGGCAGCAACCACGCGTTCGTCCCGCCGCGGAGTCTTTCCACCAGCAGGGACTCGATGTCGGTGTCCATAGCGGACAGATCCGGGTTCGCGCCGACCAGCGACTCCCAACCGGCCGGATCGACGGCGGCCCGCATGGTGCCGACGGGATTCGGGTAGAAGGCCGTGACCCGGTCGCTTTCCCCGCTGCGGACGAAGAAGGCCAGTCCGACCGGGATGCCGAACTCCGCCCAGAGGGCGTCGTCGAGCCGGAACTCCCCGAGCCGGTGCGGGCGCGACCGGATCAGCCGGTAGTGCCCACCGCCCGCTGCCTGGTGGTCGAAGAGCACGCCGCACGCGGGGCAGGCGCACAACAGCCTGCCGTCAGCGGTGTTGAGGATGTGGTGGTGCCGTTCGCCCAGGGCGTCCGCGCAGAGCTCGCAGCGGTTCCCCGGCGCGGGTGGCGACAGGGGTCTGCGGTGGGCGAGCTGCCACAACGTCGTAGCCACGGCGCTCAGCTCCTGGCCCGCGGGAACAGGTCGTCGACGGGAATCACGGCGTCCGGCTCGGCCGTGGCGTCGATCTCGACCCGGTCGAGTTCCGGGGCTGCTTCCAGCACCGCCGCCCGCACCGAGGTGTGCATCCGCGGGGACCCGCAGCCACGCGCCTCGACCCGGACTCGCGCCGCGCCGTCGCGCACGTCGAGCAACCGGATCGGCTCGTCGAAGGTCCGGCTCACCTCGGCGATCGCGCCGGTGATCCGGTCCTCCAGCGCGACCGGATGCAGGTCGTGCACGAGCAGCAGGTGCGACACCAGTTCGTCGCCGGCGAACTCCGCGGCGAGCCCGGTGTGGCCGGCCTGCTCGACGCTGCGCACCATCCGGCCCAGGCACTCCCCGTACAGTCCGACGACCGCGCGAACCGCCTCGATCGCGTGCGCCCCCGCGACCGGTTCGCTCCCCGCTCCCAGGTCGGACAGCAGGGTCTCGGCGCGCGCGATCTCCTGGCGGGCCTGCTCGGAATCCCAGCTCATGTCAGGAGCCCGCGCCGAACATCGGCGAGTGCGTGCGCTCCAGCACCCGGCCACCTCCCAGGTACATGTGGACTCCGCACGGCAGGCACGGATCGAAGCTCCGCACCGTGCGCATGATGTCGATGCCCTTGAAGTCGTCCCGCCCGTTCTCCTCGAAGATCGGTTGTCCCTGCACCGCGTCCTCGTACGGCCCGGGCGTGCCGTAGGTGTCGCGCGGGCTGGCGTTCCACGGCGTGGGCGGGTACGGGTGGTAGTTGGCGATCTTCCCGTCCCGGATCACCAGGTGGTGCGAAAGCACGCCGCGGACCGCTTCGTGGAAGCCGACTCCGATCGCCTCGTCCGGGACGTCGAAGTCCTCGAACACCTTGGTGTTGCCGGAGCGCACCTCGGCCAGCGCGCGGTCCAGGAAGTGCTGGGCCATCGCGGCGGCGTAGGCGACGAAGTACATCCGCGCCCTGTTGCGCTCCAAGGTGTTGGGGAAGCGCGGAGGGCGCCACTCCAGCCGCATGTCGGGCAGTGATCGCCCCTTGGCGAGGTCGATCTGCACGCTGTGCCCGGTGGAACGCACGTACGGCGTGTCGACGCGGCCGGCGAGCGCGGTCGCCCACAGCCTCGCGATCGGGCCGCCCCCGGTGTCGAGCGCGAGGTGGTCGCCGGTGCGCTCGTCGTACCAGCGCGGGCTCATCACCCAGCTGTACTTGCCGCCGTCGAGATCCCGCTTCTGCGGCTGGGGAATCGTGGTCTGGTTCCACGGGTGCCGCTGGTCGACCGGGTTGCCCAGCGGGTCGTGCTCGACGAACCGCTGCTCGTCGACCCAGTCCCCGTAGTAGGAGCTGCCGAGCAGGACCCGCATGCCGAGGTTGATGTCGACGAGGTCGGTGGTCAGCAGCTCGCCGTCGACCACGATCCCCGGGGTCACGTACATCGCGCGGCCCCACTCGGTCATGTTCCGGTAGTCGTAGTCGACGACGTCGGGATCCTGGAAGCACCCCCACGAGCCCAGCATGGTGCGCCTGCGGCCGACCTCCTCGTACCCGGGCAGCGCCTCGTAGAAGAAGTCGAACACGTCGTCGTTCATCGCGACCGCGCGCTTGACGAAGTCCAGCACCCGCACGAGCCGCACCTGGTAGTCGGTGAACAGCTGCGGCGTGGCGACCGTGCCGACACCACCGGGGTAGAGGGTGGAGGGGTGCACGTGCCTGCCCTCCATCAGGCAGCACATCTCCCTGGTGATGCGGGACATCTCCAGCGCGGCCTGGTAGGTCTCGCCCTCGAAGGGGTTGAACGACCGCATGATGTCGGCGATGGTGCGGTACCCGTGGACGTCCCCGCGCGAAGCCCCGGCCTGCTCGGCCCGCCGGAGCAGCGACGGGTTGGTCTCCGACACCATCTTCTCGCAGTAGTCGACGAAGACCATGTTGTCCTGGAAGATGGTGTGGTCGAACATGAACTCCGCGGCCTCGCCGAGGTTCATGATCCACTCGCCCAGCGGCGGGGTCTTGACGCCGTAGGCCATGTTCTGCGCGTAGATCGAGCACACCGCGTGGTTGTCCCCGCAGATGCCGCAGATCCGGCTTGTGATGAAGTGCGCGTCGCGCGGGTCCTTGCCCTTCATGAAAACGCTGTACCCGCGGAACAACGACGAGGTGCTCCGGCACTCGGCGACCTCGCCGTTGTCGAAGTCCACTTTGGTGTAGATGCCGAGGTTGCCGATGATCCGGGTGATCGGGTCGAACTCGACGTCGACCAGGTTCCGCTGCTCCGCGCTCATCCCGCCGCTACCCCCGCTTCGGTCATCGCGGCTGGTAGCCGCTGGTCAGTTCGGCCCGGTTGTGCCGCCATCTGGGCTCCCGGTTCGCGCTGTGGTTGGTGATGCTGCGCAGGGTCCGGACGAACGGGCCGTAGGCGCGCAGCACGCCGGACGACAGGCTGCCGCCGGGAGGCTCGTCCATGAACGGCATGAACTTGTCCGGGAACCCCGGCATGGTGCAGCCGATGCAGATCCCGCCCACGTTCGGGCAGCCGCCGAGCCCGTCCATCCAGCCGCGCTTGGTCACGTTGCAGTTGACCACCGGGCCCCAGCAGCCGATCTTCACCTGGCACTTGGGCGAGTTGTAGTCCCGCGCGAAGTCCGCCTGCTCGTAGTAGCCGGCGCGGTCGCAGCCCTCGTGCACGGTCTTGCCGAACAGCCACGTCGGACGCAGCTGCTCGTCCAGCGGGATGGTCGGCGCCAGCCCGGCGGCCTGGTGCAGCAACCACAGCAGGGTCTCCATGAAGTTGTCCGGTTGCACCGGGCAACCGGGCACGTTGACGATCGGCAGCCCACCGGCGGAGCGGAAGTCGCCGCCGAGGTAGTCGGCCAGCCCCATGCACCCCGTCGGGTTGCCCGCCATCGCGTGGATGCCGCCGTAGGTGGCGCAGGTGCCCGCCGCCAGCACGGCCCACGCCTTCGGGGCGAGCCGGTCGAGCCATTCGTTGAGGGTGCGCGGTTCACCGGTCTCCGGATCGTTGCCCATGGAGGTCCAGTAGCCGTCACCGTTGATCCGCTCGTTGGGGATCGAACCCTCCACGACGAGGATGAACGGCCCCAGCTCGCCGCGGTCGGCCTGGTGGAACGCGGCCATGAACTCCGCGCCGGTCTCGTAGGAGAGGACCTTGTTGTGCAGATGCACCTTCGGGATCCCCGGAACCGTTCCCCGCACCACGTCCTCGATGCTGGGCAACGTCGCGTTGGTCACCGACACGGTGTCGCCGTCGCAGCTCATGCCCTCCGAAGTCCAGAGGATGTGGACCTCGTCGAGGTTGGGCGATGCACTCATACGCCACCCCGGATCCTCCGGTCCTCGCCGCGCGCTCCGCTGGGTCGGCTCCCCCTGTCGGCCGACGGCGGCGGCGAGGTCACCGACACACCGTAAGGCCGTTTGCCCGGCGCAGCAGCGGGATCATGCCTCCTGGGCGACCGAAGCGACGAGGTTCCGAACGGTGATCACGGCCGCGGGCACCGATTCCGCCACTTGTTCGGTGAGTCCCCACCGGTACGAGCAGTCCGCGGGTTCGCAGCCGACCACGAGAACCCTGCCCAGCGGAACGCCGAGTCCTCGGCAGCAGGTGAGGACCGAGTCCGGGTTCATGCCGTGGGCGTCCATCCCGGGCGAGGGGTCGATCGCGGCGAGGTCGGGCTCGATCACCGAGACGGTCCCGGGCACCTCGCCCCGTGCGACCGCGTCGACGAGGACCAGCACGTCGTACCCGTTCATGAGTTCGTACGCGAGATGCACTCCCCGGATGCCGAAGTCCTCGACCCGCGCGCCCGCGGGAGGATCGCCGGCCAGCCGGTCGGCGACGGCGACGCCGAAGCCGTCGTCGCCGAGGAAGACGTTGCCCACGCCTGCGACGAGGATCTTCATTCCGGGCTCTCCGGGTACCGGAGCGTGCCGTGCATCTTCAGCAGGGACTCCGCGGTGAGCTGTTCGGCCCGGTCGACGACGGCCGCCGCTCTGGGGTCGGTCTGCCGGGCCTCCCGCTTCTCCTCCTCGGTGAGGGTCAGGGTGCGCAGGGTCAGGATCTCGTCGATCTCCGTCGCGTCGAAGGAGTCTCCTGCGCTCTGCGGTGCGATGGCCGGGTGGTCGTAGAGGATGATCGGCGCGGACAACATGACGTCGCACTGGCCCGGTTCCCCGACCAGCACCGGCCAGGTGTGCTCGTTGCGGCACGCCTGCGTGGCCTCGCGAGCTGCCTCGGGCGGATCGACGAGTGAGAGGAAATGTCCACCGCGCAGCGCAAGAACCACATGCGTCGAGACCAGCGAGCGCCGCAGCATCTCCTCGCGGGAGGCGGGTTCGTATCGGGTGCGGTTCTCAACGACCACGGTGAGCCGGTTGAAACCTCCTGCGACTGCGGTCAGGTCGATTCCGATCGCCCCGGACAGCGGAAGCCAGCGCGAACGATCGTCCGCCCCGCCGGGAATCCCGAACAGGATTTCCCTTCCTTGCTGGAGAGAATCGAGCTCGACGGTCGCGTCGACCTCGCGCAGTTCGCCTTCGTCCCAGCTCGGTTCGTCCCGACGAGTGCGCAGTTGCAGGCACCGCACCAGAACGTCCAGCTTTGCACCGGGATCCGCGACGCACAGACATTCGGTGCGCGCGAACGACGGCTCAGCTTCCTCGTCCTTCGGGGCGAGAACGCCGAACTGCCAGCGCATCCGGTTCTTCAACGCCGAAGCCCGGTACGGGTAGAGCAAATACCCTTCGAGCAGAACGGCATCGGCCACCGCACGTGCGTTGTCCACGGTCATGACCACTCCGTCCGTTGGCAGCACGGACTTGGAGTGTCGGCCAGATTTCGCCGCCCGGCACCTCAGCGCGCTCCGGTCGGTTGTGATGGCCGGGCGCGTGGCAATCCCTCGGCAGTCGGGCAGGCTGGACCAAGCACTGCCGCTACCCGAACGGATCCCCGCCCGAACGTGGTCCGCCGATGAGCCGAGAAATCACCGCCGAATCTCGGCCTCGATGACGTGGCACAGCGCGGAGGCGATGGGCGCGGAACCGGTGTAGGCGAGCCCCGCCTGCTCGAACAGGTCCGCGAACTGCGACTCGTGGCGCTCGCCGCCGCCGAACCTGACGAACATGTCGAGATCATTGAGCGCCTGCCACGAGGACGAGTGCTCGTCGGAATCGAGAAGCATGTCCAGGGCGATGACGCGGGCTCCCGGACGTCCCGCCTCGGCGCACTGGGAGAGGATGCGCACGCAGGTGTCGTCGTCCCAGTTGTGCAGCACGAAGGACAGCAGGTACGCGTCGGCGCCGGTCGGCATCGCGATGCGTGCGTCACCCGCCACGATCTCGCAGCGATCCGCGAGCGGCCCGCTGCGCAGTTCCGGCACGGCGGCCTCCAACGTTTCCGGCAGGTCGAACAGCACTCCCCGAACACCGGGGTGGGCGACGAGGATGTCCCGAAGAAGGTAACCGCGGCCTCCGCCGACGTCGACAATTCTGCTCACCCCGCGGAGATCGAGGTGCTTGAGCAGTTCAGGTGTCTCCTCCAGAACCGCGCCCAGGCCATCGTGGAATTCCGAGAGCCGTTCCGGTCTGGTGGCCAGGTAGGCGTAGAAGTCGACGCCGTGCGTCGTGGCGAAGGGGCTCTTGCCCGTGCGCACGCCGTCGGCGAGATTCCCCCACGCCTCCCACAGCTTCTCGTCGGTGACCACGTCGTTGAGCAAGCAGCCCTTGGCGGTGGACATGAGCTCCCGGGAAACCGGGTTGTGCTGGTATCGGCCATCGCCCGCGTACTGGATGAATCCGCAGGCGCTCATCGCCGTCAGCAGCCGCGCCAGGGTGCCGGGGTCGGTGTCGGTGCGGCGGGCGATCTCGGCCACCGGCAACGGCTCGTCCGCCACCGCGTCGGGCACCCCCAGCTGCAACGCCGCTCGCAGCAGGTACGTGGACAGCAGGTGCTCCATCACATCGTCGGCGACCTGAACTGATGGGTCCGCACTCATGGCAATACCTCCGAAAATCATTCCGATTCAGGCGCGGTGTTCGAACAGAGCAGAATTTCTCCCTATCGGGGTAACGAATTCGTGTTCGGGCTTACCCTCGATCAGGCAGTGTTTCGAAGCGGCGCTTTCGAAATTTCCCGCCAATACTAAGGTTTCCCCTGCTGGCTGTCGCGTGTCCCCACCCTGAGGAGAGTTTCGATGGCGGTTCCGCACGTGGGCGATGGACTCGCCCCCGCCTCCCTCGCGGGGATTCCGACCTGGCATTTCCCGATGCTCAACGACGGGGAGCGGAATGCGTGCTACGAACGGGCGATTCGCGCCGCCGTGCGGCCGGGTGACCTGGTGCTTGACATCGGCGCGGGCAGCGGTCTGCTCGCGATGATCGCGGCCTCCTGCGGCGCGCGGCAGGTCGTTTCGTGCGAGGTGGTTCCGCAGATCGCGGACGTGGCGCGCGAGATCGTCCGCGCCAACGGGTGCGACGACGTGGTGACGATCGTGAACAAGCGCTCCACCGATCTCGTCGTGGGCGAGGACCTCCCGGCGAGAGCCGATGTGGTCGTCACCGAGACGGTGGATTTCGGGCTTCTCGGCGAGGGAATCCTCCCCGCGATGCGCCACGCCCGGACGTGTCTCGCGGGTCCGGACGCGAGCATCATTCCTTTTGGTGCGACGCTCATCGGTGCGCCGGTGGAGAGCGCCGCCCTGTGCGGCCTGAACCACGTCACGACCGCGTGCGGTTACGACGTGAGCCTCTTCAACGAGTTCGCGCAGCCCGGTTACATCGAGGCCAGGCTGGCAGAGCACGTGCACCGGCTGATCGCCGAGCCGCGGCCGCTGGCCTCGTTCGACTTCGGCTCGGACCCGCTCACCGCGGATGTGCGGACGACGGAGTTCACCGCGGAGACCAGCGGGCGGTGCGACGGAGTCGTGTTCTGGTTCGAACTGGCCCTCGACACCAGAACGGGTCTCAGCAACAGCCCGGAACGGCACGACTCCCACTGGCCCCAGTCGTTCTTCCGGTTCGCCGAACCGCTCGCGGTCGAGCTGGGCACCCGCGTGGCGGTCGCCGCTTCCTGGTCCGACCACTCGATCGCCTTCGAGCCGGTGGCTGCCCCGCAGCGGTCGACGGCAGGAGACGCCACGTGAGCGCACTCGCCGGTGCGGTGCGGGAATGGCGCGACGTCGTGGGTGATTCGCACGTGAGCACCGATCCGTCCGTGCTCGCCGCGATGGGAACGACAACCTACGCCACCGAGCAGGCGGTCACCGCGGTCGTTCACCCGGGTTCACGCGACGAGGTCCGGGAGTGCCTGCGCATCGCCGCTCGCCACCACGTCCCGGTGTACCCGGTCAGCACCGGCAAGAACTGGGGCTACGGCTCGACGGTCCCACCCCGGGACGGCTGCGCGCTCCTCGGTCTCGGCCGGCTCAACCGGATCGTCGACTTCGACGAGGACCTGGCCTACGTGACCGTCGAGCCGGGCGTCACCCAAGCCGATCTGCACGCGTTCCTGCGCTCCCGCCGCTCGCGGCTGCGTCCGAGCGTCACGGGCAGCAGCCCGGATTCCAGCCTGGTGGGCAACGTGGTCGAACGAGGGCTCGGGGAAGGGCTCTACGGCGACCGGTTCTCCCACGTCTGCGGGATGGAGGTCGTCATCCCCACCGGCGAAGTGCTCCGGATGGGTTTCACCCGCTACGCCGGCGCCCGGACGGGGCCGCTGCACCGCTGGGGCGTGGGGCCGTGGCTGGACGGCCTGTTCACCCAGTCCAACCTCGGTGTGGTCACGCGGATGACGCTCTGGTTGGCGCCTCGGGCGCGGAACTTCCTGAGCTTCCGGTTCGCCGCCGCCGAGACCGATCTGGGCGCGCTTGCCGACGCGGTGCGTGAGCTGCGGTTGGCCGGAGTGCTCGGCAGTGGGTTCGTCATCGCCAACGACGTCCGCGCTCTTTCCGGGCACCAGCAGTACCCGCGGGATCTGTGCGGAAACCAAACCCCGTTGCCCGAATCCGCGCGTCGCAAGCTTCGCGAGCACTGGGGCCTGTCCGCCTGGAACGGCGAAGGATCACTGCACGCGGTCGACGCGGCACATGGCCGCGCGCTGCGCGAGGTGGTCAGCCGATTCCTGGGGCCGCACACCGAATCCCTGTCGTTCGAGGCGGGCGAGCGGGACACGATCCAGTGCGGCGTACCCGTTGAAGACCACCTCGCCATGGCTTACTGGCGCAAACCCGCGCCGCGCCCCGAACGCGATCTCGATCCGGACCGCGACCGGTGCGGGCTGATCTGGATCACCCCGGTCGTGCCGATGACCGGTCGCGACGTCGTGGCGGCCGTGGCCACGATCGAGCGCACCAGCACCGAGTTCGGCTTCGAACCCAACATCGGCCTGAACCTGGTCTCCGAGCGCACCGCCACCGTCACCACTGCGCTGGTCTACGACCGGGACGAACCCGGGCAGGACGACCGGGCACGCGCCTGCCACCGGCGGATGAGCTCCCAGCTCGTCGCGCAGGGCTACCCGCCGTACCGGTACACCGCCCACTCGGCTCCCGAGCTGACCGCCACCGACGACTCCGCGTCGGTCATCGCACGGCTGAAGTCCGCGGTCGATCCCATCGGAGTGCTGGCACCCGGCCGCTACGAGCTCTTGTCGCCGAACGAGTACGCGTCGCATCCAACCCGGTAGGAGGTTCCATGCTCAACAGTTTCGACGAGTGGTCGCCGCTCAAGGAGGTCATCGTCGGTTCCGGGCTCAACCACGGCAGCCACGAGATGGAGCTGTCGTTCAAGCTCTTCTTCCACGACGAGGCGTACGCGGCCTTCTACTACCCGACGTACCAGGTGGCGAAGGAGAAGGAGGCGAACAACGGCTCGCGCCGGCTCAAGCAGCGCTACGTCGAGGAACTGACCGAGGACGTCGAGGAGTTCGTGGCGGCGCTGACCGGTCTGGGTGTGAAGGTGCGGCGCCCGCTTCCGCTGTCGCGGCCCGCCACCTTCAACACGCCGTACTGGAGCGGAACCTGCCTGCCCGCGCTCAACGTCCGCGACCAGGCGATCGTGTTCGGCGACGAACTCATCGAGACGCCCCCGCAGGTGCGCACCCGGTACTTCGAGAACGACCTGCTCAAGCCGGTGTTCTACGACTACTTCCACGCCGGGGCGCGGTGGACGACGATGCCGCGGCCGGTGATGACCGACCGGTCCTTCGACACCTCCTACGTCTCGGGGCAGAACACCCCGGCGCTGCAGGAGATCGCGGAGCCCGCGGAGTCCGAGTTCGACGTGGGCCACGAGATGATGTTCGACGCCGCGCAGTGCATCCGGTTCGGCCGCGACGTCCTGGTCAACGTCGCCACCCGCAACCACGCGCTCGGCGTCGAGTGGCTGCGCCGCCACCTCGGCGACCGGTTCCGCTTCCACGTGCTGGAGCGCTTCGCCGACAACCACATCGACAGCCTCGTCCTGCCGCTGCGCCCGGGCACGCTGCTGCTGCGCCACCCGGGGCTGGTCGACCACCTGCCGGAGAAGCTGCGGTCCTGGGACCGGATCTACCCGCCGGAGCCGAACGAGAACATCTTCCCGACCTACGAGGACGACGACCTCGTGCTCACCAGCAAGTACATCGACCTCAACGTGCTGTCGGTGGACGAGGAAACCGTCATCGCGAACTCGCTGTTCCCGGAACTGGTCAAGACCCTGGAGAAGCAGGGGTTCACGGTCGTCCCGGTCCGCCACCGGCATCGGCGGCTGTTCGGCGGCGGCTTCCACTGCTTCACCCTCGACACCGTCCGGGAGGGGTCGGTCCCCGAAAGCTACTTCGACTGACCGGGAGAGCTGCCCATGAGCCTCGACGACCAGTTCACCTTCCCGTTCGGCGACTACGAAGCCGACCTCTCGCCGGTGTGCGAGCGGCTCGTCAGGGAGGAGCCGGTGGTGCGCGTGCGCCGCCCCGACGGCGACACGGCCTGGCTGGTGACCGGCTACGAAGAGGCCAAGCAAGCCCTCAGCGACCCGCGGCTGAACCTGCTGGAGGTGAGCACCCCGGGGAGCAGGAGGCTGGAGTCCACCGAGGTGGGCCCGTTCGAGGTCGATCTCATGGAGGTGGTGCAGGGCACCTCCCTGCGCAAGCGCATCGCCCAGTCATTGACGCCCAAGGCCGCGGAGACCTACGAGCGCCGCTTGGAACCCAGGATCGCGGACCTGATTGACGCTCTCGTCGCCGCGGGGCCTCCGGCGGAACTGCTGCACGGCCTCTACGCGCCGATCACGGCGGAGTTCGTGTCGGAGTGGCTCGGCGTCGACCCGGCCGATGCGCGAAGACTCCACGACCAGGCCCACGTGGCGATCAACTTCGACACGCACTCGGATGACGAGCTCGACTCGGTGTTCGCGACGGCCGACGCGTTCTTCCAGGACCTGATCGCATCGAAGAGAAGCACTCCGGACGGCCGGCTCTTCAGCGATCTCGTCGCGGACAACGACGCCGAGGGTTCGTTCAGCGACGAGGAGATGGCCAAGCTGGGTTTCTCCTTGCTGACCAACGGTTACGACACGCCGTTGAACGCTGTCGTGCTCCTGACGATCCGGTTGTTCGCCGAGCCGTCCGCGTTCGGTCATCTGCGGCAGAACCCCGACGAACTCCCGGACGTGCTGGAGGAGATGATGCGGCGCACTCCGCTGGGCCCCAGCGGGGTCACGGTCCAGCGGGTCGCGACCGAAGACGTGGTGCTGCACGAGAAGCTGATCCGGCCCGGCGAGCTGGTGCTCATCGCGACCGATGTGGCCAACCGCGATCCCCGGGTGTTCGCACCGTCCTGCCCGGCCAGGAACCCGGACCAGGCCCAGCTCTGGTTCGGCCACGGCCGTCTTTCCTGCCCGGGACGCGCGATCGCGCGGATGTTGCTGGAGATGGTCCTGCACCACCTGCTCCGGCGGATACCGGCGATCGAACCCGCCAAACCGCTCGACTCGCTGCCATGGCGCCGCGGACTGCTGCTCCGAGGAGTAGGCGAGCTTCCCGTGACCTGGTGACTCCACTTAGGACAGGAGAACGACATGACCGAACCCGACCGCGTGGAACTGTTCCTCACCCTGGACTCCTGCGACACCGGGATGGACGAGCACCGCTACCAGGAGTCCGACGAACTCACCGGCAGCGCGCTGGACCTCTTCGGCGAGGGGCCGGAACCGGCATTGCGCCTGGAGTTCGCCGAGGACAGCCAGGTGATCTGGCAGCGGCGCGGAGAACAGCCGCAGAAGGCCCGCTACACCTCCGCGGAGCTGCGCCCGGACCTCTACTTCATCGACTGGCTCCTGCCCGACGACTCGCGGTCCTCCGCGTCGATCATCCTGGACCGGAAGGAAGGCAACGCCACCGCGCTGTGGCACAGCCTTCCCGAACCGGCCCGCGCCAAGCCCAACCTCTACGAGCGCATCGTGGAGACCGGCGACCTCAGCGCCGCACGGGTTCACCAGGAGCATCTGGGAGTGGGCGGTCCCCGCAGCCGCCCTGAACCGCCGTTCACCAGGGACCTGATCGGCAAACGCCTGCTGTGCGACTACGGAACCGACGTCTACGAGCACATCTACCTCAACGAGTGGCTGTACTGCTGGCACTGCATCAGCGGCGTGGGCGGCGGAGCGGCCGAAGTGGACGAATGCAGCTACCACCTGATGGCTGAGAACCTGTACTTGCTGATATGGCGCGAGAAACTGGCGCCGGCCGTCGGCATCGTGCTGCTCGACCTGGACCGGATGCGTTCGACAGGCAAGCTGCACTACCAGAAGCTCACCCGGCACGAGTCGTTCGTCAACTGCGTGGTCGGCGCCCGCCTGGAACTGCTCAACGAGACCCGCTACCCGGCGCCCCGGAGCACGTGATGCTGTTCGACCCGTTCTCCGAGGAGTTCATCGCGGATCCGTTCCCGGCTTACCGGGCACTGCGCGAGCAAGGCCCGGTCTGCTACCACGAACCGACCGGCACCTGGCTCGTCGGCCGCTACGAGGACGTCAAGCGATTGTTGCGCGACCACCGGCTCGTAGCAGCGCACCGCGGCGGGTCGCTCTCGGCGCCGGGCGCGCCACCTGGCCTCCAAGAATCCCTGGATCAGCTGCTGGCCGGATGCCCCACGGTACGGCCGGAGCAGGCGGACCGGTCCATGAAGCTGGTCCGGCACGCGTTCTCGGCTCCGCAGGTCGCAGCACTGCGCTCGCGTTGGGAACGAGTGGCCGAGGAACTCGTGGACGGACTCGTGCGAGCCGGCGGGGGCGATTTGATGGCGGGTGTGACCCGTCCGTTGGCGCTGACCGTCATGTCCGACCTGATCGGTGTACCCCGGGACGATCGCGAGCGCGTTGGGCGGTGGGCATCCCTGATCACGGCCTGCTTCGGAATCGGTCCGCAGGTCGACACCGCACTCGCGGTGAGCACGTCCGCCGAGTTCACCGACTACATGCTGGAACTGGTCGCACACCGACGCACGGCTCCCGAGAACGACCTGCTCAGCGCTCTCGCCGACGCCGAGCGCGGCGGAGGACTTCCGGACCAGGAGATCGCCTCCGCCGCGGCCATGTTGCTCGTGTTCAGCGTGACCTGCCCGAATCTGTCGAACGCGATCGGTTTCCTGACCCTGCACCGGCATCCGGACCAGTGGGCGCTGCTCCGGCGGAAGCCCGAGCTGATGCCCACCGCCGTCCAGGAACTGCTGCGGTTCGACGCCTCGGTCCACAAGTTCGACCGCACCGCGCGGGAGGACATCGCCGTCGGCGACGCGCGGATCGCGCGCGGTGCTCAGGTCGGCATCCTGTTCGCCTCCGCGAACCACGATCCCGCGCGGTTCACCGAACCCGACCGACTCGACATCAACCGCAGTCCCAATCCTCACCTGGCGTTCGGAGCCGGGCGCCACCACTGCCCCGGCGCGCACCTGGCGTCCGTGCAGATGTCAGCCGTGTACTCCGCCCTCATCCGCAAAGCTCCGAACTGCCGCGTGATCGCCGAACCGCAGTGGGACGACGCGGCAGGCATTCGCGGCCCGCGGGAGCTGTCAGTGGCCGCCTGAGGTCGGAGCACCGCATCTGCCGGTGTGCCGGGAGAAACTCGCGCCTGTCTGGAACTGCTCAACGAGATCCGCTATCCGTCCCCCCTGGAGCACGTGATGCTGTTCGACCCGCTTTCCGAGGAGTTCGTCGCCGATCCGTTCCCGGCGTACCGGGAACTGCGCGAGCAGTACCCGGTCTGCTACCACGAGCCGACCGACCAGTGGCTCATCTCCCGCTACGACGACGTCAAGGCGGTGCTGACCGACCGCCGGATCGTGCACACCTACCGCCACTGCGCGACCGACGAGGAGATGGGGCGAACGCCCCCTCCGGAGTGGCAGGCGCCGTTGTGGCGGGTCGTCTACGGGAGCCTCGCGGCCGAACCGCCGGTCCACGACCGGATCCGGCGCCAGCTCAATCCCGCGTTCCAGGCGCGCAGAACCGACCGGTTGCGCGCGCGGAGCGCGGAACTGGCGGACCAGCTCGTGGACCGGTTCGTCCGCGACGGCGAGGGCGACCTGATGGCTCAGGTCACCGAGCCGCTGGCGCTGACCGTGATCGGCGAGATCATCGGGATTCCGGCGGCCGACCGGAGGATGGTTCGGGCGTGGGCGAAGGACCCCATCGACGTCGCGTCACCGAAGACGACCGACGACGACCTCGCGCGTGCCGTGAACTCGGCGAGCGAGCTCGAGCGCTACCTGCTGGACCTGGTGGACTGGCGCCGGAACCGCCCCGCCGAGCCCGATCTCCTCGGCTCGCTGCTGGAGGCCGAGGCCGCCGGGAAGATGGAGGCGGTGGAGATCGCGCACAGCGTGGCCATGCTCGCCATGGGCGGCGTGGATTCGGTGCACAGGTCGAACGCGGTGAGCTGCGTCAGCCTGCACCGCCACCCCGACCAGTGGGAACTGCTCCGCGACGATCCGGGTCTGCTGCCGAACGCGGTGCGGGAGCTGATCCGCTACGACACGTCGGTGCACAGCTTCGAGCGCTACGCCCTGGAGGACTTCCCGCTGCGCGGCAGGAACATCCCCAAAGGCGCGCAGTTGGCGGTCCTGTTCGTCTCCGCCAACCGGGATCCGGCCAACTTCGACGATCCCGATCGCCTGGACATCACCCGCGAGCCGAGCGCGAACCTGGCTTTCGGGGCCGGACTGCACTACTGCCTCGCGGCACGGCTCGCCGAGGTCCAGATGGCAGCGCTGCACTCGGCCCTGCTCCGCAAGGCGCCGCAGTGGAAACTGCTGAGCGAGCCGCAGTGGGGGCCGACGTTCGAACTCCGAGGCCCGATGTCCCTGCACGTGTCGACCTGATCGACCGCGGCGGACGACAGGGGACGGCTCGATGACCGGACGCCGGGTGGGCGTGCTCGTGGTCCTGTGCCTGAGCATGCTGCTGATGGCGGTGGACATGACGGTCCTGTTCACCGCCCTGCCCACGATCGCGCGCGAGCTCGGGCCCAGTTCCACGCAGTTGCTGTGGATCGTCGACGTCTACGCCCTGGTCTCCGCGCCGCTGCTCATCACGTTCGGCACGCTGGGCGACCGCTTCGGCCGTCGCCGGGTGCTGCTGATCGGTTATGTCGTGTTCGGCGCGGCCTCGGCCCTGGCCGCGTCCGCGGGGCACGTGGTGGTGCTCATCCTGGCGCGCGCCCTGCTCGGGCTCGGCAGCGCGATGATCATGCCGATGACGCTGTCGCTGACCCGGCACACGTTCCCCGACCCGGGGGAGCGGGCCTGGGCGGTCAGCGCGTGGTCCGCCGTCGCGGGATCCGGGATGCTCATCGGTCCGCTGCTCGGCGGGGTGCTCGTCGAGCACTTCGGGTGGAACTCGGTGTTCCTGATCAACGTGCCCGCCATGGCACTCGCCGTGGTGGCCGCCCGGTGGCTCGTACCGGAGTCGCGCAACACCGGCGGAGGTCGGTGGGATCTGCCGAGCGCACTGCTGGTCACCGCCGGGGTCCTGGGGGTCGCCTACGCGATCAAGGAGTCCGGCCACGGTGCTTTGCTCGCGCTGCCGACGCTGGGCTGCGGGGTGATCGGTGCGGTGCTGCTGGTGCTCTTCGTCCGTCGCCAGCGTCGCTTGCGCCACCCGCTGCTCGACCTGGGGCTGTTCGCCGATCCGATGCTCAGGACGGCGGTGATCGCGGTGTTCGTGGCCGCGGCGTCCACCGTGGGCGTTGAGCTGCTGATCACCCAGTACCTCCAGCTGGTGCTGGGGGAGGGGCCGCTGGGAGCGGGACTGCGGATGCTTCCGCTGGCCGGCGCGATGGTCCTCGGCAGCCTGGCCGCCGCCCCGCTGCTGCGGCGTGCGGGCTCGCGGGGCGCGATCACCGCCGGTCTCGCAACCGTCGCGGTTTCCCTGGGGATCCTGGTCCTGCTGTCCGTGCAGGACAGGCCGGTGCTGTTGGCGCTTTCCCTGGCGGGGCAGGGGCTGGGCACCGCGGCGGCCCTCGCGGCCGCGTCGAACGCGATCATGAGCGCGGCGCCGAGCGACCAGGCGGGCCAGGCGGCGTCGATCGACGAAACCGCCATGAACCTCGGCGAGGGTTTCGGAGTGGCGATCCTGGGCACGATCGCAGCCGCGAGCTACACCGGTCTCTTCCCCGCCCTGGCCCAGGTGCCACCGGATACGCGCCACCACGCGGCGCAGTCGTTGCCCGAAGCCGTCCAGGTCGCCGCGACCCTGCCCGAAGCACTCGGCACCACGGTCCTGGACGCCGCGGAGAAAGCCTTCGTCGGCGGTCTGCACACGACGGCCGTGGTGGCCGCGGGACTCCTCGTCCTGACCGCGTTGGCCACGCTGCTCCGCCGGTCGTCGCGTGCGCTCGGCTGGAGGAGCGTGACGGCCGAGCCCGACAACACCGGGCGAGGCGAACCGTAGGGCGTTGGTGGTGACGGCGTCGAGCGCGGTGTGAGCCGTCTCCGGCATATCAGGGCAGCGATCGGATGCCCCAGACCTTTTCGAGCACCTGCGGGGTCAGGACATCACCGGGCGCGCCCGCGGCGGTCAGCTGTCCATCGTGGAGTACCAGGCAGTGGTCCGCGCGCATCGCTTCGGCGAAGTCGTGGGTCACCTGGACCACGGTCGTCCCCAGTGCTTTGGTGTTCTCCAGCGCCTCGGTGATCAAGCGCCGTGCTTCGGCGTCCAGTCCCGCGCCCGGTTCGTCGAGCAGGAGCAGTTCGGACTCCTGGGCCAGCCCCTGCGCCAGCAGGGCGCGCTGGCGCTGGCCGCCGGACAGCGAGCCGAGCCGGCGGGCGGCCAGCGGGAGGAGTTCCAGGCGGGCCATGCACTCTTCGACCACGGCCCGGTCCTGGGCGGTCAGGCGACGCCACGGCCCGCGATGCGCCCACCGGCCCATGGACACGGTGTCGCGGACACTGATCGGCAGGGAATCCGACACCGCACTCCGTTGCGCGACGAACGCGGGAGAGCTGCTGGTCGCGCGTTCGACCGAGCCCGCGGCCGGGCGCAGCACGCCCGCGATCACTCCGAGCAGGGTCGATTTCCCCGAACCGTTCGGACCGACGACGGCCGTCATGCGCCCGCGCGGGAACGTGGCGCTCAGGCCGTGCAGCACCGGTTCGCGGCCGTAGCCGACTGTCAGGTCGCGGATGGTGATCTCCGGTTGGTCGCTCAAGGCACTCCTCGCGCAGTGGTCGGTGTCACCCGAATCTAACTACAGTGATAATCATTTTCACTATAGGGTGTTTCGTCATGGACTGGTTATTCGTCCCGTTTGAGGTGTCCTTCGTGGCGCGGGCGCTGTGGGCCGGGGTGTTGGTCTCGGCGATCTGCGCCCTGGTCGGCACGTGGGTCGTCCTGCGCGGCATGGCTTTCCTCGGCGACGCCATGTCGCACGGCATGCTCCCCGGGGTCGCGCTGGCCTCGCTCCTGGGCGGAAACCTGCTCGTCGGCGCGGCGCTCAGCGCCGGCGCGATGACGCTCGGCGTGACCGCGCTCGGCCGGTCGTCGCGGCTGTCGCAGGACACCGCGATCGGGCTGTTGTTCGTCGGGATGCTGTCGCTGGGCGTGATCATCGTCTCGCATTCGCAGTCCTTCGCGGTCGATCTGACCGGCTTCCTGTTCGGCGACGTCCTGGCAGTGCGGGTGCAGGACCTCGGCTACCTCGCTGTCGCGCTGGTCGTCGCCGCCGTGGTGTCGGTGCTCGGCCACCGGGCGTTCGTCGCGCTCGCCTTCGATCCGCGGAAAGCGCACACGCTCGGCCTGCGGCCCCGCCTCGCGCACGCCTGCCTGCTGGGCCTGGTCACGCTGGCGATCGTCGCGTCGTTCCACGTGGTCGGAACGCTGCTGGTGTTCAGCCTGCTCATCGCGCCGCCTGCCGCGGCTGCCCTCTGGGCGGGCCGGATTCCCGCGATCATGCTCGGCGCAGCGGTGCTCGGCACGGTCGCGACGGTCATCGGGCTGGTCGGCTCGTGGCACTGGGGCACCGCGGCCGGAGCGACGATCTCGGCGGCTGCGGTCGCGCTGTTCTTCCTCTCCGCGCTCGGTGCGGAACTCCGCCACCGCATGCAGCGGATCCCAACCACGTCAGGCGGAACCGAGAGGTGATCGTGAACCGAAGGAAGAAATCCGTCGTCATCGCGGGATGGTCGGTGGCGGCGATGGTCCTGGCGGGGTGCGCGCAAGCGCCGCCCCCACCGGCCGAAGAAGTCCCGCACGGTTACGTGGAAGGTGCCGAGGAGGCCGCCGAAGCGCAGTCGCGCCTGGTCGTCACCGACGCGGATTCCGGCGCCGTGCGCGTGCTGGACCTGATCACCGGTGACGTCACCGAGGCCGGCCACGCGCACGGTGTCGAGGAGATCGCCGGTGACGGGCGATTCGCCTATCTGGCGTCGGGTCCGGAGGTCCGGATCGTCGACAGCGGTTCCTGGATGGTCGATCACGGCGATCACGTGCACTACTACCGCGCTGCCGTCCGCGAGGTCGGCGCGATCGCGGGAACCGGGCCGGTGCGAGCGCACAGCGATCCAGCGGTCGTCGCCGTGTCGTTCGCCGACGGCACGGCCTCCTTGCTGGATCGCGCCAAGCTGGATGCGGGCACTATCACCGAGACCGGCAAGATCCGGGACGTGGCGCGCGGGGCCGCGGTGATGCCCCACGACGGCCACGTCCTCGTGCCGGTCGAGGCGGGTGCGGTGCAGGTTCGGAGCCGGGACGGGGGCCCGGTCACGACCATCGACCAGCCCTGCCCCGGCCCGGCCGGTTCTGCGGTGACCAGGCGGGGTGTCGTTTTCGGTTGCGCCGACGGCGCTCTGCTCGTCAGCTCGAAGGACGGTGTGTTCAGCGGCGAGAAGATCCCGTATCCGCGGCCGGTTTCCGAGCACGAGCGCGCGCGGGAGTTCGACCACCGGCCGGGAAGCGACACGCTTGCGGCGAAGGCGGGGGAGAACGGCGTCTGGTCGCTCGACGTCGCACACCGCGCGTGGACGTTCGTCCCCACCGGGCCGGTGCTGGCAGCCAACGCGGTCGGCGCGGGCGGGCCGGTGCTGGCCCTCACCGCGGACGGCGCTCTGCACGCGTTCGACAGCGAAACGGGCCAGGAGACGGCAGTTGTCCCGCTTTTGAGCAATCCCGGTGCCGCGCCTGCGATCGAGATCGACACCAGCCGCGCGTACGTCAACGACGCGACTGCCGGCGTCGTCCACGAGATCGACTACAACGACAATCTCCGCCGCGCTCGCACCTTCGAACTCGGTGGCCGGATTGCTCACATGGTGGAGACAGGACGATGAGCGGCGCATCGTGGAAGGGCGGCCGACTGCTGGTCGCTTTGGGAATCGCAGCCCTGCTCGCACTCACCGGCTGCACGGCGGCGGACCGTGATCGATCGGGTGTGGTCGTCACGACCAACATCCTCGGTGACATCACGCGGAACATCATCGGTGACCAGGCCGACGTGACGGTGTTGATGAAGCCCGATGCCGACCCGCACTCCTTCGGGATTTCGGCGCAGCAGGCGGCGAGTCTGGAGCAGGCCGGGCTCGTGGTCCACAACGGACTGGGGCTGGAGGAGGGCGTTGCCCGCAACGTCGAGGCGGCGCAGGCGGCCGGGGTTCCGGCCATCGCGGTGGGGGCCGAGGTCGATCCCCTCCGGCACACCGCCGCGGGTGCGGACGGCCAGCTCGACCCGCACTTCTGGACCGACCCCCGGCGGGTGAGCCGGGCGGTCGACGTGATCGCCGAGCAGGTCATCGCCCACGTCGACGGCGTGGACCCGCAGGCCGTGCGTGCCAACGCCGCGCGGTACCGGGCCGAGGTGGACCGGCTCGACGCGGAGATGGGGCAGCAGTTCGCCGCCGTTCCCGCCGAGCGCCGCAAGCTCGTGACGAACCACCACGTGTTCGGATATCTGGCTCAGCGGTACGACTTCCAGGTCGTCGGTGCGGTGATCCCCAGCGGAACGACGCTCGCCTCGCCCAGCGCGTCGGACCTGAAATCCCTCGCGGACACGATCCGCGCGGCCGGTGTGCCCGCGGTCTTCGCGGACTCCTCGCAGCCCGACCGCCTCGCGCAGGTCCTCGCCGACCAGGCCGGACTCCACGTCGCGGTCGTGCCGCTGTTCTCCGAATCGCTGAGCCCGCCGGGGCAGGGGGCCGGCGACTACCTGGAAATGATGCGGTCCAACACCGAGTCGATCGTCCGCGGGCTCGGCCGAGGCTGAACCGCGCATCCGTCCGTCCGAAATGGAATGGTGATGATGAGTACCAGTTCGAGCAAGAAGATCGCGGCCGGGGTCCTGTCCCTGGCGGTCGTGCTGGGGGCCTGCGGCACCACGCAGGCTCCGTCCCAGGCGGACGTAACACCGCCCACGGTGGCTGATCCGATTGCCGTCACCTACGACGGCGGCATCCACGTCCTCGACGGCACGACGCTCAAGGTCGTCAAGGACCTGCCGCTGGAGGGCTTCAACCGCCTCAACCCGGCGGGCGACGGCAGCCACGTCCTGGTCTCCACGGCAACGGGTTTCCGCGTGCTCGACGCGGCGAGCGCGACCCTGACCGACGTCGAGTTCAAGGGCGCCAAGCCCGGCCACGTCGTGCGGCACGCGGGCAGGACCGTGCTCTTCTCCGACGGCACCGGCGAGGTCACCACCTTCGATCCGAAGGCGCTCGGCTCCGGCGTGCCGCCGACCGAGACCTACCGCGCGCCGGAACCGCACCACGGCGTCGCGATCGAGCTGGCCAACGGTGAACTCGTGGTCACGGTCGGCAACGAGGAGGAGCGGACCGGCATCGTGGTGCTCGACGCCGCGCGCAAGGAGATCGCCCGCAACGAGGACTGCCCCGGCGTGCACGGCGAGGCGACCGCGATGGGCGAGGCCGTCGTGATCGGCTGCGAGAACGGGGTGCTGATCTACCGCGGCGGCACCATCGCGAAGGTCGCCAGCCCCACCGAGTACGGCCGGGTCGGCAACCAGGCGGGCTCCGAGGCGTCGCCGATCGTGCTGGGCGACTACAAGAAGGACGAGCACGCCGAGCTGGAGCGCCCCGAGCAGGTCTCGCTCATCGACACCACCAACGGCAGCCTGCGGCTGGTCGACCTCGGCACCAGCTACACCTTCCGCTCCCTGGCCAGGGGACCGCAGGGCGAGGCGTTGGTCCTGGGCACCGACGGGAAGATCCACCAGATCGACCCGGTGACCGCCCAGGTGACGCGGACGATCCCGGTCATGGACCCGTGGCAGGAGCCGCTGGAGTGGCAGCAGCCGCGGCCGGCGATCTTCGTCCGCGGCGGTACCGCCTACGTCACGGACCCGTCGAAGAAGAAGATCCACGCGATCGACCTGGCCTCGGGCAGCATCCGCACCACCGGGGACCTTCCCGGTGTCCCGAACGAACTCAGCGGCGTGCTCTCCTGACCTTCCGCGGCGGTGAGGGCCCGGTGGCCGGGCCCTCACCGCTGATCACCCCTCGCCGAGGTACCAGTCGCGCGGCGGGTTGGACACGCTGGGCGCGGCCCGGTCGACGCCGGGCCGCGCGGCCCACCGGATCCCGTTGGCCAGGACGCGGCGGATCTCCGGCCGGTTGTAGACCGGGTAGCGCTCGTCGCCGGGGCTGAAGTAGAACAGGCGCCCCTTGCCGCGCCGGAACGTCACCCCGGAGCGGAACACCTCGCCGCCGCTGAACGAGCTGATGAAGACCAGCTCGTCCGGTGCCGGGATGTCGAAGAACTCGCCGTAGGTCTCCTGCTCGGGGATCACCAGCGGGCTGGGCACGCCCTCGGCGATCGGGTGGGTCGGGTCGACCGTCCAGACCAGCTCGCGTTCGGCGGCGTTGCGCCAGCTCAGCGAGCACGTGGTGCCCAGCAGCCGGGTGAAGATCTTCGAGAAGTGCCCGGAGTGCAGGACCAGCAGGCCCATCCCGGACAGGACGTGCCGCTGGACGCGGTCGACCACTTCGTCGCAGACCTGCCCGTGCGCTTTGTGACCCCACCACAGCAGGACGTCGGTGTCCTCCAGCACCGGCTCCGGCAGCCCGTGCTCGGCGTCGCTGAGCAGCGCGGTGCGCACGGTGGCGTCCGGGATCTGCTCGCGGACGCCCTCGGCGATGGCGCCGTGGATGCCTTCGGGGTAGTACTCGGACATCCCGGCGGGGTCCTGAGTGGACTCGTGGACGCCTTCGTTCCAGACGGTGACGCGCAGCGGGCTCATTCGACCGTGATCTCCCTCTTCTCGGCGGCGGACTGGTAGCAGGCGTCGATCACCCGGGCGCGCTTCAGGGCGAGCGAGCCGTCGTTGGCGGTCCACTCGGCTGGAGTGCGCAGGACGCGGACGAAGTTCTCCACGACACCGGCGTGCGCCAGGCCCGGTTCGGCCGTCGGCGTGTAGTCCGCGATCTCGCCGTCGACGTCCCGGTAGACGTGCAGGTCGCCGACCACGGCCTTGGTCGCGCCGACCGCCTTCAGCTCGGCGCCGCCTTCGGTGCCGAGCACGCTGAAGTCGATCAGGTCGGTCGGGCTGCGGAACGCCGCCCACGAGGTCTCCAGCGCGAGCGTCCCGCCTCCCTCCAGCCGGATGAAGGCCGCGGCGAAGTCCTCGACCTCGAACTTCGAGTCCGTGCCGGTCTTGTCGCCCGCCTTCGTCTCGCCGATGTTGCGGGGCCCCAGCTCGGAGTAGGTGACCGCGTTGACCGACGTGACGCGCGGTTCGCCAAGCAGGAACAGCGCGTAGTCGAGCACGTGGACGCCGATGTCGGCCAGCGGGCCGCCGCCGGACATCTCCTGGTTGGTGAACCAGCTGCCCAGGCTCGGGATGCCGCGCCGCCGCATCCAGGACGCCTTCGCGTAGTAGGCCCGGCCCAGCTCGCCGCGGTGGATGATCCCGGCCAGCGCCTGGATGTCGCCGCGCAGCCGGTGGTTGAACACCACGTCGAGCACCCGGCCCGCCGCGCGGGCGGTGTCGACCATCTGCTGGCCTTCGACGGCGTTGCGCGCGAGCGGTTTCTCGCTGAGCACGTGCAGACCGCGCTTGAGCGCGGCGATCGCGATCGGGGCGTGCAGGAAGGTCGGCACCGCGATGCTGACCGCGTCGAGGCCGGGCGCTTCGAGGAGTTCCTCCCAGTTCTCGAACAGCAGCGCGGCGCCGTACTCCTCGCCCAGCGAGTCCAGGAGTTCGCGTTCCTTCCCGGCGATCGCCACGATCTCGACGTCCGGCAGCGCGCGGTAGGCGGCCAGGTGCTGCTGGCCGGCCCAGCCGACGCCGATGACTCCGACCCGAAGCGTGGGGTCATTCATGTGCGGTGCTCCTTCGTCCGTGACAGGTTGGGGTTCAGCCCTTGATCGCGCCGGCGGTGAGACCGGCCACGATGCGTTTCTGGAAGACCAGCACCACGACCAGCAGCGGGATCGTGACGAGCACCGAGGCCGCGCTGATGGTGCCGACCGGCTGGTCGAACTCGCTGGTGCCGGTGAAGAACGCGATCGCGACCGGGACGGTGCGCGCCGCGGGTGTCGAGGTGAGCGTGACGCCGAGCAGGAACTCGTTCCAGACCGAGATGAAGACCAGGATCGCGGTGGTGGCGATGCCGGGAACGGCCAGCGGCAGGATGATCTTGCGGAACGCCTGGAACGGGGTGGCGCCGTCGATGAGCGCTGATTCCTCCAGCTCGAACGGGATCTCGCGGAAGAACGAGGTGAGCACGAAGATCGCCATGGGCAGCGCGAAGGTGAGCTTCGGGATGATCAGCCCGGCCAGGGTGTCGTAGAGGCCGAGGTCGCTCCAGATCTTGAACATCGGGGCCGCGATGGCGATCACCGGGAACGTCGTCACCGACAGCACCGCCGCGAGGATCAGGCCCTTGCGGGGGAGCTTGAGCCGCGCCAGGGCGTAGGCGGCGAACGACGCGAGCACCAGCGCCAGCGTCGTCGTGACGACACCGACGATGACGGAATTGCCCAGCGCGGTCAGGAAGTTGCCGTTGTGGATGACGTCCAGGTAGTTCTGCAGCGACGGGTTGGTGGGGTAGAGGGTGCCGGAGGACAGGTCGGCACCGGCTTTCAGCGAGGTGTTGATCAGCCAGTAGAACGGCACCAGCGAGGCCAGCATCACCAGGACCACGAACGTCAGCGTCAGCGGGCGCAACCTGTTGGTGCTGCGGCGTTTGCGCGGTGCCGCCGTTGGTGCCGGAGCGGGCTTCGCGGTTTCGAGGATCGTCATCACTTCTCCCCAGCGACGTCGCGGATGTTGCCTCCGCCGAACCGGATGTAGACCAGCGAGACGACCATGACCGTGGCGAAGGTCAGGATCGACAGCGCCGAGCCCTGCCCGATCAGCCTGCCCTCGCGCAGTTCCTGGTAGGCGAGCATCGACATGGTCTGCGTCCCGTTGGCGCCCTTGGTGAGCACGAACGGCAGGTCGAAGATCCGCAGCGCGTCGAGCAGCCGGAAGATCGCGGCCAGCGCGATCGCCGGGCGCAGCAGCGGCAGCGTGACCTGCCAGAAGGTCTGCCACCGCCCGGCCCCGTCGAGGTCGGCGGCCTCGTAGACCTCGCCGGGGATGACCTGCAACCCGGCCAGCACCAGCAGTGCGACGAACGGAGCGGTCTTCCAGACGTCGGCGACGATGATCACCGCCATCGCGTGGCCCGGTTCGCTCAGCCACACCAGCTCGCCGCCCGGCAGGCCCAGCGCCCGCAGGACCCCGGTCACCAGGCCGAGGTTCGACTCGAACATCGCCTGCCAGGTGATCGCGCTGACCACGGTGAGCACGGCGTAGGGGACGAGCAGCGTCGAACGCAGCAGCCCCCGCCCGCGGAACGCCATGTTGAGCAGCAGCGCCATCGCGGTTCCGAGGACCACCTCCAGGCCCACCGAGACGAACGCGAAGAAGAACGTCTGCCCGAACGCCTGCCACCAGGCCGAGGAGATCAGCGCCTCCCAGTAGTTGCTCAGGCCGACGAACTTCGACAGGCCAGCCTGCCGCACGCTGTAGACGTTGAGCGACAGCCAGATCGCGTAGCCGATCGGCACGGCCGCCACCAGGAACATCACGATCAGCGCGGGGCTGACCATCCACACCGCGGTGCGTCGCTGCTGGAAGTCGACGCTCTGCTTGTTCTGCTTGGTTGCCATGGTGATCAGAACGTCTCCTGAGCGGTCTTGATGTCGGCGGCCATCTTCCGCACCGCGGTCTCGACGTCGACCTCGCCGGCGAGCACCGGGTAGACGTTGCTGTGGATGGCCTTCGAGATCTGCGCGTACACCGAGGACTTCGGGCGCGGTTTGGCGCTGAGCACCGACTGCCTGAGCTGGTCGATGAACGGGATCTTGGCCCGGACCTCGGGGTTGTCGTAGACCGAGGCGACCACGGGCGCCTGCGCGTGCTTGACCGCCATCGTCTTCTGGAACTCCGCGCTGGTGGCGTAGTCGATCAGCGCCACGGCTCCGCCGGTGTTGTCCGAACTCGCGGCGATGGCGAGGTTCCAGCCGCCGAGCACGGCCGCGGGCCTGGTGTGCTCGTCGAAGGCGGGCAGCGGCGCGACCGCGGTGGCCGGACCGGCGCCGGTCTGCTGGATCAGCTTGTAGGCGCTGGGCCACTGGCGGAGCTGCCCGGCCGCTCCGGACTCGTAGGCGCGCCGCGAGCCGTCCTCCTCGTAGGTCAGCGACGCGCGGTCGACCGCGCCGGACCTGATGCCCTCGGCCATCGTGGTCAGCACCGCGCGGGTCTGCGGCGAGTCGACGGTGATGCCGCCCCGCTCGTCGAGCACCGAACCGCCCGCGGAGTACAGCATCTCCAGGAAGTTCACCGTCAGGCCCTCGTACTGCTTGGCCTGCATCTCGACCTGGTTCTGCGGGTGCAGCCGGGCCTGCTCGTAGACCTGCTTCCAGGTCGTCGGCGGCGGGACGCGGTCGCTGCGGTAGAACATCAGGCCCGCGTTGGTGTAGAAGGGCGTGCCCCAGTGGCGGCCGTCGTAGCGCGCGGTATCCAAAGTGGACGGTATGAGGTCGTCCCCGCGCTGCTCCACCAGCCTGCTCTGGTCCTGGACCCAGCTCTGGGCCGCCCACTCGCCGGTCCAGGTCACGTCCATCAGGTAGAGGTCGCACTCGGCCGAGCCGCCTTCGAGGCGCTGGATGGCCTGCGCGCGGGTGATGTCGGTGTCCTGGCCCAGCTCGACGTAGCGGGCGGTGACGCCGGTCGCCCTGGCGTTGAAGGAATCCGTGAGCGTCTTGAACACCCCGGTGTCGCGGTGTCCGCAGATGGTCACGTCGCCGCTGGCGCCCCGGGCGGAGGCGGGGTCGGTAACCGTGCCTTCCGGGGCCCGTTCGGGGGCCGGGGCGGTGGTGCCGGTGCCGACGCAGCCGGTGAGCGCGATGGACAGGGTGGTGAGGGTGGCCAGTGATCTCGCACGGGCGAACTGCATGGTCGTCTCCGCTTCGCGTTCCTCGTGGGTGTGTCGGCCGCGCGAGCGCGGTCGGTTGCCGGTCAGAACTGCGGCGTGAGACGGGTCAAATATTCAGCTGCGCGACGGGAAGTGTCAAGCCTGAGCGGGTATCAGGGCTCGGACCTCGGGCGGTGGCATCATCCGCGGCAGTCCACTGTGGTCCTTTTCGAGGTCCGCGACCGTGTCCGATTTTTCGCCGATTAATGACTGGAAAGAAAATAAATCACAGATCTTGCCGCTTTAATACCGACGACCTAGTTTTAACCATGACGAAATTCGGGCGTGAGACACCCGTCCTTGTCAACCGGTCCGACCGAACGAGCCCGCCCGGGTGTTCGACCGGCCTCGCCGGTGGTGTACTCCTCGAGTGCTGACCGTTCTGCTGAACGGGCTATCGAGAAGATCGTTCGTTTCGACGAACGACCTGGGAGGGGTGCTGAGTGGAGACCGAGTCGGTGCGGGACATGCTGGCGGCGAACCTGCGCCGGGCCAGGGTCGAGCTGGGGCTGTCGCTGTCGGAGGTGTCGCGGCGGTCCTCGATCGGCAAGTCGACGCTGTCGCAGCTGGAGGCCGGGACCGGCAACCCGACCATCGAGACCGTGTTCAGCCTGTCGCGGGCGCTGGAGCTGCCGATCTCCGAGCTGCTCGACGCCCGCGGCGGCAGCGGGATGACCGTGGTGCGCGCCGCCGACCTCGACGTGCTCAGCGGCGAGGCCGTGGATTTGCGGATGCTGCGCCGGATCGAGCTCGACGACGCGATCGTCGAGGTCTACGACCAGCAGGTCCGGGACGAGGGCAGCCAGCGCTCGCTGGGGCACGTCGGCACCGAGCACACCATCGTGCAAGCCGGCAGGCTGCGGGTCGAAGTGCAGGGCAGCGCCGCCGACCTCGGGCCGGGCGACTGCGTGGCCTTCGACGCCACCCAGCCGCACAGCTACACCGCGCTGGACGGTCCGGTGCGTTCGGTGCTGCTGCTCCAGTACCGGCCGGGCAACCGGCTCGACCTGTCGGGCAGGCACGGCCTGGTCGCCGAACAGTGACCGTTGACACTCCCGTGAGTTGAGCCATAGCCTCCCGTCGTTCGTTTTACAGAACGTCGGGGGTTTGATGAACCGAACGCGGATCGTGGTGCTGGGTGCCGGCGTCGTCGGTTCGGCCTGCGCACGGGAGCTCGCCGCCGGCGGTTTCGAGGTCGTCGTGGTGGACCGCCACCGGCCCGCCGGGGCCACGACCGCGCACGGCGAGGGCAACGTGCTGGTGTCGGACAAGGCCGACGGCCCGGAGCTGCGGCTGGCGCGGCTGTCCCGGCGGCTGTGGCCGGAAGTGCTGGCCGAGCTGGACGCCGACATCGAGTGGGACCCGAAGGGCGGCATCGTGGTCGCCACGACCGACGCGGGCGCGTCCGACCTGGCGGCCTTCGCCGCCGGACAGCGCGCTGCGGGCGTGACCGCCGAACCGCTGGACCCCGCCGACCTGGCCGCGGCCGAACCGCACCTGACCCGCGAGGTGGCCGCGGCCTACCACTACCCCGAGGACGCCCAGGTGCAGCCGGTCGCAGCGGCGACCGCGCTGCTCTCGGCTGCGATCGAGGCGGGCACGACACTGCGCACCGGGTGCGAGGTGACCGGCGCGATCACGCGCGGCGGCCGGATCACCGGCGTGCGCACCTCTCAAGGAGATGTGCGGGCCGACGCGGTGGTCAACGCCGCCGGTCCGTGGTCGGGGGAGGTGTCGGCCGCGCTGGGCGCGCCGGTGGACGTCCGCCCGCGCCGGGGCGAGGTGCTGGTGACGACCCCGCTGCCGCCCACGGTGTTCCACAAGGTCTACGACGCCGACTACGTCGGTGCGGTCGGCAGCAGCGACGCTGCGTTGCAGACGTCGGCGGTCGTGGAGTCGACGCGGGGCGGAACGCTGCTGCTCGGTTCTTCCCGCCGCCAGGTGGGTTTCGACGACCGGATGAGGCCGCACGTGCTGTCGGCGATCGCCTCGCGCGCCCTGCGATTGTTCCCGGGACTGGCCGGGGTTCCGGTCATGCGCGCCTACGGCGGGTTCCGCCCGTACGTGCCGGATCACCTGCCGCTGATCGGGGAGGACCCGCGGATTCCCGGGCTGTGGCACAGCACCGGGCACGAGGGCGCCGGTATCGGGCTGTCCGTCGGGACGGCCCGGGTGCTGCACGACCTGATCAGCGGCCGGGCTCCCGAGATCGACGCGGAGCCGTTCCGGGTGGACCGGCCCGCGGTGCTGACCGAAGGAGGAGCGCGGTGAGCCCACGTCTCGTACCCGGCCGCGACGACCGGGTCGGCAGGAATGACGTGCCGGTGCGGATCAGCTTCGACGGCGATCCCGTCGAGGGCATCGACGGGCAGACGATCGCGGGAGTTCTGCTCGGATCGGGCAGGCAGACCTGGCGGACCGGGGTTTCCGGCGGTGCCAGGGGCGTGTTCTGCGGCATCGGAGTGTGCTTCGACTGCCTGGTCACGGTCAACGAGGAGCGCGACGTGCGCGCGTGCCGCCGCCGCGCCCGCGATGGCGACGACGTGCGGACGCAGTCCAGGGCGGAGGACGCCCGATGAGGCGCGTGGTCGTGGTCGGCGCGGGGCCCGCGGGCCTGGCAGCGGCGGAGAAGGCGTTGCTCGCGGGCGCGTCGGTGACCCTCGTCGACGCCGCCGACCAGCCCGGCGGGCAGTACCACCGGATGCTGCCCGAGGCGTATGCCGCGCGCTACCCGAAGCGGTTGCACCACGGCTGGGACTCGTTCGACCGGCAGCGCCGGTTCGTCCTGGAGCATCGCCGGTGCACGTGGTTGTCTCGGACTTCGGTGTGGGCGCTGGAAAAGCTCGACGATGGCCCGCCGTCGGTGCAACTGCTGCGCGGCGGGGTGGACGGCGAGGGGCGCACCCGCGAGACGATCAGGCCGGACGCGCTCGTGCTCGCTCCGGGAGCCCACGACCGGGTTCTTCCCTTCCCGGGCTGGGATCTGCCCGGTGTCCACACCGCGGGCGCGGCCCAGGCGCTGGCCAAGGGAGAGCGGATCGTCGTCGGCGACCGGGTGGTCGTCGCGGGGACGGGACCGTTCCTGCTCCCGGTCGCGGCATCGCTGCTGGAAGCGGGATCGCGGGTGGTCGAAGTGCTGGAAGCGAACTCACCATCCACTGTGTCCAGGGGATGGCTCCGGCGTGCATGGGAACTGCTGCCACAGTACGGAAAAGCCCTCGAACTGGCCGAGTACGCGGTCGGCCAGCTGTGCCACCGGACGCCGTACCGGATGGGCCGGGCGGTCGTCGAAGCCAGGGGCGACGGCCGGGTGGAGGAGGTCGTGACCGCCCGGCTGCGGCCGGACTGGTCGCCGGTTCCCGGCACCGAACGCACGGTCCCGGTCGACGCGCTCTGCGTCGGGCACGGCTTCACCCCGCAGCTGGAGCTGTTCGTCTCCGCCGGGTGCACCCTGCGCGACGGGTTCGTCCAGGTCGACGGCAACCAGCGCACGAGTGCCGCGGGGGTGTTCGCCGCGGGCGAGGTCACCGGGATCGCCGGTGCTCCGGCCGCACGGGCCGAAGGCGCGGTGGCCGGATGGGTTGCGGCCGGCGGTGATCCGGCCGCCATCCGGGCCGAGCGCAGGAAACGCGACGCGGGCAGGGATTTCGCGCGGCGGCTGGAGCGGGCACACCCGATCGGCGCGGCGTGGCCGGACTGGCTCCGGCGGAACACGGTGGTGTGCCGCTGCGAGGAGACCTCCTACGGCGACCTCCAAGCGGCGCTGACGCAGCCCGCCGGGAGCGGGTCACGGGCGGTCAAACTCGGCACGCGAGCCGGGCTCGGGCCATGTCAGGGGCGGGTGTGCGGGACTAACGTCGCGGAGCTTTCCGCACGGCTCGGGGGAGAAACGGCGTCAGTCCACAACAGACCGATCGCGCAGCCGATCCGGCTGGGCGAACTGGCAGGGCAACCAGAGGAGGAGACGCGCTGATGGGTGTTGAGAACGCGGGCCTGGGCGGAGTCGTCGTGGCCACCGCGCTGCCCTACGCCGAGGACGCGAGCGCTCCGGCCGGGCTCGCGGTCGACTACGACCGCTACGCCGAGCACTGCCGCTGGCTGGTCGACAACGGCTGCCGCGGTGTCGGGCCGAACGGATCGCTGGGCGAGTACTCGGCGCTGACCGACGAGGAGCGTCGCCGGGTCGCCAGGACGGCGATCGAGGCGGTCGGCTCCGACGGCGTGGTGGTCGTCGGCGTGCACGGCGCGGGCGCGCACCAGGCCCGGCACTGGGCCGAGCTGGCCGCCGAGGACGGCGCGGACGGCGTGCTGTGCCTGCCGCCGACGATGTACCGGGCGAACCGCCACGAGGTGCTGGCGCACTACGCGGCGGTGGCCGAGGTCGGGCTGCCGGTCATGGTCTACAACAACCCGATCGACACCAAGGTCGACCTGACCCCCGGCCTGCTGGCCGAGATCGCGCAGCTGGACAACGTGGTGGCGGTCAAGGAGTTCTCCGGCGACGTCCGCCGGGTGCTGGAGATCAGGGAGCTGGCGCCGGACCTGGAGGTGATCGGCGGCGCCGACGACGTCGTGCTGGAGAGCCTGCTGATGGGAGCCACCGGCTGGTTCGCCGGATTCCCCAACGTCTTCCCGGCGGAGTCGGTCGAGCTGTTCGAGCTGGCGACGGCGGGCAAGCTCGCCGAGGCGCGGGCGCTGTACGAGCCGCTGGTGGCGGCGTTCCGCTGGGACTCGCGGACCGAGTTCGTGCAGGCGATCAAGCTGGGCATGGAGCAGGTCGGCCGCTATGGCGGCCCGTGCCGCCCGCCGCGCGGACCGCTGGTCCCCGAGCACCGGGACCAGGTCCGGGCCGACATGGCGCGCGCGATCGCCGCGCTCCAGGAGCGTTCGTGATGCGCTCGGTCCGGACGATCAGCGCGGTGGACTCCCACACCGAGGGGATGCCCACCAGGGTGGTGACCGGCGGGGTGCCGCCGGTGCCGGGCGCGAGCATGGCCGAGCGCCGCCGGTACTTCGTCGAGCACCTCGACGACCTGCGGCGGTTCCTGGTCGACGAGCCGCGCGGGCACTCGGCGATGAGCGGGGCGATCCTGCAACCGCCGATCCGGCCGGAAGCCGACTGGGGCGTGCTCTTCGTCGAGGTCAGCGGCCTGCTGCCGATGTGCGGTCACGGGACGATCGGAGTCGCGACCGTGCTGGTGGAAACCGGGATGGTCACCGTCACCGAGCCGGCGACGGTGGTGCGGCTGGACACCCCGGCCGGACTGGTCGAGGCGCGGGTGGAGGTCCGCGACGGCGTCGCCAAGCAGGTGACGCTGCGCAACGTCGACTCCTTCGCGCTCGAACTCGACGCCGAGGTCCCGGTGCCGGGGCTGGGCCGGATCCGCTACGACATGGCCTACGGCGGCAACTTCTACGCCGTCGTCGGGATCGACAGCATCGGGCTGCCCTTCGACCGCGCCCGCAAGGGCGAGATCCTCGACGCGGGCCTGAAGATCATGGCCGCGGTCAACGAGCACAACCGACCGCAGCACCCGGTCGACGAGCTGGTCGGCGGGTGCAAGCACGTGCAGTTCGTGTCCGAGGACTCGACCGCCCGGCACTCGCGCAACGCGATGGCGATCCACCCCGGCTGGTTCGACCGTTCTCCCTGCGGCACCGGAACTTCCGCCCGGATGGCCCAGCTGCACGCGCGGGGCGAGCTGGAACTGGGCACCGAGTTCGTCAACGAGTCGTTCATCGGTACCCGGTTCACCGGGCGGCTCGTCGGCACCGCCACCGTGGGCGGGCTGCCCGCCGTGGTGCCGGAGTTCTCCGGCCGCGCCTGGATCACCGGGACCGCGAACTACCTGCTCGACCCCGAAGATCCGTTCCCGGCCGGTTTCACGGTCTGACCTTGCGTTGTGGTGCGACCGGGGTTTCGCCACCTCGGGAGCCTGTCCTGTCCAACTGACCGGAAAGGGGCCGACATGTCCCTGGTGAACCGGGCGGACGACGCCGGACCGAGAGCGCGACTGCTGTCCCGCTCGGGGATCTTCCGGCTGAAGCCGATCGGGTCCGACGAGCCGGAAACCGGTGGTTTCCAGCGCAGCATGGGCTTGTGGCAGCTGGTGGCGCTCAGCCTCGGCGGCCTGGTGGGCGCCGGGGTGTTCTCCCTCGCCGGTGTCGTGGCCAACGAGGACGCCGGGCCGGGCGTGCTGATCTCCTTCCTGATCGCGATCGTGGCGAGCGCCGCCGCGGCCCTGTGCTACGCGGAGTTCGCCGGCATGATCCCGAAATCCGGGTCGGCCTACACCTACGTCTACGCCTCGCTCGGCGAGGTTGTCGGCTGGCTGGTCGGCTGGGACCTGCTGCTGGAGTACACCGCGATCGTCGCCGTGGTGGCGATCGCGGTGTCCGGTTACTTCTCCTACATCCTCGAACAGGTCGGGATCGACCTGCCCGCGTGGATGCTCGGCGCTCCGGGTACCGGTGCCGGGCACAAGGTCGACCTGTTCGCCGCGCTGCTGTGCATGCTGCTGGCGTTCGTGCTTTCCCGCGGTACCAAGGAATCCGCGCGCTTCGAGACCGTCCTGGTGGTGCTCAAGATCCTGATCGTCGCGGTCGTGGTGGTGGCCGGGGCCTTCCACATCTCGGCCGGGAACTACAGCCCGTTCCTGCCCTACGGCATCGGCGGCGCGGTCACCGGCGCGGCGACGGTGTTCTTCGCCGTCTACGGCTACGACGCGATGAGCGCGGCGGCGGAGGAGAGCCGGGAGGCCAAGAAGCTGCTGCCGAAGGCGATCGTCCTCTCGCTCGGCATCGCCGCGGTCATCTACCTGCTGGTGTGCCTGGTGCTGCTGGGCATGCAGAACCACCGCGACATCGACGTTTCCAGCCCGTTCTCCAGCGCGCTGGCCTCGGTGGGGCTGGCGGGCCTGGGTACGGTGGTCGCGGTGGGCGGCATCCTCGGCATCACGACGTCGGCGTTCGCCAACATGCTGGCGGTGTCGCGGGTGTGGTTCGCGATGAGCCGCGACGGGCTGCTGCCCGCGTACTTCGCGCGCAACCACCCGAGGCGGCACGTGCCCACCCGCGTCATCTGGCCGGTCGGGGTGGGCTCGGCGCTGATCGCCGGGCTGCTGCCGATCCGGGAGGCCGCCGAGCTGACCAACATCGGGATCCTGGCGGCGTTCACGCTGGTCGCCATCGCCGTCGTGGTGCTGCGCCGGACCAGGCCGGACCAGCCCCGGCAGTTCCGCACCCCGCTGGTGCCGCTGGTGCCCGCGATCGGGGTGGCGTTCTCACTGTGGCTGATCAGCAATCTGGAATGGGTGACCTGGCTGCGGTTCGGTGCCTGGATGGTCGTGGGCCTGGTGCTCTACGGCCTGTTCGGGTACCACCGCTCCGTCGAGAACAGGAAGGCGACGACACGATGAACGAGACCGTGCAGGCCGCGCGCCGATGGGCGGCGACCGCACCGGCGGATCGGGCGTCCAAACTGGACGCTGTGGCCGACGCTCTGGAAGCCGAGCGCGCCGAGCTGGTCAGGCTCGCCGACGCGGAGACCCACCTCGGCGAACCGAGGCTGAACGGGGAGCTCACGCGGACCACGTTCCAGCTCCGGTCGTTCGCGGAGGTCGCGCGGGCCGGGGAGTTCCTCGACGTGCGCATCGACCGCGCGGACGCGCAGTGGCCCCCGGCTCCTCGCCCGGACCTGCGGCGCTACCGCACTGCGGTCGGGCCGGTCCTGGTGTTCGCGGCGAGCAACTTCCCGTTCGCCTTCAGCGTCGCGGGCGGGGACACCGCCTCGGCGCTGGCCGCCGGATGTCCGGTGGTGGTCAAGGCGCACCCCGGCCACCCGGAACTGTCCCGCCGGGTGGCCGGAATCCTGCGCGGCGTGTTGGGCGAGGGGGTGTTCGGGCTCGTCGAAGGCGAGCAGGAAGGCGTGGAGGCGTTGCGGGCACCGGAAATCCGGGCGGCCGCGTTCACCGGCTCGGTCCGGGGCGGTCTCGCGTTGGCGCGCATCGCCGCCGAGCGACCCGAACCGATCCCGTTCTACGGCGAGCTGGGCAGCGTCAACCCGGTGGTCGTCACCCCGGGTGCGGCTCGCCGGTCGGCGGAGATCGCGGAGGGGTACGTGGGTTCGCTGACCTTGGGCGCGGGCCAGTTCTGCACCAATCCGGGGCTCCTGTTCGCACCCGAGGGCACCGATCTGGTCGAGCGGATCGCGGAGGGACTGCGCGGGGTCACCGCGGCTCCGATGCTCAACGAGCGCATCGCGGCCGGGTTCGTCGACGGGGCGACGAGATCGGCGGCGTTGCCGGGAGCCCGGAAGGTGGTCTGGCCGGAGGAACCGCTCGCACCCCGGCTGCTGGCGATGGACCTCGACTCGTTCTCCCGCGACGTGGCCGAGGAATGCTTCGGGCCGCTGGGAATCGTGGTGACCTACCGGCGTTTGGCGGACCTGACCGCCGTGGTGGCGGCGATGCCCGGTCAGCTGACCACCTCGCTGCACGCCGACGTCGGCGAAGCCGTCGGCGACCTCGCCGTGGTGCTGGCCGACCGGAGCGGCCGGGTGCTCTGGAACGAGTGGCCGACCGGGGTCGCGGTGACCGCCGCGATGCAGCACGGCGGCCCGTTCCCGGCCACGACCGCACCGGCGACCACGTCGGTCGGCACCGCGGCCGTCGAGCGGTTCCTCCGCCCGGTGGCCTACCAGGGCTGGCCGGAGGAACTGCTTCCGGAGCCGCTGCGGGACGCCAACCCGTGGCGGGTCCCGCAGCGCTTCGGCTGACGCTCGGCGCTCCACCGTGTCTGACACCGTCCTCGGTGTTTCGTTCCCCCGAACCGCCGACCCAGGCGTCGTCGGCCCCACGGTCGGTGTGCTCGGGGGAATGGGCCCGGCGGCCACCGCCGACTTCTACGCCAAGCTCATCCGCGCGACCCCGGCCGACACCGACCAGGAACACCTGCGCGTGATCATCTGGTCCGACCCGACAACCCCCGACCGCACCCGGGCCCTGCTCGAAGGCGGTACCGACCCCACCCCGTGGCTGACCTACGGCGCCCGCGTGCTCGCCGCCGGCGGCGCCGACGTGATCGCCGTCCCCTGCAACACCGCGCACGCGTTCCTGCCCGCGGTCATCGAGCGCGTCGGCGTCCCCTTGGTGCACATGATCGAGCGGACGAGCCGTCACCTGGCTGCTCTCCGGCCGCCGGTCCGCGAGGTCGGTCTGCTGGCCACGACCGGCACCGTGCGCGCCGGGCTGTACGGGGAGTGGCTGGCCGCTGCCGGGGTCGCGCTGCTGGAACCCGACGCCGCGTCGCAGGCCGACGAGGTGATGGCCGCGATCCGGTTGATCAAGGCGGGCAGGCGAGATCCGGGCCTGCTGGCGAGCGCGGCGCGGCGGCTCGTCGAGCGGGGAGCGCAGGCCGTCATCGCCGGATGCACCGAGGTTCCGCTCGGCCTCCGCGCCGATGACCTGCCCGTGCCCCTGGTGGACCCGACCCAGGTCCTCGCCGAGGCCGTCATCGCTCATGCGCGGGCGGCGAAGGGCAGCAGCTGACAGCGGTTAGATTGGACGCGCTATGGCGCGGTGGGATGAAGCGCCGGTCGAACGGCCGCGCATGAGCGACGCAGCCTACGAACGGCTCAAGGACGCGATCGTCAGCGGCGAACTCGCTCCGGGGGAGAAGATCAGGGACGCCGAGGTCGCCCAGCGCCTCGGGCTCAGCCGCACGCCGGTCCGCGAAGCGCTCACCCGCCTAACCGACACCGGGCTCGTCGAGGCCAAGCCCGGCGTCTACGCCCGGATCACGACGCTGAACCGCCACGACGTCGCGGCCACCCTGGTCGTGCTCCGGTCGCTGGACGAACTCGCCGTCCGGACCGGGGTTCCGCACATGACCGCCGATCATCTCGACCGCATGCGCCGCGCCAACGACGACTTCGCGCGAGCCGTCGAGCAGCACGACATCACCGGCGCCTTCGCCGCCGACGACGCCTTCCACGGGGTGGCCATCGACGCGGCCGGGAACCCCGTCCTGCGCAGGGTGATCGACCAGCTGCACCCCCAAGTGCACCGGATCCTGCACCGCAAGTTCTCCACCCTGCTCGGCGGCCATGACACCGTCAACCACCACGCCGAGCTGGTCGAGCTGTGCGCACGCGGGGACGCGGACGCCGCCGCGGTGCTCTCCGCCGAGCACTGGACGCATCTCGGCGGGCTCATCGACGACCTCTTCGAAGCCGACGAGCTCGACGCCTGAACGACCGGCTCTTCGAGCGGTTGGCCTCGCGGAGGCCGTCCGGCCGTCGACCGACCGGGTCGCCTTCGGCATCACGGCGCTGCTGGTCCTGTTCTTCCTCGGCTGACGTCGTGCCTTCAGCTGGTGGCCGTCCGATGCCAAGCACGCCAGGCGAGTTGCGTGAACGGAACGATCACCAGCAGGTCGACGACGTAGGCGACCCAGTCGAGGCGGAGGACCCGGCCCAGCGGAAAGGCGATCGCGGCAACGCAGATCAGGACGGCGACCCACCACGGGGACATCCGGGTCCAGCCGACGAGCATGCCGAACACCAGCAGGGACAACGGGAAAGCCGGTCCCGGTAGCCACAGCACGAAGACGCTCTGCGGCGGGTAGTCCTCCAGCTGGGCGAGTCCCGCCCGGCCGCCCACGCCGAACACCCCTTCGAAAAAGCCCTGCAGCCCGAAGGCGATGCTGCCGAACATCCCGATCAACAACAGCAACAACCACAGCCCGGCGAGGCGCGGGACGCGTTCGCGCAGCCGCTCGTACTCGCCGATCAGTCCGTACACCCAGGGCACCATCGACAGCGCGATCAACATCCCGCCGGTCACGCCGTAATGCCCGTCGATCCAGAAGAACGGCGACGCGGCGAAGACGACCGGGCCGAGGAGGAGCGCTGCCGCCTGCAATCGTGGCACGAGCATCGATGGAGGCTAGGTGCGCTGGTACCGGCCCGCAACCGCGACGTCCGGCACCGGAATTCCCGGCCAGCCCGTGGAAGTCATCGCACCAGGCCGACCTCGTCCGGCGCCGGATGGCCGATGCGCAGGCAGGACAGCCCCGCGCGGTGCAGGACGAGCGGGTCCAGGAGGTTTCGGGTGTCGATGACGGAACGGCCCGCGACCAGACCGGCGATCCGGTCCCAGTCGAGGCCGCGGAACTCGGGCCAGTCGGTCAGCAGCACCACGGCCGCCGCGCCCATCGCCGCGTGGTAGGCGGTCTCGGCGACCTGGACCCGATCGGTCGCGCCCGGCACCGGGCCGTCGACGGCCGGGTCGTAGCCGACCAGTTCCGCGCCTTCGGCCGCCATCCGGTCGGCGATCTCCAGCGCGGGGGAGTCCCGCAGATCGTCCGTGCCCGCCTTGAACGTCAGCCCGAGCAGGCCGACCCGGACGCCCGCCAACCGGCCGCCGACCGCTTGGCGGACCTTGTCCACCACCAGGTCGTGCTGGTGCACGTTGGTGTCGATCGCGGCGCGCAGCACCGGGAAACCACAGCCCGCGTCCTCCGCCACCCGCAGCAGCGCGTGGGTGTCCTTCGACAGGCAGGAACCGCCCCACCCCGGACCGGGTTGCAGGAACGACCTGCCGATCCGCGGGTCGTAGCCCATGCCCGCGGTCACGTCGCCGATGTCGGCACCGAGATGCTCGCACAACTCGGCGATGGTGTTCACATAGGACAGACGGGTGGCCAGGTAGCAGTTGGACGCGTACTTGATCATCTCCGCGCTGGCGGAATCGGTCAGCAGGACGGGTGCGCTCAGGTTCCCGTACAGCGCGGCGACCCGCTTGGCCGCGTCCGGGTCGTCCGAGCCGATCACGATCCGGTCCGGCCCCAGGAAGTCGCGGACCGCCATTCCCTCCCGCAGGAACTCCGGGTTGGACACCACCGCGACGTCGGCCCGGTCGAGCAGGCCGGCGACCCGGACGGCTGTTCCCACCGGAACCGTCGACTTGTTCACCACCACGCAGTCGGGCAGGAGCCCCCGGCGCAGCTCCGTCACGACGGACTCGAGGGCGGACAGATCCGCCGCGCCGTCGGGGCCCATCGGTGTTGGCACGCACAGGAAAACGATCCCGGCCTCGGGTATCGCGGCACTCGCGCCGAGCACGAACTTCAGCCGTTGCGCCGCGAGCCCGTCCACGACCAGTTCGCAGATCCCGGGCTCCTGGATCGTCGTCTCACCGCGGCATAACGCGTTCACCTTGGCCCGGTTGACATCCGCGCACACGACCTCGTGCCCCAGCGACGCCAGGCAGGCCGCTGTCGTCAGTCCCACATACCCGGCGCCCACCACCGCGACTTTGGAATCGCGCATCGAACTCATCCCTTCGCTCCCCCTGGCCCGCGCGCCGTCGCCGGAGGGCCGCGCCCCCCGGTTCGGCGGCGGGAAACGATCGAAACTCCGCGAACTTCCGGCAAGGACCGAAACGGCGCCGGTGCTACGCGTCGGCCGGGAGGATTCGGATTCCCTTGTACGGGGTTTCCTTGTCCAGGTAGTCGACGGATTCGAACAGGCCGACGGCGTGCATCGGGTAGCGGGCACCGGTTTCGGCGACGAAGACGCAGGGCAGGATCCGTTTGCGTTCGGCGGCGGCTGATTCGCTGCTGTTGCGGATGTGCTTGTGGGTGTGGATCAGGATGGGCATGAACCCGCCGCCGAGGAAGGAGCCCTTCTGCAGGATCGCTCCGCCGACGCAGTCGATCACGCAGCCTTTGCCGATGATCGCGTCCCGGCCCTGGTAGTAGTAGGACGGGTCGGCCAGTGTTCCGTGCTCGACGTGGAACACTCCGGCGGCCAGGCCGATGATCGAGCGGCCACTGATCCGCAGCACCGACCGGTAGAAGTCGACCAGGATCGGCCGCACGGTGGTGTCGGGCAGCTTGCACTCCGGGGCAAGCAGGACGATCCGCATCAGCTCGGCGAGCGTGAGATTGGCGCCGTGCACGCCCGGGAACTCCTGGTCCCAGACAACCAGGTAGTCCGACGGTGCGATCATGTTCGTCCCGACGTCCTCGGCGATCAGCCGTTGTGCCTCGGTCTCCGGTGCCCCCACGTGCTCGCCGACTCCGAGGATCCGGCTGGCCAGCCAGTACCGGCTTTCCAGGGTCTTGAGCTTGCTGGCGGCCACCAGCAGATCGATCCGGCCCGCCGCGGTCTCCGGGATGTCGAAGAGGTGGTCGATCCCGTCCGTCGGTATGTTGATCTTCGTCTCCGTGGACCGGAGGGGAAGCGGCTCGAACGAGTCCACCACGTCCTGGAGGGCACCCGCGAACTCGCCGGGTCCGAGGCGGACGAGTTCCTCGGCGGCCAGCGCCCGGTAGTCGTAGGGAATGGCGGTGGAGGTGGACAGCACGATCTCGGCCAGCATGGCGCGGTAGTGCTGGTCGTCCAGCGACGCGGCGGCCAGTTCCAACGACAGGTACGGGGCCCTCTCGCCCGGCCCGTGTATCCAGCTCCCGACGTAGGGAGCGTCGAACCGGCACGCGTCGGTGAACAGCTGGTAGTCGGCGTCGTCGGACTTGATCCGGCTCTCGACCCGGGTCCGGGCCGATTCCGCGTCGGTGACCTCGGCCAGTATGTCGGAGGTCAAGCGCAGCATCGTCGCGAAGTCCTTGGTCGTCTGCATCGTCCCTCACTTCCAAATCATGCGAGTTTCTCGTACAGGTCTGTTTCAAGCGGCCACAGGAAGCCGCCCGCGGCCGCGGCGAGACCGAGCCCCGCCATGTACTGGTGCTCGGCCAGCCGCAGCACGGAAGTGCCCTCCGCCGCGTTGTGCAGCAGGTCCAGCTGCCGCAGGATCGCGTCGTTGAAGTGGTTGCCGGAGAACGTGAAATGCCGCTGGGACTCGGTGTCGCGCAGGTGGACGGCGTGCTTGTTCCGGTGGTCGACGGCCGTTCCGTGCCACGGCTCGAACACCAGCGTCACGTGCCTGCCGATCCTGAACTCCACGTCGGCGAACCGGTAGCGCAGGTCCGCTCCGTAGGGAATCCGCGAACGGGCGAGGTAGTGCCTCGACTCGCTCGCGGAGAAGGCGAACCCGGCCAGGTGGCCGAACCCGACGGCCCCCGTCGAGGACGCGTACAGCTCGATCTCCGGGAGGTTCGCTGCCAGCGTCCGCACCCGCAACTCCGGCGTCACCAGCACCGGGACCGTTCGCAGGTAGGTCTCGTACCGGTCGGCCGGAACGATCGACCGCAGGATGCTGAGCATGTGGAAGAACTCGTAACCGGCCTCGCCGTACTGGGTGTCGACGAACCTCCCGTTGGCGACGTCGAGCTCGCGGTTCTTCGTGAACTCCATGGTGATCTTCATGATCTGGTCGAAGTCACCGGACCCGCGGACCACCTCGGCGAACCGCTGCACGGCCCCGCTGTAGGCGTACACGTCGTTGACCACGACCCTGGAGCGCGGGTGGCTCCGGATGGTCCGCAGGAGATCGGCGAGGTCGGCCGGGTAGCAGGCGGGTTTCTCCAGCAGGATGTGCGCGTCCGGCCGGGAGCGCAGGATCTCGTCGACCACCGCGAGGTGGCTGGCGGTCGGCGTGGCGACGACCCACGCGTCGACGTTCGACGGGTCCGGCACCCGGTCCACCCGGTCCGCGTCCGCGCCCGCCCTGCGGTCCACGGTGATCACCTCGTGGCCTGCCTGCCCGAAGCAGGCGACGTGCCGCGATCCGATCGTCCCGATACCGGCTATCACGATTCTCATGTCGGCTCGCAACTTCCTCGAGGTGTCCAGGACCTTCGGCGCGGTCAGTTCCCACCGGTTCGGACAGCGTGTTCGGCGGCGCGCCTTCCGGCCGAGCGCCCCAGCACGGCACCCGCCATCAGCCCGGTTCCACCCGGATATCCCTGGTCGTAAAGACCGCCGACGATCTCGCCCGCGGCGAAGAGCCCGCTGATCGGTTCTTCTCCGGAGCGCACCTCGGCGTCGGTGCTGACCGACAGCCCGCCGTAGGTGAAGGTCAGCCCGCAGACCACGGGGGTGAACAGGTACGGCGGTGTGTCGATGCGCTTGGGCGTGCGGGTCGCGGAATCCCGTTCACCAGGAACGAGATCGACGCCTCCGTTGTTGAGCCGCCTGATCTCGTCGAGCAGGTTCTCCTCGTCGATGGCGAGCCTGCCGGCCCCCTCTTCGATCGAGTCCACGACGACAGACGCCGGATCGGAGAGGTAGCCGTCCGGCAGCAGACCGGCCCGCACCACCTTGTTGTCGAAGATCTGGAAGGCGATCCTGCCCGGCTGCTCCTGGATCCGCTGCCCCAGCGTGACGTAGGAGAGGTTGCTGTAGTCGCCGGACTCGTCGAAGAACCGGCGTCCGTCCCGGTTGACGACGATCCCCCGGGGGAACGCGTAACGCGCCAGGCCGTGCGATTTGTGCATCTGCCCGGGCATCATGTAGTCCGGCAGCGCCGTTCCCTGCGGCGTGGTGTGGCAGTTCCTCCAGTTGCCCGCGGTGTCGGCACCGAGCGCGACGGCCGCCTCCAGCGGCGCGCCTTCGTTGAACGGCACTCCCCGCAGCTTCACGTCCCGCCACTGCGCGCCGAGGTGGCGCTCCCGCATCCGCGCGTTCCCCTCGAAGCCGCCCGAGGCCAGCACGAGCGCGTGGCAGACGACCGGGAACGCCGGGCCCGAGCCTCTGAGGACGTAGCGCCCGTCGGCGGCGACCTCGATGTCTTCCACGGAACTGTCGTAGAAGACCGTTCCCCCCAGGCGTTCGAACCGGCTGAAGTTCCTGTTCTGCAGCCCCTGCCCGCCTCCGTCGAGGATGACGGGCACATCGCCGGGCAGCGGGTTCGGACGCGGCGCCCAGCTCTGCCCGAACTCCGACATCCACGCGATGGTGCTGTTCGACCGGCTGATGATCGACTCGATGAGCGGGACGTCCACCTGACCGCCGGACACCCGCAGCCAGTCGTCGAGGTACTGGTCCTCGGTGTACTCGGTCTGCCCGGCGAGGATCTCGTCGACGCGGTCCCGGTCGCTGTCCCGGAGCAGGTTGGCGATGTAAGACGTTTCACGCCAAGAGAAGCGCATGGTCTTGGTAAGCGAGCTGTTCCCGCCGCGAAGCTCCTCCGGGGCGGAGTCGAGGATGGCGACCGACGTCGCTCCCGCCTGAATTGCCGCTATACCGGCACAAAGACCCGCGTTGCCCGCTCCGACGATTACTACGTGCAACTGGTGTAACGGACTTCGTCGGCTGTTCATACAGAACGCTCCTAGGTCAGATTCCCGCCGAGTGGGTGCCCGCCGATGTCGACAGGTGTTCTCGAAGATCTTTGATGGCTGGGCACGCCAGGTTTTTCGCGATGACCGGATGATCTGTTGGTCGCCGGATGCGGCCGCCCCCAAGAATGATCCGGTGTTGCAACGGTGTTCTGGCGGCACCGTCGAGCGACGAGGGAAGTTTTCTCGACAGCGCAACCATAGATGAGCGGACAGGCGAGTGCGACCCCTGACTCGGCACCGTTTGTGGTTGCATCCGTTGGTCCTGGTGCCGGGGGTTGGAGGCTGGGGCAGTGGAGGGCCGATCGGCCCTATTTTGCCTGGCTGTGCCTGACGATCCTGTCAGTGCCGGGCGCAGTCGCGCGGCGGACGTCGTCATGGGGGTGGGATGAGCGTTTCCCTTGGCGCCGGGGATGACTTCGGCGATATCCGCGCAGAATTTCCTGGCAGCAAGGCGAATTCGACCGAGGGTCAGGTCGAGGACAGGATTTCCCGCAGCCGCCGTCATGCCGGTGAGGATTTGGCGGCGAGGTTCGATGCGCGGCATCCGCTCGCTGATCCCGAGATCCCCTTGCCGGTCAAGGATTTCGACGATTTCGGCGGGTAGGAACAGCGGCTCGCCCTCGGCCGGTTCGGCGATGCTGTGGCATTGGCCGGTGAGTTCGCGGATGACGCCGGTCGGGTTGGAACTCAGCCGGAGGTGGACCGGCGCAGCAGGTCGGCGACCTCGGCCTCGGTGACAGCGGGGAAGAAGAGGTAGGACTGCCGGAACGAGCCGGGTTCGCTCGTGGAGGCCAGGCACACCTGTTCGTCCGTGACTTCCTCCAAGCGCTCCAAGGCGTGCGGCGGGGCGAAGGGCACGGCGAGCACGACCTCCGTCGCGCCCAGCTCGTGCGCTGTGCGGCAGGCGGTGTGCGCGGTGGAGCCGGTGGCGATTCCGTCGTCGACCACGATGGCGCTCCGGCCCCGCACCCGCGCCCGCGGCCGACCGGCGCGGAGCCGCGCGGCCAACCGGTCGACCTCGGCGCGCGCGGCACCCACCGCCCGGCTGATCTCGTCCGCGCTCACCCCGGTTCGCCACAGCACCTCGTCGTTGATGATGCGCACGTCGTCCTCGCCCACGGCCCCCATGCCGAGCTCGGGGTGGGAGCCGACGTCGAGCTTGCGGACCACGATCACGTCCAGCGCCACGCGCAGCGCCCTGGCGACCTCGAAGGCGACGGGCACACCGCCCAGCGGCACGCCCAGGACGACCGCATCCGAATCGCGGAAGCGGGAAAGCCGGCTCCCCAGCCGGCCCCCGGCGTCCGCTCGATCGGCGAACAGCGACATCATCGCCTGCCCTTCCGCACGGCCGGCTACCGCACCACGGCCACCGGGCATTCGGCGTAGTGGACCACGGTGTGGCTGACGGAGCCGAGCAGCCCGGACCTGACAACGCCGCGTCCACGAGTACCGACCACTAGCAGGTCGGCTTCGGATGCCACGCCCAGCAACACATCGGCCGCGCGCTCGGCCTGCTCCACGACCTCGTGCACCATGACGTCGGGGTAGATCTGCGCCCATCCCGCCAGCGCTTCGGCCAGTTCCTTCCGGCAGGCGTCGACGGTGCCGGAGTCGCCCGGCGCCCACTCGTCCGGCGGTGCTTCGGTGAGCATCGCGGTGAGCCCGGCGCCGTGCCGGTCGGCGAAGTCGTAGGCGAACTCGACCGCTCGCGCATTGGACGCCGAACCGTCGACTCCCACGACGACCCGGCGAATCGCGGGTGCCGGCTCCTCAGCGTGTTCTCCCCGAACGAACACGACCGGCACGTGCGCCGTGCGCGCGACCTCGGCCGCGGTCGACCCCAGCAGCACGCGCCGTACTCGGCTCAGCGCTGGGGGACCAAGCACGAGCACGCTCGCATCGGTGGACGCGTCGACGAGCACGGTCGCGGGATGGCCCAAACGCACCTCGGTTCGCACGTCCAGCCCCGGCATGCGCTGGCGGCACTCGGACGCGACGGCCGCCAGCGTCTGTTCCGAGTTGTCGCGCAAGGATTCGAAGGTGAACGCCTCGCTGGACAGATCCCTGTAGGCCGACTCGTATACCGGGACCGGGAAGGCGTGGACCAGCACGAGCGGCTGGTTGCGTGTGACGGCTTCCAGGGCGGCCCACCACAGAGCACGCCGCGAGCTCGTCGAACCGTCGTACCCGGCCACCACAGCGCCTGTTCGCGATGAACCCATGTGCACAGGATGGGCGGCTCGGCTCCGCGGCGCAGACCGCGCTGGGGCCGAAGGTCCTCTGCCGGGCGGCCGGTGGACGTGCGCATTCATGGCCTGGTGACCATCTCCTCTATCCTCGGCCGCATCGCCGAGGTGAGGGTCGGTGTTGGAAGCCGAGGGGGTGGGCGATGCACTACTGGGACGGCGATGACGCGGGCCCGTGGGGATTCGTGTTCATGTCGGTGAGCATGCTGCTGTTCTGGGCTCTGATCCTCGTGGCGATCATCGCGTTGGTGCGGTACCTGGGCCGCACGGGCCGGGCCGATCGGGGAACCGAGTCGGCCGAGGCGCTGCTGGCCGAGCGGTTCGCACGCGGCGAGATCGACGAGGAGGAGTACCGCGGACGCCTGCGCGCTCTGTCGGAGCGGCGGCGCGGCCGATCAGCTTGACCGGGGGTGGCGGGTGGCTTCGGTCTGCTCACGCAGGATGTCGCTGTGGCCTGCGTGGCGGGCGAATTCCTGGATCATGAGCAGGTAGATCCAGCGCAGGCTGACGGTGCCGACGGAAGGGTGCTGCCGGGTGGCGTCGAGGTCGACCTCCGCGGCGATCGTTCGTGCGCGGTCGCTTGCGCGCTCGAACTCGGCGATCACGTCGGCGACCGTTTCGTCGTCGCTGACCAGGAAACTGGCCTCGCCGACCATCGCACCGTCGCATTCGGACTCCGGCAACCCTCCCAGGATGTGCTGGAACCACTTCCTTTCCGCGAACGCGGCGTGCTTGAGCAGTCCGATCGACGTCGTCATGGACGGGACGAGACGGCGGCGGGCCTGCGTTTCGGAGAGGCCGCGGACCGTGCCGATCAGTTCGGCCCGGGTGTGGTCGAGGATGTATTCGAGCATCTGACGCTCGGGGCAGTCGGTGATGCGAGTCGGGACCTTCATGTCGTGTGCTTCCTTTCGTGGACAGCGTGGGAGGCCACGGTTCCAACGGGCCGTGGCGATGTCGCGCGGCTTCGGTGTGGCCGAACGCGAATCGGATGCCGACCGGGATTCCTGGCCGAGAGGGATGTCGACGGCCAGCATCTGGGCCATCGAGACGACGAGACCGGCTTCTCCCCGAACGTCGCGTCCGGGCTGCCGCAGAGGCCCCGCCGGGGATCAACTCTAGCTCGGCGGACGAGACGAGTCCATGTTCGTGGGGCGCGGCCGGCGGTGCGGAGTCGAACGCGATGACGAAATGCCCTGTGTGCCCAGGGAACCGCCGCGCACTGTGGACCTTGAACTACGAGTGTTCGGGGAGCGAGCGGATGCGGCGCGGATGGTTGTGGGCCCATACCTGCTGGCTCGGCCACGCGCTGGGCGCGGCGGGCAACCCGTTGCGGCGAGGCGCCGACCGGTTGGTGGCGTGGCTGACCGTCGCACTCGTCGTGGCCGGGCTGCTGGCTGTCCCGTTCGCGGCCACCTGGGCGAGCATGAGCTACGAGTGGGAACTGGCCGTGGCCGCGCGGGAAGCGGCCAGCAGGCACGAGGTGCAGGCGGTCGCGACCGGGCCGGTCGAGTTGCGCGAGGCCGCGTCCGGTCCGCACAGCGCCCAGCCCGAGCAGATCTGGGCGCTCGTCTCGTGGCAGGGCCGGGACGGCTCACCCAGGTCGGAACCGGTCGAGGTCGGCGTGAACACCGTGGCCGGTGCCCGGGTGCCGCTGTGGGTCGACGACCAGGACCGGGTCACCGGACCACCGCGGACCGCCGATCAGGTCGTCGTGTCGGCCTGGACGAACGGCGTGGCCGGGTGGCTGGTCCTGGTGACCGGATGTGCGGCGCTGATTGCACTCGTCCGCTGGGCAGCCGAGGCCGCCGCCAGCAGGAACTGGGAACGGGAGTGGGATGTCGTCGAACCGACGTGGACCCGGCGGCTGCAGTGACCGGAACGCGAGGTGATCGCCGTGACCGGATTCGGCCCGCTCGTCGTCGGCATCGACGGATCCGACGCCAGCTCGCGCGCTCTGCGCTGGGCGCTGGCGGAGGCTCGGCGCCGGTCCGTCCCGGTGCGGGTCGTCATGGTCTGGGAATCGCACGCCGTCATGTCCGGTCCCGCGCCGCTGCTGCTGCATCCGGAGCTGGCGCCGTACGAGATCCGGCAGAAGCACCGCGAGGAGTTGATGCGCGTCGTCCGCGAGTCGCTGGCGGGGGAGGCCGAGCCCGAGGTCCAGGCGGAACTGGTCGAAGGACATGCCGCCGAGGTCCTGGTCCGGAAGGCCGCTGACGCGGCGATGCTGGTCCTGGGCAGCTCCGGGCACGGCCGGTTCACCGGGGCGTTGGGCAGCACCGCGCTGCGGTGCGCTCACAAGGCGCGGTGCCCGGTGGTGATCGTGCCTGCCGGCATGGAGATCGGGGGCGGGACCGCGGGCGGGGGAGAGACCTCGGTGGCCGGTGATCCGGCGCTGGGCTGAGCACGAGCGCTTTTCGACGCGGTGCCGGAGGGATCGCCGACCGGCCACCTGCCGCGCCCGCCGGGAGCCGTGGCAGCGGGATCGGCGGTCGCGGATCTGACGCGCAGCCGCATGCGGTTCACCATGGACAAGCAGGAGGTGGATCCACGATGGCTGGCATGGGGCGTGACGCGGTCGTCGTCGGCTACGACCTGTCGGACGCGTCGCGCAGGGCGGTGTGGTGGGCCGCTCGGGAGGCGGCGAGCCGGCATCGCAGGCTGCTGCTGGTGCACGTCTTCGTCTGGCCCTTCTCCGAGCGGGTCCCGGTGACGGTGCCTGCCCAGGAGGAGGTCGTGGAGCCGCTCCAGCAGGCCCTGCGCCGCGAGCTGGCAGTGCTGGTCGAAGGCTGCCGGGAGATCGGCCCGGGTCTCGACATCGGCAGCGAGCTGCCCTTCGGGGATCCGAGCGAGGTGCTGGCCGCGACCGCGCAGGACGCCGCGCTGCTGGTGCTGGGGGCGGTGGGTGCTGGTGGCGTGGCCAGTCACCTGGGATCGACCGCGGCGGAGCTGCTGGCGCGCGGCTCGGGCGCCCCGGTGGTCGTCGTGCGGGGACGCGGACCCGAGCCGGGCACCGGTCCTGTCGTGGTGGGCGTGGACGGTTCGGCGGTCAGCGAGAAGGCCGTCCAGTTCGCGTTCGACTTCGCCTCCCGCCACGAGGCGGTCCTGGTGGCCGCGCACTCGTGGAGCGACGCCCCGCTCGATCCGTACGCGCGGGTTCAGCATTGGGAGGTGCCGTGGACCGAGATGCGCGACGACGCGCTCGAACTGCTCTCCCGGTCCTTGGCCGGATGGGCCGAGCAGTACCCGGACGTGACGGTGCGGCGTGCCGTCTCCGCCGCGCAGGCGGCGCACACGCTGGTGGAGGAAGCCGAAGGCGCGAGCCTGCTGGTCGTCGGCAGCCACGGCCGCGGACGGGTCCGCCGGTTGCTGCTCGGCTCGGTGAGCCACGCCGTGGTGCACCACGCGCCCTGCCCGGTCGCCGTCATCCCCGCCGGTCGCTGACGAGGCCGCGGTGAAGGCCACCGTCCCGCTCGGCACCGTCGCAGGGGTGCGGATCGGCCTGCACTGGAGCGTCGTCGGCATCGTCGTGCTGGTGATCATCGGGCTGGCCGGGTACCAGCTCCCGCGGGCGTACCCGGGGCATTCCCCGGTCGGCTACGTGCTCGGCGGGGTCGTGGCCGCGGTGCTGCTGGTCGTCTCGCTGCTGGCGCACGAGCTGTCGCACGCGGTCGTGGCGAGGCGCAACGGGGTGGAGGTGGACGGCATCACCCTGTGGCTGCTCGGCGGCGTGGCCCGGCTGCGCGGCGAAGCCGCAACCCCCGGCCGAGAGCTGCGGATCGCGGTGGTGGGCCCGGTCGCGAGCCTCGTCATGGCCGTGCTGTTCGGCGTCGCGGCACTGGCGGGCGGCCTGCTCTCGGGCGACGCGCTCGGCATCGCGGTGCTCGGGTACCTCACGGCGCTGAACCTGGTGATCGCGGTGTTCAACATGGTTCCCGCCGCGCCGCTGGACGGCGGGCGGGTGCTGCGCGCCGTGCTGTGGATGTGGAGCGGAGACCGGTACCGCGCCGCGGTGTGGTCGGCGCGGGCAGGACGCGGGCTGGGCTTCCTGCTCGTCGCGCTCGGGTTCGTGGAACTGCTTGCCCGTGGCGCCGGAGGGCTGTGGTGGGTGCTACTGGGCTGGTTCCTCGCCAGCGTCGCCGGCGCCGAGGAACAGCAGGCGAAGGTCCGCATCGCGTTGGCCGGGGTCCGGGTGCGGGACGTCATGTCCAGCCCGGTCGAAACGGCCGACGGGCGGCTCACCGTGGAACGGTTCCTCCAGGACGTCGCCCTGCAAAGCCGGCACTCGACCTTCCCGCTGCTCGACGACGCGGGACGTTTCGCCGGCCTGGTCACGCTCGGACGTCTGCGCGGCGTTCCCCGCCAGGAGCGCGAGCACACGACGGTCGGCGAGGTCGCCCGCGCGGCGGACCGCGTTCCCGCTGCAGGCGCGGAAGAACCGCTGGCGGAGGTCCTCCCGCGCCTGTCCACCACCGAGGACGGGCGCCTGGTGGTGCTGCGGGACGGAGAGCTGGTCGGCATCGTCTCGCCGTCGGACATCAGCCGCGTGGTCGCCGACCGCGGGATCGGCCTGCCCGGCGACACCGGTCCCGGCGGGAGCAGCCCCGAGCCGCCGCCCTCGGGTTGGTGGTACCCCGGGCAGGACCGGTGATCACCGGCGCGAGGTCACTTTCCCTTGCGGGCGACCGGGATCTCCCTGCTCACCTCGGTCTCCCGGCGCGGGATGCGGATGGTCAGGACGCCGTTCTCGTACTCGGCGTTGATGTCGTCGGTGTTGCAGCTCGCGGGCAGCAGCATCGTGCGGCTGAGGGAGCCGTAGTAGAACTCGCTGTAGCGTTCGGCCCGCTCCTCGTGCCTGCGCTCGGCGTCGATCTTGAGCTGGTTGCCTTCGACGTTGATGTGGATGTCCTCGTCGGGGTTCACCCCCGGCAGTTCGCATCGGACGACGAAGGCGCCCTCGTCGGTGAACGTCTCCATCCGCATCGAGTGGTGCTCGCCGAACGGCCACTCGCCCTCGAACATCCGGAACAGATCCGGAATTCCCATGCCCGATCGGGGCCGCAAGCTGGTCATCGTGTTCCTCCCGGTGGTTTGTCCCCAGCGCATGTACTGGTGGCGGACAGCCGGCGGGCGGTCCGTCCCACCTGGCACGTACCCGTCCCGAGGCGGGCTCGAAACCGGGCGTGACCGCCCGGGACCGGACGCCCATCATGGACGGTGACGTCGGTGTGGGAGGGCGGCGGTCATGACTGGCAGCACTGAGCCGGACCGGACCGAGGAGGTCGTCCGGGAACGGCTGCCGCGGGCGGTTTACGAGAAGGAGCTGTTCCGCTTGCAGGCGGAACTGGTCAAGCTGCAGGAGTGGGTCCGCGACGAGGGCGCCCGGCTGGCCGTGGTGTTCGAGGGCCGCGACGCGGCGGGCAAGGGCAGCACGATCAAACGCGTCTCCGAGTACCTCAATCCGCGCGTGGCGCGCATCGTCGCCTTGCCGGTACCGACGGAGCGGGAGCGCACGCAGTGGTACTTCCAGCGCTACGTCGCGCAACTGCCCGCCGCGGGCGAGATCGTGCTGTTCGACCGGAGCTGGTACAACCGCGCGGGCGTGGAACACGTCATGGGCTTCTGCAGCGAGGACGAGCACCAGCGGTTCCTGCGGCAGTGCCCGGTGTTCGAGCGGCTGCTGGTCGACGACGGCCTGCTGCTGCGCAAGTACTGGTTCTCGGTGAGCCGGGCCGAGCAGGAACGGCGTCTGCGCAGGCGCAGCGAGGACCCGATGCGGCGGTGGAAGCTGTCCCGGATGGACGTGGAGTCGATGGCCCGCTGGCAGGAGTACTCGGACGCGCGGGACGAGATGCTGGCGGCCACCGACACCGCGGAATCTCCTTGGTACCTGGTCGAAAGCGAGGACAAGCGGCGCGCGCGGCTGAACATGATCGCGCACCTGTTGTCGACGGTGCCGTACCACGAGGTGCCACGCCCGGTCTTCGACCTGCCTTCCGCACCGCGATCGGACGACTACGCGCAACCGCCCCGGGGGCACCACCACTACGTACCGGATCACGCGGCCAGTTGCGCGCGGCGCTAGCGCCAGCCGTGCATGCCCAGTGGGTGAGCACCGGGCAGGAGGCGCTGGGGCTGGCCGGCCTGGCTGGAAGCCGCGCACGCCGGGATCGCGGCATCGAGCTGGGCGCGGGAAGCAGCGGGAATGGCGCGGCTTCCCGGGAAAAGGCCACTCGGCCCTAGCTGCCGCGGCACCGGTCGACGGACCGTGACGTCGGGCTTGAAGGGAGTGCCAATGGTGAGCGACGCACCTCCGAAACCGGTTGTGACGGGTGTCGACGGGTCGTCGGCGGCACTCCACGCGGTGCGGTGGGCAGCGGCGGAGGCGCAGCGCAGGAAAGCGCACCTGCACCTGGTCTTCGCCGACGTGTTCTCGTTGGTCTACCTCCCGGAGCTGCCGACCGTCCCGCTTCCCGAGTCGTACGCGACGGCGGTCCAGCGGCAGGCGAAGCAATGGCTGCGGCAGGCCGCCGACGTCGCCGCGGGCCAGGCTCCCGAACTCGTGGTGGAAACCGAGATCCGCACCGGGCAGGCGGGTGCGGTGCTGGTCAACCAGTCCCGCGACGCGCAACTGGTCGTGGTGGGAAGCCGCGGTCTGGGCGGGTTCACCGGCGTGATCGTCGGGTCGATCGCGGTGGCCCTGAGCGCGCACGGTCACTGCCCGGTCGCGGTGGTGCGCGGCCCTGACACGGCGTTGCCCGACGCCCCGGTGGTCGTCGGCGTGGACGGTTCGTCAGGCAGTGACAGGGCGTTGACCCTCGCGTTCGAGCACGCGTTGCGGCGCCATGTCGTGCTGCGGGTCGTGCACACCTGGCCTTCGGTGAACAACGGCAAGGCGTGGTGGGGAGGGGACCAGGACACCGCGCAGACCGACGAGGAGCGGTGGCTGGCCGAGCTGATGGCGGGGTGGAGCGAGAACTTCCCCGATGTCGAGGTGCAGCGCTTCGTCGCCCAGGACAAGCCCGCGCGGGCGCTGCTCCAGCACGCGCGGGCTTCCCAGCTCGTGGTGGTCGGTGCCCGGGGACGGGGCGGATTCACCGGTTTGCTGCTGGGGTCGACGAGCCAGCAGTTGCTGCAGCACTCGCCGTGCCCGGTGATCGTCGCCCGGTGACGACATGGCCGCAACGGCGACGATGAGGGCGTGGCGAGCGGAGAAGCCCGGCCCGCTGGGCCGCACGCCGCTGTCGCTGCGCGCTCTCCCGGTACCGGCACCGGCTCCTGACGAACTCGTCGTGCGGGTGGCGGTGTGCGGGGTTTGCCGGACCGATCTGCATGTCGTCGAAGGTGACCTTCCCACCCACAAGGCAGGAGTGGTCCCGGGCCACGAGGTCGTCGGCGAGGTGGTGGAGCGGGGGCCGGAGGTGGCCGGGGTCGCCTGCGGTGACCGCGTCGGGATCGCCTGGTTGCGCCGCACCTGCGGTGTTTGCGCGTACTGCCGGGCGGGGAAGGAGAACCTCTGCCCGGACTCGCAGTACACCGGGTGGGACGCGGACGGCGGATACGCCGAATACACGACAGTTCCCGCTGAGTACGCGTACTCCCTGCCTGCGGGCTACTCCGACGAAGAGCTGGCGCCCCTGCTGTGCGCCGGTTTGATCGGCTACCGGGCGTGGCTGCGGGCACGTGTCCCGGAGGGCGGCCGGCTGGGCATCTACGGCTTCGGCGCCAGCGCCCACCTCACAGCACAGGTCGCCATCGCCAACGGCGCCACGGTCCACGTGCTGACCCGGTCCGAGGCCGCGCGGGCACTGGCGTTGGAGCTCGGGGCCGCGTCCGCGCGCGGTGCGGACGACGCTCCTCCCGAATTACTGGACTCCGCGGTGCTGTTCGCTCCGTCCGGGGACCTCGTCCCGGTGGCGCTGGAGGCCCTGGACCGAGGCGGCGCCCTGGCGATCGCGGGCATACACCTGTCCGAGGTTCCACCGCTGGACTACCAGCGCCACCTGTTCTTCGAGCGGAACCTGTGCAGCGTCACCGCGAACACGCGCCAGGACGGCAGGGACTTCTTCCGGTTCGCCGCCCGGCATCGCCTCCGCGTCACGACAACGCCGTACGCGTTCGAGGAGGCCGACCGCGCACTGCGCGACCTGGCAGGCGACCGGGTGCGCGGCGCTGCCGTCCTGCGCTTGCCCGGCTGACCACCGCTCTACCCGGCTCGCCGTTTGACCTCCTCGATGACGGCCGGGAGCACCTCGTGCACGTCGCCGATCACCGCGTACGCGGCGCGGGTGACCATCGGTGCCTGGTCGTCGGTGTTGATGGCCAGGATGGTCTTGGCGTCCATGCAGCCCACCCAGTGCTGGGTCGCGCCGCTGATGCCGCAGGCGATGTAGAGGTCCGGGGAGATCTTCGTGCCGGTCAGGCCGACCTGGTTGGTGTGCGGGCGCCAGCCGTTGTTGGTGGCGACCCGGGAGCAGCCGACGGCGCCGCCGATCAGTTCGGCGAGCTGTTCCAGCGTGGCGAAGCCTTCCGCACTGCCCACGCCGCGTCCGCCGGAGACCACCACCTTGGCCGTCGCGAGCGTGACGCCGGTGTCGCCCGCGGTGCGGTCCACGAGCTCGGTGTGCACCATGCCCTCGTCGAGGTCCGGCCTGCACGTGACCACCTCGATTTCACCGTCGGCCGGATCGGGTGGCGTGGTGTCCGCACCGCCGGGGGCCAGGGTGACCAGCTTGACCGGCGCGTGCAGTTCCGCGTCTTCGAGCAGCACGCCGCCGACGCGTTGCCGGGTGAGCGTCCACGGCTCACCGGGTGTCACGGTGACGCAGTTGGTCGCCAGCGGAAGTCCGGTGCGGGCCGCTGCCTGGGCCATCACCTCGGTGCTCTCGTCGGACGCCGGGGCGAGCACACCGGCGGGTTCGAGCTGCCGGAGCAACGCCGCCAGCGCCTCGCCCCAGCGCTCCGGCGAGTACTCGGCCAGCAGCTCGTGGTCGAGCACGTACGCCGTGCCCACGCCGTGCTTGGCCAGGTCCGAGGTGAGGTCTTCGCTCGCCGCGAAGGTCACCGCGGCGACCGGCACGCCGAGCTCACCGGCCAATGCGTGCGCCCGCGCCACCGCGCCCGCCGAAGCCGCGGTGAGGGCGCCGTCGCCGGTCTCGATCAGTGTCAGCAGCATGATCACACCACCCCGAGGTCTTCGAGCACGTCCACCACCCGTCCGGCGGCCTCCGCGCCACGGCCGAGCACCACCGTCTCCCGCTCCGCCTCCGGCGGCGGGCGCAACCGCACCTTGCGCAGGCCCCCGGCCGCCAGCTCGGGCCGGATGGTCCGCAGCTGCGTCTTCTTCGCGCGCAGCCTGCCCTTGATGCTGGGATAGCGCGGCAGGTTCAGGCCCTCCTTGACCGCGACGGCCGACGGCAGCGGCGCCTGGTACACCTCGACCCCGTCGCCGACCGGGCGGCGGAACGTCGCGCGCCCCGCCTCCTGGTCGAGGTCGATTCCCTTGACACCGCCGACGATCGGCCGCCCCAGCGCGTGCGCCACGCGGATCCCGACCTGGTAGTTGCCCGCGTCGGCGGACTCGGTGCCGAACATGATCAGGTCGAACCGCCCGGCATCGGACTCCAGCTCCCGGATCGCCGCCGTGATCGCCGTCGCCGTCGCCTGGGCGTCGGTCTCGCCCGGCCCCGTCTCCACCAGCACGCCGTGGTCCGCGCCCATGGACAGGGCGTAGCGCAGCTGCTCGTCCGCCTCCGGCGGGCCGACGGTGAGCACGGTCGTGCTACCGCCGGACCGCTCGACGATGCGCACGGCCTCCTCGACCGCGCACTCCTCGTGCGGGCCGATGGTGAAGCCGAGGTGGCGGGTGTCGACGTCCGTCCCGTCCTCGGTGAGCGGGATCTTCGCCCCGGTGGCCGGTACTCGTTTGACGCATACGAGCACGTTCATCGCCGAACCTCATTTCCTCGGTGCGTTCAGGCCTTCATCCGCTCGTCGCTCGGGTCGAACAGAGGTGTGCGACCGACCCGCGCCACGGTCACCGGATAGCGATTTCCCATGTACTGCACGGCAAGCCGAGTGCCTTCCACCGCGTGCTCCGGAGGGAGGTAGACCATCAGCAGGTAGGCACCGAGCGACGGCGCGGCCCCGGCGGAGGTCACGTAGGACGGCCGGCCCCTGTTGTCGACGATCCGGTCCCCGGCCGGGGTGAGGACCGGTTCGCCGCCCTGCGGGTACCGGCGCGTGCCGGACGGGTCGGTGTGGTCGTCCACGGTGAGCGTGCACATGACCGCCGTGGGCTTCTGGTCGCGGGCGCGCAGGTACGCCTCCTTGCCGATGAAGTCGGCAGGCTTCACCTTGGGCAGCGCCAGATCGGCCTCGACCGGGTCGTACTCGGACTCCAGCTCGGCGCCCATCAGGCGGTAGCCCTTCTCCAGCCGCCCGGTGGTGCCGTACACGCCGATCCCGGCCGGCACCACGCCGAACGGCTGCCCGGCCTCCCACAGCGCGTCCCACAACCGCAGGCCCTGCTCGAAGGGGGCGTGCAGCTCCCAGCCGAGATCGCCCACATAGGACAGCCGCAGGGCCAGGACCGGTACTCCGTCCACCTCGATCCACCGGCCGGTGCCGAACGGGAAGCCCTCGTTGGACACGTCGTCCTCGGTGGCCGCGGCCAGCAGGTCGCGGGCCCGGGGACCCCACAGGCCGATCGTGCACACCGCCGAGGTCACGTCGGCGAATCCCACGCTGCCGTCCCCGGGCAGGTGGTCGGTGAACCACTTGCGGTCGCGGGCTCCGTCCGCGCCGCCGGTGACGATGCGGAAGCGGTCCCGCGCGAGGCGGACCACCGTCAGGTCGCTGCGGAAACCGCCGTTGGCGCCCAGCACCGGGGTGTAGATCACGCGGCCGACCGGGCGGTCCACCTGCGCCACCACCATCCGCTGGACGTAGTCGAGCGCCCCCGGCCCGGACACCTCGAACTGGGCGAACGCGGTGAGGTCGATCATCGCGACCCGTTCGCGCATGGCCAGGTGCTCGGCGTTGGTGATCGGCGACCACCACCGCGCGTCCCACTCGTGCGGCCGGTCCTCGACGGCGAACTCGTCGAGCAGCGGGCGGTTCGACTCGTACCAGTGCGGCCGTTCCCAGCCGCCCACCTCGAAGAACCGCGCGCCCAGCGCCACTTCGCGGGGGTGGAAGGGCGAAAGCCGCTGCTGGCGATTGGACTCCCACTGCTCGCGCGGGTGCACGATGCCGTAGGTCTTGTTGAACCCCTCCGAGGCGCGGGCCCGCACGTGGTGGCGGGTGCGCTGGTGCGGGTAGAAGCGGGCGATGTCCGCGGAGTGCAGGTCGATCTCGGCGTGGCCGTCGGTCATCCACTGCGCCACCATCCGGCCGACTCCCGGGCCCTCCTTGATCCACACCGCCGCGGCCGACCACAGCCCGCGCACCTCGGGCGTCTCGCCGAGCAGGGGGCCGCCGTCCGGGGTCAGCGAGAGCAGCCCGTTGATCGCGTGCCGGACACCGGCGCCCTCGGTGGCGAGGACGTCCGGGAAGAGCTCCAGCGCGTCGTGCATCTGCTGGTCGAAGTCGTCGGCCGTGAACGGCAGCTGGGTGGGGGAGAGCTGGGCCGCGGCGATCGACGGGATCTCGTCGGGCTCGTGCAGGATCGGCCGGTGGGCGTAGGAACCCACTTCGAGATCGGCGCCGCTCTGCCGCTCGTACATGAGCGTGTCCATGTCGCGGACGATCGGGTAGGCGATCTCGGTGCCGGTCGCCTCCAGCTCGGGGATCGGGCCGACGTCGATCATCTGGTGCACCGCGGGAGTCAGCGGGATGGCGGCTCCGGCCATCCGGGCGATCCGCGGGCTCCACACCCCGCAGGCGATCACCACGGTGTCGGTCTCGATGTCTCCCCGGTCGGTGCGCACCTTCGACACGCGGCCCCGCTCGGTGTCGATCCCGAGCACCTCGGTGTGCGGCGAGATCGTGAGCGCGCCGAGTTCGGTGGCCCGCTCGCGCATCAGCGCACCGGTCTGCAGCGGATCGACCACGGCCACCGACGGCGTCCAGAACCCCAGCCGGACGATGCTCTTGTCGATGAACGGGACCAGCTCGGCGACCCGGTCGGGCGTGATGAGCTCGGCGTGGATTCCCCAGGAGGTGGCCGCCGACATCCGCCTGTGCAGCTCCTCGACCCGGGCCGGTTCCCTGGCGACCTCGATGCCGCCGCAGGTGGTCAGGGTGCCGAACTTCTCGTACTGGCGCATGGAGTCCAGCGTCAGCGAGGTGATCTCCTTGGAGTGGTCGACGGGGAAGATGAAGTTCGACGCGTGCCCGGTGGAACCACCGGGATCGGGCAGCGGTCCCTTGTCCAGCAGCACGATGTCGCGCCAGCCGAGGTCGGCCAGGTGGTGGGTCACCGAGTTGCCGACGATCCCGGCTCCGACCACGACGACGTCGGCGCGGTCCGGAAGGCTGCTCATGATTTCCTCCGTGGGGTCCGTGGGTTTTCAGAGCACGGCGCGGATCTGGCGTTCGAAGTCGGCGACGTGCCGGCGCATGATCCGCTCGGCGGAGTCCGCGTCCCCGCCGCGAACCGCGGCGAGCAGGTCGAGGTGTTCGGACACCGCGTGTTCCAGGTGGGCCAGGCGGTCGAGCACGAGGAACCACAACCGCAGGCTGTGGACGAAGTAGTCCTCGAGCGTCGCCGCCAGGAAGGGGTTGTGGGTCGCCCGGTACACCAGCCGGTGCACCTGTTGGTCGAGCCGCATCAGCTCGCGCTGGTCGGCCGCGACGGTGTCGCGGAGCTCGGCCAGCAGCTCGGTGATGCCCGCGAGGTCCTGGTTCGTCGCTCGCGTGGCCGCGAGCCGCCCGGCGTGTCCTTCGAGCTCGACCCTGACCTCGCTGATCGACCGGAGGTCACCGAGATCGACGTGGCTGGCGAACATGCCCCGCCGCGGCACCACCTCCACCAGCCGGTCGTCGGCCAGCCTGCGCAGCGCCTCCCGGATGGGAGTGCGCCCCAGGCCGAGCTCGTGCTGCAACGCCCGCTCGTCGATGGTCGAGCCGGGAGCCAGGTCCAGCGTGATCAGCCGGTCGCGGAGCAGGTAGTAGGCCTTCTCGCTCAGGCTGCCGACGCTGCGGATCCCGGGTTCGAGCGTGGTCAGCTCCGGCAGTGCGTGCCTGCCGCGGAGTGTCGACGACGGCTTTCCGACCACTGATACATCGTAGATATATCAGCACATCGCGCAACACCCTCCGCAATGCGGAACAACTCGGACGGGTGATGGGCGGTTGCGGAGCCCGTCCGTTCTCCGAGCGCGCCCCGGAAGCTGAACCAGGGCAGGATCAGCGGTGCATGATCGTCGGCGGCCGGGTTTTCCCTCGCGCATTCCGACCGGACACGGCACAGCAGAAATCCGATGTGGGCTCCGCATCGGACATGCGGAGCCCACATCGGTCCGGGATCAACCGTTCGATCCGGGCTTCCCGGGCGCCCCGGTCTTGGCGGGCAATCCGTCCAGCGCACTGGGCAGATCGGCCACCGGGGTGCCCGGCACCCCGTCCACCTTCGGCGGCCACTCGGCGTTCGCGACGCCGGCGGCGCCCATCAGAAGCGCTGCGGACAACCCTGCGATGGCGAACAGCTTCGCCACGGTCCGAGACATCGCCGTCTCCTTTCGGTGTTCACGACGGCGATCAACTTTCCGCACGCGCGCTGGGTCTTCCACGGCCATCACGCTGCCGAGCGTCCCCCTGCCGCGCAGCGGACGGGCGGGTCAGCTCCGAGGCCGACCCGCCCGTGGCTCACTTGGAGTGCGCGTCACCGCCGTCACCGCCGGTGCCTTCGCCACCGTGGCCGCTGCCGCCGTGGCCGTCACCGCCGCTGCCGCCGTCGCCGCCGTCACCTCCGCTGCCGCCGGCGCCCCCGGCACCGCCCTCGCCTCCGCCGGCGCCGCCTCCGGTACCGCCACCTGCGCCGCCCTTGCCGCCGGTGGCCTGGTTGTTGTCACCGGTCAGCGCATCCAGCCAGCCGCGGTGCGAGAGGGCGAAGGTCGTCAGGACGGTGCGCGCGGGCAGCAACTCGACGCGCTCGTTCTCCAGCTCGGAAAGGCTCAATTCGCGAGACACCGTTTTCTCCTCCGTCGATGAATGTTGGAGGACCGGGGCGAATCATCGAACAGTCGTGGTCCCCAGGCCCCCGTCCCAGCGGCCCCAGTCGATTTGGTGCCGGGGCAGATGGTAGGGGCCGGTATCCCCGCGTGCAGTGCGATACCCGGAAGGGGAGGGTGTCGCCCCTTCGCCAGGGCATGTCGGCCCTTATCATCTGCGCGGCTCACACGGAACTGGGGCCGTTGGAATGGGAATCGGGGAACACGTGAGCGGTTCTTGGTTTTCCGGTCTTCCGGCATTTCTCTATCGAGGAGGAAACGTTGTCTCTTGAGTTGAGCATTTCCGAGCTGGAGAACGAGCGCGTCGAGCTGCTCCCGGCGCGGACGGTGCTGACGGCGCTCATACCGCTGCTCGGGCCGCGTTGGGTCTGGGACGCGGTGACCGGTGACAACAGCGAGGCCACGGGCGGCGAAGCAGGCACCGGCGGCGGCACCGGCGGGGGCAACGGCGGTGGTGACGGCGGTGACGGGGGCAACGGCGGCAGTGGCGGTGACGGCGGCGACGGTGGTGACGGCGGCGACGGCATCGGTGGCGACGGCATCGGCGGTCCCGGCACCGGTGGTGACGGTGGCGACGCGTTCGCCAAGTGACGGCATGCCGGAGCGGCAGCCGCTGCCCTTCCGGTAGCAGGAAGCCTGCCGCGGGCACCAGCACCGGACTCGCTGGTGCCCGCGGGGTTCCACCGATCTGTCAGGGGGGATCGCCATCACCGCCGCGTCTGATGAGCACGGGTCCGGGGACGTCGCCACCCGCGTGGTACCCGAGCTGGGAGCCGGTGTCGAGCTGATCGGCGAGTACCAGGGCTCGGGCTACCAGGACCCGCCGTACCTGGCCCGTCGAGCCGACGGCCAGGTCGTCCAGCTGTCCCGGCTGCTGTACCTGGTCGCAGTCCGGCTCGACGGCCGCCGCACCTACGAGCGGCTCGCCACCGAACTCGGTGCCGAGTACGGCCGCGGCATCACCGCCGAGCAGGTCCTGTTCCTCGTCGACAACCGGCTCCGGCCCGCCGGGATGGTCGAAAGCGGCGGGTCCGGGCACCCCGCACCGCTGGTCCGCGGGAAGCCCGACCGGTTGCTGGCGCTGCGGTTCCGGGTCGCGCTCCTGCCGGAGCGGGTGGCCGGACGCATCGCGCGGGTGTTCCAGCCGTTGTTCTGGCCACCGGTGGTGATCGCAGCGCTGGTGGCGCTGGTGCTCGGCGATACCTGGTTGATCACGAGCGGAGGATCCGGCGAAGTCCTGGCGAGCGCGCACGCCCTGATCAACCAACCCTCGCAAACCCTGCTGGTGCTCGGGATCCTGCTGCTGGCCGGGATCTTCCACGAGTGCGGCCACGTCGCCGCGTGCCGTTACGGCGGTGCGACCCCCGGAGCGATGGGCGTGGGCATCTACCTGGTGTGGCCCGCGATGTACAGCACCGTCACCGACGCCTACCGGCTCAGCCGCCGCGGCAGGCTGCGCACCGACCTCGGCGGCGTCTACTTCAACGCGCTGGCCCTGCTCGTCATGCTCGCGGCCTACGCCCGGACCGGCCAGCCGTGGCTGCTGGTGACGATCATCGCCTGGCACGCCGCGACCGCCTGGCAGTTCCTGCCTTCGATCCGGCTGGACGGCTACTACATCCTCAGCGACCTGGTCGGCGTGCCCGACCTGTTCGACCGCATGCTGCCGACCCTGCGCAGCCTGGTTCCGGGCCGGGAGATGGATCCGCGGGTGCGGGAGCTCAAGCCGTGGGCCAGGCGCGTGATCGCGTTGTGGGTCGTGCTGGTGATCCCGTGCCTGGCCTACTGGCTCGTCGCTTTCCTGCTGCTCGCACCGCGCGTGCTGCCGACGGTCTGGCAGTCGCTGATGCACCTGGGAGACGGGGTGGTGCGGGCAGGGGATCCGGCGACGGCCGTGGTCGGCGTGATCCAGATCCTCCTGCTGTTGCTGCCCTGGGCGGGTGCGGCGCTGATCATCGGGGGCCTCGTCCGCCGTCTCGTCCGCTGGGCGCGGCGGTTCCGGACCGCGGGTTAGGTCCTGCTCCGCAGCACGCCGATTTCCGGAAAGGTCGCCACCGGCGTGCCGACGTCCTTCAGGATTGCCGCCGCGTTCGGCGTGAAGGGCCAGGCCCGCGCCGCGCTGTCGTCCTCGATGCCCTGCGGCAGCGGGGTTTCCGCCGCGCCCGTGGTGTCGGATTCCTCCGGGGCCGGACGCTCCGGCGTGTTCACCGCGCGCCTTCCGGAGGCGGGCAGCGACTTCTCCTGCGGGCGTCCTCCGACGCTGACGTGGGGGAGACCGAGGGCGCCGTTGGTGCCGTCGCGACCGTTCTGCTTGTTGATCGTGGCGGTTCCGGTCAGGTCGCTGACCTTGCCGGTGTCGGGTGCCCCGCCGGCCGCGGCGGTACCGCCGCCACCTCCGACGAAGCCGACCCCGGCCACGTCGTCGACCCGAGTGGCGCCGGCGACACCGCCCTTGCCGCCGTTTCCTCCGTCGCCGCCGCGGACGGTGACCACGTCGTGCCCGGCGCTGAGGATGGTGCCGGACGGGCCGTTGCCGGGACCGGCGGCACTGGTGGTCCTGGAGGTGCCGCCTCCGCCGTTGCCCCCGTTCCCGCCGTTGCCCCCGATGCTCGCGTTGTTGCCGTTGCCGCCGGCGCCGCCGTCCCCACCGATTCCGTTGGAGCCACCGGTGACCTCGATGGTGTTGTTGCCATCGCCGCCGGAGATCCGGCCGAGGTTGCCGGCGCCCCCGGTGCCCGCGTTGCCGCCCGCGCCCCCGTTCCCGCCGCCGTAGGCGAGCAGTTCGGCCGCTGAGCCGGACCCGCCCGCGCCTCCGTCGCCGCCGTTGCCACCGTGACCGCCGGTGACCGTGATCTTGTCGTCGCCTTGCCCGGTGTCGATGAAACCGGCGGGCGACACGCCCGCGCTCCCGCTGCCGCCGTGGCCACCGGTCCCGGCGTCCCTGCCGGTTCCGGTCGGCCCTTCGCCGATGCCCAGCCTGCCGTTGGCCGACGGGCCGGCGTCGCCGCCGTTCACGCCGAGCCTGCCGTTGCCGCCGTTGCCCCCGTCACCGCCGCGGGCTCCGGTGACGGTGATCGTGTCGTCGCCCGGACCGGACAGGATGGTGCCGACCACGCTGCCGACGACGGTGACGCGGTCCTTGCCCGGGGTGCCCACGAGCGTGTGACCGGCCAGAACTCCCTGCGGGCAGTAGATGTCCTCGCCGGACCCGTTGGGCGTGCGGGCGCAGCCGTCGGGCGTGGCCTGCGCGGTCGGCAACGTCAGGAGGCCGAAGCTCGCGGCGAGCATCCCGGCGCTCGACAACGTCGCCCAGCGGCGGAGCGCGCCGGACCGCGTGTCCGAATGACCCATGAATCCACTCCTTGTAGAGCAAGATCGATAGCGCTGAACAGCGCTGGACATTAGGCCAAACGGATCGGTCCGGTGGTGTTTCGCGTGGTTATGTCGGGGGAAATCGCCGAAGGACCTCGCGTGCCGCGGACGACGCTCGCGTGCGTCCCGGGCCTTCCTCCTTCAAGGAACAGGACCCCGGCCGTGCTACTCGTTGCGGCCGAACGCCCTGATCTCGTCCGCCTCCTCCCGGGTGAGCTGGCGGGGGACCTCGCCGTGGGCGAGCTTGTCGCTCTGGATGTGGTGCCGGATCTCCTCGACGACCTCGGGATTGGCCAGCGTCGAGACGTCACCGACGTCGGCGAAGTTGGAGATTCCGGCGATGACCCGGCGCATGATCTTGCCGGAGCGGGTCTTGGGCATGTCGCTGACGATCCAGACGTTCTTCGGGCGGGCGATCTTGCCGATCTCGCGCTCGATCGCGTCCGACACCGCGTGCTCGGTTTCCGCGCTGGGCGCCAGTCCCGGCTTGAGCGCCACGTACATCTCCACCGCCCGGCCGCGCAGTTCGTCGACGACCGGGACCGCGGCGGCTTCGGCGACCTCCCCGACGGTCAGGGACGCCGATTCGAGTTCCTTGGTGCCCAGCCGGTGCCCGGCCACGTTGATGACGTCGTCGACGCGGCCGAGGATCCGGAAGTAACCGTCGGCGGCCTGCACGGCTCCGTCACCCGCGAAGTACGGCCAGTCCCGCCAGTCCGTGCTGTCCGGGTTCCGGCAGTACTTCTCGTAGTAGATCTGCCGGAACCGTTCGGGCTGGCCCCAGATGGTCTGGAAGATCCCGGGCCACGGGTTGCGGATGCAGATGTTGCCCGCGCTGCCGCTGCCCGCTTCGACGGTGTTGCCGTCCTCGTCGTAGATCACCGGGTACACCCCGAGCACGCCAGGGCCGCAGCTGCCGGGCTTCATCGGTTGCAGCGCGGGCAGCGTGCTCCCGAGGAACCCGCCGTTCTCGGTCTGCCACCAGGTGTCGACCACGACCGCTTCGCCCTTGCCCGCCACGTCGTGGTACCAGCGCCACACCTCCGGTTCGATGGGTTCGCCGACGGTGGTCATGTGCTTGAGGTGGTAGTCGTACTTGCCGGGTTCGTCGGGGCCGAGCTTGCGCAGCATGCGGATCGTGGTGGGGGCGGTGTGGAAGATGTTCACCCCGAGCCGTTCGGCGATCCGCCAGACCCGGCCGGGGTCCGGGTGGGTCGGCGAGCCCTCGTAGATCACGCTGGTGGTGCCCAGAGCCAGCGGCCCGTAGACGATGTAGGAGTGGCCGGTGATCCACCCGATGTCGGCGCAGCACCAGTAGGTGTCCTCGGGGTGGATGTCCTGGTAGTACTTCGAGGTCCCGGCGACGTAGGACAGGTACCCGCCGGTGGAGTGCTGGCAGCCCTTCGGCCGTGCGGTGGTGCCGCTGGTGTACATGAGGAACAACGGTGCTTCCGAGGGCATCGAGACGGGCGTGACCACCGCCCCGCGGTGTTCGGTGAGGAGTTCGTCGACGAAGAAGTCGCGGCCGTCCACCATCGCGGCCTGCGAGCTGCAGCGGTCGGCGTGACGCCGCCAGACCAGCACCGAGTCGACCGGCTGGCCGCGTTCGGCGGCGGTTCGCACGGCTTCGTCGGCTTTGGTCTTGTGGTCGACGAGCTGACCGTTGCGGTAGTAGCCGTCCATGGTCACCAGGACGCGGCTGCCGGAATCGGCGATCCGCTCGCCGCACGCGGTGCCGCTGAAACCGCCGAACACCTCGGAGTGGATCACGCCCAGCCGGGCGCAGGCCAGCATCGCGACGGGCAGTTCGGGAACCATCGGCAGGTGGAACGTGACCCGGTCGCCCGGTCGCACCCCGCAGAACTCCCGGAGCAGCGAGGCGAACTCGTTGACCTGCCGGTGGAGCTCCTGGTAGGTGATCGTCCGGGTGTCCTCGGCCTCCGGCTCCGGAACCCAGATCAGGGCCGCCTTGCTGCGGTCGGCGGCCAGGTGCCGGTCGACGCAGTTGTAGCAGGCGTTGAGCCGTCCGCCCGCGAACCACTTCCAGAACGGCGGGTTGCTGGTGTCCAGCGTGGTGTGCCAGTAGCTGTCCCAGCTGAGCAGGTCCGCGTACTCCTTGAAGCAGTCGGGGAAACGCTCTTCGGCGAAGCGGCGGAAGATCTCGGGGTCGGCCGCGTTGGCCTGGCCGATGAACTTCGCAGGCGGCTGGTAGTAGTCCTCCTCCCGCCAGTGCACGGAGATCTGCGCTTCGGAGACCTGCGGTTCGTGTGCTGTGGTCATCGCTGCACCTCCTGACCGAGCGGGCCGGCGCCAGGACCACCACGGAGGTCAACAGGTACTGCTGGGGCATCGCCACTGCCCAGCGCAGATGTCCACGACGTGTTGGCTGCGCCGGTCGCTTCTCCCCAGCTTGGGGAGAACCCCATCGTAAATCTGCGGGCGGCTTCGGGAGCATCCGTCACGGAGCGCAGCCGGCGGGTGGTCAGCGACCGCTGGTGAGGCGGTGTCGCAGGGCGTCGAGCTCGTCGTGCAGGGCGGCCGGGAGCTTGCCGCCGATCCTGGCGAACCACTCCTCGATCAGCGGCAGTTCCGCCCGCCACTCCTCGGTGTCGACCGCGAGCGCCCGGTCCACTTCGGATGGATCGAGGTCCAGGCCGGTGAGGTCCAGGTCGGCTGCGGAGGGGACGAGTCCGACGGGCGTGCCGGTCGCGTTCGCGGTGCCCTCGACGCGTTCGACGATCCATTTGAGGACGCGGGAGTTCTCGCGGAACCCGGGCCAGAGGAAGCGGCGGTCGTCTCCCCGGCGGAACCAGTTGACGTGGAAGATCTTCGGCAGCGCGGCGGCGTTGTCGGCCATGGTCAGCCAGTGCCGGAAGTAGTCGCCCGCGTGGTAGCCCATGAACGGCAGCATGGCCATCGGGTCGCGGCGCACGACGCCGACCTGGCCGGTGGCCGCCGCGGTGGTCTCCGACGACAGGGTGGCGCCCATGAACACGCCGTGCTGCCAGCTGCGGGATTCGGTGACCAGCGGGATGGTGGTGGCGCGCCGTCCGCCGAACAGGATCGCCGAGATCGGCACGCCCGCGGGGTCGTTCCACTCCGGGGCGATGATCGGGCACTGCTCGGTGGGGGTGCAGAACCGGGAGTTGGGGTGCGCGGCGGGCTCGCCCGACTCGGGTGTCCAGTCGCGGCCCTTCCAGTCGGTCAGGTGTGCCGGGGGCTGTTCGGTCATGCCTTCCCACCAGACGTCGCCGTCGTCGGTGAGGGCGACGTTGGTGAAGATCGTGTTGCCCTGCTCGACGGTCCGCATCGCGATCGGGTTGGTGTGGTAGCCGGTTCCGGGGGCGACGCCGAAGAAGCCGAACTCGGGGTTGACCGCGTACAGCCGCCCGTCCGGTCCCGGGCGCATCCAGGCGATGTCGTCACCGAGGGTTTCGGCCCGCCACCCGGGCACGGTGGGTTGCAGCATCGCGAGGTTGGTCTTGCCGCAGGCGCTGGGGAAAGCGGCCGCGATGTAGTGCACGCTGCCGGTGGGCGAGATGAGCTTGAGGATGAGCATGTGCTCGGCGAGCCAGCCCTCGTCGCGGGCCATCGCCGAGGCGATGCGCAGCGAGTAGCACTTCTTGCCCAGCAGGGAGTTGCCGCCGTAGCCGGAGCCGTAGCTCCAGATCGTGCGCTCCTCCGGGAAGTGGGAGATGTACTTCGTCGGGTTGCACGGCCACGGCACGTCCTGCTCGCCGGACTTGAGGGGCGATCCGACGGAGTGCAGGGCCTTGACGAACTCCCGTTCGCTCCCGTCGGCGCGGACGAACTTCGCCAGCGCTTTGGTGCCCATGCGGGTCATCACGCGCATGGAGAGAACGACGTAGGCGGAGTCGGTGATCTCCACTCCGAGCTTGGGATCATCGTCGTCGAGCGGGCCCATGCAGAACGGGATGACGTACATGGTGCGGCCTGCCATGCTGCCCCGGTAACGCTCGGTCATGATGGCCTTCATGTCGGCCGGGTCCATCCAGTTGTTGGTGGGGCCCGCGTCGTCTTCGCGCCGGGAGCAGATGAAGGTGCGGTCCTCCACGCGTGCGACGTCGCTGGGGTCGGAGGCGGCCCAGAACGAGTTCGGCTTGCCGGACAGCCGCACCAGGGTGCCTGTCGCGACGAGTTCGGTGGTCAGCCGCCGCCACTCCGCGTCGGAGCCGTCGCACCACGCCACCCGCCGGGGCGTGGTCAGCTCGGCGACCTCGCGCACCCACTTCAGCAGGGACCGGTGGGTGGTCGGGGCCTGATCCAGCCCGGGGATTTCGAGGGTGGTCATGGCGATCTCCTTGCGCGGCCTGGCGGTAGTGGCCTCTCCGTCCTTTTCGGACCTTCAGCTGCTGGCGGGTCCGAACCTCGCCGGTGGATCGGCGAAGACGCCCTGGAGCATGCCGGTGGCCTGGCCGATCTCGATCAGGTAGCCGTCGGGATCCCGCATGTAGCAGCGGATCTCGGCCTTGCGGTCGATGGGCTCGGTGACGAACTCGGCGCCCTTGCGGCGTGCTTCGGCGTAGAAGGCGGCGATGTCGGCCACCCGCACGTTCATGAAGGCCGACACCGTGCTGGGCCTGTCGGGCGGCTCCAGGGTGATGCCGGGCTTGTCGGGGGTGGGGCCGCCGCCCGGGTTCATGATGATCCAGGAGTTCGCGACCTTGACGATCGCGGGGTTCTCGGCAAGGACCACGTGGCCGCCGAAGACGTCGGCGTAGAACTGCCGCGAGCGGGCGACGTCGCGCACGGTCAGGAACTGCGTGATGACGAGGCCCTCTTCGGGCGTCGGCCAGTCCTGTTGTCGCATGTGGCCCTCCCGGGATCGAACAGGTGTGTTCCGGACGGGCGGTCGGCAGACCACCGGCAGAACCATGGAACTCCCCGTTCCCGGGCGACGCAGCACGAGCGGAGCACCGGGGGCCGGCCGTCGGTCGCTGCGAGGGGAGCGGCCGGGGTCGCCAACCTGTTCGACCCGCTACCCGCCCTGCTGCCGACGCACGATCTCGGCGATCCAGGTGGGCGCGAACGGCGAGGTGCAGTTCGGGGGCGTCGGGTAGTCCTTGAGCACCCAGCCTACGAGCCAGAATTCGAAAGCGCTTCGGAACCGGGTCGCCTTATGCTCATCGTCCTGTCCAATCGCGTCATGGAGGCAATGTGCTGTTCGCCGATCTTGTAGCGCGCACGCTCCAGTTGGCCATGGGGCCACGGTTGAAGGCCGAGCTGCGCTTCGGTGAGGTTCCCGGGCGCACGCGCAGCCTCGAAGTACCGACGCGGCACGGGAACGTCCCCTGCACCGTGTACCGTCCTCCGTCCGGCGATGCGGGCACCGGCGTGTACGTGAACCTCCACGGCGGCGGCTTCGTGGTGGAGCATCCCGAGCAGGACGACCCGTGGTGCAGGTACCTGGCGGCGAAAGCCGGAGTCGCGGTGCTGAACGTGGACTACGCGGTCGCGCCGCAGCACCGCTTTCCCGTGGCGGTGGAGCAAGCCTTCGACGTCGTGACGTGGGCGGCGCGTGGCGAGCACGACTGGGACGGGAGCCGCCTGTGCGTCGGAGGGCAGAGCGCCGGTGGCAGCCTGGCGTCCGCCGCCGCGCGCCTGGCCTGGGAGAACGGCGGTCCCCGCATCGCCTTGCAGGTCCTGCAGTACCCGCCGCTCGACCTGGTCACGCACCTGCGGGACAAGTCATCCACAGTGGACAAGCCGGTCATGCGGCCCTGGATGTCCGATGTGTTCGACCGCGCCTACGTGCCGGATCCGGCTGTCCGGCGCGACCGCCTCGTCTCACCGGCCTGGGGTGCCAACGCGGAGGGGCTTGCCGGAATCGCGCCCGCGCTCATCATCACGTGCGAGTTCGACCGGCTGCGAGAGGAAGCCATCCGCTACGCCGAAGCGCTCAAGGCCGTCGGCGCTCTCGCCGAGCATCACGATGTCCCCGGAACCGATCACGGCTACAACATCCTCGGCTTCGGAACCCGTGCGCAGACCGAGCGCACGTACGACAGGATCGTCGACCACGTGCGCCGCGCGGTAGGAGTGGCCGGGCCAACGGCGTGACTCAGCGGCTGAGCCGCTACATCTCGCCATGCTCGTGCCCCACATGATGACGTGCTTGTCGTCCGGCATGTCCTCGCTGTCCGGAGCGTTCTCGGTGGTAGCGCTGTACTGCCAGTCGAGGTTGTTGAGATCGGTCCACTTCTTCCTGGTGATGTAGGCGCCGACGGCGATGGCGGCGATGGCGCAGGCGGGCGAGCCGATCGTCACAGCATTGCCGTGCCGCGCAAGCAGGTTGTCGTCGCCCCGCCGACCCAGACGGTTCCGTCGGCCTCGGCGGTGATCGTGATGTCTCCCGCCCGGCCCAGCCGCGCGCCCTGGGAGACCCGGTAGTGGGCGGGTGCCGCATCCGTCCTGATCAGCCACTGCGCGACCGAAGCGTTCATGCTGCCGCAGACCGGATCTTCGGCCACCCCTGCGCCGGGAGCGAAGGTGCGCAGCTCGAACGCGTGCTCCGATCCTCGCGGATAGGCGCCGAGCGCTCCGACCATGGCCGTCGGGATCCGCGACAGGTCGGGCTCCAGGTCGAGCACGTCCTGGGCGGTGGCGAGCCGGACGACCGCCCAGCCGGGGCCGTTGTCGACCCACTGGTGGGCGAGTACCTGGTCGCGGTCGATGCCGAACGCCGCCACGACCTGGTCCAGGTACTCCTCGTCCAGGTCGCCGGTGCGCCGGGTGGGCGGGGCGGCGAAGGACAGGGTGCCCTCGCCGCGGCGGACCTCCACCAGGCCCGCTGCGCACTCCTGCACGACGCGGTCTTCGCGGCGGGGGTTCCCGCCGTGTTCGAGCCAGGCGTGGGCGGAGCCGAGCGTGGGATGGCCGGCGAACGGGAGCTCTCCACCCGGAGTGAAGATCCGCAGCCGGTAGTCGGCTTCCGGGTTCGCGGGCGGGAGCACGAACGTCGTCTCCGACAGGTTCGTCCAGCGGGCGAGGCGTTGCATCGCCTGGTCGTCCAGTCCGGACGCGTCGAGCACGACGGCCACCGGGTTCCCCAGGTAGGGGGTCGGCGAGAACACGTCGACCTGGGCGAAATCACGAGCACGAGACACGGGAACCTCCCGAAAGCTGGGGCTGTCCCTTGGGAGGCTAACCGGAAATCGGCCTTGGAACCGATGGCCAATTCCGAGAGGGTGGACTGGGTGTCCTCAGCTGTCGGACGCGGGCCGGGTAACGTAGTACGTCCCGGTCTCGGCCACGGTGATGAACACCTCGCGCATCCGCTCGATGTAGCGCGACATGTTCTTGTAGGCCAGATCCGTGTTGGGGTACCGCGACGCGAGGTAGACGCCGTCGGGAGTCCGCAGGACCCAGATGTAGACCTCGTCGCCCAGGGAGACCTTGCCGAAGGTCTGCGCGTTCCACGTCCGCCACCGGTCGGCACCGGCCACCTGGCGAACGTCCATGTAGGACACTGCCGACCGCGGCAGGAACAGCCCGCCGAGCAGTTCGCACACCCGCGCCAGCGGTACTTCCGCCAGGTGCTTCGCGGCCCGGGTCTCGTCGCTCGCGGCGCGCACGAGATCTCGGAAGTCGGCGGTTTCCGCAGTGGACAGTTCGAACGGCGCCAGGCCGACGTACCAGCCGAGCGACGCCGCCCAGCGCTGGTGCGAGCGGGTGTGGAACGGAACGACCGTCCGGTAGACCTCGGTGTCGCCCAGTTCGGAGGCCGCGATGGCGGCTGTGGCCAGGACACCGGACAGGAAGCTGCCGCCGCTTTGCTTGCACGCCGCGTTGAACCGTTCGGCTTCGGCGCTGTCCAGGAGCCAGTCCGCCTCACTGCGCTGCGCCGGAGGAGGGCCCGGCGGCACGTCCAGCTCCAGCGGGAACACCGGCTGCTCGCCTCCGCTGTCCCGCAGGAACTCCCGCCAGCGCGCGACGGCGGCGTCGTCGGCACCGACATCGGCGGCGCGGATGCGTTCGGCCGCGCAGAAGTCCGGGTAGCTGCCGACCTCGGGCAGTTCCGGTGGGCGGCCCGCGAGCGCCGCCGAGTAGAGCTCGTTGAACTCGTCTGCGATCAGGAACAGCGAGTAACCGTCGACATTGGTGTGGTCGAAGGCGAGGTAGATCGTGGCCCGGTCGGGCCCGTGCACGGTGAAGATCAGGTACGGCGGCCAGTCGAGCGGGCTGGTTCCCCGATCGAAGCGGTCCTCCAGATAGCGGTGCAGTTCATCGGGGTCGGCGATTTCGCCGATGTCGTGGGGTTCGAAGGACATCGCGTTCAGGGTGAATCGCCGCAACCCCGTGCCGGAGAACCGGAATCGGCTGCGCAGGGTCTCGTGGCGGGTGGTCCATCCGGCCAGGGCGGTGCGCAGGGCGTGCTGGTCGAGCCCGCCGGGGAGGTCGAAGGCGGTGGCCAGCCAGGTCGGCGCGTGCACACCCGCGGCGTGCTGGGCCGCTGCCACGCGCACGTGCTGTTCCTGCAGGTAGGACGGTGGGCGCGGGTCCGCAGCGGGCGTGGCCGGGCGCGGTCGCCACTCCGTGACCGTTCCGCCCCGCGCGTCGTACGCCGAAAGCTCCGTGATCTTCATGGTGCGCGCCTCGGATTCATCCAGGTGTGAAATTCCACAGAAACAACGCGGGTGCGGCGAATCCGATATTGCTCACCCCGGATTCGGAGTTTCAGACGCTAGTGATCGTTTTTGGGGCGTGCAAGCCGTCCGATCGTGAGACAACTCACCGAATCCAGGGCTTCGCACTGCCGGTTACGGCGCCCAGGCGGAGAAGAAAACAAATTGTTCACCCATCGGCAATAACGGATGGAGAGCGGAAAGTCGGGCTCGTTTTCCGCGTGCGGGCAGCAGAGCGGCGGCAGCCTCGCTGATCGTCGAAAGCGACGCCGCGATCACCGGGTGCTCGCGCGCCGCGCAGGGGATCGCGCTGGGCGCGGCGACCGGGGCGGCGGGCGTTCTGATCGCCGGGAGTGCTCGTGGGTCACCGCTGCCGCCGCCGGTCTCGTCCCGCTGGCCGGTGTGGCGGTCGGTTCCGTCAGGGGCAGGATGGCGGTATGACTCGACTTCGGCGCTGGCCGTCATTCCCCGCGCAGCTCCCGGACTTCGACACCAGCGAGGTGCCGTCGGCGCCGCACGAGCTGTTTCTCACGTGGCTGGCGGAAGCGGGGGAGCAGGTGCTCGCCCCGCACGCGGTCACGTTGTCCACAGTGGATGCTGAAGGTGCTCCTGACGCCCGTGTGGTGATTCTCCGGGATGTCGACGAGCACGGCTTCTACGTCTCCAGCAGCGCCGAGAGCCCGAAGGGGCAGCAGTTGCAGGCGAACCCCCGGGCGGCGCTGACTTTCTTCTGGCCGGGCGTCGGCCGTCAGGTCCGGGCGCGGGGTCCGGTCAGCGCGGAGACCTCGGCGGCGGACTACCGCGACCGCTCGCCCGCGTCCCGGGCCGAGGTGCTGGTCGGTCGGCAGTCGGAAGTGCTTGCCGATCCGGACGAATTGCTGCGCGCGGCCGACGAAGCCGACCAGCTGGTGCAGCGGAATCAGGATCAGCCGCCGGAATCCTGGACCCGCTACCGCGTCGAACCCACCACTGTGGAGTTCTGGCAGGCCGCCCAGGACCGTCGACACGTCCGGCTGCGCTACCGCCGTCTCGGGGCGGGCTGGGTGACCGAGCGGCTGTGGCCTTAGGGGTGATCCGTTCGCAGGCAGCCATCGCCACGAAGCGGCGGTTGCCGCCACGGTCGAGAATGGTGCTCCGGGCGCACGGGAAGGCATCGGATGAGCACCGCGATCGTGGTCGGCAGCGGGCCCAACGGGCTCTCCGCCGCCGCTGTGCTGGCCCGGGCCGGGGTGGAGGTGACCGTGCTGGAGGCGGCCGGCGAGATCGGCGGCGGAACCCGCACGGTCGAGGCGATCGTGCCCGGCCTGCTGCACGACCGCTGCTCGGCGGCGCATCCGCTGGCCGTTGGCTCGCGCGCCCTGCGCGGGCTCGATCGGTACGGACTGCGCTGGCGGCTGCCGGAGATCGACTGCGCGCACCCGCTCGACGACGGCACCGCCGGTGTCCTGCACCGCTCGGTCACTGAGACGGCCGCCGGGCTCGGGCCCGATGGCCGCACCTGGCGTGCGCTGTTCGGGCGGTCCGCGCGGGACTACGACGTGCTCAGCGAGGACATCCTGCGCCCGCTTCTGCGGATACCACGGCATCCTTTGCGGCTGGCCAGGTTCGGCATACCGGCACTCGCACCCGCTGCGGCGCTTGCGCGGCTGTTCCGAACCGAGCAGGCGCGCGCGTTGTGGCTGGGGGTGGCCGCGCATGCGCTCCGGCCGCTCGACCTGCCGTTGTCCTCGGCCATCGGGATCGGCATCCTGACCGCCGGGCACCGGCATGGCTGGGCGGTCGCCGAAGGCGGCTCGCGCGCCATCACCGACGCGCTGGCGGCGTTGGTGCGCGACCACGGCGGGAAGATCGAGACCGGGGTTCGGGTCCGCTCGGCGGCGCAGCTGCCGCCATCGGATGTCGTGGTGTGGGACGCCGCTCCCTCCGCATTGCCCTGCCTGCTGGGAGATCAGTTGCCGTCGCGGATAGCTCGGGCTTACCGCCGGTTCCGCTACGGGCCCGCCGCGGTCAAGGTGGATTTCGCCGTGGAGGGCGGAGTTCCCTGGACGGCAGAGGGAGCGCGGCGGGCCGGTTCGGTGCATGTCTGCGGTTCGGAGGTCGCCAGAGCGGAACGGGAGATCCATAGTGGACGGATGCCCGATCGTCCGTTCGTCCTGGTCGGTCAGCAGTACCTGGCAGATCCGCAGCGCTCGATGGGAAACGTGCACCCGGTGTGGGTCTATGCGCACGTCCCCAACGGCTACGCCGGTGACGCGACCTCGGCGATCATCGCGCAGATCGAGCGGTTCGCCCCGGGGTTCCGCGACCGGATCCTCGGCGCGGCGGTGCGCGCTCCGGCAGATCTCGCCGAGGAGAACGCCAACTTCGCCGGCGGCAACATCCTGACCGGTGCGAAGGATGTCCGGCAGCTGGTCTTCGGGCCGCGGATCACGTTGCAGCCCTACGACGTCGGGGTGCCGGGCCACTTCCTGTGCTCAGCGGCGACCCCGCCCGGACCGGGTGCGCACGGGATGTGCGGCGCGCACGCGGCGGAGCGGGCGTTGCTCCACCTTCGCGGAAGGTGGAGCTGAACGCGCGCCGCGGCAACTAGTTGAACCGTGGTACAAATAGAACGATAGTTCAACTACTGCGCGGGAGCTGCGATGATGCTGGAACGGCCCGCACGTGCCGGGTGGCGGGAGTGGGGTGGCCTCGCGTTGCTGGCGCTGCCGACCATGCTGTTGGGCCTCGACGTGACGGCGCTCTACCTCGTCGTCCCGAGCCTTGCCGCGGACCTGAACCCGACCGCGACCGAGACGTTGTGGATCATGGACGCCTACGGTTTCCTCATCGCCGGTTTCCTGATCACCATGGGCACGCTGGGCGACCGGATCGGACGGCGCCGCCTGCTGATGATCGGAACGGCGGCGTTCGGCGTGGCCTCGGTCTGCGCGGCGTTCGCTCCCAGCGCCCTGTGGTTGATCGCGGCTCGGGCGCTGCTCGGAGTGGCCGGGGCGACGCTGATGCCCTCGACGCTGTCGCTGATCAGCGACATGTTCACCGACGCGCGGCAGCGAGCCCTGGCGATCGGCGTGTGGGCCACGATGTTCGCGCTGGGGATGGCGGCGGGCCCGGTCGTCGGCGGCGCGCTGGTCGCCGGCTTCTGGTGGGGTGCGGTCTTTCTCCTCGCCGTACCGGTCGCTGCGCTGGTTCTGGCTGGTGCACCGGTCCTGCTGCCGGAGTTTCGGGCCCGCGCCTGCCGTCTCGACCTGCTGAGCGCCGGGTTGTCGCTGGCGGCGATGTTGCCGATCGTCTACGCGATCAAGCACGTCGCGGCTCACGGCTTCGACGTCCAGGCGCTGGTCGCTGTTCTCCTCGGTGGTGGCTCGACAGTCGCCTTCCTCCGGCGCCAGCTCCGCCTGACAACACCACTGCTCGACGTGAAGCTGTTCACCAGCCGGGCGTTCTCCGCGGCTTTGACCGTTCTCCTGATCGGCCTGGTCGGCTTCGGCGGGGTGATGTTCCTGGTCACGCAGTACCTGCAGCTCGTCGAGGGACTCCCGCCGACGGCAGCGGGGCTGTGGATGGGGCCGCCCGCACTGGCGATGCTCGTCGGAGCGATCGGTGCGCCCCTGGTGGCCGGTCGCGCATCACCCGGCGTCGTCATGGCCGCCACCTTGGCGCTGTCGCTCGTCGGGTACGCCTTCCTCGCCCTGGCTGGTACCGGCAGCACGCTGACCGTGGTCGCCGGGTTCGCCTTCGTCTACCTCGGACTCGGGGTGATCGCCGCACTCGGTACCGACATCGTCGTGGGCGCGGCACCAGCGGAGAAGTCCGGATCTGCCGCGCGGCTGCTTCGCTGGTCTGCTTCGCGACATTGCGACACGTGCGGCCCCTCGGCGACGCCGCCTCTGAGGCGATGGCCCTCGACTCGCGGGAGCGGTGATAGCGATGCCCACCATGTCCCGGTCCGGGGCTGGATCGCCGGGCTCGTCCTCGGCATGGCGTGTCGGTGAGCGAGCTGGGACGCACCCTGGGCAGGATCGACACCCAACAGCTCGCCGACAGCTTCCACGTGATCTCGCGGACCAACCTCCGGCAGTCGATCCCGTCAATTCCAGCGGTTGTGCGCCTTGAGCACCTGGCCTTGCCTGCACGCCCCTACCCCGCGGGAGCGTCGTCGCGAGGCAAGCCCAGCATGCGCTCGCCGATGACGTTGAGCTGGACCTCGGTCGTCCCGCCGTAGATCGTCATCGCGCGGCAGGAGATCACCTGCTCCATCCACTTGTCGCTCGGCTCGCCGCGGACCGACACGACGCCGGCGGCGCCGAGTTCGCCGAGGCAGAACTCCGCGATCTGCTGGCCGAAGCGCATGTTGAGGAACTTGCCGACGCTGGCGGTCGTGCTGCTGTCGGCACCGGAGAGCTGCTGGAGCACCGAGCGCGCCCCGAGCAGGCCGATCACCTGGTTGTCGCAGGCGAACGCGCCGATCCGCTGCAACGCGTGGTCGTCGAGCTCCCGGCCCGCCGCGAACGCCAGCAGGTCGGACAGCTGCGGGTAGGACGCGTTGCCGCGCCCGAGTGCGACCCGCTCGCTGGACAGCGTCGCCCGCGCCACGGTCCACCCCTTGCCGACCTCGCCGACCACGCAGTCGTCCGGGATGAACACGTCGTCCAGGAACACCTCGTTGAACAGCTCCGACCCGGTGGCCTCGCGCAGCGGGCGCACGGTGACGCCGGGTGTGGACATGTCGAGGATGAAGTACGTGATGCCGTCGTGCTTCGGTGCCGCGGGATCGGTCCGCGCGATCAGCATGGCCCAGTCGGAGAACTGCGCGACCGTGGTCCAGATCTTCTGCCCGTTGACCTTCCAGCCGCCTTCCACGCGCTCGGCCTTCGTGCTCAGGGAGGCGAGGTCCGAACCGGCGCCCGGTTCGGAAAACAGCTGGCACCAAACGATTTCCCCGCGCAGCGTCGGCACCACCACGCGCTGCTTCTGCTCCTCGGTGCCGTAGGCGACGACCGCGGGCACCGCCCAGCCGCCCATGAGCAGTTCCGGCAGCTGCACGCCCGCGCGCTTGAGCTCTTCGGAGATGACGACCTGCTCCAGCGGTCCGGCACCGCGGCCGAACGGTCGCGGCAGGTGCGGCTGCACCCAGCCGTCGTCGCCGAGGCGGCGCAGCTGCTCCGCCGCACCGAGCCCGGTGAGCTCGGCGACCTCGCCGCGCACCCGCTCGCGGATCGACTCGGTTCCCTCGGGCAGGTCGATCTCCGCACTGCGGCTCACACCGTCGAGCGCCTGCCGGGCGACATGCGCGCTCCAGTCGGAGCTGCGGCCCAGCAGTCCCCGCAGCGTCAGCGCACGGCGGTAGTACAGGTGCGCGTCGTGTTCCCAGGTGAAGCCGATCCCGCCCAGGACCTGGATGCAGTCCGCCGCGCACTGCACCGCGGAATCCGGCGCGACGACTGCCGCGGCCGAAGCAGCGAACTGCGCCGTCTCGTCCCCGGAATCGAGGGCCCGCGCCGCGTCCCACACGACCGACCGCGCCGCCTCCAACGCGATGCCCATGTGCGCGCACTTGTGCTTGACGCCCTGGAACTGGCCGATCGGCCGTCCGAACTGGACCCGCGTCTGCGCGTACTCGGCCGCGGTGGACACGCACCAGGAAGCGACACCGACCGCTTCCGCACCGAACACGACGGCGGCCAGCGCGCGCACGTCCTCGGAACCGAGCGCGTCCAGCACGCGATCCGCGGAAATCCGGACATCCTCCGCGGTCACGCTCGCCGAGGCCCTGGTCACGTCCAGGCTGTCCTGCTCGACGACCCGCACCTCCGCCCGGTCGATCGCCGCCCATCGCGTGGTGCCGTCGATGCTGACGGGCAGCAGCAGGACGTCGGCGGCGGAACCGCCGAGCACCGCGACGGTCGAGCCCGACACCGTCACGTCTCCGCCGGTGGCGGTGCCGGTGAGCGGGCAGACGAGTCCGACCGCCGCCGTCCGGGAACCGTCGGCCAGACCCGGCAGCAGCTCCGCGCCGACCTTGGCGTCCGCGGCGACGAGCATGGCCGACGCCAGCACGGTCGGCACGAACAGGCCCGGAACGGCCGCGCGCCCCAGCGCCTCCAGCGCGACGGCCAGTTCGAGCAGACCGGCTCCCTGACCGCCGTGCTCCTCCGGGACGTGGAGTCCGAGCAGTCCCAGCTCGGCGAGCGACGGCCAGAACGGCACGGCCGCGTCGCCGTCCACCGTCGCGCGCAGGACCTCCTTCGTGACGTGGCGATCGGTGAAACCGCGGACCGACTCGGCGAGCGCCCGGTGTTCATCGCTGAGGCCGATGCCGAGTTCGTAGCCCTTGCTGGACATGGGTGTCTCCTCCCCGGTTGGCCCTCAGGTGGTGAGCTGCGCGTGGATGTCGTCGATGTTCCAGGGACCGTCGGTCTGCGCGGTGCGCACTTCGTGCCACCCGCCGAGCTCGGAGATCGCGCCGCCCTGGACGGCGAAGAGCTTGCCGGTGAAGGGGCACTTCTCCCCGGCGAGGTAGGCGACCATCGGCGAGATGTTCGCCGGGCTGAAGGCGTCGAACTCGCCCTCGGCCACCTCCTGGGCGAACAGCGCGCCCATGCCGGGGGTGGCCAGGGTCAGGCGGGTGCGCGCGATCGGCGCGATCGCGTTGACCCGCACGCCGTAGCGGTCCAGTTCCTCGGCCGCGACCTGGGTGAGCGCGGCGATCCCGGCCTTCGCGGCGCCGTAGTTGGCCTGGCCGGCGTTGGGCAGGAACGTCCCGGAGGCCGACGCGGTGTTCACGACGGCGGCGTTGACCGCCTCGCCCGCTTTGGCGCGGGCCCTCCAGTGCGCGGCGGCGTGCCGCAGCGGGGCGAAGTGCCCCTTGAGGTGGACGGAGATGACCGCGTCCCACTGCGATTCGTCCATGCCGGCGATGAACGCGTCCCGCAGGATTCCGGCGTTGTTGACCAGGACGTCGAGCCTGCCGAAGGTCTCGACGGCGAGCTCGACGAGGTCAGCGGCGCCCCGCCAGTCCGCGACGTCGCCGGTGCTGGCCACCGCCTTGCCTCCGGCGGCGGTGATCTCGTCGACGACCCGCTGCGCCGGTCCGGTGTCGGAACCGCTGCCGTCGTTGGCTCCTCCGAGGTCGTTGACCACGACCGAGGCGCCTTCGCGCGCGAACAGCAGCGCGTGCTCGCGCCCGATTCCGCGGCCGGCGCCGGTGATGATCGCGACTCGTCCGTCCAAGGACCCCATTCGTGCTCCGTTCGAGTAGTGGTCAGTCGGCGATGACGGCGAGCCCGTCCTTGATGACCGCTTCGCCCGCCGCGGTGGTCTCGTACGAGTAGGTCGTGCCTTGCGGGGAAACGGCGCCGCGCCACATCCGGACCGTGATGTCCTGGCCGGGCAGCACGGGCTTGGCGAACCGCACGGCGAGGCGGCGCAGCCGCCGGGTGTCACCGCCCGCGAACTCGGTGAGCAGCGCCCACGACGTGAACGCCATCGTGCACATGCCGTGCACGATGATCCCGGGAAGACCGGCCATCCTGGCCATTTCCTCGTCCAGGTGGATGGGCATCGGGTCGCCGGACGCGGGGGCGTAGCGGAAGGTCTGGTCGCCGTCGATGTGCGCGGTGACCTCCGCCGCCGGGGGTTTCGCCCGAAGGGACTCGTCGAACCGGTGCGGTGGGGCCGGATGACCGACGCTGCGGCCCGCGTCGACCTTGCGGAAGAACGCCGTCATCCACTGCTCGTTGACCGGTTCGCCGTCCTCGCGGCGGGTTTCGGTGCGGACCGCGACCGTCGTGCCCGCGGGCTTGGCAGTGAAGCCGACCGGCTTCGCGCGGGAGACCAGGCGGTCGCCGGGCAGGATCGGCCGGTGGAAGCGGAAGTCGTGCTTGCCGTGCACGAGCCTGCCGAGCAGCTCGGGCGGGGCGACCGACAGGGCCGCGGGCACCAGCGCGCCGAACACCGGCACGATCCCGAAGACCGGCGGTGCGATCTCCCCGGCGCGGTGCCGGGGAATAGGATCGTTGGTCGCCGCGGCGTACTCGCCGAGGTGTCGCGCGGTCACCTCGAAGGTCTCCTCCTCGGTCCACCGCCCGAGGCCCGCTTCCTGGAAAACCGGTTCGCCCATCGGTTCACGCGACCAGTTCGGCGAGCTTGGCCAGCGACTTCTCCAGTTCCGACCGGGTGCTCCTGCCGACCGCGTTGCCGATCGGGCCGACGATCATCTGCCCGGAGAACTCGGCGTCGATCTCGGCGACGCTGCCGTCCCCGTCGGGACGGACCGACAGCGTGAAGGCGACCTTCACCCCGGCCATGCCGGTGCCGCTGATCTTCAGCGAGCGCGGCTGGTCGTACTCCTCGACCGTCCACTCGATCTTGTTGGCCATGCCCATCACCGACACCACCTCGGTGATCCTGGACCCGACGCCGACCTCGGCGGGCAGTTCGCCCTTCCAGCTCTGGTGGATCGTCAGCCACTCCTCGAAGCGGCCAAGGTCGGACACCGCCGACCACGCCTTCTCAGGGGAGCAGGGCAGCGTACCGGGAACGTTGACGGCGACCATCGTTTGGTCCTCCTTCTTTCGCGGGTGAGGGGAAAATCAGCGGTTCGCGGGCCGGTAGGCGGTCACCACGACCGCACCGCCGAGCCCGATGTTGTGCTGCAGGGCCACTTCCGCTCCGGGCACCTGCCGCCCGCCCGCGGTGCCGCGCAGCTGCCAGGTGAGCTCGGCGCACTGCGCCAGTCCGGTCGCTCCCAGCGGGTGGCCCTTCGAGATCAGGCCGCCCGACGGGTTGACGACCCAGCGGCCTCCATAGGTGGTGTCGCCGGAGTCGACGAGCTTGCCGCCCTCGCCTTCGGCGCACAGGCCCAGCGCCTCGTAGGTGATCAGCTCGTTGGTGGAGAAGCAGTCGTGCAGCTCGATCACGTCCACATCGGACGGTCCGATTCCGGCCTGCTCGTACACCTGCCGCGCGGCGACCCGGGTCATCCCGGCGCCGACGAGGCTGATCGCGCTGCGGTCCTCGAACGTGCCCGGCAGGTCGGTGACCATGGACTGCCCCGCGATCTCCACCGCCTGGTCGGCGAGCCCGTGTTCGTCCACGAAGGACTCGCCAGCGATGATCGCCGCGCCGGAGCCGTCCGAGGTCGGCGAGCACTGCAGCCTGGTCAGGGGCGCGTACACCTCCGGCGCGGCCAGGATCTCGTCCAGCTCGTAGACGTCCTGGAACTGCGCGTAGGGGTTGTTCGCCGAATGCCGGTGGTTCTTCACGCCGATCTTCGCGAACTGCTCGGCCGTGGTGCCGTAGCGGCGCATGTGCTCGCGGCCCGCGGCGCCGAACATGTAGGGCGCGGGCGGCATCGCGAACTCCTCCAGTTCGGCCAGCGCCAGCAGGTGCCGCATCATCGGCTGCTCGCGGTCCTCGAACGTGGCACCCAGCGAGCCCGGCTGCATCTTCTCGAACCCCAGCGCCAGTGCGCAGTCCACGGCCCCGCCGCGCACCGCCTGCGTCGCGAGGAACAGGGCAGTGGATCCGGTCGAGCAGTTGTTGTTGACGTTGACCACCGGGATCCCGGTCAGCCCCAGCTCGTACACCGAGCGCTGGCCCGAGGTCGACTCGCCGTAGACGTAACCGACGTAGGCCTGCCGCACCCGCGAGTACTCGATCCCGGCGTCGGCCAGCGCGTTCGTGCCCGCCTCCCGGGCCATGGCGGGGTAGTCCCAGTCCTCGCGGCGGCCGGGCTTCTCGAACTTCGTCATGCCCACACCGATCACGTACGCCTTGGCAGCCATCGGATCTCCTCGCTCGCCGGACTCTGCGTGTGACACCATGTCGCATGCAGTTTCGTGAGACAAGATGTCCCACTAATTTTTCCGGCAGTATCGTCTGGGGGATGGTCAATGCCACGGGGGTGAACCCCGACGCCGACGGGAGGGCGACCCGCTGGGACGCGCACAAGGCGCAGCGCCGCCTCCACGTGCTCGACGCCGCGATCGCGGCGATCGAGCAGGAGGGGCCCGCGGTCGGCGTCAAGGTGATCGCCGAGCGCGCCGGGCTGCCGAGATCGGTGGTGTACCGGCACTTCGACGACCGGTCCGACCTCGACGAGCAGATCCGCCAGCGCATCATCGACTCGCTCATGGCGGAGCTGGCGCCGACGCTGCGTCCGGCAGGCACGCCGAAGGAGGCCATCCGGCGTTCGGTGACCGTCTACCTCGGCTGGATCGAACGGCACCCGCGGCTGCACGCCTTCCTCGGGGCGCGGTCCGGCGCCACGCTCGCGACGTCGTCCCGGGTGGTCTCCGGCACCAAGACCGCCATCGCCGCCGAGGCGGCGGGGCTGTTCGAGCAGGTCCTGCGCAAGTTCGGCAAGGACACCAGCCTGAGCACGCCGCTCGCGTCGGCGCTCGTGGGTCTGGTGGACGCCACCGTCAACCGCTGGCTGGCCGATCGCGGGAACGGCGTCACGACCGACCAGCTCGCCGAGTTCCTCACCAGGTCCATCTGGCTGGTCCTGGACGGCAATCTCCGGGCGCTCGGGCTGGAGCTTCCCCCGGACACACCGGTCAGTGAACTGCTCGACGACTGACGGACGCGCCTGAAGGAGGCGGAGCGGATGAAGATCCTCGCCCTGCACCAGAAGATCTACCAAGGTTCCAGCGGTCTCGTGGGACACCGCCTGCTCGGCGTGCCGACGTTGCTGCTGCACACCACCGGACGCCGCACGGGCCGGCCCCGCACCAGTGCGCTCGTGTACGCCCGGGACGGAGACCGCTACCTCGTGGTCGCGTCAGCGGGCGGCGCCGATCGCGCGCCCGGCTGGTTCCACAACCTCCAAGCCGAGCCGCAGGTCGAGATTCGCGTAGGGCGCACCCTTCGACGCGCGACCGCGCGCGCGATCTGGCCGGACGACCCCGACTACCCCCGGAACTTCGAGCTCGTCAACGCGGTGAACCGCGACCGCTACCGCGCCTACGCGGCCAAGACGCCCCGCCCGATCCCGATCATCGCGCTCACGCCGCAGACCTGATCGAGCCCCGGGGCGACCGGGTGCGACACCGATGTAATTATTCCAATGGTCATTGACACAGTGATCGGTGTCATTGAAACTGCTTGTTACTCGCCAGTTGCACCTGCGCGACGGATCAGCCCGCCCTCGCCTTCACAGGAGCGTCTAATGAGCAGCAGCATCGCCCAGGACCACGCGGGGACGCCACAGCCGGACCGCCACGAGATGGCGGATCGCCTGCTGCGCTCGTCGGAGATCCTCTCCTACGACCCGATCCAGGAAGTGGACTGGGAGACGCCGCTCGACACCAGCTACCACGGCGCGAGCCCGGAGTGGAGCACGCTCTACGGGACGGCGTACTGGGACGAGATGACGCCGGAGCAGCAGCGCGAGCTGACCAGGCAGGAAGCCGCGTCGGTGGCCAGCACCGGCATCTGGTTCGAGATGATCCTGCAGCAGATGGTGCTGCGGGACTTCTACGCCAAGGACCCGACCGACCCCGCTTTCCAGTGGGCGCTGACCGAAATCGCCGACGAGTGCAGGCACTCGATCATGTTCGCCCGCGGCGCGAAGAAGCTGCGCGCCCCGGCGTACCGGCCCAAGCGCGCGGTGGTCGAACTCGGCCGCGTGTTCAAGGCCACCGCCTTCGGCGAGGCCGCCTACGCCGCGATCCTGGTCGCCGAGGAAGTCCTCGACGTCATGCAGCGGGACTGGATGCGCGACGAGCGGGTCGTCCCGTTCGTGCGGACCGTCAACAACATCCACGTGGTCGAGGAGTCGCGGCACATGAAGTTCGCCCGTGAGGAGACCAAGGCCCGGCTGGAAGGAGCCGGCTGGCTGCGCAAGCAGATCAACGCCTTCGTGGTCGCCGTCGCCTCGTACTTCATCGTGACCAGCATGGTCAACGACAAGGTGTACGCCAACGCCGGTCTCGACTCCAAGCGCGCGATCCGCGAGGCGAAGGCCAACGAGCACCACAAGTCGATGCTGCGCTCCAGCTGCGCGGGCCTGATGGAGTTCCTCAACTCCGCGGGGCTGCTCACCAAGCCGGCGCAGTGGTTCTACAAGCGCGCGAACCTGATCTGAGCACATGCCGTACGCGATCACCCAAACCTGCTGCAACGACGCGACCTGCGTGAAGGTCTGCCCGGTCAACTGCATCCACCCGACGCCGGACGAGCCGGGCTTCGGCAGCGCGGAGATGCTCTACATCGACCCGGACACCTGCATCGACTGCGGCGCGTGCGCGGACGCGTGCCCGGTCGACGCGATCTTCCCGGTGGAGAACCTGACCGCGAGCCTCAAGCCGTACGCGGAGGTCAACGCCGCCTACTACGCGACCGGGACTCCCGCGGCGGCCAGGCCCAGCCCGCGGCCGAACTTCCACGAGTGGGGGCCGCCGGTGTTCCACCGCAACATCCCCAGCGACTTCGCGCCGCTGGACGTCGCGGTGGTCGGCACCGGGCCCGCGGGCATGTACGCGGTGGAGGACCTGCTCCTGCACACCAACTGCCGGGTCACCCTGATCGACCGGCTCCCGGTCGCCGGTGGACTCGTGCGCTTCGGCGTGGCGCCGGACCACCCGTCCACCAAGAAGATCAGCGAGACCTTCACCCGGTTCCACACCCACCCCAGGCTTCGCATGCGCCTGGGCGTCGAGGTCGGCAGGGACGTCACGGCGGCCGAGCTGGCCGCGGAGCACGACGCCGTGATCTACGCCGTCGGCGCCTCCTCCGCGCGCAGGCTCGGAATTCCCGGTGAGGACCTGCCCGGCAGCACCACGGCCACCAACGTGGTCGCCTGGTACAACGGGCACCCGGACGTCCCCGCCGACGCGATCGACCTCTCGGCGGAGCGGATCGCGGTCATCGGCAACGGCAACGTCGCCCTCGACGTCGCCAGAATCCTGACCGCCGACCCGGACTCCCTGGAGAACACCACGATTTCCCGCGCGGCCCTGGACCGGTTGCGGTCGAGCAAGGTCCGGGAAGTCGTGGTCCTGGGACGCCGCGGACCGGATGACGCCGCCTACACGACGCCGGAACTGCTCGCGCTCGCGCAGCAGGAGGACGTCGAACTCGTTGTGGACACCCATGATCCGCGGCTCGAGACGCTGATCGACACCGCACCGGACGGCTCGAAGGCCCGGCTGCTCCAGGGCGTTGCGCGCGAGGCCGTCGACTGGTCCGCGCCGCCACCGCACGGGAATCGCCGCATCGTGCTCCGATTCCACTCGGCGCCACGGGAAATCCTCGGCGACTCGCAGGTCCGAGCGCTTCGCGCGTCGGGTCCTGGTGAGGACGTGGACATCGCGGCGGGCCGGGTGGTGCGCGCGGTCGGTTACCGGGGCGTCAGGCTCGCGGGCCTGCCCTTCGACGAGAACACGGGAACCATTCCGCACACCGGAGGTCGGGTGGCGCCCGGCACCTACGTCGTCGGCTGGATCAAACGCGGTCCCAGCGGCGGCATCGGCGCGAACCGGGTCTGCGCCAAGGAAACGGTCGGCACGCTGCTCTCGGATGCCATCGCGGGCGAACTGCCGCGCCGGCAGGACCGGGGCACGTCGTTCTTCCGGCTCTTGCGGCAGTGGTCGGCTTGATCGGGGGCCGGTGGTTGGTCGGGCCGTCGCTTGAGCAGTGGTCCGTCTGATCGAGGGCAGATGGTTGGTCTGGCCGCCGCTTGGGTAGCGGCCCGCCTGCCCGAGGGCCGCGGACTGGTCAGGCTGTCGCCGCGGAAGCGGTCCGTCTGACTGATCGCCGAGGGCCGATGACCGGTCAGGCCGTCGCCTCGGCAGCGGCCCGCCCGGCCTGGCGGCCGGAGAACAGGCAGCCGCCGAGGAAGGTGCCTTCGAGCGCGCGGTAGCCGTGCACCCCGCCACCGCCGAAGCCCGACACCTCACCCGCCGCGTACAGCCCGGGGACGGGGTTGGCCCGCGCGTCCAGGACCCGGCCGGACAGGTCGGTCTGGAGCCCGCCGAGCGTCTTGCGGGTCAGGATGTTCATCCTGATGGCGATCAGCGGACCCGCGCTCGGGTCCAGGATCTTGTGCAGGGGAGTGGTGCGCACGATGCTGTCGCCCGCGTAGGCCAGCGAGTTGCGGATCCCCATGATCTGCTCGTCCTTGGTGAAGTTGTTGTCCACCTGGAGGTCGCGCGCGACGATCTGGCGTTCCAGGTCGGCGGGGTCGACGAGGCCGGAACCGGCCAGCCGGTTCATCCCGGCCACCAGCTCCGGCAGGGTCTTCGCGATGACGAAGTCCTCGCCCCGGTCCAGGAACGCCTTGATCGGCGGCGGGGTGTCGTGCAGCAGCCTGCTCGCCAGGTAGGCGGCCAGATCTTTCCGGGTCAGCTCGGGGTTCTGCTCGGAGCCGGAGAGGACGAACTCCTTGTCGATGATCTTCTTGTTCAGCACGAACCAGGAGTGGTCGTAGCCGGTGTCCTTGATCAGCTTGAGCGTTCCGAGGGTGTCGTAGCTCGGGATGCCGGGGCTCGGGAACCGGCGACCGCGCGCGTCGAACCAGAGCGAGGACGGCGCGGCGAGCACCCGGATGCCGTGCTCGGGCCAGATCGGGCTGTGGTTGGCCAGTCCCTCGGTGTAGTGCCACATCCGGTCGCGGTTGACCAGCCGGGCGCCGGCCCGCTCGCTGATCGCCAGCATCCGGCCGTCAACGTGCGCCGGAACTCCGGTCACCATGCGCTTGGGCGGTGCGCCCAGCCGGTCCGGCCAGTTCTGCCGGACGAGGTCCTGGTTGCCGCCGATACCACCGGAGGTCACGATCACGACCGGGGCGTGCAGCTCGAATTCTCCGATCCTGGTGCGGGAACTCGGCGTGCCGCGCGGTGCGTCGCTGGGCTCCAGGACACCGCCCCGAACACCGTCCACGGCGCCGTTGGTGACGGTGAGCTCGTCCACCTGGTGGCGGAACCGGAACGACACCAGGCCGCGCGCGGCGGCGTCGCGCACCTGCTTCTCGAACGGCTCCATGACGCCGGGACCGGTGCCGAGCGTGAGGTGGAAGCGGGGGACGGAGTTGCCCGGCCCGTCGGCGAGCCCGCCGCCCCGCTCGGCCCAGCCGACGATGGGCACCCACCGCACGCCCATCCCGTGCAGCCACTCCCGCTTCTCGGTCGCGGCGAACTCCAGGTAGGCGTCGGCCCAGCGGGCGGCCCAGTAGTCCTCGCCGAGCGGATCCTCGGTGCCGCGGTCGAAACCGGCGTTGCCGAACCAGTCCGCGCGGGCCAGTTCCAGCGAGTCGTGGATGCCCGCCAGCCGCTGCTCTTCGGAGTCGACGAAGAACAGCCCGCCGAGCGACCAGAACGCCTGCCCGCCGAGGCTCGCCTCGGGTTCCTGGTCCAGGAGAAGGACTTTCCGGCCAGCGGCGGCCAGCTCCGCGGTGGCCACCAGCCCGGCCAGCCCGCCGCCCACCACGATCGCGTCGGCGTCGGATGCGCGGCGCGGAGCGGCCGAGGCGCTCGCGGGCCAGGCGGCACTCGCCGCGACCGCACCTCCGGTGATGAGCATGGAGCGCCGGCTGATCCGGCCGTTCCCACGAGAGTTCACAAGCAGCTCCTGCGCCCGTTCGGTCTTGTCCGGCCGGTTACCCACGGGTAAACGGTCTGGCTACCATGCTGGACTCCGCGGGAGGGGAGTGGCGGTGGTGAATTGTCCAGTCTTGGGAGGTCGTCGTTGTGATCGAATCCAACGCGCCTGAGCTCCGCTGGCGCGGTGCGCCGCTGCACGAGGCCCTCGCCGCGGCCACGCCGGGGCTGGTGCCCGCCGTGCTTGCGGGTGTGATCGCCGAACTGCCCGCCTACGCCGAACTGCCGGACGAGGAGCTGCGCGGGGACATCACCCGGATCATCGAGCGGGGCATGGCGATGGTCGGGCGGATGCTGCGCAACGGCGGCGTCCCAGACCCGGAGTCGCTGAACGAGCTGCGCGAGGACATCCTGCACCGGGCAGAGGAAGGCGTACCGATCGAGGCGGTCCTCAATGCGCACAACGTCGGCGTCCGGGTGGCGTGGGAGCACTTCCAGGCGCAGGCCGGACCCGAGGACATGCGGGCGCTCGTCGGAATTGTGGGCCTGCTGCTCCGCTACCTGCGCGAGATCACCTCGGTGGCCTCGGCCGTGTACTTCCAGGAGCGGGACACCTTCCTGGCCGACGCGCACGCCGCGAAGCAGGCCCTGCTGTCGGCGCTGCTCGCCGGAGGCGACACGACCGACGCGGCGGACCGGCTGGGAATGCGGCTCGCCGGAAGCTACGCGGTGCTCGACGTGGAGATCGCGGCGCACCCGGACGAGTCCGCCCCGGGCACCAACGCGACCGTGGCCAGATGGCGCAAGCTCCGCCGGTTCCGCGCGGAGCTGGAACGCCGGTCACCGCAACCACTGCTGTCCCGGCTCAACGGCCACGGCGGCGTGGTCCTGCTGGCACGCGACGACACGCCCGACCCGGACCGCCACGTCCACGACATGGTCCTGGCCGCGGGCACGGCGGCGGGCGCCGACGTGACGGTGGGCGCGGTATCGGCATCGGTGCCCGCCATCCCCCAGGCCGCGCGGACCGCGCACGAACTCCGCAAGCTCGCGGTGGCCGCGCATCCACCGGGCATCTACACGCTCGACGAACTCGCCCTGGACTACCAGCTCACCCGCCCCGGCCCAGCCCGCGACGTGCTGGCGGGCAAACTTCGAGCGATCGAGGACGAGCCCGACCTGCTGGACACGCTGCGCACCCACCTCGGCACCGGCCTCAACCGCCGTCGCACCGCCAGCCTGCTGCACGTCCACCCGAACACTGTGGACTACCGGGTGCGCAAGATCGCCGAGCTCACCGGGCTCAACCCCGCCGACCCCACCGACGCAGCACACCTGCGGGCGGCACTTGTCGCTCGGACTCCGTACTGACGCCGCCGTCACGACGGAAGGGTGGCCATCGCGGTGTCCGCGGGCCGCGGGCGGTACCGGTGCTTCCAAGAAGGCGCCACCGCCCGCGGCCCAGCGATCAGCGCAGTGTCGGGCGCACTGCGGCGGTCGCGCTGATCATGTTCTTCAGCGCGGCGTTGACCTCGGTGTAGCCGCGGGTCTTCAGGCCGCAGTCGGGGTTGACCCACAGTCGTTGGGCCGGCACGGCTTCCAGTGCCGCGCGCAGGAGGGCCGTGACCTCTTCGGTCTCGGGCACGCGCGGCGAGTGGATGTCGTACACGCCCGGGCCGACGCCCTTGGCGAAGCCGACCGCGTTGAGGTCGGCCAGCACCTCCATGCGGGAGCGGGCCGCCTCGATGCTGGTGACGTCGGCTTCCAGGGCGACGATCGCGTTGATCACGTCGCCGAACTCCGAGTAGCACAGGTGGGTGTGGATCTGCGTGGAGTCGGCGACTCCGGAGGTGGCCAGGCGGAACGACTCCACCGCCCAGTCCAGGTACTCCTTGTGCTGGACCGACCGCAGCGGCAGCAGTTCGCGCAGGGCGGGCTCGTCGACCTGGACCACGCGGATGCCCGCAGCCTCCAGGTCGTGCACCTCGTCGCGGATGGCCAGGGCCACCTGCTTGGCGGTGTCGGCCAGCGGCTGGTCGTCGCGGACGAACGACCACGCCAGGATCGTCACCGGGCCGGTGAGCATGCCCTTGACCGGCTTCTCGGTCAGCTTCTGGGCGTAGGTGGCCCATTCGACGGTCATCGGCTTCGGGCGGGAGACGTCGCCGAACAGGATCGGCGGGCGCACGCAGCGTGAACCGTAGGACTGCACCCAGCCCTTGTGGGTGCTGACGAATCCCTCCAGCAGCTCCGAGAAGTACTGGACCATGTCGTTGCGCTCGGGCTCGCCGTGCACCAGCACGTCCAGGCCGAGGTCCTCCTGCAGTTTGATGACGCGCTGGATCTCGTCGCGCATGCGCTGCTTGTAGGCCGCGTCGTCGATGGTGCCGTTGCGCAGTTCCGCGCGGGCCTTGCGGACATCGGTCGTCTGTGGGAAGGAACCGATCGTCGTCGTCGGCAGCGGCGGAAGCCGCAGCGACTTCTCCTGCGCCTGCTGGCGAAGCGCGTAGTCGTTGCGGCGCGAGTGCTCGGGCCGCAGGGACTGGAGCCGGGCCCGGACCCGGTTGTTGCGGATGCGCTCCGCACCGGCCCGGTCGGCGACCGCGGCTGCTGCCTCGGCGAGGTCGTCGGCGACGGCGTCGCGACCCTCGCGCAGCGCGCGGCCCAGCACGACCACCTCGCGCACCTTCTGCGCCGCGAAGGCCAGCCAGGACTTCACCTGCGGGTCGATCTGCGCCTCCGCCTCGACGTCGTAGGGCACGTGCAGCAGCGAGCAGGACGTGCTGACCGCGAGCTCGCCGGCCAGGCCCAGCAGGGTCGCGCCGGTGGTCAGCGCCCGGTCCAGATTGGTGCGCCAGATGTTGCGCCCGTCGACGAGCCCGGCGACCAGCGTCTTGTCCCGCAGGCCGGACAGCGTGGACAACTTGTCCACTGTGGAGGTTCCGGCGACGAGGTCGACGCCGAGCGCCTCGACCGGCGCGGAGGCAAGCACCTCCAGCGCGTCGCCGAGATCGCCGAAGTAGCCGGTCACCAGCAGGTTCGGCCGCTCCTGGAGGTCACCCAGCTTGCGGTAGGCGGCGCGCAGCGCGTCCAGCTCGGCTTGCGTGCGGTCGGCGGCGAACGCGGGCTCGTCGAGCTGCACCCACTCCGCCCCGGCGCGCTTGAGCTCGCCGAGCAGTTCGGCGTAGGCGGCCAGGAGCTCGTCGAGCTTGTCCAGCGGCCGGAACGAGCCGGGAGCGCCTTCGGCGGACTTGGACAGCAGCAGGAACGTCAGCGGACCGACCAGCACCGGGCGCGTGGTGACGCCCAGCTCCGCGGCCTCCAGGTACTGCTCGACCGGCGTCCGGTCGCTCAGCGCGAACCGGGTGTCCGGGCCGATTTCCGGAACCAGGTAGTGGTAGTTGGTGTCGAACCACTTCGTCATCTCCAGCGGCGGGGTGGACTCCACACCGCGGGCCATCGCGAAGTAGGTGTCGAGCGGGTTCAGCCCCAGCTCGGTGTAGCGGGCGGGCACGGCTCCGAAGGTGACCGCGGTGTCGAGCACCTGGTCGTAGTAGGAGAACGTGTTGCCGGGCACCGAGTCCAGGCCCGCGTCCTTCAGCGAGCGCCAGGTGTCCACGCGGAGCTGACGGGCCACGTCGCGCAGCTCGGTCTCGCTGCTGCGGGAGGCCCAGTAGCTTTCCAGCGCGCGCTTGAGTTCCCGGTTCGGTCCGATCCGGGGGTAGCCGAGTACGGTCGATCCGATCTTGGTGGTCAAAACCCTCTCCTCGCGAGCTCGACAGCGGTGGCTCCGAGGTCGCGGCGGAGGCGCGCGGGTCGGCGGCGGGCGGCCCGTCGGGACGGCTCCGGCCGATGCATCCGCAAGGTCCTCCCTCGAGACCTCGGAACAGCGCGCACGGGTTGTGCGCGCACCGATGGCAGGTCTTCGGACTCGCGGGCGCCTCCCGGCCTGGCCGGACGTTCCTACTGGCCGTCGCTTCCCGGGCCGTGCGGCCCAGTGCTTGTCCCGGTCGTGCTGACCGGTGACGGCGGTCGTTCCCGCTCACCGCTGCGGGGCAGTCCCGGATTCCCACCGGGTTCCCTCTTGCCTCGCCCGCTCCCGGCCGAAGACCAGGGGCGGACGAACCACCAGCACCACCAAGGCTAGTGATCCGGGGTGGCTTGGCAAGGGCGTCCCGCTCCCGCCGCCTGTGCGGGCCCGAGCGGGACATCCGCTCTGAAGTCGGTATACGCATCTCTGCATGGCGGAATTGTGATGCCGGACACCGGCGGCTCACATGGTCAGGCGCAGCACGAAGGCGATGAGCCCGAGCAGGCCCGCGGCGGTGGTGGCGGCGCGGGCGACGGCCCACAGTTCCCACAGCCGGGTCCGGGCCGTGATGACGCTGTCCACCCACACCAGGACCAGCAGGACGGACAGCACGGCGCCCAGCACGCACACTCCGCTCCACCCGAAGTTCGAGTGCACCACGCCGGTCAGAGCCGAACCGATCGCACCACCGGCGAAGTAGCACGTCATGTACGCGGAGGTGATGCGGCCGCGCGCGTTCGGTCGCAGCGCGTAGATCAGCGACTGGTTGGTGATGTGCACGCCTTGATGTGCGAGGTCGAGGAGCACGATTCCGCCGAGCAACGCGGCCAGGCTGTGTTCGCCGAGCGCCAGCAGACCCCAGGAGCCGAGCAGGACCAGCCCGCTGACGACCGTGGTCAGCTTCGTCCGTCCGCGGTCGGCCAGGCGACCGGCCAGCTGGGCGGCGATCGCGCCCGCCACACCGACCAGTCCGAACGTTCCGATCTCGGCGTCCGACAAGCCGTAACCCGGACCGGACAGCAGGAAAGCCAGGGATGTCCACAGAACGCTGAAGCAGGCGAAGGCCAACAGGCCGATCGCCGCGCGCGCCCGCAGCACGGGTTCGTCGGCCAGCAGTCGGGCGGTGGAGGCGAGCAGCCGTCCATAAGGCAGTCCGGCGTTTCCGCGGTACTGGGGGAGCGCCCGGTGCATCGCGACGGTCAGGGCGATCATGACCACTGCGGCGGCCCAGTACACAGTGCGCCAGCCGCCGATCGTGGCGATCGCTCCGGAGGCGGTGCGGGCGAGCAGCATGCCCATCACCAGGCCGCTCATCACCGTCCCCACGACCTGGCCGCGCCGGTGGGGAGCGGCCAGGTCCGCGGCGAACGGCAGCAGGACCTGCGCGGTGACCGACAGCAGGCCGGTGATCGCGGTGCCCGCCAGCAGCAGCCCGGCGTCGGGCGCGCTCGCGGTCAGGGCCAGGGAGAACGCGGTGGCCAGGGTCAGCCCGCACACCAGGCGGCGTCGTTCGACCAGGTCGCCCAGCGGCAGGACGAGGACCAGGCCGAGGGCGTAGCCGACCTGCGCGCCGGTGACCACCAGCGAGGCCGACCCGGACGACAGGTGCAGCTCGCGGGCGATGGTGTCGAGCAGGGGCTGCGCGTAGTAGTTGCTCGCCACGCACAGCCCGACGGCCACCGACATCAGCAGGAACGTGCCGCGTCCCGGGCCGTCGGCGCGATGATCGGCCGCACTCTTCGGCGCTACCGGTTGAGAGGAAGCCACGTTTTCCTTCCGAGGCGTGTTCGCGGGCTGTTGTTGTTCATGGTTTCGGCTCTGGGTACATGAGTCCAACAGATGCTTGTCATGCGAGTCATCGCGAAACACGATGGCCTTCGTGGAACTCCGCCAGATCACCTACGCCGTCGCGGTCGCCGAGACCGGAAGCTTCACCCGCGCCGCGCACCGCTGCTTCGTCGTGCAGTCCGCGCTCAGCCACCAGATCGCGCGGTTGGAGGAGGAGCTGGGGGCGCGCCTGTTCGAGCGCGGCAGCCGAGGGGTCCAGGTCACCGCGGCAGGCGAGGCGTTCCTCGGGCCGGCGCGCGACGCCCTTGCCGCGATCGAGCGGGCTCGCGGTGAGGTCGCCGCCGAGGGCAGCCAGGTGCGTGGCCGGCTGAGCATCGGCACGATCACCCCGCTCGTCGCGGTGGACCTGCCCGAACTGCTCGCCGTCTACCGGGAGCGGTATCCGGCGGTGCAGGTCACGCTGCGCGCCCGGCTGGTCCGGGACCTGCTGCACGAGGTCCGCGAGCACGCCTGCGACATCGCTTTCGTCGACACGGCCAGCCTTTCGCGCGGGCTGACCGGGCGGGTCCTGGCGCACGAGGACCTGGCCGCGATCGTTCCTCGCGGGCATCCGCTGGCAGGGGAGGCGCGGACCACTCCGTCACGGCTCGCGGAGGAGGACATGGTCGACATGCCGCCGGGCTCGGGCATCCGCAAGCACAACGACGCCGCGTTCGAAGCAGCTGGTGCCACTCGTACGGTCGCTTTCGAGGCCGACACCATCGCTCTGCTGGAACAGCTCGTCGCCCGCGGCCTCGGCGTCGGTCTGGTTCCCGCGGGCGCGGCGCGGGGTATGTCCACAGTGGCCAGTGTGGCGATGACGGGCGTTCCCCGGCGGACGGTGCAGGCGGTCTGGTCGGCTTCCGGATCTTCACCCGCCGCCCGCGCTTTCCTGCAGCTGCTGCACGAACGCGTTGCTTAGGTGCCCGGCGGGCGGCATGCCGGAGGGTGACATCTGTTTGGCGGGATTGTGTCCGAGGTCCAGGCCATCCGGGGCGGGGAACTGCGCGGGGTCGCGGCGGGCAGGGGCGCCGTGACGACGCCGGACAGCTGCGCGCGGCGCTGGAGAAGGCCGCACCGGACGGCGTCGACGCAGCGAGATCACCTACGACCAGATGATCTACGAGGACTTCGGCATCGATCCATAGTGGACTTTTAGGGGTTGCGGGGCGCGATAGTTCGACCGCGCCGCTTGACCGGGCCCTGCGGTTGAGAAACGCTGGGTGCATGGTGACCGATCCGGCCGACGTCCCGGCGCGATTCGCCCAGGCGTGGAACGAGGGCGATGCGGACGGCATCGCGGCGCTGTTCGCCGAGGACGCGGACTTCGTCAACGTCGTCGGGCTGTGGTGGCGCAAACGTTCAGCCATCCGGAAAGCCCATGACTACGGCCTGCGCACCTTCTTCGCCGGATCGACCCTGAGCATTCGCCGTGTCGAGGTCCGCCAGCTGTCCGACGATATCGCCGTCGTGCACGGTAAGTGGCGGTTGGAGGGCCAGCGCGCATCCGGTGGAGGCGCCGGCGGCCAACGTACGGGGATCATGGTGTTCGTGACGCGGCGGCTCGCGGGTTCGTGGACGGTCGTCACCGCTCAGAACACCGACATCGTCCCCGGGGCGGAGAGCATCGTCGCCGACGGTCCACGGCGGTTCGCGGTGGACTACCGGACGCACGAGCCTTAGAGATCCGTCGTCGGCGGGCCGTCACGGACGGGTGGGGAGACCGCGGTCGGCGATCCCGAGCCCCTTTGCCGGTCACCGGCGCGGTGCTCGTGCCGAACTCGTTCATCCGCGAGCCAGCGAATAGGCGTCGATCGCGAACCGCGCGATCGTCCGGCACGCCGTTGGGGTCTGGAGCAGGTCGGGATCGGCGGCGAGGGCCGTTGCCAGAGATTCCGCGTGGCGCAGCCGCATCGACTCCTCATACTCCCGCAGGGCAGGTGATTCGTCGATCATGCGCCAGATCGGGGCGGCGTCCTCCGCCGTGCAGTGCCGCACCAGGGCCCGGATCTCGTGGCGCAGGGCGGCGTCCGCGATCTTCTGGCGGGTCGCGGCCTTCTTTCGCTCACGGCGTCCGGCTCGGCGGTCCGGACGTCCTGCGGCTCGTGCCGAGGCGCCGCACGCGGGGCCAGGTCATGTGCGCATCGCCGTGCGGCTGGCGGGCGTGAACCCCGTCGACTGGCGGATCCGTGAAGGCCAGTTCCAGGAGACCCATCCGATCGAGTTGCCCGCCGGAGTCGGGCAGGACGCCGCCGGAGTGGTGGACGAGATCGGCGCGGGTGCGGCAGCTCGGCCACGTCGACGCGGCTCTCGATCTGGCGGGCTCGGGCGTGATCCGCGAGCTCGTCGAGCTGACCGGGGATCCGCGGAAGGTGATCTCCATCGCCGATCTCGGTGTCCGCAGCTCGGTGTCCGGTTCTCCGGCGTGGCCGGGAGCATGCCGGAAGCGCTCGCCGAGGCCGCCGGGCTCATCTCGCGGGGAAAGCTCCGCATCCCGATCGAGAAGTCGTACTCGCTCGCCGAGGCCGCCGGGCTCATCTCGCGGGGAAAGCTCCGCATCCCGGTCGAGAAGTCGTACTCGCTCGCCGAGGTTGCGGCGGCGCACATCGACAGCCGTGCCGGTCACACGCGCGGACGCCGAGTAGTGGTCGTCGCTTGGCCAACACCGTGCTATGCAGGTTTCGTGCGAATTCTGTTCAGCGCGACCCCCGCATACGGCCATGTTCTGCCGATGGGCCCGTTGATGCGGGCTGCGGTCCAGGCAGGGCATACCGTCGCGCTCGCGACCAGCGAGGACGTACGGGACCAGGTCGGGCCGGAGCTGGCCGCCGAGGTGGAGTTCCTGGGCGTAGGGCCTACGGCGATGGAGTTCACCGATGACGCCGCCCGCCGGACCGGTGAGGATCCCTTCCGGCCGGGGCCCGAACTCATCGGGGAGATCTTCGGCGGCTCCCGCGTGGATCTCGGCGGTGGCGACGCGATCAGCCTCGGCCGCGAGTGGGCGCCCGACCTGATCGTGGCCGAGATGTACGACGCGATCGGGCCGATGGTCGCGGCTGCGCTCGGCATCCCCTGGTACCAGGTGGGAATCGGTCCCGCGACGCCTGCCGTGATCACCGAGATCGAGCGCGTCGCGGCTTCGCGTTACCGGGGCGCCGGGCTGGACTTCATCGGGCCGCTGAGCTACGTCGACCCGTGCCCGCCGCTGTTCCAGGATCCCGAGTGGTCCAGCAGTGTTCCCGTGCTGCCGCTGCGCGCGCAGGCCCACCGACGCCCCCGTGACACGGCTTTCGAACCGCCTGCCTTCGCGGACCCGGCCAAGCCGACGGTGCTGGTCACCCTCGGCACGATCTTCTCCGACCCGGACGTGCTCGACGCGACGGTGGGGGCGATGGCAGGCGACGAGGTCAACGTGATCGCCACTGTGGGCTCTTCGCTGAGGAATCCGGGCACGGACGGCGCCCGGCCGAGCCGGCGACCCGGCGGTGCCGAGGTGCACTACGTACCGTTCGTGCCGCTTGGCCAGCTTCTCGACCGCGCGGATCTTGTCGTCGGTGCCGGCGGTTCCGGCACGGTCCTCGGTGCCTTGGCGCACGGCATTCCCATGGTGCTGTGGCCGCAGGGCGCCGATCAGCCGATCAACGCCGCCCGCGCCACTGCTGCCGGAGCGGCGATCAGCGTTGCCGGCGCGGACGAGATCTTTCCCGCGGTGCGGCGGGTGTTGGGGGAGGACGCCTTCCGCGATCGGGCCAAGGCCGTCGCCGCCGAGAACGCCGCTCGTCCCAGCCCCGCCGACGTCGTCGAGCAGATCGCAGGTGGCCGCGGGCGCTGAACCTGGTGATCGCCAACCACTACCGCTTCCCAAGGCGCCTCGGCGGGCATGCCCGGCATGGCCGTGCTAACGATCGTCGACGGTGGTCTGGCGTCGCTCTGCGTCCCCGTCAGGCCAGGGACTGCACGAGGTCGGCGAGTTGGGCGAGGTTGCGGCACTCGGCCATCTCCACCCGGTCCGCGTAGACGGGCGCGGCCGAGTCGCCGGTACCCCAGGCGGCGCGGGGCTCGGGATTGAGCCACAACGTGCGGCGGCACCGGTCTGCCAGGCGGCCCAGGGCTTCGGGCACGGGGTCGTAGTGGTTGTTGCGCGCGTCGCCGAGGATGACGAGGACGGTGCGGGGTGTGAGCACGTCGGCGTGGTCAGCGGCGAAGTGGTTGAACACGCGGGCGTGGTCGGTGCCGGTGCCCGGGAGCTGGAGGGTGTCGCGTCGGACCGCGGCCAGGGCTTCGGCGGCGTCGCGGCCGTGCCGGAGGTGGTCGGTGACCTCGTGGACGTCGCGGACGAAAGTGAACGCGCGGGTGCGGGAGAACACCTCGTGCAGCGCGTACACCAGCAGCAGGGCGAAGTGCGAGAAAGTCGCGACCGAGGACGAGACGTCGCAGAGCACGACGAGTTCGGGTTTGTGCGGTCGGTGCGGCCTGAAGTGGGGTGACATCGGGACGCCCCCGGTGGCCAGCGCGGCTCGCAGGGTGCGGCGGAAGTCCAGCATCGCGCTGCGGGTGCCGTTGCGGCGCCTGCGGTTGATGCGGGTGGCGAGCTGTCGGGCGAGGGGGCGGATGGCCCGGCGCATCGCCGCCAGGTCGGCCTGCGAGGCGCTTTGGAACGACACCTGGTCCGGCCCGGGTTTGGTCAGGTGGTCGGCGACGTACCGCTGGCCCTTCTGCTCGGCGATGCGCCGGTGGGCTTCGGCGTTGACGAGCTGTTTGAACCGGTCGATGCGGCCGGTGAAGCGGGAGCGCGTCGCGGTTCCGGTGGTGCCAATGGGTTGCCCCTCGGCGGTGCGTACCAGGCCCGCCAGCAGCGTTGTCGGATCCAGCTGCTCCAGGACGGTGCCCGGTGACCACGAGCCGGGCCTTCCGCCCGCGCCGGGGACGCGGCCGTAGCGGGCGACGCCGCGGCGGGCGATCTGGCCCAGCGCAGCGTCGTCGCCGGTGAACAGCGCCTGGGCGAGTTCGGTTCGCACGGCGTGGATCTCGGGGGAGGTGCCGTAGGCGCCGGTGACCTCCACTGCGGGCCCGGCGTCGGTGGGCTCGGTGGCGTGGCCGTCGCCGAGGGCCGGTGGGAACCACAGGTCGAACAACGCGTCGAAGACCGCTACGTCCCCATGCCGTTTGACCAGCGTGGCCGCGTAGGCGACGCGCACCGCGTCGCGATCGAGGAGATCGACGGCGGCCAGGGCGTTGGCGGCATCGATGCCCTCGGCGGTGGAGACGGCGATGCCGTGCTCGCGCAGCGCTGCGAGGAAATCGGCGTGCCGGTCGAGCAGGCTCATCGCCGCGGTGCCTCCGCGCCGCGCAGTCCCAGCCCGGCCACGGCGCGCTCGTGGTCGCCGGGGTGTTTGAGCACCACCCCGAGCGTGGTCTCCAGCGCCGGGTCGTCGAGGTCGTCGATGCCCAGCGCCAGCAGCGAGCGGGCCCAGTCGACCGTCTCGGCGATCGACGGTGCCTTGGTCAGCTCCAGGTTCCGCAGCGCGGCCACGACCTCGGTGAGCTTGCCCGCCAGTGTTTCGCCCAGCGCGGGCACGTGGGTGAGCACGATGTCGCGTTCGCGCTCCGGGGTGGGGTAGTCCATGTGCAGGTAGAGGCAGCGCCGCTTGAGCGCCTCGGAGAGTTCGCGGGCGGCGTTGGAGGTCAGCACGACGAACGGGCGGTGCTGGGCCCGCATCGTGCCCAGCTCGGGCACGGTGACCTGGAAGTCCGACAGGATCTCCAGCAGCAGCGCCTCGAATTCCAGGTCGGCCTTGTCCACCTCGTCGATGAGCAGCACCGTCGGTCCCTCGCGGCGGATCGCCGCCAGCAGCGGGCGCTCCAGCAGGAACTCGGGGGTGAAGATGTCGGCGCGGGTGCGCTGCCAGTCCGCGTCCCGCCCGGCCTGGATGCGCAGCAGCTGCGTGGCGTAGTTCCACTCGTACAGGGCGCGGGCCTCGTCCAGGCCCTCATAGCACTGCAACCGGATCAGCTCCGCGCCGGTGGCGGCGGCGACCGCCTGCGCCAGCCCGGTCTTGCCCACCCCGGCGGGCCCCTCGATCAGCAACGGCTTGCCGAGCCGGTCGGCCAGGAAAACCGTCGTCGCGGTGGCCGCGCCCGCCAGGTAGTCCACTGTGGCCAGTCGTGCGCCGACGTCGTCGGAGGTGTCGAACACGCCCACGTCCCTTCCCCTCTCTTACCGGCCAGTAGCCTGACACGGCGTGGGCGCGGGCGGTAGTGGGCGGGCGCGAATCACTGCTCCAGGCCGAGCGTCATCGGGCCGGAAGCGGCCTGCGGCGCGAGATCTCCTTGGCGGGGTTGCCTTCCCACTGCGCGCGCGGCGGCATTTCCTCGCCTTTCATGAGGAAGGCGTCCGAGGTGACGATCGCGCCGTCGCCCATGGTCACGCCGTAGTGGACGAGGGCGTTGACGCCAACGGTGCAGCCGGAGCCGAGCGTGCTGTAGTCGGCTTTGAAGGCGCCGTCCTCCTGGGAGTGGCACTGGATTCTGCTGCCGATGTTGAGGGTGCAGTCGTCTCCGATGGTGACCATCGTGCGCTCGGACAGGTAGCAGCCGTCGTCGAAGACCCGCTTGCCGATCCGGACACCCAGCATCCGCCACACCAGGTTCTTGAACGGGGTGCCGTTGAAGAAGTGGAAGTAGGTGGTCAGCGGCACCTTCCAGAATCGTTCGTGCCGCCAGAAGCGCTTGTCGTAGATCGAGCAGAACACCGTGCGCAGCGGGTGGATCGCGGTGAGAGCCCGCTCCACGACGGCGTAGAAGACCACGGTGAGCAGCAGGCTTGACACGGTCGCGAACGCGATCGCCGGCGGTCCCAGCCAGTGGTAGAAGTCGGCTGCCGCCGAGGCGATCAGGGCGATGCCGAACAGGTGCAGCCACCGCACGAACAGGTAGACGCCCATGCTCGCGAGGTTGTGCTTGTTCTTGGCCGCCAGGCAGCTGCGCAGGTCGGCCCGGCGTTCGGGATGGACGTGGTCGCTGTCGCGCTGGACGGTCCGCGGGATCGGAATGCTGGGTGCGCCAAGCAGCCCGGTCCCTTCGCGCACGGGTCCATCGGTGGGGACCATGACCTTGGTGGCGAGCAGGCAGTCGTCGCCCGTCCTCCCGCCGGGCGGGTAGACGATGTGGTTGCCGAGGAAGTTGTGCGGCCCGATCGCGGTGCGGGACATGCGGAACGACGTGCTGGAGTACTCGGCGTTGATCACCGACAGCCCGTCGGCGACCATCGTGGCGGAACCCACCCCGGTCAGGTACGGGGTGTCGTGCTTGACCTCGGTGCCGAAGTTCGAGCCGGTCTGCTGGACCTGCGAGAGGTCGTACCCCAGAGCCCGCAGGTAGTGGACGATGTAGGAGCTGTCGCCGAACAGCATCGTGAAGAACTTGACGTTGGTCATCCGCGCGATCACCCGGTGGGCGAAGTACTGCACGCCGTAGAGGCGGTAGACCTTCCCGGGTTCGATGATCAGGTTGATCAGCCGGGGAACGGTGAGGACCGATACCAGGCCGATGACCGCGGAGCCGAGGAACAGCACGAGCGATGCCACCAGCGCGTCGGTGTAGAACGCCGAGGTGGTCAGCGCCGTCGGTCCGGGTTCCAGCAGGGCCGCCAGCTGCGGGACCGCGGCCAGCAGCATGACGACGCCGCCGATCACCACGGGCAGTTGCAGGGCGAGCAGCGCGACCAGGCGCAGGACGCTGTAGACGACGCGGCGCGGTGTTCCGCATGGCGCCGGGGCGATGATGTCGAAGTCCGCGTGGGCGCGCTGCGCCGGAGTGCCGTGCCAGACCTCGCCCGCGGGTACCGCCTGCCCGGGGTGCAGCGAGGAGGCGCGGCCGAGCTGGGCACCGTCGCCCATGGAGGTGCCGATGTCGAGCACCGCGGCTTCGCCGACGTGGACGCGCTCGCCGAGGGTGACGGTTCCGGTCTGGATGCGGCCGGCGTGGGCGCGGTAGCCGTTGAGGTAGGAGTCCTTGCGGATGACCGCGTCGTCGCCGACGGACAGCAGATCGGTGCACACGGGAAGCATCCGCGACAGCACGACCACGCGGCGGCCGATCCTGGCACCGAGCGCCCGCAGGTAGAGCGGGTACAGCGGGGTACCGGTGAACAGCACCACCGGGTTGGCGCGCAACAACGTCTTGACGATCCAGAAGCGGACGTAGCCCAGGCTCCAGACCGGGATCTCCCGCTCCTTCCAGCGGCCGACGAGCACCCACTTCACGAGCACCGGAAGCAGGCACACCCCCGCGAAGCCCGCACCGGCGAACGCCGCGGAGCGCAGGTAGATCTCCAGTTCCCCGGAGGCGGCCGAGATCCACTCGTATCCGAGGGCGAGTACCTGCGCCGCGAGCAGGGAGTAGCCGAGGAAGAACAGCAGTTGCAGCGCACCGCACAGGACGTACCGCGCGGAGCTGACGCGCAGCGGTTCCTCGGGCGGCTCGGGTGTCTCGGCGGCCGTGGGCTCGGTCTCGGCAACAGCGGTCGCGAGGTCGTGCGCTGTCGGGAACCGGTAGACGTCTTTGATGGAGACGGAGGGAAGGTCGTCGCGCTTGCGGACTCGCGCGCAGAAGCGAGCCATCAGCATGGAGTCAGCGCCCAGATCGTCGAAGAAGTTGGAGTCGACCGAAACCTGTTCAGCGCCTACGACATCGGACAGCACTTCAGCGAACATCACCTCGGTATTGGTTTTGATATTGGCGAACCTGTCGGCTGGTTTGGGAGATATTCCCGCCACGACACTCCCTAAAGCGGAGATTGCTATGCCCCTTAGTAGAGGGTGCTATCCCGCTTAGTAGAAGGGACGAAGTGCCTTGGTGGCGGTCAGCCGGCGAACGGGAGTCCGGCGAACAGCGTCACGGCCGCGAACAGCAGGCCGGTGCCCGCGACGGTCAGGACGACGGTGGTGGCCAGCGCGGCGATGCTGGAGGTCAGCGCGCGCTTGGCCGGGCTCGATCCCAGCGTGGAGGTTTCGAGGTGGCTCAGGCGCAGGCCGACGTTCCCTTCGCCCATGCTGAGGGAGTTGGCCGGCGCTGACGGGCCTCCGCGATGCTTGGTCAGGGTGAGCAGCGCTGTGCGTACGGCCGTGGCGCCGTGGGAGCGGGCGGCGACGCGGTCGGCGGCGAGTTCGACGGCCGCGCGGACCAGGCTCGGCGAGTGGCGCATCAGCGGAACCCAAGGTGCGGAGTTCGCCAATGCCTGGGCCAAGCCGACGAGGACGTGGTGGCGACCGCGGAGGTGCGCGCGCTCGTGTTCGAGGACCGCGGCGATGTCGCCGCTGCGGAGTTGTTCCCGCACACCTCGGGTTGCCACGACCAACGACGGTGTTCCCGCGACGCTGTAGGCCAGCGGTTCGGAGGCAGGCAGCCACATCGTGGTGAGGCTCCCGGTTTCCGGACTGGCCGTGATCCGCAGGAGGTCCAGGTGGCGGCGGTGGAGTCTCCGCTGTTCTCGCGTGTACCTGACCAGCCCGCGGCAGGCGAGGGTTGACACCACGGCGACCGGGATGAGCAGCAGGGCACCGCTGAGCTCGTGGATCGGGAACGAGCCGTGGTCGAAATTCGCGTAGTTGTGCGCGAACCGCATGAGCAGCAGCATCGGCCCGTGCGTCGGCAGGACGATGATCACCAGCGTGCCGACGGTCGTCAGGAAAGTCGCACCCACGAGAACCGCCCACACGACGAGGACGACCTGCGGGTCGGTGCGCACTTCGAGCAGCTTCCGCAGGACCGCCGGTGCGACGATGGCCAGCAGTGCCGCACCGAACAGGAGAGCGAGCGCGCCGATCATTGGCTTGACCGTTGCCGCAGACCTCGCCGGATCACGGCGTCCTCGTCATCGGAGGCGGACTGGGCGAAGTGCAGCAGCACCGCCTTCGGGTCACCGCTGGATTCGAGGAGCTCCCGCAGCACCCGTGTGGTCGCCTCTTCCCGGTTCTCCCGCGGTGTGTACAGGTATGCCCGGTTCTGCAACTCGCGTGCGACCCAGTTCTTGCGGTGGAGGTTGTCGAGAACCGTCATGACGGTCGTGTAGGCGAGGGCGCGGGTGCTGTTCAACTCGGTCAGCACCTCGCGCACCGACATCGCCCTTCCGGACCGCCACAGGACATCCATCACCGCACCTTCGAGATCACCCAAACCCTGCATGATGCCCCCTCACGCCTCTTTCCAGAGGGTACGAGCCGATGCGTGGCCGAACAAAGACGAAAGACCCGCATCGCGATGCGGATTTGCCCGTCAGAACAGGTTGAGGCTCGAAATCCGGTCGATCACGTACCAGATGACGAACGCGGCGGCGGCGAGGGCCAGGACCAGCATGATGATCAGCGGGCCGCAGCCGCCCAGATCCAGCCTGCGTTTTTCTTCGTGATTCGGCGTTTCGGGAGAGGTCACCGAAGCCTCCAGATCAACTAGGAAGCTTAGTAGCACTAACTCCGGTAGTAGAGACGCCATGGAGCAGGTGGGACCAGGTCGGAAGGACTCTTTTGTTCCCGTTCCGGCAGGGAACTGAGCGACGGGTGCGATGAGCCAGTCAGCAGCACCCGTCGTTCTCCGGGCGGTTGGTGGCTTTGCCCGCGATGGCCGGCTGCCGGACCGGAGCGGTGGGAGCGGGCGGGGCGCCGGGCAGTGGCCGGGTGCGGGCGGCGCGGATGGCGTTGCCGATGACGAGGACCTCGGCCAGTTCGTGCACGAACACGACGGTCGCCAGGCCGAGCACGCCGAAGGCGGCGAGCGGGATCAGCGCCGTGATGATCGCCAGCGAGAGCCCGAGGTTCTGCACCATCACGGCGCGGGCGTGGCGGGCGTGGGCCAGGACCTGGGGGAGGTGGCGGAGGTCTTCGCCCATGAGCGCGACATCGGCGGTGTCGATCGCGACGTCGGTGCCCATCGTGCCCATGGCGATGCCCACGTCCGCGGTGGCGAGGGCGGGGGCGTCGTTGATGCCGTCGCCGACCATCGCGATCGTGCGGCCGTTGCTCAGCGAGCCGAGCAGGCGCGCTTTGTCCTCCGGGAGCAGCTCGGCGTGCACGGTGGCGATACCGGCCTGTTGTGCGAGTGCGGCGGCGGTGCGGGTGTTGTCGCCGGTGAGCATCGCGGTGTCGATGCCCAGGGCGTGCAGCTGCCGGATGGTTTCGGGGGCTTCGCCGCGGAGTTCGTCGCGGACCGCGATCGCCCCGAGCAGGGTGGCGTCGCGTTCGACGAGGACGACGGTGGCGCCGTCCTGCTGCAACCGTTCGACGTCGCCTGCCAGCCCGCCTGTGGTGATCCAGCCCGGCTTGCCCAAGCGCAGCGGGACGCCGTCGAGGTGCCCGCGCAGTCCGTGACCGGGCACTGCGGTGACGTCCTGGGCAGCCGATGGCGGGTCTGCGGCGGCGAGGATCGCCCGCGCCAGCGGATGCTCGCTGCGGGATTCCAGCGCGGCGGCGGTGCCCAGCACCTCGTCCTCAGTGACGCCCGCCGCGGAAACGATCTCCACCACTCCTGGTTCGTTGCGCGTGAGGGTGCCGGTCTTGTCGACCGCGACGGTGCCGACGCGGCCGAGTTCCTCCAACGCCGCGCCGCCCTTGATCAACGCTCCGGTGCGGCTGGCCGCGCCAACCGCCGCGACGACCGTCAGCGGCACGGAGATCGCCAGGGCGCACGGTGAAGCGGCCACCAGCACGACGAGCGCTCGTTCGATCCACAGCAGCGGATCGCCCAGGACCGCGCCCAGCGCGGCGATGACCGCCGCGAGGACCATGATGGCGGGCACGAGCGGCCGGGCGATGCGGTCGGCGAGCCGCTGCCCCCTGCCCTTGCGGTCCTGGGCTTCCTCGACGATGTGCACGATGCGCGCGAGCGAGGAATCCGAGGCCGCAGCGGTGGCCTCGACCTCGACGGCACCACCGCCGTTGATCGCGCCCGCGTAGGCGTTGTCGCCGGGGCCCGCCTCGACCGGCACGGATTCGCCGGTGATCGCCGAGAGGTCCAGGTTCGTGCGGCCGGAGCGGATCACACCGTCGGTGGCCGCGCGTTCACCGGGCCGCAGCAGCATCCGATCGCCCACGGCCAGCTCGTCGGGGACCACCTGGAGTTCGGCGCCGTTGCGCAGCACGGTGACCTTCGGCGGGACCAGGGCCAGCAGAGCCCGCAGGCCGCGCCGGGTGCGGGCGACGGCGTAGTGCTCGAGTCCTTCGGCGATCGAGAACAGCACTCCCAGCAGAGCCGCCTCGGCGAACTGCCCCAGCGCCACCGCCCCGATGGCGGCGATGGTCATCAACGTGCCCACGCCCACCCGGCGACGCAACGCGTTGCGCAGGGCTCCCGGCACGAACGAGAACGCGCCGACCACCGCGGCACCCAGTTCGAACCCGAGACCGACCGGGACGGCACCCGCACGGCCGAGCAGCCAGCCGGTGGTCAGCAGCAACGCCGCCCCCACGGCCAGTTGCAGCTCACGGACCTGCCACAACCGGCCCGAGCCCCGGCTGCCTGCGGCCTCGCCGGCCTGGGTACCGCAGCACTCCGCTCCCACGCCTCAACCCTCCGCTGGTCTGCCGGTCGCCGCGAGGGAGTCGCCCAGGACGGCGGTGGCCAGCACCCGGCCCCGCTCGGTCAACCCGTACATCACGAGCTTGCCGTCACGGCGGGAGGTCACCAGACCGGCCGTCCTGAGCTGGCGCAGGTGGTGCGACGCGAGGTTCTGGGCATGTCCGACCACCCAGGACACGTCGCACACGCACAGCTCGCCACCGGAGAGCAGCGCAGCGGCGATGCGCAGCCGCGTCGGATCGCCCAGGGCCCGGGCCGCCGCGGCGGCGGGCTCGACGGCCGCGAGCTCCGGGAGGCCGCCGCGGATCTCCTCGGCGTGCGGCAGGTCCAGGCACAGCAGGTCGCAGCTGTCGTCACGTTCCACAGTCACATCAACATACTAACGCTCATTGGATTGTTGGCGAGCCCGGACGGCCACCGGCGGGCAGCGCACCGGCAAGCTGTGGATGGTCGTGGAGGACGAATGCCAGGGGAGAGCGCGGTGTCGGAGCAAGCGCGGGGTCTGGTCGCCGGCATGGAACGGCACCAGGTCGCGGTCTACGTCGCGGCGATGGCGGCGGGTGCGCTGGTGGGCCTGGTCGTCCCGGCCATCGCGCCGGGACTGGAGCGCGCGATCAACCCGGTGCTCGCGGCCCTGCTGTACGTGACCTTCCTGCAGGTACCCGCCGCCGAGATCGGCCGCTCGCTGCGGGCAGGCCGGTTCCTGGCCGCCGCGCTGGTGGTCAACTTCCTCGTCGCGCCGCTGGTGGTCGCGGCGATGTTCACCTTCCTGCCCGCCGACCAAGCCGTGCGGATGGGTGTGCTGCTGGTCCTGCTCACCCCGTGTGTCGACTACGTGATCGTTTTCAGCTCCATGGCAGGCGGCAGCGGTCAGCGGCTGCTGGCCGCGACTCCGCTGCTGCTGCTCGCCCAGATGATCCTCCTGCCGGGATACCTCTACCTGTTCATGGGCTCGGAGCTGGCTGCCATCGTCGAGCCCGGACCGTTCGTCGAGGCGTTCCTCGTGCTGATCGTCATCCCGCTGGCGCTGGCCTGGCTCACCCAGGCGTCGGCCGCCCGCCGCACGACCGGCCGGAAGGCCGCCGACGCCGCGAGCACGGCGATGGTGCCTCTGATGGCCGCGACGCTGCTGGCGGTCGTCGGCTCGCAGGTGCCCAAGCTGGACGACAACCTCGCCGACATCACCCGGCTCCTGCCCGTCTACGCGCTCTTCCTGCTCGTCATGGCCTTCGCCGGACTCGCCGTCTCCCGCCTGCTGCGCCTTGACGTGCCCGACAGCCGAGCCATCGTGTTCACCGGTGCGACCCGCAACTCGCTGGTGGTCCTCCCGCTGGCGCTGGCGCTGCCGGACCACCTCGCCATCGCCGCGGTCGTCGTGGTCACCCAAACCCTCGTCGAGGTCATCGGCATGGTGATCTACGTGCGCGCGATCCCCCGGCTGCTGCCCGCCCGCTGAGCGTCGGCGAGCTCGTGCTCGACGGTGCGCAGGATGTGCTGCTGCACTTGGCGCAAGGGCTCGGTCGACTGGTGGGCGCGGCAGAGCAGCATCGCTCCTTCGAAGCTGCTGAGCATCACGGTGGCGAGGTCGGGGGCAGCGCTTTCGGTCACGCCATGGCCGACGAGCCCGTCGGTGAGCGCGCTCAGCCAGCGGTCGTAGGCACCTCGGCAGGCGGCGGTCAGGCCGGGCGAGCCAGGTGCGGAATCCAGGGTGACGGTGGAGACCGGGCATCCCTGGGTGAAGCCCGAATCCCGCAGCGAGGCGGCGAAGTGGTCGGCCATCGCGTTGATCCATTCACGGGCCGTTCCGGTCGCCTGGTGGGCGGTTCGGATCAGGGCGTCGAACTCCGCGCCGGAGGCGTCGATCGCCTCCGTCGCGATCTGCTCCTTGCCGCCGGGGAACAGGAAGTAGGTCGATCCGCGCGGGCCGCCGCTCTCCTCGATGATCTGCGCCAGCCGGGTGCCGCGATAGCCCTGGCGGCGCAGCAGGTCCTGCGCCCCTCTGACGATCTTGCTCCGCGAGTCGGACCGGGTTCTGGGCATCCGCTGCACTCCGGAATCTTCTCGGCTTCGTTGGGATCTTCTCGGCGTCGTTCCAATACTATGTTGGTCAGCATACCTACTGCGGAGGAGAGGCGATGCGAGCTTTCGTGACCGGCGGCTCCGGGTTCGTGGGACGGCGTCTGATCGGGCGGCTGGTCCAGGACGGGCACGCCGTGCGGGCGCTGGCCCGCTCGGACGCCGCGGCGAACCGGGTCGCCGAGGTCGGTGCCGAGCCGGTGTCCGGTGACCTGTCTGACCCGGTGGGGCTCGGCGAAGCGATGAGCGGGAGCGAGGTCGTCTTCCACTCGGCGGCCCGCACCACGCGCGGCGGCGGGTGGAAAGCGTTCGAGCGGGACAACATCACCGGCACCCGCAACCTGCTGGACGGCGCGCGCCGCGCGGGCGTGCGACGGGTCGTGCACGTGGGCACCGAAGCGGCGCTGATGGCAGGCCAGGCGCTGGTCGGCGTCGATGAGACCGCCCCGCTGCGGCCGGACTCACCCGCGGCGTATCCGGCGTCGAAGGCGCGAGCGGAGCGGGCGGTCATCGATGCGAACGGTGTCGGCCTGGAGACGGTGGTGCTGCGCCCCCGCCTGGTCTGGGGCGCGGGCGACACCACGGTCCTGCCCGAGCTGGTCGCCGCGGTCCGGGCGGGGCGGTTCGCCTGGATCGGTGGCGGGCGGCATCTGACCGACACCACGCACGTCGACAACGTCGTGCGGGGACTGCTGCTGGCGGCCGAGCACGGGCGTCCCGGCGAGGCGTACTTCGTCACCGATGGCGAGCCGGTGGTCTTCCGTGACTTCGTCACCGATCTGCTGGCGACCCGGGGGATCGCTCCTCCCGGCCGATCCGTGCCCGCGCTGCCCGCCCGCCTCCTGACCCGGGTCGCCGAAGGGACCTGGAGCACGTTCCGGCTGCGGGGGACGCCGCCGCTGGACTACATGTCGCTCTGGCTCTCCAGCCAGGAGTGCACGATCGACATCACGAAAGCCCGCGACGAGCTGGGCTACGCACCGGTGCGCACTCGGGCGCAGGGGTTCGCCGAACTGCTGGACGCGGCTGGCGGCTGAGGGTGCTACACAAGCGGTGAAACGTTCTTGTCGGAACGCGCTCGGAGGGCCTGATGGCAACCGATGTCCTGCGCGAGTTGCTGGACCGCAATGACGTCGCGGGCATGCAGCGGTGGCTGGCCGAACGCCAGCCCTACGAGGTCGCCGACGAACTCGGCCGCCAGGATCCGATCACCGCGGTGCTGCTGTTCCGCCTGCTCGACAAGGACCGCGCGCTGACGGTCTTCGAGGAGCTCGATCCGGTCGACCAGCAGCACGTGCTTTCCGGACTGCGCGACCAGGCGTTCCACGACCTGGTCGAGGCGATGGATCCCGACGACCGCGCGCGTCTGCTCGGCGAGGCTCCCGCGAAGTTCGCCCAGCGCGTCCTGGCCGGCCTGAGCCTGCGGGAACGGCAGATGACCGCGGACCTGCTCGGCTATCCCGAAGGCTCGGTCGGCCGCTACATGAGTCCCGAGGTCGTGCCGCTGCGCCAGGGGCTCACCGCGAGCCAGGCCCTCGGCTCGGTACGGGCCAAGGGCGCTGATGCCGAGACCGTCTACACCCTGCCCGTCGTCGACGACCACCGCCGCCTCCAGGGCGTGGTCACGCTGCGGCGGCTGGTGCTCAGCCCGCCGGACCGGCAGGTCACCGAGCTGGTCACGGCCGACACGCCGCACGCCTACGCCACCGACGACGCCGAGTCCGCCGCCCGGCTGATGCAGCAGGCCAACCTGCTCGCCCTGCCCGTGGTCGACAGCGAGAACCGCGTCGTGGGCCTGCTGACGATCGATGACGCCGTCGAACTCATCGAAGCCGCCGACACCGAGGACATCGCCCGCCAGTCGGCCACGACGCCGTGGCCGGGCCACTACATGGCCGCCAGCGTCACCCAGCTCGCCCGGTCCCGCGTGGTCTGGCTGCTGCTGCTCATCGTCGCCGCCACGCTGACGGTCAACGTGCTGCAGATCTTCGAGACCACCCTGGCCGAGGTCACCGCGCTGGCCCTGTTCATCCCGCTGCTTGTCGGCACCGGCGGCAACGCCGGTTCCCAGGCCGCCACCGCGGCCGTCCGCGCCCTCGCCGTCGGCGAGGTCCGCACCGGTGACGTGCTGCGCGTGGCCTGGCGCGAGTGCCGGGTCGGGCTCCTGCTCGGTGCCATGCTCGCCGTCGTCGGGCTGCTCATCGGTGCGTTGCTGGTCGATTTCCCCGTTGCCGTGACCGTAGCGTTGTCGGTGGTGGTCATCTGCTCGTGGGCGGCGGTCGTCGGAGCCGCCATGCCGCTGCTGGCGAAACGGATCGGCATCGATCCCGCGGTGGTGTCGGCCCCGTTGGTGACCACGCTCGTCGATGCCACGGGCCTGATCATCTACTTCCTCATCGCCAGGGCCGTCCTCGGCGTCTGAGGGTTGACACCTCCGGAGGTGCTTGAGACCGTCGAACCGCTACCGCGTCCTGCGGATTGAGCCGTGCAGTGCCAAAGCTGCGACGAGAGGGACGCCCGTTCCCTGCGGACGCGGGTTTCCCTTCCTGGAGCGGACTCGGTGCGAGTCCTGGCCGTGAGGGAGGTGTGGGATGAAGCCCAGCCACAGTCCGGTTGCCGATCCCGTCGCTTCCCGCCCGATCACGGCCGGTTCCCACGCTGTGCGGCCGTAGGCGAGTTCCCACCGCCCGGCGGCGACTCGTGCCGCCGCGTGGACGACTCCTGCCGCGATTCGGGCTCTCCGCAAGGAGGTCCGTGATGATCCTGGAACTCACCTGGCAGATTCCCAGCGGTGCAACCGGAAAACTCACCATCGAGATGGGCTCCGGGCAGACCGGCGTCCGGCCGCTGGCGCTCACTCTCGCGGACATCTCGGGCCTGGGACTGGTGTCCAGGCTCGCATTCGCCGCCAGTGACCTCTTCCGCAGCGCGGTGAGGAGATGAACCGGGCCGGCCGGGCCTCGGGGTGGGGCGCGACGAGTCCAAGGTGGTCAGCGAGCCTGGTGCGGTGGCCGCTCCGGGCTTGCGGTGGGTGGGTGTTCGCCGCCGCCGAAGCGGCCCCGTACGGTGGGGCCTCGCGCGTTCGCGCACCTACTCGTCGCCAAACCGAAGCACCCCGTGAAGTAAGGACGGACCATGACCTCTTCAGACGATCGCACCCAGGCGGAGGACGCCGTCGCCGACGAGACCGAGGCGGTTCTGCAGGAGCTCGCGACCAGCGTCGCGCTGCTGCCGCAGGCCCCTGCCGAGGAGGGGGAGGAACAGCCCGAGGGCGCGATCTCGATCCCGGTCATCGAGCAGGAGGGCCAGCAGTACATCCCGGTCTTCACCTCGGAGGAAGCGCTGCGGGAAGCCGGAGCCGACGTCGAGTCCGCCGTCGAGCTGCCGATCGCCGAGCTGGCCGCCAACTGGCCGTCGGACGAGATGTGGCTCGCGGTGAACCCGGCCAGCGAGGACGGCATCGGTCTTCCTGCCGAGGTGGTGCGGATGCTGCCCGTCTACGCCGGCTCCTCGGACGAGGACGAGGTCTGATCCGGGAGGGGCACCGAGGGTGCGGCGGTCGCGTCGAGCCGCCGCACCCGGGGTGATCCGCGGGCAGCGAACGCCCGTGGACAAGCCCGGCGAGCTGCGCCGGTACTTCCCCCGCCGCCGGGAAATCCGGGCGGTTTCGAGCCGGAGTTGACCAGGTGCGGTGCCGGGCCGCCGGTTAGCGTGAAGGTGGCCGGTTCATCGACGTGGGGGCTGCGCAATGGCATTCGCCGAGGCGGGCGGCTGAGCGGACGTGCCCGCGGACAACGGAGAGCCGCGTTTCGACGGCCTGCGTGCGTTGTACGTCAACTGCACGCTGAAGCGGTCGCCGGAACGCAGCCACACCGAAGGACTCATCGGGGTCAGCACCGCGATCATGCGGCGGTACGGCGTCGAGGTCGACGTCGTGCGCGCGGTGGATCACGACATCGCCACCGGTGTGTGGCCGGACATGACCGAACACGGCTGGTCGGCCGACGCGTGGCCGGAGATTTTCCGGGCCGTGCTCGCCACCGACATCCTGGTGCTGTGCGGGCCGATCTGGCTGGGGGACAACAGTTCGGTGATGAAGCGGGTCGTCGAGCGGCTGTACGGGTGTTCGCACCTGCTCAACGACGCCGGGCAGTACGCGTACTACGGCCGGACGGGCGGCTGCCTGATCACTGGCAACGAGGACGGCGCGAAGCACTGCGCGATGAACGTCCTCTACAGCCTCCAACACCTCGGGTACACCATCCCGCCGCAGGCCGATGCCGGGTGGGTCGGTGAAGCCGGGCCGGGCCCGTCGTACTCGGATCCCGGTTCGGGCGGGCCGGACAACGATTTCACCAACCGCAACACCACGTTCATGACGTTCAACCTGATGCACCTAGCGGCGATGCTGCGGCGAGCGGGCGGGATTCCGGCGTACGGCAACCAGCGTTCGGAGTGGGACGCGGGCTGTCACGTGGGGTTCGACAACCCCGACTACCGGTGATCCCTCGCTGCTTTAGTTCTGGTTGGAGCGGTGGGCGTTCTGGAGCCGCCGCAGGCGTCGGGGGAGTGATTCGACCTCCAGCGGGCGGGTTTCGAGCCAGCGGGTCAGCTCCGCGACGTCCTCGGCGGTTTCCACGGGGCCGACGAGGATGACGGGCCCCAGCGGCCTGCGGGTGTCGGTGCACCGCTGCACCAGCACGACCTGGCCCGCGCCGTACGGTGCCGAGATCTTCCTGGTGTGACACCACATCCGGCCCAGCGGGCAGGTCGTGCGCAGGAGCACCGCGTGCGGAAGGCGTCGAATCGTTTCCCTGAGCGCTGCAAGCAACGGACGCTCCCCGCTGTCCCCGCAGCTGTCGCAGACGATCGCGGTGAGGCCGCTGCGGGAATCGTTCTCGGTGCTGTGGCGTGCTTGTGTGGCCATGGATGTCCCTGGTTGCTGCCCGCGGCCGGGTCTGTGTGGTTCCAGTTAAAATGATAACCATTGTCATCAAGCTCGGGCAACCCGCACCGCCGGTCGATGTCTCTTGTGGACAGAACCCATGCTGCCGAGAAGCGGCCACTCGACTCCGTCCTCCGATCGCACTAGTGTCGGAACGTGGTGCTCGGGGACTGCGCAGGTGGCGTGGAGTGAGGTCGGGGGTGTACCTCGATCGCGCGGGCGGTGCGGTCGCCGTGGTCGACGCCAACGGTGTCCGGGCGTCGGCAGCCGTCGATACCCCGACGTCTGACGTGGCGGGTGCGCTTCGAGCCCTGCTGCGCCGGTTGCCGGAGCAGCTCGCCCCGACGTCGGTCTCCATAGCGACGAGCCGGTTTTCCGACGCGCTCGCGGACGCGTCGGAGCTCGCGCCGGTCGCGGTGCTGCGGCTCGCGCACTCCGACCGCAGTGTCCTCCCGCCGCTGTCCGGCTGGCCCGGGCGGTTGTGCTCGGCGGTGCGGGGCTGGTCCGCCGTGCTGCCCGGCGGCTTCGACCTCACCGGCCGCGCGCTCGGCGATCTCGACCTCCCCGCCGTGCTGCGCTTCGCCGAGGACGCCGCGAACCGCGGAGCCCGCGGCCTGACCGTCACCGCTGTCGGCTCGCCGATCCGCGCCGAGCAGGAGATCGCGGTCGCCGAGGCGGTGCACCACGCAGTACCCGAACTGCCGGTGACGCTGTCCCACGAGATCGGCGGCCTCGGCCTTCTCGCCAGGGAGAACACCGCCGTGCTCAACGCGGCGTCCCGCCCGCTCGCGGAACGCGTCGCCGACGAGTGCCGCGCGGTGGTCGACGAGCTGCTGCCCGGCGCCGCCACGCTGTTCACCCGGCACGACGCCGCCGCGATGAACACCGAGTACCTGCGCCGGTTCCCGTTGGCGGCGCTGGAGGCCGACACCGCTGCCGCGCTGCGCGGAGCTGCCGTGCTCGCCGAGACCGGCGACGCCGTCGTCGTGGACCTGCGCGCGGACCGCGCCCGGGCCGGGCTGGTCGACAACGGCTTCCCCCGGCGAGCCACCGACGCCGGGGTGCCGCCGCTGAGCCTTCCGCTGCCCGATGTCGCGGTGGCCGACGACATCGGGCGGACGGTGTCCAGGCTGCGCGGAGCGGCCGAACCCCGTCCGGTCGTGGTCACCGGGACGCCGGAGCGGGCGGCTCGGGTCGCCTCCGCGCTCGGCGCGCGGTGCCCGGCGGACGGCGTCGTCGCCGGAGCCGTCGGCGCCGCGTGGGCGCAGCCCGCGGCCGAGGTGGACCGCGTGGTCGTGGAGTCCGACGACCTGGACCTGGCCACCGCGATCGACCGGGCGGGCGAGGAGGCGATGGTCCGCGCGGTCAGCGCGGGCGCCCGGCCGGACTCGGTGCGGATCGCCGAGGTGCGCACCGGTTCGGTCGCCTACCTGCCGGGCAGCGTGTACCGGGTGCAGGTGCGGGCCACCGGGGTCGCCGCCGAGGTGGTGCGCCCATGACCTGGCAGCCCGCCGGATCGGTCGGACCGGAGGACGTCGACGCGCTGTTCGCGGGCGCGCAGCTGTTCACCTCCGGCGGCGGAGGGGACGGCGGGCGGTTGAGCGTGCCGGTGGAGTGGTTGCGGTCGGTGCTGGCGGGGTCAGGACCGGTGCCGCTGCTGTCCGCGCGGGACGTTCCGGACGGGTGGTGCGCGGCCGTCGGGTTCGTCGGCGCACCGTTCCTGATGGGCGAGCAACTGCCCACCGGCGACGAGGTGCTGCGGGCGATGGGGCGGCTCGAACGCTGGACCGGCCGGTCGTGCACGGCGGTCGCGCCGCTCAACGTCGCCGGGGAGAACGCGCTGCTGCCGGTGCTCGCCGCCGCCGAGCTGGGCGTTCCGCTGCTCGACGTGGACGGGATGGGCCGGGTGTTCCCACTGGTCGAGCAGACCACCTTCGCCCTGGGCGGGGTGTCGCCGACGCCGTTGGCCGCGGCGGGCAGCGGCGGCGAGGTCGTGGTGCTGGACTGCCCGCAGCCGCGCCTGGAGCTCCTGCTCCGGCAGACCGTGCTCAGCTGCGGCGGCTGGGTGGTGTGCGCGTGCTACCCGGCCACCCCGGCGCAGCTGGCGGCGACCGGTGTTCCGGGCGGTGTCAGCCGGGCGCTGGAGGTGGGCCGGCTGCTCACCCGCGCGGCGGTCTCCGGCGACGCGGTCGCCCGCAGGCTCGGCGGCGGGCTGCTCGGGCAGGGCCGGGTGATCGACATCGAGCACCGCACCGCGCGCTGGCGCGAGCGGCGGCTGCCAGCGGGCGCGTCGAGCGTGCTGATCCGCGAGTCCGGTGAGCGCGGGCGGGTGCTGCGGCTCGAAGTGCACAACGAGGTGCTGCTCGTCCTCGCCGACGGCGGCGCGGTGGCGTCGGTGCCGGACGTGATCGGCCTGCTCGGGTTGCCGGACCGGCGGGTGCTCGGGGTCGAGGACGTCGGGATCGGCATGGAGGTGGAGGTGCTGGTGCTGCCCGCCGCGCCGCCGTGGCGCACCCCGGAGGGCATGGCGCTGGCCGGCCCGGAGGCGTTCGGGCTCCCGGACCTGGTGGTCCGGTGAGCGGCGCGGACCCGCTGACCGTCGCCGAGCTCGTCGGCGGCGGACCGCTGAGCGGGGCGACCGAGATCGGCGACGCACCGCTGCGCGCGCAGGTGCACGCGGTGCGCCTGGTGGACGAGCTGGAGGAGATCAGCTCCGGTCTTCCGCACACCGCGCTGGTGCTGACCGAGTCCGCAGCGCGGGGCGGCTGGGCGGTCGAGGTCGCGTTGCGGCGGGCCTGGGAGCGCGCCGCC